>CAJYUW010000020.1 GCA_913778205.1 uncultured Curtobacterium sp.
GCACGACGTCGTGCGCGACCGCGAACTCGACGCGGTCCTGCGGTCCGTGAACCGCGGTCTCGCGGCGTGGATCGAGCAGGGGTCGGCGCGGGACCGCGTCCCCCTCGGCCTCCTGCCGGACGCCGCCGAGGTCGAGACCCTGCGCGAGCGCTTCTACGACCCCGACAACGAGTCCGTCCCGCCCCCGATCGAGGAGCCGGACGACGACGCCTTCGAGGACGTCGACGTCGACACGCTCCGCCGTCACGGCGGCCCGCTCCTCGGCGAGCTCCGGGCCGCCCTCCGGTCCGTCGGCGCGGCGACGAGCGCCGCGGCCTTCCACGGTCTGCCGGACGAGCAGCGTCGCCCGGTCGAGCTCTTCGGACTCGCCCACCTGCTCACCGGCCGCCCGGACTTCGAGGACGCCCGCCACGTGGTCGCGCACCACACGGTGCGCCCGGACGGCAGCCAGGTCACCTTCCACATGCCCGCCGCGGACCTGGCCGACGCGGCCGACACCGGCACCGGACCCGGGACCGACGACGACGCACCGCACAACCCAGCACGGACAGCAGCACACGCACAGGAGGCACGGTGAGCGACACCAGGCCGGCACCCGTCGACGACGAGGTCACCACCGACGACCTCGCAGCCGTCGGGCAGGAGGAGGACCGCGACGAGACGAGCTTCGCCCTCTTCGAGGGCGACGAGGGACGACTCGACGAGCCACAGCGGCGTGCGCTGGTCGCGCTCCTGCGCCACACCTACGTCAGCGCGCGAACGCACGCCGACGAGTGGCGGGCGGTGCTCGACGCCGAGGCGCAGCTCCGGTCGCGCTTGAACGACCTGTTCCTGGAGCTGCACGTCGACCGTGACCGGGAGGTCGCCTGGAAGCGCCAGGCGCGGTCGGAGAGCCAGCGCCGGCCGTTCCCGACGCTGCTCCGCGACGTCCCGTACACCCGCGAGGAGACGATCGTCCTCGTCTACCTCCGGATGCGGCTGCGCGCCGACACGCGACCGGGCCCCGACCAGGTCGTCGTCGACCGGTCCGAGATCCTCGGGCACGTGGCCGGGTTCCTGCCCGCCGGGTCCACCGACCGCACACGCGACGAGGCCCGTGTCGCGAGTGCCGTGGACCGACTCGTCCGCGCCCGGATCCTCCTCCGGACGACGGACCCCGACCGCTTCCGGGTCGCGAGCGTCGTCGAGGTGCTCCTCCCCCTCGAGCGACTCCTCGAACTCGACACCTGGCTGCGCACCGCGACCAGCGGGGACGGCGGGTCGACCGACGGAGCCGAGCCGAGCCTCCAGGCCGAGCCGACCGACACCGACGACGAAGGCGAGCCGGCCGCATGACCGACACCCTGAACGGGTCGACCGCGTCCGACCAGTACGCGATGCCCGCGCTCTTCGACACCGTGGCGCAGTGGCGTGCCGAGTCGATGCAGGTCGTGAACTGGGGCGGCTTCCACGGCCACCGCCAGGTGGAGCTCTCCGGGACCGCGACCCTCCTCTCGGGCGCCTCCGGTACCGGCAAGTCGACGCTGATGGACGCCTACCTGGCCGTGATGATGCCGTCCGACGTGCCGTTCAACGGCGCCTCGAACGACACCACGACCGGCCGCGCGCGCGGGGCGGACCAGCGCAACCTGCTCACGTACCTCCGTGGGAAGGTCGACACCCGGCGCGACCCGGAGACCGGTGCGCTCCGGGACGTCAACCTGCGCGGCGACGACCAGACGACGTGGGGCGCCGTCGCGGTGACGTTCCGGAACGACGACGAGCGCCGCTTCACGGTGCTCCGCGCGTACATCGTGCCGAAGCGTGCCCGTGGCGTCGGCGACATCCAGATGACGATGGCGACCGTCGACGACACGTTCGACCTGCGGCGGCTCGAGGAGTTCGTGCCGTCACGGTTCCACCACCTCGAACTCACCGGCCGGGTGCCGGGTCTCGTGATCCGGGACACCTACCAGGAGCTCGCCTACACGCTGCAGACGCGCCTCGGCATCGGCGACTCCGGCGGCGGCAACCGCGCCATGCGCCTGCTCGCGCGCATCCAGGCCGGCCAGCACCTGCCGACCGTCGACGCGCTCTACAAGTCGCTCGTCCTCGAGACGCCGGCGACGTACGAGGCAGCGGACCGTGCCCTCGCGCACTTCTCCGCCCTCGACGAGGCGTACGAGGCGATGGACACCGAGGAGCGCAAGGTCCGCATCCTCGCGCCCATCGTCGACCTGCACGCCGAGATCGACCGGTCGACGGCCGCCGCGGCGGCCCTGGACGGCATCGCGACCGGCTCCGAGGTGTCCCCGTTCGCGCACTGGACGGCTTCCCGGAAGCGGGCGTTGCTCGACGACGAGGTCGCGCGGAACGCCCGCGAACGGACCGCCGCCCGCGCCGAGGTGGCCGCCGCGTCCGCCCGGCACGCCGCCGTCGAGGTCGAGCTGCGCGACGCCGAGGCCCGGCTGCGCGACCAGGGCGGCAACGCGCTCGCCCAGCTGGAGGACCGGATCGAGCGCCGGACCCGCGAGCGGGACGCCGTCGTCCGCACCCGAGCCACGTTCGAGGAGCGCACCGCCGCGCTCGAGCTGGCCGTCGACACCGAGGCGTCGTTCGCGGCGGCACAGCGCGCGGCGCACGAGTTCCTCGGGTCGTACGGCACGGCACGCTCCGCGCTCGACGACCGCCGTGACGCCCTGACCCGCGAGGAGTACCCGCTCCTCGACCGCGAGCGCACCCTCCGGCAGGAACGCCAGTCGCTCGAGCACCGGCAGGGCGCCATGCCGCTCCCGATGCACGAGGCCCGGGTCGCGATGGCCCGTGCCGCCGGCATCGACCCCGCCGACCTCCCCTTCGTCGCCGAGCTGCTCGACGTGCTCCCCGGCGAGGAGTCCTGGCGGACGGCCATCGAGTCCGTCCTCGCTCCCGTCGCCCGCACGCTCCTGGTCGACCAGGACGACCTGGCCGCGTTCAGCGAGGCCATCGACGCGCTGCGGCTGCCCGTCCGGGTGCAGTTCGAGGGGGTGCCGACCGGTCCGCACATCGACCTCGACGGCGACCCCGCGATGGTGTCCGGCAAGCTCGCGATCAAGCCGTCGCCCTTCAGCACCTGGGTCCGCGAACGCATCGAGTCCGACCGCACCGACGCGCGCTGCGTGCAGGACGCGAGCGACCTCGGCGGCGGCGGTCGTCGCGTCACCCGTTCCGGACAGCTCCGCGACGGCCGACGAGGCGCGCACGGGGACCGGCGCCAGGCGAACGTCATCGGGTTCACGAACGAGGCCCGGGTCACCGCGGTCGAGGACGAGCTCGCCTCGATCGCGCAGGACCTCGCGACCCTCGAGGCCCGGCGCACCGACGTCGCGCAGGACATCGCCGCCCTCGACGCCCTCCGCGCCGCGCACCAGCACGTGGTCGACACGACCTGGGACGGCATCGACGTCGCCGGGCTCGACGAGTCGCTCGCGGGGCTCGACGCCGAACGCCAGGCGCTCCTGGCCGCCGACGACGGGCTCCGGGCGCTCCGCGCAACGGTCGCGCGGCTCCGCTCGTCCCTCGACGAGGCGTCCGACCGCCGCTCCGCCGCGCGACTCTCGGTCACACGGCTCGAGGAGCGGCACGGCGTGCTCGTCGACGGGCAGGACGCCGCAGCCGAGATCCTCGCGCGGTTCGACGACGCCCCGGGGTCCCTCCCCGACGACGAGCAGGCGCAGCTGCTCTCCGAGACCTTCGAGGAGGTCGGCGCCCCGGACGGCATCGACGGCTTCGACGACGCCACCCGACGCCTGCGGCGCCGGCTCGACGAGCGGCTGACCCAGGCGCTGGACGGTGCGGCGGCGGCGTCGACCGCGCTCACGCTGACGTTCCAGCGCTACCAGGACGCCTGGCCGGACCCGAACCTGGGCACCGGAGTCGCGTCGTTCCCCGACTACCACGCGATCCTCGAGCAGATCGTCGCGACCGGCCTGCACGCCCGACGCACCGAGTGGCGCCGACGGCTGTCGCAGTGGAGCGGCGAGGACCTCGTCCCGCTCGCCGGGGCGTTCGACCGCGCGGTCGTCGAGATCGAGGAGCGCCTCGAGCCCGTCAACGAGATCCTCCGCGACCTGCCGTTCGGAGCGAACCGGGACCGGCTCAAGATCGTGATCCGCCGCGTCACCCGGGAGGAGGTGGCGTCGTTCCGGAAGGAGCTCCGCGCGCTCTCCGCCTCGGTCGACACCGAGCTGACCGACGACGTCCTCGAGACCCGCTTCCGACGGCTCCGGCGGTTCATGGCGATCATCCGGCCCGACCCGTCGTCGCCGCGGGGCCGCACCACCGCCCGGGATGCCGTGCTCGACGTCCGGCGGCACATGGAGATCACCGCGGTGCGCTACGACGTCGACGGCAACGACCTCGGCGTCTACTCCTCGCTCGGCGACAAGTCCGGCGGCGAGACGCAGGAGCTCGTGGCCTTCATCGTCGGGGCGGCGCTGCGCTACCAGCTCGGGGACGAGACCCGGCCCCGGCCGCGCTTCGCGCCGGTCTTCCTCGACGAGGCGTTCATCAAGGCGGACTCGGAGTTCGCCGGGCGTGCGGTGACGGCGTGGCTGCGGCTCGGCTTCCAGCTCGTGGTGAGCGCACCGCTCGACAAGGTCACGGCGCTCGAGCCGTCCATGGAACGGCTGCTCTCGATGCGGAAGCACCCCGACACGGGCCACTCGTCCATCACCGAGATCGCCCGGGTGTAGCGCGCGGGGCGCGGGGCGCCCGGCGCGGCGCGGCGGGGCGAGACGGCGCGGGGCGGGGCGAGACGGCGCGGGGCGGGGACGGCTGGTCGCAGAACGTGTCGCCCCGCACGCCGCGCGACGGCACGTCGTGCGACCAACGCGAGACGCGGACGGCACGCCGTGCGACCAGCGCGGGACGCGCCGCGGACGGGAGGCACGGTGCGGGGCCGCCACGGGCCTCCCGTTCGGCGCCTGCGGCTGGTCGCAGAACGTGTCGCCCCGCACGCCGCGCGACGGCACGTCGTGCGACCAAAGCGCGGTCCGGACGGCATGTCGTGCGACCAGCGCGGAACTGCGGGCGGGGACGGTACGGTGGGCGGGTGTTCGGACGCCGCTCCCCCAGCCCCCGCCCCGACGACCGCGGCGGCCTCGGCATCGGGGCGCTCGTGCAGGTCGTCGACACCGAGCAGGGTGGGGAGCGATGGGCCGACGAGCCGATCGGCGTCGTCGTCGCCCCCGGCACGAGCCAGCTCGGCGGGACGCAGCGCACCTGGGTCGTCGTGTTCGACGAACCCGCGTACACGACGGACGGCCGCGGCCCCTACGAGCGCGCGACCGTCCTGAGTCGTCAGCTGGTGCCGGTCGAACCGGCGGTGGGTAGCGGTGCCCCGGAGTCGGTCTAGTACTCCTCGGAGCCGCTCTTCATCATGGCGGCCGTGGCCATGCAGAGTCCGACGCCGCCGAGCACGCCGATCCCGATGATGACGCCTGCGATGACTTCGAGCATGTCCGTGACTCCTTGGTTCGGGGGCCGATGTGGCGGGTCCCAGCCTACCCGGTGCGGTGGGACGGCGTGGTCGGGCGCGCTGGTCAGCGGACCCCACGCATGAGTCGGAGCACGGGCTTCGTGAAGACCAGCAGCAGCACGCCGACGGCCACCGCGGCCAGCCCGAGCACGAGGAAGTACGGGGCCTCGTCCGTCGGGTCGTAGTAGCGCGAGAGCACGCCGGTCGCCGCGGTGCCGAGCGACACCGAGAGGAAGAACAGCGCCACCATCTGCGTCTGGAACTTCGCGGGTGCGAGCTTCGTCGCGACGGACTGCCCGACCGGCGACAGCAGGAGCTCGGCGACGGTGAACACGAGCAGGATGCCGACGAGGACGAGCAGCGGCGTGCCGTTCCGTCCCGTGCCCGTGAACGGCAGGAAGAGGAGGAACGCGACGCCCATGATGCCGGTGCCGAGGGCGAACTTCGTCGGCGTGGACGGCTGCCGGTCACCGAGCTTGGTCCAGATCGCGGCGAAGACACCGGAGAGCACGATGATGAAGACCGGGTTGATCGACTGCACCCACGAGACCGGCAGTTCCCAGCCGCCGAGCGTGCGGTCGAGGCGCTGGTCCGCGTAGATCGTCACGACGGTGAACTGCTGCTGGTAGAGCGACCAGAACACGGCGCTCGCGATGAAGAGCGGGACGAACGCGAACACGCGGGAGCGTTCCTCGGCGCTGATGCCGCTGGACAGGATGACGACGAAGTAGCCGACGGTGGCGAGCACCACGATCGCGACCACGACGGTCGGCAGGTTGCCGACGGTGAGCAGTCCGGTGAGGAGCGCGACGACGACGACCACCAGCCCGGCGACGACGAGGACGGCGACGAGCGGCAGACGCCGACGCGCGATCGGGTTGCTGACCTGCCGGACGACCTCCGGCAGGTGGCGACGTCGGATGCCGTACTGAACGAGGCCCGCGGCCATGCCGACGGCGGCGAGCCCGAAGCCGAAGTGGAACCCGAGCGTGCTCTGCAGGAGGCCGGTGAGCAGCGGGCCGAAGAACGCGCCGAGGTTCACACCGAGGTAGTAGAGCGAGAAGCCGGCGTCGCGGCGTGGGTCGTCCTTCGCGTACAGGCCCCCGACGATGGTGGTCGCGGTCGCCTTGAGCCCGCCGGAGCCCAGCGCGATGAGGACCAGGCCGACGCCGACGCCCGTGACGCCGGGGAGGAGCGCGAGCGCGATGTGGCCGAGCATGACGACGACCGCGCTGCCGAACAGCGTCCGGTCGGCGCCGACGAGCCGGTCGGCGATCCAGGCACCGATGATCGTGAACAGGTACACCGCGCCGCCGTAGGCGCCCATGATCCCGCTCGCGAGCTTCTCGTCGATGCCGAGGCCGCCCTGCGTCACCGTGTAGTACATGTAGATCAGGACGATGCCCTGCATGCCGTAGAACGAGAACCGCTCCCACAGCTCGACGGCGAAGGGCGTGGAGAGCTCGAACGGCTGGCCGAAGAACGTGCGTTCCCGGCGGGGCTCGTGGCCCGGTGCGGTGGTGCCTGACATGCCGCACAGTCTGCCCGCGGCACGCGCACCGGGCACAATCGTCGATAGGTGCGCACAAATCCCGACCGGCCGTCGTTGGAGGGTTCCCACGACCGTCGTCGGTCCTCCGCACACGGCGTTTGTCCCGCGCGCACGGCGTTCACGCGGCGAGCAGGCAGAGTGCATAGCGTGTGTCCTGCAACACCGGACACCGCAGTTCAGGAGGACTCCCGACCATGGTCGACACCGCACCCGTGCACAGCACCCCGAAGGCCGGCGCGCCGAAGGCAGACGCGACCGGCGACCCCGCCGCGGGCACGCCCGTCGGGTCGACCGCCACCGACGTGCACATCGACGTCGACCTCGTCGCGGAGCTGCTCCTGGGCCGGTGGGCAGAGGACCGGCGGATCTCGCGCCGGCTCGCGCTCGACCCGGCGATGCACAAGATCGAGGGCATGCCGTACGCCGACGCCCGGTCCCGGACGCTCGAGCAGCTCCGGACCCTCGTCGAGGCGGGGGCGATCCAACGTCCCTACCCGGCCGAGTTCGGCGGACAGGACAACCACGGCGGCAACCTCGCCGCCTTCGAGGAGCTCACGACCGCCGACCCCTCGATGCAGATCAAGGCCGGCGTGCAGTGGGGGCTCTTCGGCTCGGCCGTGCACCACCTCGGCACCGAGCGGAACCACCGCGAGTTCCTCCCCGGCATCGTCTCCTTCGAGGTCCCCGGCTGCTTCGCGATGACCGAGACCGGCCACGGCTCCGACGTCCAGAACATCGCGACCCGGGCGACGTACGACCCGGAGACGCAGGAGTTCGTCATCCACACCCCGTTCCGCGGGGCATGGAAGGACTACATCGGCAACGCCGCACTGCACGGCAGGGCAGCTGTCGTGTTCGCGAAGCTCGTCACGCAGGGCGTCGACCACGGCGTGCACGCGTTCTACGTCCCGATCCGCGATGCCGAGGGCGCCTTCCTGCCCGGGGTCGGTGGCGAGGACGACGGCTACAAGGGCGGCCTCAACGGCATCGACAACGGCCGGTTGCACTTCGACCACGTCCGCGTCCCGCGCACGAACCTGCTCAACCGCTACGGCGACGTCGCCGAGGACGGCACGTACAGCTCGCCCATCGCGTCACCGGGTCGGCGCTTCTTCACGATGCTCGGCACGCTCGTCCAGGGCCGCGTGTCGCTCGACGGCGCCGCGGTGGTCGCGCAGAAGATCGGCCTGCAGATCGCACTGACGTACGCGATGCAGCGTCGGCAGTTCCCGACGGGCGACGGCACCGAGGGCGTCCTGCTCGACTACGGTCGCCACCAGCGCCGACTGGTCCCCCGCCTCGCGACCGTGTTCGCGCAGTCGTTCGCGCACGAGAAGCTGCTCCGGACCTTCGACGACGTGTTCAGCGGACGCGAGGACAACCCGCAGCGCCGCGAGGACCTCGAGACCCAGGCCGCGGCGTTCAAGGCGATGTCGACCTGGTCGGCGCTCGACACGCTGCAGGAGTGCCGCGAGGCCTGCGGCGGCGCGGGCTTCCTCGCCGAGAACCGCC
Source organism: uncultured Curtobacterium sp. (assembly GCA_913778205.1). GTDB lineage: Bacteria > Actinomycetota > Actinomycetes > Actinomycetales > Microbacteriaceae > Curtobacterium. The sequence goes on from CAJYUW010000020.1 coordinate 8,562, forward strand.
TGACCGGGCTCCGTGCCGACCTCGACGTCTACGTCACGTTCGAGGGCGACAACACCGTGCTGCTGCAGCTCGTCGGCAAGCGGCTGCTGACCGAGTTCCGTGCGCGCGCGCCGAGGGACGCCGCGTCGACGGCGCGGTTCGTGGCCGCGGCGGCCGCGTCGAAGCTGGCCGACGCCTCCGGGCTCCGTCGGCTCGGCCAGACCGTCGCCGACCGCGGCTCGCTCGCGGCCAGCGTCACCGACCTGCAGGACCCACGGACGCAGCGCGAACTGCTGCAGGGCCGCGTGGACACGATGGTCGCGCAGATCGGCATGCGTCTGGCGTCGGCCGGCAAGGACCGCGCGCGTCAGGCCCTCCTGCTCAACCGTTCGCAGCACGAGCTCATCGAGGCGTCGAAGGCCCACGCCGAACTCATGCAGTGGGACGCGTTCACCGAGGGACTCGAGGCCGTCCCCGAGGGCGACACGAAGCGGGTGCTGGTCTGGCTCCGCGACCTGTTCGCGCTCGGGCTCCTCGAGCAGCACCTCGAGTGGTTCCTGATGAACGGTCGGCTGACCGCCCAGCGTGCCCGTGCCGTCTCGGCGTACGTCGACCGGCTCGTGGCCCGGATCCGTCCGGTGGTCCCGCAGCTCCTCGACACGTTCGGGTACGAGCCGGGTCACGTCCGGGCACCGATCGCGCTCGGCGCCGAGCAGGAGCGTCAGGACGAGGCCCGCGCGTGGTTCGCCGCCGAGGCCGCCGCGGGCCGGCTGCCCGAGCAGGAGAAGAAGCCCCGCCCGTGACCGACGACCGGACACGACGGTCATCAACCTCGTGGGGTTGATTCTGAGGTTGTCAACCTCGTAGGGTTGACGGCGGAGGGCACATGTTCGTCATCACCGCGGACCAGGTCGACAGCCGCGCCGGCACCGACCGCGTGGAGTCCGCACTGGGGATCGTGTCCGGTGTGCTCGGCAGCGCAGCGGTCCGATCCCCGGAGCGGACCGCGGGCGACGAGTTCCAGGTGCTCGTGACCGATCCCGGCCAGGCGCTCGACGTCGTCCGGGCGCTCGTCCGGCACGGCGGCTGGAGCATCGGGGTGGGCGTCGGGCCGGTCGAGACGCCCCTGCCGTCGACGACGCGGGCCGCGACCGGTCCGGCGTTCTTCGCGGCGCGCGCGGCGGTCGAGCGGGCGAAGAGCGTCCCGGAACGGTTCGCGCTCGAGGTGGCACCCGGAGCCGACAGCACGACCGCGGAGGTCGAGCCACTGGTCGCGCAGTACGTCCGCGCCCTCGCCCGCAGGTCACCCGAGGGCTGGGAGCTCGCCGACCTGCTCGCGGCCGGACACTCCCGGACCGAGGCCGCGGCCCGGCTCGACATCACCCCGCAAGCCGTCGCGAAGCGGTACGCGTCCGCTGAGCTCCGGAGCGACGCCCCGGTCCGGGCCGCCCTCGGCACGCTGCTCCGGAGCGCCGACCAGACCTCGGACAACAGCGCCGACCAGAACCCGGAGAAAGGCGCCGACCGGACCACGGAGAACCGCGCCGGCCGGACCCCTGAGCACGAGGAGACCGCACCGTGACCACCACCCTCTGGGTCGTCGCGACCGTCGTCGTCCTCGCCGCCGCCGGCTGGAGCACGGCGCGGCCGGTCCCCGTGACCGTCCGCGCGGTCCCGGCCGTCGTGGTGCTCCTCGCGGTGCTCACCGTCCGCATCGCCACCGGCACCGTCCCGGCGCCCGGCGCCGCCCGGGCGCCCGGGACCGAGGGCGCGCACGGGACCGTGGGGGCGCACGGCACCGGGCTCGTCGCCACCGCACCGGACCCCGCGCTCGGCACCGTCCTCGCCGCCGCGGTGTGCCTCCTCGGTGTGCTCGCCGGCAGCGCCGTGACCGGAGCGGTCCTCGGCGGTGCGATGCGCCGGGACCTCCGACGCGGGGACGTCCGGCGGGGCGCGCACGGGGGCATCCTCGTGAGCACGAGCGACGAGCCGCTCGGCGACCCGTCCGGGCCGCAAGCGTCCGAGGTGCTCCGCGGCGGCGCGGTGATCGGGTTCCTCGAGCGGTTCGCGATCGTCGGCGCCGCGCTCGTCGGGCACCTCGAGATCGTCGCCGCCGTGATCGCGGTCAAGGGTCTCGGGCGGTTCTCCGAGCTCGACTCCCCCGCGGCACGCGAGCGCTTCATCGTCGGCACGCTGACGAGCACGTGCTGGGCCGGCCTCGCGGCGGCCGTCGTCCTGCTCTGAGCCGTCCCAGACCGAGCGACGGGAAGGCCAGGCGGCCACACCGCGACGAGAAGGCCAGGCGGCCACACCGCGACGCGCACGCCGAACGGCGCCCACCCCGCTAGGACGAGACGGTGCCGCCCTGCTCCCCCAACGCACGTCGGAGACGCGCCTCCGCGTCGTCGTCACCCGGCGCACCTGCCGCAGCCGCGGCCTCGGCGTTCGCCTCGGTGACCGCCCGGACGACCTCCTCGCGCTGGATCTTCACGCCGCGTGGGGCGTCGATGCCGATGCGCACCCCGTCGCCGCGGCCGTCGAGCACCGTGATGACGATGTCGTCACCGACGAGGATCCGCTCGCCGACCTTCCGCGTGAGTACCAGCACCCCGTCAGCCTAGCGACAGGACCGGCACTCCCAGCAGGTGCACCGACTCCGGCGTGGCGGTCTCGCCGGACCCGATCGCGACGACGCCGGCCACGGCGACCCGCCCAGCGACGGCGCCGAGCATCGCGGCAGCGTCCTCGGTCTTGCGGCCGGCGTCGACGACGAGCCAGACCTGGTCGGCGCCGAGCGCGTCGATCGTGGCCGCGTCGTCCCACGCGGCGACCGCGAGCACGGACAGGCCGTCCCGGACGCCGTCCGCCCGCGCGAGGATTCCCGACCGCCGGTCCGCGGCGGCCGTCGGTCGCAGGGCGTGCCGCGTCGCGAACAACCCCGCGACGGCGTCCACGTCGCCGGGACGCCCCACGAGGAGCACCAGGTCGCCGTCCGCGGAGCGGACGGCCGGAGCGACGAGCCGCGCTGCGGACGGCGAGGCGGAGAGTGCGGCGGGCGGCGCGACGGCGCGCGTCGCGGACCCGACGGGCGGCTGCACGACGGCCGCAGCGTCGTCGACGGGGTGCGCCGCGCCTCCAGGCAGGACGTCGCTGCCGACCGGGAGGCGCGACCCGCCCTGGGCGGGCAGGCCGCGGACGGGCGGCGCGGACGGCGCGATCCCGTCGGCCACGAACCCGTCGAGGACCGACGCGAACGCGTCGGCGCGGGTGGCCCCGGTCCCGTCGGCCGCGGCGATCCGTGCCTCGGCGGCCTCCGCGTCGGCGAGGAGCGCTGCGATCCCGGCCCGCTGGACGGGACCGTCCGCGATCGCGACCACGGCGGTGGGCGCCTCGTCCGGGGCGGGCACCTCGACGGTGGCCTCGACGTGGGCCTTCCGGAAGAGCCCGACGATCCCGGGGGTCGTCACCCGCTCGGCGGCGACGATCCGCGCGGCCGGGCCGAACTCCTCGCGGACGGCGTCGCGCAGGGCCTCGAGGGTCGCCCCCTCACGCTGCAAGCGCGTCGGCGACACGGACCACCCCCACGGTCTCGATGGTGGAGCCCGCTGCCGTGGCCTCCTGGTAGGACAGGACGGGCAGCCCGTTCGACTGCGCGGCGACCATGCGGTGCACGGCGGGCCGGAGCTGCGGGGCGCACACCAGCACGGCGGACAGCCCCTGGTCCTCGACCGAGCGGACGGCGTCGCGGAGGGACCCGAGGACCTGCTCGATGCGGTGCGCGTCGAGCACGACCTGGCTCCCCTGCTCCGACGGACGGAGTCCCTCGAGCATCGACTGCTCGAGCAGCGGGTCGATCATGATGACGCGGAGCACCCCGGCGTCGGTGTGGCGCGCGACGAGGGCCGGGCCGAGTGCCGCGCGCGCGGCCTCGACGAGTCCCTCGGGGTCGGTCGACACCTTCGCGCGCAGGGTGAGCGCCTCGCAGATCCGCCCGAGGTCGTTGATCGGGACGCGCTCGGCGAGCAGCCCCTGCAGCACGCGCTGGAGCTCGGCCATCGACAGCATGCCGGGCACGAGCTCGTCCACGGCCGCCGGGTTGACCTGCTTGACGCCCTCGGTGAGGACCTTGACGTCCTCGCGGGTGAGCAGGCGCGCGGCGTTGTCGCCGATCACGGCCTGCAGGTGCGTCACGAGGACGGAGACCCGGTCGATCACGGTCGCTCCGGTCATCTCGGCGGCGTGCCGGAGCTCGGCGGGCACCCACTTGCCCGCGAGCCCGAACACGGGCTCGACGGTCGCGGCACCGGGGAGCCCGTCGAGCTGGTCGCCGAGCGCGAGGACGCTCCGGGCGGGCGCGGTGCCCCGGCCGGCCTCGACGCCCGCGATGCGGATCGCGTAGGTCGACGGCGGCAGGTCGATGCTGTCCCGGGTGCGGACCGGCGGGACGACGATGCCCATGTCGACGGCGATCTTCCGGCGGAGCGCGCGCACCCGGCCGAGCAGGTCGTCGGACGCACCCGACACCATGTCGACGAGGTCGGGCGCGAGCAGGATCTCGAGGGCGTGCACGCGCATCTGCTCGATGAGGTCCTCCGGCGTGTCCGCGCTCGGGGCCGCGGCCTCGAGCGCCTGTGCCTGCTCGGCGGCCGCGGCCTCGCGCTTGGCGTTCTGACCGATGCGCCAACCGGTGAAGAGGAGGACGCCGCCGACGACGAGGAACGCGATGATCGGCATGCCGGGGATGCAGCCCATCGCGATCGCCGCGACGCCGGCGATCGTGAGCGCGTTCCGGGACTGCGAGAGCTGCGCGGCGGCGCTCGACCCCATCTCGGTCTCGGCGCCGGAGCGGGTCACGATCATGCCCGTCGAGACGGCCATGAGCAGCGCCGGGATCTGGGTGACGAGTCCGTCGCCGATCGTCAGGATGCCGTACTTGCCGAGCGCGTCGGTGATCGACAGCCCGTGCTGCAGCATGCCGATCGCGATGCCGCCGACGAGGTTGATGACGATGATGAGGATGCCGGCGATGGCGTCGCCCTTGACGAACTTGGACGCGCCGTCCATCGCGCCGTAGAAGTCGGCCTCCGCGGAGACCGCCGCGCGCCGCTCCTTGGCCTGGGCGTCGGTGATGAGTCCGGCGTTGAGGTCGGCGTCGATCGCCATCTGCTTGCCGGGCATCGCGTCGAGGGTGAAGCGCGCACCGACCTCGGCGACGCGCTCGGCGCCCTTCGTGACGACGACGAACTGGATCACCACGAGGATGAGGAAGATCACCGCGCCGATGATCACCGAGCCCGAGACGGCGACGTGCCCGAACGCCTGGATGACGTCGCCCGCGAACCCCTCGCCGAGGACGAGTCGGGTGGAGGCGACGTTGAGGCCGAGCCGGAACAGGGTCGCGACGAGCAGCAGCGAGGGGAACACCGAGAAGTCGAGCGGCTTCTTGACGAAGAGCGTCGTGAGCAGGATGACGAGCGCCAGCAGGATGTTGCAGATGATGAGCACGTCGAGCAGGAACGACGGCACCGGCAGGATCAGCAGCAGGATGATGCCGACGACGAAGACCGGGACGACGAGCTTCGGCAGGTCCTTGCGGTTCATGCGGGAACCCCTTCCGTGGGTGCGCCTTCGCGCGGAGTCTGGGCAGGGCGCGGGGTGCGGAGCTTGCGGGGGCGGACGTCGCCGGCCAGCGTCGTCGGGTCGAGGACGGTCGCGACCTCGTCCGCCGCGGTGGGCCGCGGTGCGGCGTGGGTGCCGGCGGCGGCGCCTCGGGCGGTGAGCTGCATGACGAAGGACAGGACGCGGGCGACCGGGGTGTACAGGTCGACCGGGATCTCCTGCCCGAGTTCGCACGCGGCGTGCAGGGCCCGGGTGAGCGGGACGTCCTGCACGATCGGCACACGGGCCTCGAGTGCCTTCTCCCGGATCGCCGTCGCGACCGGGCCGGCGCCCTTCGCGACCACCCGCGGCGCGGACTTCCCGGCCTCGTACCGGATCGCGACGGCGTAGCGGGTCGGGTTCGTCATCACGACGTCGGCGTCGCCGATCGCGGCGATCATCCGGTTCCGGCTCATCGCCATCTGGCGGGACCGTCGCTGGGACCGGATGAGCGGGTCGCCGTCGGACTGCTTGTGCTCGTCCTTCACCTCGCGCTTGGTCATCATCGTGCGCTTCCGGTTCCGCCGGACGACCACGACGACGTCGATCGCCGCGAGCAGGAGTCCGGCGGCGACGGCCGCGCGGAGGAGCGTGCCGACGCCCTCGCCCGCGGCGGCGAGCACCGACGTCAGCGGCAGCGACCCGCTCGTCATGAGCACCGGCACGAGGCCCTGCACGGCGAACCAGAGCACGAGCCCGACGACCGCGGTCTTGAGCAGCGCCTTCACGCCGTTCCAGAGCGCCTGCACGCCGAACACCCGCTTGAACCCCTGCACGGGGTCGAAGTGGTCCGGCTGCGGTGCCAGGCGACGGAAGTGCACACCGCCCTGGGCGACCGCGACCGCGAGGACCGCGACCGCCGTCACACCGAGCATCGGCCCGACGATCGTGCCGACGGACGCCATCGCGTCACCGAACACCCGGCGCACGGTGCCGATCGTCGGGTCGGCGATCACGGTCTGCACGGCCGTGAGCTGGTCCGTCCCGGCCGCTGCCGCGTTGCCGATCGCCGCCGGGATCATCACCGCGGCCGCCGCGATGCCGACCCACGCGCCGAGGTCCTGCGACCGCCCGAGCTGCCCCTTGCGGTGCACCTCGCGCATCCGCTTGTCGGTGGCCTTCTCGGACCGCTCTCCGCTGTCGGACACGTCCTCACCCCCTGCCCGTGATCGCCTGGACGGCGTCGCCCGTGAGCGACGACACGACCGAGGGCAACGCCATCACGAGCGCGCCCGCGAACAGGACGGTGAGGCCGATCTTGATCGGGAAGCCCATCTGGAAGGCGTTCAGCGCCGGGGCGACGCGGGTGAGCAGGCCGAGCCCGACGTCGGCGAGGAACAGCACGACCACGAGCGGGCCGGCGATCTGCAGCGTGGCGAGGAACATCTGCGTCAGGGCGTGCACGAGCACCCCGGAGAACCCCCTGAGCGCGAAGCCGCCCGGTGTGCCGTCCGCGCCGACGAGCGGCACCGCGTCGAAGGACCGGACGAGTCCGGCGACGATGAGCTGGTACCCGCCGGAGGCGAACAGGAGCGCGAGCGCCGTCATCTGGAAGAGCCGGGTGAACTGCGCGCCCTGCACCTGCGACTGCGGATCGAAGGCGGCGGCGAGCGTGAACCCGCCGAACAGGTCGATGAGCGCGCCCGCGGACTGCACGGCCGCGAAGACGACGGCGACCAGGAACCCGAGCGCGAGGCCCACCACGAGCTGCGTGACGAGGGCGACCACGAACGCCCCGGTGTCGGCCGGCGCGTAGCCCGCGGTGACCCGGGGGGCGACCCCGATGGCGAGCCCGATGCCGAGCACGACCTTCACGGTGGCGGGGAACGCGCGGTACGAGAACGGCGGCGCGATCACGAAGAACGCCACGAGCCGCACGCCGGCGAGCATGGTCCCCTCGAGGCGCGCTGCGTCGATCGCGAACTCCATCAGGCCGCCCCGAGGAGCTTCGGGATCATGTCGAACGCCGCGTGCGTGAACGCGATCATCTCGGAGATCATCCAGTTGCCGCAGACGACGAGCGCGATCGCGACCGCGACGGCCTTCGGGACGAACGAGAGCGTGACCTCCTGGATCTGCGTCACCGACTGGAACAGCGAGATCGCGAAGCCGACGACGAGCGACGTCACGAGGACGGGCGCGGCGAGCTTCCCGGCGACGAGGAGCGCCTGGAGCACGAGGTCGAGGACGGCCTGCTGGTCCATCAGTGCACCACCTGGTACGACTCGATGAGCGACTTGATGATGAGCCCCCAGCCGTCGACGAGCACGAACAGCAGGATCTTGAACGGCAGCGAGATCATCACCGGCGGGAGCATCATCATGCCCATCGACATGAGCGCAGCGGACACGACGAGGTCGATGACGAGGAACGGGATGAAGATGACGAACCCGATGATGAACGCGCTCCGCAGCTCGGAGATGATGAACGCCGGGATCACGGTCGTCATCGGCACGTCCGCGATGTCCTTCGGGTTCGCCTGACCGGCCGCGCGGGTGATGAGGGCGACGTCCTCCTCGCGCGTCTGGTGCAGCATGAACGTCCGCAGCGGCTTCGTGCCGACCTCGACCGCCTGGGTGAAGTCGAGGTGCCCGGCCAGGTACGGCTGCAGCGCGTCGTCGTTGATGTGCCCGATCACCGGCGCCATCACGAAGAGCGACAGGAAGAGCGCGAGGCCGGCGAGCACCTGGTTCGGCGGGATCGACTGCAGTGCGAGCGCGTTCCGGGTCATCGCGAGGACGACGAAGATCTTCGTGAACGACGTCATCATGAGCATGAGCGCGGGGGCGACGCTGAGGAGCGTGATGCCGATGAGCGTCACGACCGCCGACGACGGCGTGCCGTCCGGGCCGTTCACGCTGACGCTGAAGTCCCCCGTCGCCGGCGCGGTCGGGGTCGCCGGCGCCGTCGGCTGCACGACCCCGGCGGCGTGCGCGCCCGTGGCCGTCAGCATGAGGTACCCGGCGACCACCATCAGTCCGAGGACGCCGACCGCGACGACCCGACCGGAGGACGCCAGCCGGAGGCGGCGCGCCGTCGCGGGAGCCGCCGCCCTCACCCGGCCCGCCGGTGCTTCAGGGCCGCGGCGGCCTGCCGCCAGGTGTCGGCGGACAGGATCGAGCCCTGCAGCTGGGAGGCGGTCGGCACGACCGCGCGCTGGGGGCGCCGGTTGCGCGGACGCATCGGGAGCGGCGCGGCGGCGGGAGCCGTCGCGTCGGACGGGAGGCCCGGCTCGGCTCCGGCGTGCAGGTCGAGTTCCCGACGGAACGCGTCGGCCGACGGGGTCGGCTCCGTGCCGCGTGGCGCCGGTGCGGTCCGGGTGGGCAGGGCGACGGGCGCGGTCACGACGGTCAGCTCCGGCGCCGGGGCGGCCGCGCTGGTGAGCAGCGAGACGCCGTGCTCGGAGACGCCGAGCACGAGTCGCTCCCCCTCGACGTCGACCACCACGACGCTGGCCTTCCCGCCGATGCCCTGACGGCCGACGACCTCGACGGACGCCGCGCGACGGCCGTGCGCCCTCCCGCCGACGAGCTTCTTCCGGCTGACCCGGTGCAGCACCCACATGAGGGCGAGCACCACGCCGAGCGAGAGCGCGACGCGGAGGACGATGACCGCGGTGTCCATGCTCAGACCGTCTCGGCGACGTCGAGGATCTTCGTGATGCGGACGGCGTAGTCCTGGTCGACGACGACCACCTCGCCGTGCGCGATGAGCCGCCCGTTGAGCAACACGTCGGCGGGCGCGCCGGCGCTGCGGTCGAGCTCGACGACCGCGCCCGGCTCCATGCCGAGCACGTCGCGCACGGACATCCGGGTGCGGCCGATCTCGACGGTCAGCGTCATCTCGACGTTGTTGATCCGGCCGAGGTTGCCGAGGGAGCTCGCGACGGCGGGTGCGTGGGACGCGGAGACGGTGCCGTTCTCGCGGATCCGGATGCCGAACCAGCCGCCGGGGACGCCGCCCGCGGTGAGCTCGAACACCGCGGTCTCGGGGTCGGCGAGGAGCGCCGTCCCGGACTCGAGCCGCGCGTCCCCGAGCACCCCGACCCCGAGCACCGCGGCGGCGGCCTCGAGTGACGGACGGAGCACGTCGGTCACGTCGACGATGCCGTGCTCGGTCCCGCCGGCGGCCGTGACCGCGTCGAGGTCGGTGAGGACGAGCACGAGGTCGGCCGACAGGCCGCCGACGAACGAGGCGACCACCCCGGTGGCCGCCGCGTCGAGCGCTGCCGGTGTCGCGCCTCCCGGCTGGGCCACCGCGCTGAGCGGCGCCGCCGTCGGCAGGGCGACCACGAGCGCGTCGGCGGCGGTGGCGTGGAGGGTGGTGGTGGCGGTCATGCGGAGGGCTCCGTAGCTGCGGTGGTGGTGACGACGATGCCGGCGAGGCGCGACCCGTTCGCGCCGACGGCCGCGGTGCCGACGGGCTCGCCGTCGACCGCGATGGTGAGGGGGCGGTGCTGCGGGTGCGGCAGCGGGAGCACGTCCCCGACGGCGAGTCCGAGGACCTGCGCGGGCAGCACGGTCGCGGGAGCGAAGCGCAGCGCGACGCCGACCGGGACGTTCGCGAGCTGCTCGTCGAGCAGGTGACGGGCCTCGGCGGCCGAGACGTGCGCGCTGGTCTCGCCGAGCTGCGGCAGGACGGACTCGGCGGGGAGCGCGAGCGTCCCGGGGGCGACGCGGTCGCCGACGCGGATCTCGAAGGACGCCACGATCATCAGGTCGCCCTTCTGCGCGGCCTGGGCGAACTGCGAGTTGAACTGGAACCCGCCGGCGGTGACGTCGTGCGCGAGGAGCCCGCCGAAGGAGTACCGCAGGTCGTCGAGGGCGTCCTCGACGATCTTCCGGACGAGCGCCTGCTCGATCGGCGTGAAGGTCCGCTCCGGGGTCGGCAGGGGCTTCGAGGCGCCGAGGGCGTGCGAGACCCAGGTGAGCGCGGCGTCGAGCGGGACCTGCAGGACGCCCTTCGCGGCGACGTCGGCGATGGGCAGCAGCACCATGCCGGTGAGCGCGGGCAACGAGGCCGCGTACTCGTCGTAGGTCGTCATCTGGACCGACTCGCACGTGACCTGGCTGACGGCCCGGACCTTCGCCGTGAGCTGCGTCCCCCACTGGCGGGCGAAGGTCTCGAAGGCGAGCTCGAGGACCCGGGCGTGCTCGCGCGCGAGGGTCGACGGCCGTGCGAAGTCGTACACGTCGACCGGTGCGTCGCCGGTCGCGGGCGCACCGGACGGGGCGCCGGGCGTGCTCGTCGCCCGCGCGGGCGCGCCGGACGGGGCGCCAGGCGTGTTCGTCGCCCGCGCGGGCGCGCCGGACGGGGTCGGCGGTGCGGCGGCGGTCTCGATCACGGGTGCGTCTATCGGTCCGCCGTGGACCACCCGTCAGCGCTGTGCCCCCTTCTGGGGCGGTGGGAGGTCAGCCGTTCGTCACGCCCTTCGCGCCGTCCTGCGCTGCCGCGAGTGCCGGCATGAGCGCGCTGACGTCCTGGTCCTGGTTCGACAGCACCACGATGTCGACCCGGCGGTTCAGCGTGAGCGCCTGGTCGGAGTCGCCCTTCGCGAGCGGTCGGCTCGACCCGAACCCCACGCTCTGGACGTGCGCCGCGGGCATGCCGCCGCGCTCGACGAGGTCCCGCAGCACGCCGGTGGCCCGGGCGGCGCTGAGCTCCCAGTTGGTCGCGTACGGCGCGGTGGAGTCGCGCTGGTCGGCGTGCCCCTCCACGCTGACGTCGTGGTCGCTCGTCCGGAGCACGGGCGCGATCGCGTCCATGATCCGCTTCGCCTGGTCGGAGAGGTCGGCGCTGTTCGTCGCGAAGTAGGTCTCGCTGCCGACGAGCCGGACGGTGAGTCCCCGGGCGTCGACGGTGAACTGGACGTTGGCGGTCTGGCCGGCACGGCGGAGGTTCGACTGGATCGCCCGCTCGATGCCCTGCAGGTCGTCGAGCTCGTGCTTCGCGGCGTCGACGTCGGCCTTGGAGGTGGCCTTCGGCACCGCCGTGCTCGTCGGGTCGGCGGTCGCGGCGCCCGGACCGGCCTCGGCGTTGCTGTTCGCGCTGCCGCTCGAGGCGCTCGAGTGGTCGGCCTGCGACTTGTCGATCGAGTAGCCGGAGCCGTCCTTCACCTGGTCCTTCGTGACGACGGTCCCGGACGCGGTGTCGACCTTCTGCGACTTGACCTCGCCGAAGCCGGTGGCGAGCGAGTTCTTCAGGGCGATGTACTTCTGCTGGTCGACCGTCGACATCGCGAACAGCACGAGGAACATGCACATCAGCACGGTGATCATGTCCATGTACGACGCCATCCAGCGCTCGTCGGGGTGCTCGGCCTCGTCGTGCCCCTTCTTCGCCCGACCACGACCGCGTCCGCGCGGGTTGCCGCTCATCGTCAGGCCGCCAGCTGCTCGTCGTCGGCGCCGGCGCCCTTGGCGGCGGACTTCGCCGACTTCGCCGACTTCGCGTCCGCGAGCCGAGCCGCCGGCGGGACCATGGCCTTGAGGCGCTCACCGAGCAGGCGCGGCTGGCTCCCGGCCTGCACCGCGAGGAGGCCCTCCATGAGCAGCGTCTGCCGGTCGGACTCGAGCTGCGCGAGCTTCCGGAGCTTGCCGCCGATCGGCAGCCAGAGGAAGTTCGCCGTCAGCAGGCCCCACAGCGTCGCGACGAAGGCGCTCGCGATGAGCGGGCCGAGTTCGTCGGGCTTGCCGAGGTTGGCGAGCACGTGCGTGAGCGACACGACCGTGCCGATGATGCCGACGGTCGGGGCGAACCCGCCGAGGCCCATGAAGAACGCGCTCGCGCTCCGGACCGGGGCTGCGTTCGACTCGATCTCGTCCTCGAGCAGGATCCGGAGCTCGTCGCCGTCGGTGCCGTCGGCGATGTTCTGCAGCGCCTTCTTCATGAACGGGTCGTCGTGCTTGTCGGCTTCCTGCTCGAGCGCGAGCAGGCCGTTCGCACGGGCGGTCTCGGCGAGTCCGACGACGTCGTCGATGACCGACTGCGGCGGGGTGACCTTGCCGGTGAACGCCTTCGGGACGGCCTTGAACGAGGCGATCGCGTCCTTCAGCGTCGTGCTCGCGACGCCGCAGCCGATGGTCGCACCGAACACGAGCAGCATCGGCGCCGGGAGGAAGAGCCCGGCGAGCTCGACGTGCTCCATCTCGACCATGCCGAACAGCGCGCCGAACGCGATGAGGATGCCGATGATCGTCGCGATGTCCACGTCAGCGACCCCCGTCCTGCACGCGGTGCTCGGACGTGGCGTGCAGCGAGGCCACCGGGGCGAGCGTCGGCTGCGGACCGGTCGCGTTCCGCGGTGTAGTCGCGTCGGTGCCGTAGGCCATCCCGACGATGCGCGCACGGTAGGCGGCGATCAGGTCGATGACCTCGACCATGGGCTCGCGCACGATGTACTTCGCGCCGTCGACCATGATGAGGGTCGTGTCCGGCGTCTCCTGGATGCGCTCCACGAGGTCCGGGTTCACAGCGAAGCCGCTGCCGTTGAGTCGTGTGACGACGATCATGGCCCGTCCTGGTTCTCGATCGTCCCGCCGCCGTCCGTGGGGCGGGATGCCGCCCTTCCGTGGGCGTGCACCGAGGGCTATCGGCCCACTCGGCCCTCCCGTAAGCGCGCGTCGCCCCGACGAGCGCGTGGGGTACAGAACGGGGGACAGATCCGGGAGCGAACCCCCAGCAACCGACCGCAACCGGAGCGGTGGATCCGTCGGTAGTACCTGCGAGACGTCGAGGACGACGTCGAGCCGACCGGCCCGACCCGGGCCCGAGAAGGGAACGACAACGATGCGCAAGAAGACCCTCGCCGCCGGCCTCGCGTCCGGTGTGCTGCTCGCCGCGACCGCCGCGGTCCTGCCCGCCGCGACCGCCACGGCCGCCACCGGCGACGCCACGCTCTCCGTCCTGCACGCCGTCCCGTCCGTCACGGTCGACGTGTACCTCGACGGCAAGCGCGCGCTCGACGACTTCACGCCGGGCACCCTCGCCGGCCCGATGATGGTCCCGGCCGGGGCGCACTCGATCGCGATCACCGCCGGTGACGCGACGGACGACTCGAAGCCGATCATCGGCCCGGTCGACGTCACGCTCGACGCCGGCGGGAACTACACCGCGGTCGCGCACGACGACACGAGCGGCAAGCCGACCGCGACCCTGTTCACGAACGACACGTCGGCCACCCCGGCCGGCCAGGGCCGCCTCATCGTCCGGCACGTGGCCGCGGCGCCCGCCGTGGACGTGCTCGCCGGCGGCAAGGCCGTGATCTCCGGCCTGACCAACCCCGACGAGAAGGCGCTCGAACTCCCCGCCGGCACCGTCTCGGCCTCGGTGGCAGCGGCCGGCACCACCACCCCGGTGATCGGCCCGGCGGACGTCGCCGTGAAGGCCGGCACCGACACCATCGTGTACGCGTGGGGCAGCCTCGACGACAAGAACCTCGCCCTCGCCACCCAGACGATCTCGGGCCTCGGCGGCACCCCGAACGGCGTCCCGGCGGGCAACGCGGGCCTCGTCGCGACGAACCAGCCCGACGTCGCGCCGTGGATCGGCGCCGGTGCTGCGCTCCTCGCAGCCGCCGTGCTCGGGACCGTCGCCATCCGTCGGCGCCGCACCGCGGACGCCGGTCGGCAGGACTCCGGCCGCTGATCGTGCGACGCACGGTACGGCCGTCCGTGGCGGCGTTCGCCGTCGCCACGGCGGCCGTCGCCGTCCTGACCGGGTGCTCGCCGGCCGGCCCCCTCCCCGGCGGGCACCCCTCCCTCGCCCCCACGAACACGCCGACGCCTCCCCCGGCGGCGTTCTCGACCGCGGTGCCGCAGCAGGCCGCGACCGTCCCGCCGGTCGCCCCGGCTGCAGCGGCACCCGCCCGGGTCACCGTCGACTGGGCCGGCGTCACGGCGTCGGTCCGGCCGGAGGGCGTCGACGCGCAGGGCGCCATGGCGCTCCCGCCGGACCCCGCGGTCGCGGGCTGGTACCGGTACGGCGCCGCCCCGGCCTCCACCGAAGGCACGGTGGTCCTGGCCGCCCACGTCGACGCCGTCGGTTACGGGGTCGGCCCCTTCGCCCACCTCCGCGACGTGCCCGACGGCCGGACCATCACGATCGCGGACACGACCGGTGCGGAGACCCGCTGGCGGATCGACTCGGTCTCCCTGCTGGAGAAGCGCGGCCTCCCTTGGGACCGCATCTTCCGGACGGACGGCGACCGTCGACTCGTGCTCGTCACGTGCGGCGGCGTGTTCGACGAGCAGACCCGCCACTACGAGAGCAACCTCGTCATCACCGCGACGCCGGTGTCATGACCCGGGAGGCCCGACCGTGTGCCCGCCGTACCCCGTCGCCCCGACATCCGTACGATCGAGGCACGGTCGATGCCGACCGCCCCGACGACAGGACCCCGTGACGACCATCCTCCCCGACGACGGCGAGCTCTCCGACGCCTTCAGCGCCGGGAGCGAGGCCGCCCTGCGCGCCGTGTACGACCGGTGGTCGCCGCTCGTCCACACCCTCGCGCTCCGGGCGCTCCGCGACCCGATGGCCGCGGAGGACGTCACCCAGCAGGTGTTCGTCAAGGCCTGGCGTCGGTGCGCGAGCTTCGATCCGGAGCGCGGGCCGCTCGGGGCGTGGCTCGTCGGCATCACCCGGAACTGCATCGCGGACGCGCTCGCCGAGCGGGCGCGCCAGGCGCCGGCCGCGGACCCGACCATCGTCGAGGAGACCGCGGTCGCACCTGAGCCGTCGTTCGACCTCGCCGAACGCGCGCTCGTCGCCGGGGAGCTCGACCGCCTCGACGACGAGCCGCGACGTGTCATGCGGTTGGCCTTCTACGAGGACCTCAGCCATCGTGAGATCGCGGAGCGGCTCCAGATCCCGCTCGGGACGGTCAAGAGCCACATCCATCGGAGTCTCGCTCGGCTCCGAACACGTTTGGAGGTGATCGAGTGAAGCACGTGGACGACGAGGCGCTGGCGATGCTCGCGGTCACCGACGTGGTGGCGGACGACGAGGTCGCGGCGCACCTCGCCGAGTGCGCCGAGTGCCGCGCCGAGGTGGCGGAGCTCCAGCGCGTCGCAGCGGTCACCCGGTCGGCGTCGGGCATCGACCTGGTCGCGCCCCCGGAGCGGGTCTGGGACCGCATCGCGGCCACGGTCCGAGCCGAGCAGGCGGCGGACGGCCTGGAGGCACGGGTCGACCCCGCCCCGTCCGCTCGCCCTGACGCCGACCGCCGACCGGACGACCGTCACGACCGCGGGACGGCTTCCGCCCCGGAGGCCGGGTCGCCGGCGCAGTCCGCCGCGTCCCCGACCCGTCCGGCGGTCTCCGCCACGCGACCGTCCGGCCGTCGGGACCGGCGCGGGACCGCCGCGCTGCGTCGACGTCGCCGCGTCCTCGCTGGAGCGCTCGCGGCGGGGGTCGGGGTGCTCGCGCTCCTGGTCGGCGTCGGCGTGGTGACCGGGGTCGTCCCGGATCCGGGCAGCGGCGGCACCGTGGTCGCCCGCGCCACCCTCGACGCCCTGCCCGACTGGGGCGGTGCGCGCGGCACCGCCGAGCTCGAACGCGGCAGCGACGGCCGGCTCACCCTCGTCGTCGACGTCCGTGGCGACCGCGATCCGTCGAGCGCCGGCACGCTCCGCGAGGTCTGGATGATGCAGTCGGACCTCAAGGGGCTCGTGAGCGTCGGGTTCCTCGACGGCGACCGCGGCCGGTTCGTCGTCCCGGCGGACATGGACCTCGCGAAGTACCCCGTGGTCGACGTCTCGGCCGAGCGCGACGACGGCGACCCGCAGCACTCGGGTGACTCGATCGTTCGCGGCGACCTGCACGACCGGTAGCCTCGGGCCGTGATCACCGCCGCGGACCTGCTCGAGGGCCCGCGCGGCCGACGGTTCCTCCTCGAGCTCCTCCTTGCCGCGGGCGGGAGGTCTGCGGCAGCGGAGCACCTCGGCAGCGTGCTGTTCTGGGCGGACGTGCACCTGACGCGCGAGCAGGGCCGTGCGGTCGCGCTGTGGGGGCTCACGCTCGACGACTCCGGCACGGTCACCTCGTCGACCCCGGACGCGGAACCGATGCCGACCCTCGCCGCCGTCGCCGCGGCACTCGATGCGGTCGAGCCCGCCGCACTGACCCCGGACCACGTGGTCGACGCCCTCGAACAGACCGCGGAGTCGGCGCTCTGGTGGCAGGAGCGCGACGCGACCGACGACCTGCTCGCCCGCCCGGAGCTCGTCGCACCGCTGCGACGCCTCGCGGCCCGGGCGGCGGCGAGCCCCGTCGTGCAGCGGCTCGGCGGACAGGACCCCGTGCAGTGGGCGGTGTCGTTCGAGGGCGACGACGCCGGACGTCCGGCGCCGCCGATGCCCGAGCAGCTCGCCGAGTGGGCGGACGGGATCCGCGCCGACCAGGCCCGGGGCACGGACGGCCCGGTGAGCGGCGACTGGTGGACCACGCCGCCCTGGCCCGTTCCGCAGACCTCCTCCGCGCCCTTCGCCGACCACGGACCGCTCGCCCTGTGGGCCGTCGAGGACTCGTTCGGCTGGCAGCGCGCCGAGGTCACCGAGGCACACGACGGGCGGGCCACGAGGACGATCGTCATCGACCGGCTCGAGGACTGGGCCGAACTGTGTCGACGGTTCCCACTCGACGTCAGCAGCACGACGCGTCGTTGGGACTGGGGTGTCGCCACGGGACGGGAGGACGCGTGGGTGATGCCGGACTGGACCGCTGCCGCGGCCGAGGTCGACGTCGTCGAGCTGACCGTCGCCGGCTGGTTCCGCTGCTCCGGGCTCGCTGTGCCGGTCGACGAGGACCGCGCGAGCGTCGTCGCCGGCTGGACGCCCGGCTCCCGGTACTGGCTCACCGAACCCGGTCCCGGACGGGGCGCGCACAGCACCTGGAGCCGCAGCCAGAACCGCGGGCCCTGGACACGCACCTCGGACTGACTTCTCACCTACGGGATATTCCCGATCTGTTCCTGTGAGTTCGGGCGCAGTTGTCACCCGTTTTATCTCACGAGCGTGTTAGCGTGCCCCTCATGACCGACACCACCCTCGTCGCTCCCCAGACCACCGCAGCACCCCTCCGCGAGGTCGGCGCGCTGATCCGTGGCGCCCGCAAGGGCCGCGGCATGACCCAGGCGCAGCTCGCCGAACGGGTCGGCACGAGCCAGAGCGCGATCAACCGCATCGAGCAGGGCGGGCAGAACCTCTCGCTCGAGATGCTCACCCGGATCAGCGACGCCCTCGACCAGCAGATCGTCTCGATCGGCGGGGCGCCGCAGCGCGCGCACCTCCGGGTCCAGGGCGGCCGGAAGCTCAGCGGGTCGATCGCGGTGAACTCGTCGAAGAACGCGGCCGTCGCGCTCCTCTGCGCCTCGCTCCTCAACCGCGGTGTCACCCGGCTGCACAGGGTCGCGCGCATCGTCGAGGTCGACCGGATCATCGACGTGCTCCGGAGCCTCGGCGCGAGCGTCACGTGGTCCGAGGACGGCGAGGTGCTCGAGATCGTCGCTCCGTCCGACCTCCGCCTCGACGCGATCGACGCCGACGCCGCCCGTCGGACCCGCAGCGTGCTCATGTTCCTCGGCCCGCTGAGCGGTCGCTTCGACGCCTTCCGCCTCCCGTACGCGGGCGGCTGCGACCTCGGCACGCGCACGGTCGAGCCGCACCTCATCGCCCTCCGTCCGTTCGGGGTCGACGTCGAGGCCACCAACGGCTGGTACGAGGTCGACGTGGCGAACAAGGACGTCCCGACGGGGTCGATCGTCCTCACCGAGCGCGGCGACACCGTGACCGAGAACGCGATCCTCGCCGCCGCAGCCCGCGACGGCGTGACCACGATCCGCAACGCCAGCCCCAACTACATGGTGCAGGACCTCTGCTTCTTCCTCGAGCTCCTGGGCGTGCAGGTCGACGGCATCGGTACGACCACCCTCCGGATCACCGGGCGCAGCGTCATCGACGAGGTCGTGGACTACTGGCCGAGCGAGGACCCGGTCGAGGCGATGAGCCTCCTCACCGCGGGCATCGTCACCGGCTCGACGCTCACGGTGACGCGGGCGCCGATCGAGTTCCTCGAGATCGAGCTCGCGACCCTCGCCGAGATGGGGCTGCGCTTCGACGTCTCCGAGGAGTACGACGCCGCGAACGGCCGCACCCGCCTGGTCGACATCACGGTGCACCCGTCCGAGCTGCACGCCCCGATCGACAAGATCCACGCGATGCCGTTCCCGGGCCTCAACATCGACAACCTGCCGTTCTTCGTCGTCATCGCCGCGTGCGCGACCGGCACGACGCTCGTCCACGACTGGGTGTACGAGGGCCGTGCGATCCACCTGCTCGACCTCACCCGGCTCGGCGCGAACGTCACGCTGCGCGACCCGCACCGCCTCGACGTCACCGGGCCGACGCACTTCTCCGGCGCCGAGGTCAGCTGCCCGCCGGCCCTCCGTCCGGCCGTGGTCATCCTGCTCGCGATGCTCGCCGCGAAGGGCGAGAGCGTCCTCCGCAACGTCGGCATCATCGCCCGCGGCTACGAGGGTCTGCAGGAGCGCCTGAACTCGCTCGGCGCGTCCATCGAGACGTTCCACGACTGAGCCGCGTGGGCCGCACGGCGCGCGCTGGTCGCACCTGGTGTCGGGTCCGCCGCGGGCGCACGGCACATCGTGCAACCAGAGCGATCGGCGCGCGGCACGTCGTGCGACCAGCGTGACGTGACCGGATGACGGACGGGAGGCCCGTGGCGGCGCCGCCACGGGCCTCCCGTCCGTCCCGGTCCCGGCCCGGCGGTCAGCCGCGTCCGACGAACGGCATGGCCGTCGGCATGACGGTGAGGTTCGGCACGTTCGTGCCGGCCGGCAGGCCGGCCATGTACGCGACGGCCCGACCCGTCTCGGCGACGTCCATGGTGGGCTCGCTGCGGGTCGTGCCGTCGGCCTGCGGCGTGCCGTCCGCCGCGCCCGAGCCCATCGACGTCGCGGCGTTGCCGATGTCGATCTGACCGCAGGCGATGCCGTACGGCCGGCCGTCGAGCTGGAGCTGCTTCGTGAGGCCACTGATCCCGTGCTTCGCGACCGTGTAGGGGGCCGACAGCGGGCGCGGCGCGTGCGCGGAGATCGACCCGTTGTTGATGATCCGGCCACCCTGCGGGACCTGCGTGCGCATCACGCGGAACGCCTCGCGCGCGCAGAGGAACGAGCCGGTGAGGGTCGCCGCGAGGACCCCGTCCCAGGTCTCGAGCGTGAGCTCGTCGAACGACGTGGGCGGGGCGCCGGTGCCCGCGTTGTTGAAGAGCAGGTCGACCCGGCCGAACCGCTCCACGGTCGTGTCGAAGAGTCGTCGCACGTCGGCCTCGACCGTGACGTCGGCGACCACCGGGACGATGCGCTGCGCGGTGGCGGCGACCTCGTCGAGAGGTTCCGCGCGTCGCCCCGCGACCACGACCGTCCAGCCGGCCGCGGCCAGCGCGAGGGCCGCGGCGCGACCGATCCCGCTTCCGCCGCCCGTGACGATCGCGGTGCGGGCGGGGGTGGTCGTGTCGTCGCTCATTCCCGAACGCTACCGGGCGTGGGCTGCCCGGGCGCCGGATCTGCCCGGCTGCCTGCTCCGCTCAGATGTCGAGGACGCCGTCGACCGCGGCACTCCGGGGCGGGATGTGGCGGGTGGCGACGTCCTCCTCGAGGTACACCGTGACGTACCCGTGGTCGACCGAGCGCCCGGTGTCGTCGAACACGCGGTAGCGGCGGCGCAGGCGGAGGAACGGGACCGCCGCGTGCTCGAAGGACACCACGACCTCGGTGGCCGGCCACTCCCCCTCGACCGCGACGTCGACGTCGCGGTAGTCGCTCCGGAACCGCCTCGGGCCGTCGACGCCACGTGACCAGCCGACCACCGGGTCCGCGAGGTGTGTGAACTCGTCGACGAGGCGGGCGACGCTCCGCGCACGGTTCTCCGCGGCCGCGTCCCAGAGCGCCCACCGCGTGTCCGCCACGCCCGTGAGGTCGAGCCGTTCGATCCACGGCACGCGACGGGCCTCCCGCTCCTCGATCGACCGCTCCCGCTCGGCGTCCGCCGCCTCGGCGTCGTAGCCGGCGGGTTCCTCGACCGGGGTCGAGTCGAGGGCGTCGGTGTCGATCGACTCCGGCAGCCCGTCCGACAGGTCGACGACGACCTCACGCGGGCGGTAGACCACGTCCCAGGAGCCGTACGGACGCGGCACGAGGTCCGGGCCGGTCCGGTGGAACCGCAGGGTCATCCGGTCGCCCTCGACGGCGACGTCGTCGACGAGGTGGTCGACACCGATGGTCGTCGTCGTACCGTCCGGTGCGATCCGGACGAGGTCGGTGGGCGGGGTCGGCGACGGAGGGCCGGGATCGGCCGGGGGTGCTGCCCGCGGATCGTCGGCCGCGAGGTCGTCGGAGAAGCCGATGGACCACTGGTACGCGGTCATGACCATCGATCCGCTGTCCTCTGCGCCCACTCCGCGCCCGTGTGCCCCGTCGTCGAGCGCGTCGTCGCCGTCAGCGTCGAACGCGTGGTCGCCGTCCTCGTCGAAGGGGACGTCCGGCTCGTCGTCACGCTCCTCGTCCAGCTCGGTCCAGTCGGCGGGGTCGGGCCAGAACGGGTCGGCCTCCGCCCAGGGCAGGTCGGCCGGATCCACCGAGTCCAGCCCCTCGGCATCGTCCGAGTCGTCGCCGTCGTCGTCGTCACCGATCCCCGCCTTCCACGCCGACGCGTCACGCGGGTCCGCGAGCCACAACCCACCCGGGTCCGCGGCGACGACCCGACGGTCGCCGAGGTCCACCGCCGCGCCGACGCGGTCCGGGCCGAGATGCACCGCGGTCCGACCGGTGTCGTCGATGCCGTCGCCGCGGTAGACGACCCACACGCCCTCGCCCGTCGGCCAGCCCTCGGCTTCCTCGACCGCACGCTCGGGCAGCGGCGCCGACGGCCACGTCAGCCACCGCTCGACCACACCGTCGCGCACGACGGCGGCGACCGGCCGGTGGAGGTCGGGGATGATCGACCGGTCCCCGACCGGCACGACGTCGAGCGGCAGCAGGTGGTCGGGTTCGTCGGCACGAGGGCGGCGCGGATCGGTCACGAGCGCGAGGCTACCGGCCGCCGGCGCACGCGGCCCGGGGTCGACGACCGCGGGAGCGACCGGCCCCCCGCTCCCGACCGCCGGGCGACCGGACGCGACACGCGACACCGCGACCACGGCACCGGCAGCGACGACCGAGTTGACTGGAGTGTCGACCGAACGAGGAGGAGGAGGACCGCGTGCTCGGACCGGAACTGGTGGTCGTGCTCGGCCTGGCGATCGCGCTGACCGCTGCCGTCGCCGACCGCATCCGCGTGGCACCGCCCGTGCTGCTCCTGGTCATCGGCGCAGCACTCGCCCTCGTGCCCGAGTTCGCGCACGTCCAGCTCCCCGCCGACGCCGTGCTCCTCCTGTTCCTCCCCGCCCTCCTCTACTGGGAGAGCCTGACGACCTCGCTGCGGGAGATCCGGAAGAACCTCCGTGGCATCGTCCTCATGGGCACGCTCCTCGTCGTGCTGACCGCCGGTGCCGTCGCGACCATGCTCCACCTGCTCGGCCTGCCGTGGGGACCGGCCTGGGTGCTCGGCGCCGCCGTCGCACCGACCGACGCCACCGCGGTCGGCGTGCTCACGCGGATGCTCCCCCGCCGGAACGTCACCGTGCTGCGCGCGGAGAGCCTCGTCAACGACGGCACCACCCTGGTCGTCTACGGCATCGCCGTGGCGGTCACCGTGGGCACGCAGGAGCTCACGTTCTGGAGCGTCTCCGGGATGCTCCTGCTGTCCTACGTCGGCGGGGTGGCGGCCGGACTCGCCGCGGCCTGGGTCGGCACCCTGGTCCTCCGGAGGGTCGAGGCCGTCACCCTGCAGAACCTCGTCACGCTGCTCGTGCCGTTCGTCGCGTTCCTCGCGGCGGAGGCGATCGACGCGTCCGGGGTGCTCGCGGTCGTCACCGCAGGCATCGTCGTCAGCCAGGTCGCACCGAAGCTCGACCGCGCCGAGACCCGGCAGCAGGTGCGGGCGTTCTGGTCGTTCCTCACCTACCTGCTCAACGGGGCGTTGTTCGTCCTCGTCGGCATCGAGGCGATGATCGCCGCACGGGCACTGACCGCGTCGGAGCTCGGTCGCGCGGTCGGACTCGTCGCCGCTGTGGCCGGCGTGCTGGTGCTGGTCCGGTTCGCGTTCCTCAACGCCGCGGGCGGGACCGTCTGGCTCGTCACCCGGCACACCGGGGGCGCACCGCGTGAGGGACGCCGCGACCGCCTGGTCAGCGGGTTCGCCGGGTTCCGCGGCGCGGTCTCGCTCGCCATGGCCGTCGCCGTCCCGCGCACGCTCGAGTCCGGCGCGGCCTTCCCCGACCGGGACCTCATCGTCTTCGTCACCGCCGGCGTGGTCGTCGTGACCGTCGTCGTCCAGGCGCTCGTCCTCCCCGTGGTCCTCCGTCGCGCCGCACTGCCCGAGGACGAGGCCGTCGGCGAGGAACGGCGGTACGCCGAACGGACGGCGATCGAGGAGGCACTCGACGCCCTGCCCCGCCTCGCCAGACGCGCCGGGGCCGACCGCGCCACCGTCGCCCGGATCCGGAAGGACTACGAGGCGCACCTCGACGTCATCCAGGCCCGTGCAGAGGCCGACGACGACCACCCCGCGGTGCAACGGCACGACAGCGCGGTCGCCCTGGAACTCGCCCTCGTACGGCACAAGGCGGCGACCCTCCTCCGCCTCCGCGACGCCGACGAGATCGACGACGTCGTGCTCCGCCAGGTCCGGGCCGGCCTCGACGCCGAGGAGGCCCGGCTCGACGGATCGATGCCGGTGTGAGCGTCGACCCCGGGACCCTCGTCCGCACCCTGGTCGGCGTCGCCGTCCTCATCGCCGTCACCACCGCGGTCCTGCTCGCGGCACGGACGCCCGTCCCGTGGGCACCGGCGCTCGCCGTCCTGCGCGGGACCGTGCAGCTCGCGGCGCTCAGCGTCGTGCTCACCGGGATCATCCGCGACCCCCTCTGGATCGGGGCCGCCCTCGTCGTCATGCTCGCGGTGGCGACGACGACCGCCGCGCGACGCCTCGGGTCCCTCCGCACCCGCCTGCTGCCGGTCGTGATCGCGATGGTCGCCGGCATCGGCGTCGCGCTCCTCATCGTGTTCGCGACCGGGGCGATCGCCTTCACGCCCCGGTACGTGCTGGCCATCGGGGGCATCGTCATCGGCAACGCCATGACCGGTGCCACCCTGTCCGGTCGTCGCTTCGTCGAACTCGTGGACGACCGCTGGGACGACGTCGAGGGATGGCTCGCCCTCGGCGCGACCCCGCGGCAGGCGACCGCCGACCTCGTCCGCCGTGCCGTGCACGCCGCGATGGTGCCGAGCACCGACCAGACCAGGACCACCGGCCTCGTGACGCTGCCGGGCGCGTTCGTCGGCGCGGTGTTCGGTGGGGTATCGCCGCTCGAGGCGGGTCGGTTCCAGGTCGTGGTGCTCGCGGCGATCATCACGGCCGGGGCGATCGTGTCGGTCGTGCTGACCCGGCTGCTCGCCGCGGTGCGGACGCGACCCGTCACGCCCCGCTGACGGACGGGAGGCGCGTGGCGGGCCGGCACCGCGCCTCCCGTCCGTCACCGGGCTGCGCTCAGGACTCGGCGGCACCTTCGGAAGCAGCCAGGACGGAGGTCGTCGGCGCCGCACCTGTCGACGGCGGTGTCCCGCGTCTCGACGGAACGTCCTTGCGCGCCGGGTGCCGGCTGCCTCAACCACGCATGCGCGCGCCTTCGATCCCCGCGCCCAGTCTGGGAGGAGGTTCCGGACCGCACGGTGATGTGTTCACCAGAGCGACTCGTCTGCTCACCGGTCCGACGACGAGGGGTGAGCAAGTGAGTCAATGCATGCCTCCTCCAGCACGACCGGGCAGATCAGTTCGGCTGTGCTGCCATCGGGACGACCACCGCAGCAAGTACGAACAGCACGACGATGGTGAGGATCGCTGCGACTCCAGTGATCCACGCGCGACGACGGGCACGTCGGCGGCGCTCAGCAACCGACGCCCAGAGCACGATGTTGACGACAGCCGCGGTCGGGAAGCCGATGGAGGCGATCAATCCGACGGTGTCAACGCACCCTGCGTCCCCGCAAGCGTCGAAGGCGGACATCGACAGCTGGACGCCGAACCAGCCGACGGCGAACAACGGCAGGCTGAGACCGAACAGCGTCAGCGTGACTGCGAGGTCTTTCCAGCCCGGAGGAGCCCGGGTCGCGAGTCGCCGGCGGTCAGGAGGTCCGAGCGGGCAGAGGTCGTCACCGTGCTGCCTCATGGCGACAGTGTGCCGGATGTGGTTCACGGAGGATCGCTTCGACTCGACCCGGCAGCCGGTCACCGCCTGAACACCGGCTGCCCAGCGGCTTCCCGGATGAGGCCGACGTTCCGCGGGACCGCCGACGAGCACGCGGACCGCGGACGTGGTCGGATGGCTGCGTGCAGACAGTGATCGTGACGGGCATGCCGGGTGCCGGCAAGTCCACTGTGACTCGACTTCTCGCAGCGCGGATGCCGCGCGCCGCGCGCATCGCTGCTGACGACGTGAACGCGATGATCATCGCTGGTGCGGTCTGGCCACTCGGTCACCCCGCGGAGGAAGCCGCCCGTCAGGTCGAACTCAGTTACCGGAATCTGGCTGCGCTGGCCGACAACTTCACCGCCGCGGGCTTCGCCACCGTCATCGACTGCGTCATCCCGGACGGTGCGCACCTCGATCGGCTCCTCGGGCATCTCTCGTCAGCTTCGCCGTCCCTGGTCGTTCTGGCTCCGGGCACCGAGGCGTGCACGGAGCGCAACGCACGGAGAGAGGCAAGCGAGCGGTTCACCTTCGACGGGTACGACGCACTCGACGAGGCGATGCGTCGCGGCTTCGGAGACCGCGGATGGTGGCTCGACACGAGCAGTCTCAGCGCAGGCAGGACGGCTGAACTCATCGCCGCTGGACTCGACCTCGACACTGCTGTGCCTCACTGAAGGATCGGCTCCCGAACGAACGTCGGGCTCATCCCGTGTCGCCGGAACGGAGTAGGAACGCCGTCATGGACCATCCCGAGCTCGTCACCGTCGATGACCGTCGCATCATGATCGGCGTCCTCGCCAACCTCGCAGTCGCCTTTCTCGGCGCAGTCGACCACCCCCGCGCGGCTGGCTCATCCATGCGACACATGACCGACAGGTTCCGCAACGACCTTGGACGTGATCTCGGGCACGCCCCGACTGACCAGGAGTGCTACGAGGCCGTCGAAGCACAGATCGATCGCCTCCGACACTCCATCGGGGAGTACGACTGAGCGCGTCCGTTGGCCGATCGGCGAAGGGACGTCGCCGAAGCGCGAAGCCGCGAGAGTCAGTCGAGGCCGCTCCCCCTGTGGTCGGCGGAAGGACTCTCGCGTCGTGAGCGACGATCCGGACGACCCCACTCCGCAGACATGGACAAAGCGTCAGCGGGTGCCGATGGCAATCGGCACCGGGTTTCTTGACGGTGCTGTGCTGCTGGCTGCTGCTCGCCGGCGAAGCGACCGTAAAGTGCATCGGTGGGATCGGGCTGGCGACGCTCGTCGTCTGGGTCCTCCGCCTGACTTCACAAGCGAAGGCGTGCGTTCAGGCAGCTGATCTCGAGGTCGGGCTCAGGTCGTGGGCGCCGCAGCCACTCGACGAGCGAGCTCCCCAGCGAAAGGCTGCCCGTCACGCACTCGTCCGGTGAAAGTCCTCCGAACTCCGCCGAGTTGCAGAACCAAGCGGACCCGGTGAGGATCACCACCGCGCCTTCTCGGCCGCACCTCCACCGACACAAGGGCGACGGAGGACAGCGAGACCGCGGTCGACACGTGGCCACGCAACACCATGGTGAACGAGCCGCACGGCGCTACCGCGCTCTGCCTCCGGCGGTCTTTCGTGCGGTCGGGCCCGGGACGGTTGCGGTTGGCATCGTCCTCGGCTGTTCCGCGGCGGGGTTGTGATCACGTCGGATCAAGGGCTATCCGGCCGGGCGATGCCGAGGCAGCCCGATGACCGGTCCTTCAGTGGGGACGGATGCCGACCATCGGACAATCCGCTGTCCGCACTCCGAACTCCGAACTGTGCATTCTGCCGGCCAGGCCGGACGACGAGATGTGCTCGCGGCTTGCGGCGTCGCACTGCTCGCGGCGCCACCGGGACCCCGGACGAAGATCGGCGCCCCGGCGTGCGTCGTCGCGGCGATCGTGGTGCTGATCTGTTCCGGTCGAGCTGGTGGATCAGTGCGCGGACCGTTCTGAGTGGACGCGCCGCATCACCTGCTGGACCTCCCGCCGTTGAACAGGACGGCCGCCCCGAAGGCAGGAGGCCGTAGCCCGAGAGCTGCGAAGATCACGACGTGCCACTTCGATCCCTCGACCAGCTTGACGACGCGACGTTCGGTACGGCCGGAGCACGCGTGGTCGCAGGGCAGCTCACCCTTCACGGGTGGGTCGTCGAGCGCCTCCTGAAGACTGGGACCGTCCGACTGCCCGTCGTGCTCACGGTGCCGAATGCGATCGACGTCGTCATCGACAGCGCCAGCGGGACGGGCGATCTCGTGCTCGAGTCGTTCGAGGTGACTGCAACCGCGGTCACGCTCCGGGGCGTCATCCCTTGCGAGGTCGTCGTCACCACCTCGGCGCGCAGCGAGGTGCGGCTCGATGTCGGCACGGAGCCCGGCGCAGTCCGTCGTTGGGGGCGATGGCAGCCACGGGACACACGAACGCGGTGACGCTCGAATTGCCTTCCGGCGGCGTCGAGCCGGAGCGCTACCTCGGGTCAGGCTCAGGGTTCGGCGGCGACCTCCGGCCGCAGCATGCTCTCTGCGCCGGGCGTTGCCCAGACCTGCCCGTCCGCGGCGAACGCGACGACGTCGACCGAACCGTCCGCGGTCAGTCGTCCGAGGTCCTCGGCGTCGCCCGCCACGACCGCCGTGGCGAGCACGTCAGCGGTCACGATGTCGTCCGCGATCACGGTGGCCTGCACGAAGGTCGGTGTCGCGCGGCGCCAGATGTGCTCGCCGCGCTCGGCGGTACCCGAGGTCGCCACTGCGCGCCGGTCGCCGTCGAGCCGGACGATGCCGACGACGGTGTCGCGACGGGACGGGTCGACGATCCCGACGCTCCACGGCTCGGGCTCCGCCTCGGGTCCGTCGGACCGGTAGCGGCCGCGGGCGAGGACGTCGCCGCCCGCCGTGACGAGCCAGTCGGACCCCTCGTCGTCGAGCACCGCGCCGGCATCGCGGATCGCCAGGGCCTTCACGACGCCCGACAGGTCGACGACGCCGTCCGGCCGGTGCGGGGTGAACGCGCCGCCGGTCCGGTCACGCCACTCCAGGGCGAGGGCGTAGGTGTCGCGAACCTCGGCCGGGGTATCGGCCAGGCGGAGGGTTCCGGACGCCACCCGGCTGAGGACCGACGCCGGGTCGTAGAGGCTGTACCGGTGGTCGTAGCCGGCGAAGACCGCTCGGACCGCCGCGGCAGCCTCCAGGGACACGCCCCGGAGGCTGACCACGGTGCCCATGGTCTCGAAGGTCCGGACGCTCACAGGCCGGCCTGGTCGAGTGCGGACTGCAGCGAGGTGATGTACGCCTCGCTCGTGAAGGTCGCTCCGCTGACGGCCTGGATCTGCGCCGACTGGGCTTGCAGGGCCTCCTGGCGGAGGATCGGGGCGGCCTGCTGGCTGATCATCACCGAGCGTCCGCCGTCGTTGGTCAGCTGCAGTGCGGTGACGTCGGTGAGCTTGCCGCCGGACACGGTGATCTGCACCTGGACCGGACCGTACTGGGTCTGGGCCGTCTGCCCCGCGTAGGTGCCGTCCTTCGCGGCCCCCGTGCTGCCCGTGCCGCTGCTGCCACTGCCCGTGCCGCTGCTGCCGCCGCTGCCCGAGCTGCCGTTCGTCCCCGAGCTGCTCCCGTCCCCCGTGCTGCTGCCGCCGTCCGAGCTGCCGCCGCCCGTGCCACCGCTGGCGCTGACGCCCGAGCCGGCACTGCCCGAACTGCCGCTGCTCGTGCCGCCGGACGTGCTCGCCTGGGGCTGTGACGCCGTCACGGCCGGCTGCCCGCCGAGCTGCCACCCGATCACCAGGACCGCTGCCGAGGAGACGATGCCCCCGGCGACCACCCGCGCGCGCATCACTCGAACCGCTCTTGGTGGATCTGGTGCTCCGGGACCCCGGCGAGCCGGGCCTCCTCGACGACCAGGTCGGACCAGGCCTTCGGACCGCACACGTACAGGTCCGATTCGAGCAGTCGCGGGAACACGGACCGGAGTGTGACGCCGCGCCGGACGTCGTCCTCGGTCATCCAGCTCTGCCGGGAGTGCGCCCGCCGCCCGACCATGGCGTAGAGCGCGCTGCCGGTGCGGTTCGCCAGGTCGGCGGTCTCGTTCCAGAGGTACTGCTGGTCGGCGTCGGTCCCGCGCAGCAGCACGGTGGCCTCGCCCGGGCGGAGGTCGGTGTCCTCGAGGAGCGCGCGGACCGGGGTGATCCCGATGCCCGACGCGACGAGCGCCAGGTACGGCGCGGTCCGGGCACGGCTGGTGAACAGGCCGTACGGACCCTCGAGCGACACGGCGGCACCCGGGCGGATGCGGCCGAGCCGGGCCGAGCCGGCGCCGAGGTCGCGGACGGTGATCCGGGCGTGACCGGTGCCGGGGACCGCCGAGAACGACACCGGGTGCGCATGCCACCAGGTCCGTGCCGTCCAGAAGCGCCACACGCCGTACTGGCCGCCCTGCACGCCGAGGCGGTCGAGTGCGCGCCCGGCGAGGTGGATCGACACGACGCCGGGGGCGATCGGCTCGACGGCGGTCACGCGGATGCGGTGCCGGAGCGTCACCACGAGCGGCAGGACGAACCGGTACAGGACGATGAGGCCGAGCGCCAGGGCGTAGAGCGCGATCCAGTAGACCCGCTGCCAGGACCCGTTCGACAGCACACCGCCGACGCTGAGCATGTGCGGCAGCGCGACGAGCACCGCGGCGTAGCTGAGCAGGTGGATGACGTGCCAGGCCTCGTACGGCAGCCGGCGACGGACCGCGACGAGCGACGAGACCACCACGGCGACGAACAGGCCGAGCGCGAGGTATGCGAGCGGCATGTCCGGGGTGGAGAAGAGCGCGATGGTCTCGGCGACGGGGCTCGTCGCCGACTCGGCGGAGTAGCCGAGCGTGAGCAGGGCCCCGTGCGCGAGCAAGAGGTACAGCACGGGCTTGCCGAGCGACCGGTGCACCGCGATCGCGTTGTCCTGACCGAACACCCGGTCGATGAGCGGCACGCGCGCAGCGAGCACGAGCATCACGAGGGTGAGGTCGGTGCCGATGAGCCCGGCGATGATGCCGGCGTCGGTGATGACGCTGCCGACCCCGGTGATGGTCCGGGACGCCGGCGTGACCAGCCACAGGACGACGGCGAACGCGGCCGAGGTCCAGGCGAGCACGCCGAGCAGGTCGGCCATCGCGGCCCGGGCCGAGCGGGCGCGGCGGCGACGCCGGGCGGCGGCGGCGAGCGGCTCGGACGGGGCGGGTCGGAGCGCGGGTCGGAGCGCGGGTCGGCCCGCCGCGGAGCGAGCCGCGGGGCGGGTCGGGGGGTGGGTGGCGGGGCCGGCGGTGTCGATCATCGTCGTGTTCCTCTCCAGCAGCTGATCGGGTGGCACCCAGCATCTGCATCGGAACCATGAGTGAACCCGGAACGGGCCAGGTGCTTCGTTCGAGATCTCGAGTGATGGCCCGGTCAGCGTCGCGGCAGCCGAACGGTCGCCACTGCGCCCCCGTCGACGCCGTTCACGAGCGTCGCCGATCCGCCCGCCCGTTCCGCGGTGCCCCGGACCAGGGCGAGCCCGAGCCCGCTCCCGCCGAGCGTCGTGCGGGACTCGTCCGCCCGGGTGAACCGGTCGAACGCCTGCGGCAGGAACGCCTCGGGCACGCCGGGACCGTCGTCGACCACCGACAGCTCGAGCGTGCCGTCTCCGTCCTGTCGGAGGGCGGCCCGGACGACCCCGCCGGCGCTGCCCGCGGCGATCGCGTTCGCCACCAGGTTGTCGACCACACGCGCGAACGCCGCCGGTCCGACGCCGTAGCGGGCGTCGGGGGCGTCCACGTCGACCGTGAAGTCGATGTCACGAGGCCCCAGCGAGTCGATCGCCCGCGCTCGGTCGATGGACGCCATCAGCTCGGACACGAGGTCGGACGCGGGGGTCGAGGGCGTCGGCCCGTCCTCGTCGAGGCGGCTCAGCTCGAGCATCGTGTTCGCGAGCGCGACCAGTCGCGCGGCGTCGGACTCGGCTGCGCTCAGTTCGCGTTCGAGGGCGGTCGCGTCGCCGGAGGACCGGTGCGCGAGCTCCAGGCGTGCGGTGAGCGCGGCGAGCGGCGTGCGGAGCTCGTGGCTCGCGTCCGAGACCATGCGGCGCTCTCGCTCGGCGTTCTCGCGCTGCCGGTCGAGGAACGCGTTCAACGTCCGGGCGAGGCCGGCGAGCTCGTCGGCGGTCCGGCCGACCGGCAGGTGGCCGTCGGACGAACCGGCGCTGATGGCCTCGGCCGTCCGGCGCATCCGTCCGACGGGTCGGAGCGCCAGGGTGGAGAGCAGCCAGGCGGTCCCGCCGAACGCGACGAGGGCGAGGAGGGTGCCGACGACGAGCGACCGGTCGACCCGTTCGAGCGTCTCGTGCCCCGCCCGCCCGTCCTGCGCCGCCCACACGACGTACGAGCCCTCGTCGTTCTCGACCGGGATCCCGACGACGGTGTTCCGGTGGCCGTGGACGTCGAGCCGGAGGGTCGTCTCGTGCTCCACGGTCCGGGGCAGTGCGTCGCGCAGGCCGTCGGGCAGCCGGTCGAGCACCCAGTCCCCGGACGACGACCGGATGCCGATGAGCAGTCCCTCGGTCGGCCGGTCCGGCGTCTCACCCGGGTTCGCCCGGAGGTCCATGACGAAGGGCGTCGCGTCGCTCATCGCCAGGGAGCGGTCGGTCTCGAGCGATGCGCGGTCGATCTGCACGTGCAGGGCGACGGCGCTCGCGACGAGCACGACCGCGCCGACGAGCACGCTGCCGAGCGTGATCCGCGCCCGGATGGACAGGCGCCGCAGCAGCCTCACGGGGCCACGACGTCGAGCGCGTACCCGACGCCCCGCACGGTCCGGATCGCCACGTCGGCGTCCGCGGCCTGCAGCTTCTTCCGCACGTAGCTGACGTACTGGTCGACGATCGTCGGGTCGAAGTGCTCCGCGCTCCCCCACACCTCGTCGAGGACCTCGCTGCGCGACCGGGTCTGGCCGACGCCCTGCACGAGGAAGCGGAGCAGCGAGAACTCCTTCACGCTCAGCGGCAGGTCGCGACCACGGACCGTCGCACGCACGGCCACGGTGTCGAGCCGGACCGCCCCCGCCTCGACCACGGTCGGGGTGCCGGCGGCTCGGCGGCGGAGGTGCGCACGGATGCGGGCGTTGAGCTCCGCGATCGCGAACGGCTTGGTGAGGTAGTCGTCCGCTCCGGAGTCGAGGCCGAACACCCGGTCGTCGACGGCGTCCCGGGCGGTGACGAGCACGACCGGGAAGTCCTGGCCCATCTCGCGTAGGCGCCGGCACACCTCGAACCCGGTCATCTCGGGCAGCATCACGTCGATCGCGGCCGCGTCGAACGCGCCGGACCGCGCGGCGACGAGCGCGGCGACACCGTCGGTGACGAGCGTGACCGCGTGACCCTCGTCACGCAGCCCCCGCTCGACGAGCGCACCCATCTCCGGGTCGTCCTCGACCACCAGGATCTCCGCCATGCACCGTCCCTTCTACGGCCATCGTGCCGCATGCGACGACGGTCGCGCTGGACGCGTGGTGCGGACGCGACCGCCTGGAGGCCCGGTGCCGGCCCGTCGGACGGGCACTGGGCCTCCAGGCGGTCGCCGTCACGGCGCCGGTCAGGCGACCCCGGTGGTCCCGAGGAGCGAGCCGATGGCGAAGGTGGCGGCCAGCGCGATCGCGCCGCCGACGACGACGCGCACCGTGGCGCGCGGGACGGAGCCGCCACCGATCTTCGCGCTCGTCGCCCCGGTCAGGGCGAGCGCGATGAGCACGACGACGAACGTGACGGGGATGCGGGCGCCGTCCGGCGGCAGGAGGATCGCCAGGAGCGGCAGGAGCGCGCCGACCGAGAACGACGCCGCGGAGGCGAAGGCCGCGTGCCACGGGCTGACGACCTCGTCCTCGTCGATCCCGAGCTCGGTGGACAGGTGCGCCGCGAGGGCGTCCCGGTCGGTGAGCTCGCTGGCGACCTGCTCGGCCGTGGACCGCTGCAGGCCGCGCGCCTCCCAGAGCCGGGTCAGTTCCTCGAGCTCGGTCTCCGGGTCCTCGGCGAGCTCCCTGCGCTCCTTCTCGATGAGCGCCTTCTGGCTGTCGCTCTGGCTGCTCACCGAGACGTACTCGCCGAGCGCCATCGACACCGCGCCACCGACGAGCGCCGCGACACCGGCGGTCGCGATCGCGGGCACGGACGTGGATGCGCCGGCGACGCCGACCACGATCGACGCCGTCGAGACGATGCCGTCGTTGGCGCCGAGCACGGCGGCCCGCAACCAGTTGAGCTTGGACGACAGGCCGCCGCCGTGCGGCTCGCCGTCGTGGTGGTCGATGTCGGGTTCGGTGTCGCGGTCGGTCACACGGGCCAGACAACCACGCGGTCGGCGGCCCGTTCGTGTGCGTTTTCGAACGATCGGGCGTGTGCGTCGATCGGCCTGCTCCCGTGCGTGATCCGGATGGAAGCGGTTGTGTGGGGGACGTGCGCCGGGTCGTCCGGCGCTGAGAGAAAGGTCCTCGATGAACTGGCAGTTCGGCGGCATCCCCCTGCACCCACTGTTCGTCCACCTCACCTCGGTCGCCGTCCCGGTCGCCGCGCTCACCGCGATCGCGGTCGCCGCGTGGCCCGCCGCCAGGCGCTGGCTGGCGGTCGGCGCCCCGGTCATCGGCCTGGTCGCGCTCGTGTCGGTGCCGCTCGCGACCCAGTCGGGCGAGTGGCTGGAGCACCACGAGAAGGAGACGGCACTGCTCGAGAAGCACACCGAGCTCGCCGACGGCATGCTGCCGTGGTCGATCGCCGTGTTCGCGCTCCTGGCGCTCTGGTGGGGGTGGCAGCGCTTCGCCGTCGAGCGGGTGGACAACCGCGGGCTGGTCCGCGCGGTCGGCATCGTGGGACCGTTCCTCCTGATCGCGGCCGGCATCGGCTCGATCATCGAGGTCGTGGCGATCGGACACGCAGGGGCCGTGTCCGTCTGGAAGGGATAGTAGGAGATGGGATCGATGGAGCACGACGAGACGAACACCTGCAGCTACCACATGGGGGGTGCGCTCCCGGCCGGGGGCGACCACGTCGGCGGGGCCTTCGGGCAGTCGCCGACCCTGGAGCACTGGTACCCGCAGCGGCTCCGGGTCGACGCCCTGCACCGCAACAACGTGGACGCCGATCCGCTCGGCGCCGACTTCGACTACGCGGCGGCGTTCGCGACGATCGACCTCGAGCAGCTCAAGCAGGACATCAAGACGCTGCTCACCACGAGCGTCGACTGGTGGCCGGCCGACTACGGCAACTACGGCCCGCAGATGATCCGCATGGCGTGGCACGCCGCCGGCACCTACCGGATCGCCGACGGCCGCGGTGGTGCGGGGACCGCGATGCAGCGGTTCGCGCCGATCGGCAGCTGGTGGGACAACGGCAACACCGACAAGTCGCGTCGCCTGCTCCAGCCGATCAAGCACAAGTACGGCAACGCCCTGAGCTGGGCCGACCTCATGGTCCTCACCGGCAACTGCTCGCTCGAGCTGATGGGCCTGCCGACCTACGGGTTCGCTGGCGGACGGCTCGACGCGTGGGAGCCGGACGACGGCACGTGGTGGGGCCCGGAGGTGTGGAACCCGCACGACGTCCACAGCATGGACGAGATGGTGTCCCGCGACGAGCGCTGGCACGGGCAGAACGGCGACGAGGACTACGACCTGCAGAGCCCGCTCGCTGCGTCGCACCAGGCCCTGATCTACGTCAACCCGGAGGGACCGTACGCGAACGGCGACCCGATGGGCTCCGCACGCGACATCCGGATCACGTTCACCCGGATGGCGATGAACGACGAGGAGACCGTCGCCCTCATCGCCGGTGGCCACGCCTTCGGCAAGAGCCACGGCCAGGTCGCCGCGACCGAGATCGGCCCGTCGCCCGAGCTCGCCCCGATCGAGCAGATGGGCCTCGGCTGGCACAACCCGGTCGGGACCGGCAACGCGGAGTACACCTCGACGAACGGGATCGAGGGCAGCTGGACGCAGGACCCCACCCGCTGGGACAACAGCTACCTGGAGAACCTGTTCGGGCACGAGTGGGAGCAGACGAAGAGCCCCGCCGGTGCGCTGCAGTGGACGCCGAAGGACCCGGACGCCCCGCGCACGCCGGACGCGCACGTGCCCGGCAAGGACCACGCCCTGATGATGATGACCTCGGACATCGCGCTCAAGGTGGACCCGGAGTACCGGAAGGTCTGCGAGAAGTTCCTCGCCGACTTCGACACGTTCACGCTCGCGTTCTCGAAGGCCTGGTACAAGCTCACGCACCGCGACATGGGTCCGAAGTACCGCTACCTCGGCCCGGAGGCGACCGTGCAGGACGACCTGCTCTGGCAGGACCCCCTCCCCGACGCCGAGGGAGCCCCGATCGGCGACGCCGACGTCGAGGCGCTCAAGACGGCGGTCCGTGGCGCCGGCATCAGCGCGTCCGACCTCGTGTTCACGGCGTACTCGGCCGCGTCGACCTACCGTGACAGCGACAAGCGCGGCGGCGCGAACGGCGGCCGGATCGCCCTGTCCCCGCAGAAGGACTGGGCGGTCAACGGGCGCACGGTGCCGGTGGTCGAGGCGCTGCGGCGCATCCAGGAGCAGCACCCGTCGGTGTCGCTCGCCGACCTCGTCGTCCTCGCCGGGTGCGTCGGGGTCGAGGACGCCGCACGTGCCGCGGGGGTCGAGGTCACGGTGCCGTTCACGCCGGGCCGGGTGGACACCACGCAGGAGCTCACCGACATCGAGATGTTCGAGTGGCTCCGGCCGATCGCGGACGGCTTCCGGAACTTCCGCTCGGAGCGGTTCGAGCAGTTCGCCCCGGGCGTCGCGCTCGAGCAGGTGTTCCTCGACCGCGCGAACCTGATGACGCTGACCGCGCCCGAGTGGACCGTCCTGACCGGTGGCCTCCGGGTCCTCGGCACGAACTGGGACGGCTCGGACGTCGGCGTGCTGACCGGGCGCGTCGGGACGCTCACGACCGACTGGTTCGTGAACCTGACCGACACCGACCTGGTGTGGACGAAGACCGACGACACCGAGACGGTCTTCGCCGGCACGGTGCAGGCGACCGGCGAGCAGCGCTGGACGGCGTCCCGGCACGACCTCGTGTTCGGGTCGAACGCCCAGCTGCGGTCCATCGTCGACGTCTACGCCGGGAGCGACGGCCAGGAGCGGTTCGTGCGCGACTTCGTCGCCGCGTGGGACAAGCTCATGATGCTCGACCGGTACGACGTCAAGGGAGCGAAGCGGTACGGCCCGATGGCCGCCTGACACCCTTCCGGACGCGGCGCCCGCTCTGTCACCATGGTGGCGGAGCGGGCGCCGTCGTCCGCGCGGTTCGAAGGAGACCACCATGACCGTCCACCTCAACCCCTACCTGGGGTTCCGCGACTCGGCCCGTCAGGCGCTCGAGTTCTACCACTCGGTGTTCGGCGGGGACCTCCGGATCGGCACCTTCCGCGAGATGGGCGCCGACGTGGGTCCGGACGACGCCGACAAGGTGATGCACGGCCAGCTCGACATCGGGAACGGCCTCGTCCTGATGGCCTCGGACGCCCCTGCGGACCACCCGCTCGACGTCGGCAGCAGCATCTCGGTGTCCCTGAGCGGCGACGACGTCGAGGCACTGTCCCGCTGGTGGCACGCCCTGTCCGAGGGCGCGACGATCATCGAGCCGTTCACGCAGGCGCCGTGGGGCGACACCTTCGGCATGCTGACCGACCGATTCGGCACGACCTGGCTGGTCAACGCGACCACCACCCAGCTCGGCTGACGCGGTACCCACCGGACGGGAGGCCCGTGGCGGCGCCGCCACGGGCCTCCCGTCCGATGGTGGGCACGCGCAAGGCGTTCCGTCCGTCCCGCGGTGGGGCGCGACGCGACCGCCGTGCGGTCCGTAGGCTCGGGAGCATGTCCTACACCGCGGCGGACGACCGCTACGACTCCATGCCCTACCGCCGGACCGGTCGGTCCGGCCTCGACCTGCCCCTGCTCTCGCTCGGGTACTGGCACAACTTCGGCGACGACAAGCCGTTCGAGACCCAGCGCGCGATCAGCCGTCGGGCGTTCGACCTCGGCATCACGCACCACGACCTCGCGAACAACTACGGACCGCCCTACGGTTCCGCCGAGGTGAACTTCGGTCGGCTCATGCGCGAGGACTTCCGGCCGTACCGCGACGAGATGGTCGTCTCGACCAAGGCCGGCTGGGACATGTGGCCGGGGCCGTACGGGCAGGGCGGCGGCTCGCGCAAGTACGTGCTCGCCTCGCTCGACCAGTCCCTGCAGCGCATGGGCCTCGACTACGTCGACGTGTTCTACTCCCACCGACTCGACGCGTCCACCCCGCTCGAGGAGACGATGGGCGCGCTGCACACGGCCGTGCAGCAGGGCAAGGCGCTCTACGTGGGCATCTCGTCGTACGACGCCGAGCGGTCCCGCCAGGCAGCGGAGATCCTGGCCGACCTCGGGACCCCGCTGCTCATCCACCAGCCGTCGTACTCGATGCTGAACCGCTGGATCGAGGACGAGGGGCTCCTCGACGCGGCAGGCGACCTCGGCTTCGGCGTCATCGGGTTCACCGCGCTCGCGCAGGGACTGCTGACCGGGCGCTACCTGGACGGGGTCCCCGAGGACTCGCGGGCCGCGGCGGGCAAGTCGCTCGACGCCGGGTCGCTCACCCCGGACGTCGTCGACCACCTGCGGGCGCTGAACGACATCGCGTCGGAACGCGGCCAGAGCCTGGCGCAGCTCGCGCTCGCGTGGGCACTGCGCGACGAGCGGGTCACCTCGCTGGTGATCGGTGCCTCGCGGGTCGAGCAGCTCGAGCAGAACGTCGCGGCGCTCGGCAACCTGACGTTCACGGACGACGAGCTGCGGCGCATCGACGAGCACTCGGTCGGTGTCCTCGACGTCGACCTCTGGTCGGGTGCGCGGTCGGGTCAGGTGAGCTGAGCACGCCCGCGCCGGGCGGGTGCCGGGCGGGGGGCTACTCGACGTCGACGAGCGCGACGAACCGGGAGCCGATGCCCGGCACCTCGCCGCGGACGGCGCCCGCGAGCGGTGCGGGTGCGTCCGCGGGGTCGTGGTGCTCGCAGACCAGGAGATCCCACTCGGGCCACCACTTCTTCGGCCGGGCGTCCTCGGCGAACCCGCACACCGCGCACTCCAGGTGCACCCACACGCGCCGTGCGCCGGTGCGGTTGGCCCGCGACTGGACGAGCCACGCGGGCGGGTCCTGCTCGAGGGCGGTCAGGTCGGCCTCCGACACGTGGGCCGGGATGCCGTGGCGGGTCGCCATCTCGAGCGGGATGTCGAGCCGGACGGCGGCTGCACGGCGGGAGAGCATCGTCCCAGCCTAGGCGGTGCGGCGGACCGTCCGGTCTCCTCGGGCGTCAGCGCCGTCGGCCGAGCGGTGTCTGGAAGCGGAGCAGGTAGCCGTCCGGATCCTGGACGAGGAACTGGGTGACGCCCGCCTCCTCGTCGCCGACGCGGTACCACTTCGTCTCCGGGTCCATGAAGAGCGGCATGCCGGCGCCGACGAGCCGTTCCGCGATCGCCGTGGCGTCGGGGACGCCGATCTGCAGGTTGACCCCGCGCCCGAGCGGCCGCTCGAGCGCACCGGTCACCCAGTTGCGTCCGACGCCGGCCTGTTCGAGCATCACGTGCGCGGTCCCGGACTGCAGGTACGCGAACCGTTCCTCCGGTCGGGCGTACCGGACGGTGAAGCCGCAGAGTTCGCACCAGAACGCGAGGCTGCGGTCGAGGTCCGCGACGAGGAGCTCGGGCACCAGGGCCGGCTCGGACCGGTCGGTTCCGCGGTCCGGCATCAGTACTCGGGATCCTGCCGGTCCTGGTCCTGCCACGGCAGCATCCGCCCGGCGACCAGGAACAGGATCCCGCCGAACGCGTACACGAGGGCGACCGCCCACCAGGGGTTCCGCCGCTCGCGCGGCTGCTGAGGCTCCACGAGGACACCGTAGTCGCCGCCACCACGCCACCGCGCCACGGCGGCGCTGCAGCGGCGCTGCGGCGGTGCTGAGCGGTCGCGCGCCGGCCGCCGTGCTCGGACGGTCCTGCCGGACGCACGGCGCGTGTCGGGCCCGCACCGTGCCTCCCGTCCGCTGGTCCGCTGGTCCGCCGGTCGGTCCGTCCGTCCGTCGCTCCTGTGCCCCGCACTGGGGTCGGCCGCTCCCCCGGTCGGGGGCGGCGACCCCGGGTGCGCTCGCGCCGTCCGTCCGGGAGCATGATGCGTGCGCATCGATACGCGCGCGGCCGGACCCGCCGGCTGCGAGCGGCGCCGAGGGGGAGGACGACCATGCCGTGGCGCAAGCACGCCGAGGAGATGCGGAACGTCTACGCGAACGAGATCGCGGCAGCGGTCCACCGCGGTGAGACGCCGTCCGACACCCAACTCGAGGCGTGGGCGCGCTACGACGCGGTCGCACGCGGAGACGACCCGGGGCGCGCGTTCCCGGCGCGCCGACCCTCGTCCCGCTGAGGGGACGGCGCGCGAACCTTCGAGGATTCCCATGGAACCCGAGGTAAGGATCGCCTTACCTTCGTGACCGTGCCACCGTCCAGCCCCACCGCGACCACTTCTCCGTCGACCGGCCCCGTGGCGGACCCTTCGGTGGCCCCGGCACGGCGGCGGCGCAGCCCGCTCGAGGTCTGGGGTCCCGGGCTCATCGTCATGCTCGCCGACACCGACGCGGGCTGCCTCATCACCGCGGCCGAATCGGGCGCCCAGTGGGGCTACACGATGGTGCTCCCCCAGCTCGTGCTCATCCCGATCCTCTTCATGGTGCAGGAGATCACGGTCCGGCTCGGCGTGGTCACCCGCAAGGGTCACGGCCAGCTCATCCGCGACCACTTCGGCGGCAGGTGGGCCTGGGTGTCCGCCGGCACCCTCGTGCTGTCCGCCGTCGGCGCGCTGCTGACCGAGTTCGCCGGCATCGCGGGCGTCGGCGAGCTCTTCGGGGTGTCGCGCTGGATCACCGTGCCGGTCGTCACGATCGCCCTGGTCGTCGTCGCGATGCTCGGCAGCTACCGGCGGGTCGAACGCATCGGCATCGTCGTCGGCCTCGGACAGCTCGCGTTCCTGCCCGCCATGCTGCTGGCGCACCCGGACTGGGGTGACCTGGCGACGCACTTCGCCGCGCTCCCCCTCGGCGACCACGCCTACCTGTACCTGCTCGCCGCCAACGTCGGCGCCGTGATCATGCCGTGGATGATCTTCTACCAGCAGACCGCGGTGATCGACAAGGGACTGACGGTGCGGGACCTCGGGCGGGAGCGCCGGGACACCGCCTTCGGCTCCGTCCTCACCCAGGGCGTGATGATCGTCGTCGTCATCACCCTCGCGGCGACCGTGTGGAGGGGCGGTGCCGGCGCGTCCGCCCACCTCGGCACGGTCGGCGACATCGCGGGTGCGCTCGTGCCGTTCCTCGGCGACGCGCCGGCCCGGGTGCTCGTCGGCCTGGCGATCCTCGGCGGTGCGCTCGTCGCCGCGATCGTCGTCTCGCTCGCCGGGAGCTGGGGCATCGCGGACGTCCTCGGGTGGAAGCACTCCCTGAACGGCGGCGTCGACCGCGGCAACCGTCGCTTCTTCACGGTGTACGCCCTCACCCACGTCGTCGGCGCGGTCATCGTCCTGTCGAGCGTCGACCTCGTGCAACTCGCGGTCGACGTCGAGGTGATGAACGCCCTGCTGCTGCCGATCGTGCTCGGCTTCCTGCTCGTGCTCGAACGGCGGGCGTTGCCGCCGGAGCACCGGATGCGCGGGCCCTACCGCTGGGTCGTGACCGGGCTGGCCCTCGTCGTGATCGCGTTCAGCCTGTACTCCGTGCCGGGGGCGCTGGGGCTGCTCGGCTGACCGGGCTGCCCGGCACCGTGCCCGGGCCGCTGCCGCGTGGGATGCTGCTGTCATGGATGCACCAGTCGCCCTCGTCACCGGCACGTCGACCGGGATCGGACTCGCCACGGCCGTCGCCGCGGCCCGCGCGGGCTTCCGCGTCGTCGCGACCGTCCGCGACACCGGTCGCGCCGACGCCCTCCGCGAGGCGGCCGGACAGGCCGGCGTCGAGGTCGACGTCCGCGCGCTCGACGTCACCGACCCGGACTCGGTCCGGGCGTGCGTCGACGCGGTGCTCGGCTCCTACGGTCGGCTCGACGCGCTCGTCAACAACGCCGGCGCCGGGCACCTCGGCACGATCGAGCTCGAGTCGGTCGACGCCGTCCGCGAGGTGATGGAGGTCAACTTCTTCGGCGTCGTCGCGATGACGAAGACGGCACTGCCCCACCTCCGGGCGACCGGCGGGCGCGTCCTGACCGTGTCGAGCGTCGGCGGTGTCGTCGGCCAACCGTTCAACGAGGCCTACTGCGCCGCGAAGTTCGCCGTCGAGGGGTTCATGGAGTCGCTCGCCCCGGTCGCCGCCGCGGTCGGGGTGCACGTCGGGATCGTCGAACCGGGCGCCGTGCTGACCGCGTTCGTCGCCTCCGTCCAGGCGCAGGACGCCCCCGCCGTCGCCGGTACCGCGTACGAGCCCGCGTTCACGGCCTACCGGGCTCGGACGCAGTCGGCGTTCGACCCGGCGGCAGCGCAGAGCGCCGAGGGCGTCGCCGCCGTCATCGTGGACGCCCTGAGCGACCCGCAGCCGCCGTTCCGCACCCAGTCGTCCGAGTCGGCCGCGCGGTTCGTCGGGACGAAGCTGCTGGACCTCGACGGGTCGCGCGTGC
This sequence comes from uncultured Curtobacterium sp., assembly GCA_913778205.1. Taxonomy (GTDB): domain Bacteria; phylum Actinomycetota; class Actinomycetes; order Actinomycetales; family Microbacteriaceae; genus Curtobacterium. The sequence continues at coordinate 50,306 of CAJYUW010000020.1, forward strand.
TCGGTGCCACCTCGGCCTGGGTGACCGCGGGCTGAGGACCGGCCCGACGGCTCGACGGCTCCACGGCTCCACGGCTCCACGGCCGTGAGCCCGCCGCCGCGGTGTCGGCCGCATCCGGACGATGCGGTCCCGGCCCCTGCACGCCGCCACGGTCCCGGGCCCAGCACGACCCCGTGATGGCGGTCTCAGCCGACCCCCGTGGTGTCGGTCTCAGCCCGCCGCCGCGAGCCGGCCGAGCACCCGCTGCACGCCGTCGGCCTCGTTGGTCAGGAGCACCACGTCGGTCGAGGTCCCCGGCAGGTGGGCGAGGAGCGACTGGTACCCCGGGTTGTCCCCCGGGACGAACCACGCGTCCTGTCCGAGCACCCGCCCGGTGAACGTGCCGTAGCCGTAACCGCTCGCCACGGTCGGCGCGTCCTGGTCCGACCGCGGCAGGGTCACCCTCGGCGTCCACGTCCGATCCGTCGCGGCGCCGGTCAGGATGCCGGAGCGCAGGGCCCGGACGTAGCGGAGCAGGTCGGCCGCGGTGGTCCACACGTCACCGGTCCCCGGGATCGTCGCGAAGCCCGGCGCCACAGCGATCGGGCGACCGTCGACCCGTCCGACCGCCACGTCCGGGTCACCGACGGGACAGGTGCCGGAGGTCGTCGCACGCATGCCCACCGGGGCGAACACGACCTCCTCCGCCACCGCACCGTACGGCCGGCCGGTGACGGCCTCGACGACGAGTGCGACCATCAGGAAGCCCGGGCCGCTGTAGCGCCACGACCGGCCCGGCTCGTCCACCGGAGGTGCGGCGAGGACCGCCTCGACCAGCGCGTCGCGGCCCGGCGGGTCGGTCAGCACCGGCGAGAGCCCCGAGATGTCTCCCCAGTGCCCGATGCCCGCGGTGTGCCCGAGGAGCTCGCGCAGGGTGATCGCCCGGAGCCGCCCGGGGAGCTCCGGCAACCACGTGCCGACCGGGTCGTCGAGGCGCAGCGCACCCCGCGCCTCCAGGTCGAGCACGACGACGGACATGACGCTCTTGCTGATCGACCCGGCCTGGAAGCGGGTCTCCGGACCGCACGGGGCCGAGTCCGGCCCGTCCACCCGGCCACCGGAGCGCGCGACCACGTGCCCGGAGGCGTCCGAGACGAGCAGGGAGCCGGACCAGTCGGTGCGGTCGAGAACGTCGGTGTCCATGCCCCGAGCCTACGAGGCGGCCGCGTGGCACCGGCGCGCCGGACGGACCGCTACCGCTTGAGGTTGGTCAGCTCCTGGAGCACCTCGTCCGACGTCGTGATGATGCGCGCGTTCGCCTGGAAGCCGCGCTGCGCGACGATCAGGTTCGTGAACTCCTGCGACAGGTCGACGTTCGACATCTCGAGCGTGCCCGACGCGAGCGAGCCCACGCCGGCCGACCCGGGCACGCCGACGGCCGCCTGGCCGGAGTTCGCGGTGGCGCGGTAGCCCGACGCCCCGGTCTTCTCGAGCCCGGCGGGGTTCGCGAACGTGGCGAGCGCGATCCGCCCGATCGCGAGCGACGACCCGTTCGAGAACGTCCCGACGAGCGTGCCGTCCTTCGAGATCGAGTAGCCCTGGAGCGAGCCCGCCTCGTGACCGTTCTGCGAGGAGATGCTCGCCGTGTTGAGGGTCGCGAACCCGGAGAGCTGCGTCATGTCGACGGTGATGCCGCCGACCTGCAGCGTCTGCCCGCTCGCGATCTTGCCGTCCGTGCCGAAGGTGATCGTGCCGGTCGCGGACGTCCCCTGCCCGTTCGACGCCGCGACCGACCAGCCGCCGGCGGTCCGGGTGTACGCGAGGGACATGGTGTGCTTCGTCCCGTACTGGTCGTAGACGGTGGCGTCGCGGTTGACGGTCTCGCCGACGGCGGTGTCGGAGGGCAGGTTGCCGGAGACCGTGGCGGAGCTCGTCGCCGTCGCCGGGGCGGCGGCCTGCAGCGGGAGCGTGATGTCGCTCAGCTGTCCACCGTCGTTGACGACGCCGTCCCTGGCGGAGTAGCCCTGCACGATCTTGCCGTCGGCGGTGACCAGGCGGCCGTTCGCATCGAAGTCGAACGCGCCGGCCCGCGAGTACACGGTGTCGTTGCCGAGCCGGGTGACGAAGAAGCCGTCGCCGGAGATCATCAGGTCGGTGGCCTTGCCGGTGGCCTGGGCGGAGCCCTGCGCGAAGTTCGTGGAGACCCCGGCGACCTGGACGCCGAGGCCGATCTGCGCGGGGTTCGTGCCACCGATGCCGGTCTGCGGGCCGCCGGCGCCCTGGGTCATCTGCGACAGGGTGTCCTGGAAGACCGTGGACGACGACTTGAAGCCGACGGTGTTGACGTTGGCGATGTTGTTGCCGGTGACGTCGAGCATCTCCTGGTGGGAGCGGAGGCCGGAGATCCCGGAGTAGAGCGAGCGGAGCATGGTGCGTCCTTTCGTGGAGGTACCGAAGAAGAAGAGGGGGTGGTGGGAGGTCAGGAGGCGGTCTTGATGCCGGAGATCACGTCGAGGTCGACCTCCTTCCCACCCACCGTGACCGTGGGGACGCTTCCCGCGTACGACACCGCTGTCGCGGTCCCCTCGATCGACTTGCCCGTGGTGGCGTCGGTGTAGCTGACGTGTTTCCCGACGAGGTTCGCGGCGGCGATCCGCATCTGCAACGAGAAGTTCTCGTTCCCCGTGGTGGTCTGGTTCGTGATCTGCTCCATCATCGCGAGCTGCGTCTGCTGGCTGATCATCTGGTTGGTGTCCATCGGCGACGACGGGTCCTGGTTCCGGAGCTGCGTCACGAGCAGCTTCATGAACACCTCGGAGTCCATCGTCTGCGACCGCGAGGACGTCTGGTTGGCGGCGAGGGCCGCGGCCTGCGTGGCCTGGTCGACCGAGCCGGTGATGCCGGCGAGGGGCATGGTGTGGTCCTTTCGTGCCGTCGCTCAGGCGAGGACGTCGAGGCCCGCGGTGCGGACGGTGGTCGTGGCGCGGGTGCGCGGCGTGGCGGGGGCGGGTCGGGCCTCCCGGTCGTCCCCCGTGGCGGGGAGGCCGCCCGCGCGCTCGTCGCGTCGCGGGGCGGTGTCCGGGTGGTTCTGCGAGGACAGGTCGAGCGTCGTCGACAGCCCGGTGCCGGCGGCGTCGCGCCGGAGGTCCGGCAGGACCTGCCGGACCGCGTCGCGGCCGGCGTCGGACGGCGCGAACAGCTCGACGTGCATGCTGTGCGCGGTCACGTGCGCGCGCACCGTCACCGGTCCGAGCGCGTCCGGCGTCACCTGCACGGTGACGACGTGCTCCCCCGGTCCGGCCTGCGCGAGCGAGAACAGGGGCCGCGCGAGCTGCTGCGTGAACGCCGCGGGGGCGGCGTTCGCAGTCGCGGCGCCGGACGGCGTCGTGACGGCGGTCGGCGTGGCCGGTTGGGCGACGGTCGGGAACGGTGTCGGCGCGGTGACCGTGCGTGCTCCGTCGACGGACTGGAGGCCCGGCTCGGCCCCGCCGTTCGGCCGTCCGTCCGTCCCGGTGCCGGTCCCGGAGCCGCCGGCGCGGGTACCGGCCGCGGTCGCCGGTGCCGCGGCGGTCGCCGGTGCCGCGGTGCTCGCCTCGGTGGCGGCTCCGTCGGCGCCGGTCGCGGCGGGCTCTCGGCGCGCGGTCTTCCCGTCGGCGGTCGCCGCGTCGGTCGGGGTCGGGCTGGCGGGGGTCGGCGTGGCAGGGGTGGGCGCCGCGTTCGTCGCTGCCGGGCCGCGCGTCGCTGCCGGGCCGCTCGTCGCCGCCGGGCCCGACGTCGTCGCCTCGGTGGTGTGGGTCGCGTCGGCGGGGACCGGGCTCGCGCCCGTCGCCGCGGCGTCGGGGCCGACCCGACCGGGCGCCGCCGCGGTGCCCGGTGCAGCCGTGCCCGGTGCGGCCGCGCCAGGTGCGGTCGCGTCGCCTGCCGCAGGGTCCGGCGCCCCGATCGTCGACGTCGCCGTGCCGGACGACGAGCCGACCGCGTCTGCTGCCGCGGAGGTCGATGCAGCGGGGGCCGCCGCCGCGGAGGTCGCTCCCGCGCCGGTCGGCCCGACCGCGGTGATGCCGGTCGCGGTGGTCCCCGCGACGAGCGGTCCCGACGGGTCGAGCGCCGGGAACGCGGTGGCCGCGGACGTAGCGGTCGCCGCGACCGTGCTGGTCGCCGGGCCGGCGGCGGCTGTCGGGTCGACGCTGGTCGGGTCAGCGGTGGTCGGGACTGCGGTGGTCGGGACGGCGGCCGTCGCGTCGACGGAGGTCGGGTCCGCGCCGATCACGGCCGCGCTGGTCGGGTCCGCGCCGTTCGGGGCCGCGCCGGTCGTTCCGGATGCGGTGGCCGCCGCGCTCCCCTGCCCCGGCCCACCCGGCGTTCCCGGCGTTCCCGGTGCCCTGCCCGGGGCGTCCGTGCCGTCGTGCGGACGGCGCGCTGCCGCGCCCACCGAGCGTCCGGAACCGGTCCGGGCGTCCGGTCGCGCGACGTCGTGCGGGCGCACCCCGTGGTGACGGACGTCGCGGTGCGACCGGTCGTCGATCGCACGGGCTGCGGTGGCCGCGCCGGGCCCTGCCGCGCCGGGCCCTGCCGCGCCGGCGAGCACCTGCCCGAAGGCGGCGCCGCGGTCGACGGAGTGCGCGGCGGACGTCCGCGTCGGGCTCCCCGGCGTCGTCGCGATCACGGGGTTCGTCGTGCTCATGCGGCGCTCCCGGACTGCATCAGGGCCATCAGCGCGGCCGTCTGGAGGTCGGTGCCGGACCCCGCGTCGCCCGATCCCGCAGCACCGGAGCCGACGCGGGCGGCGGTCGTCGCGGCGGTGCGGGCGGCGTCCTGCGCGGACGGCACGATCCGGCGGATGGTCGCGATGTCGGCGTCCGAGTACCAGTTGTCGACGATCCGGACGTCCTTGCCCGGGCGCGGCGCGTGCAGCACCTTGCCGTCGCCGACGTAGATGACGATGTGCCCCTCGCCCTTCGGGACGATGAGGTCCCCGGGCTGCGCGTCCTTCAGGGAGCCGACCTCGACGCCCATCTTCGCCTGGTCCGGCACCACGCGCGGCATGGTCACCCCGAGGTCCTTGAACACGGTCTGCACGAGCCCCGAGCAGTCCATGCCGGCGGTCGTCGTGCCGCCGAACACGTACGGGACGCCGAGGTACTTCTTCGCGTCGGCGACCACGTCGGCACCGGTCGCACCGCTGCCGGTGGCGATCGTCCCCCGCCCGGCGTCGACCGAGGTCGTGGGTGTCGCCGGGGTCGTCGCGGCGGTCGAGCCGGCTCCGGACGTGGCGGGACCGGCCGTCGCCGACCCGTTCGCGGTCGCGAGGGCGTCGGCGAACGCGGTCGAGGCGTCCGACGAACCGGTCGACGACGTCGCGTCGGCCGTCCCGGTCTGCAGGGCGTCGATCTGGCTGCGGATCTCGGAGATCCGGGAGAGCACGGCCTCCACGCTCATCGGGCACCACCTTCCGTGCGGTTCCTGGCCGCGATCTCGTCGAGGGCGTTCTGTTCGGTGCGGAGCTCCTCCGCCGTGGTCGCGGCGACGTGGTGCTCCTCGAGCTTCTCCAGCCCGCGGGATGCGCGCCGCGCTGCGGTGTACGCCTCCTGCGCCCGCTCGGCCTCGACGCGGCGGCTCTGCACGACGGCGTCGAGCTCCTCGAGCATCCCGCGCGTGGCGGCCCGTGCCGCGGCGACGGCGCTGAGCATGGCAGCGTCCTGGACCGCCTGCGCTCCCGGCCCGTCGGCGAGCGAACGCCGTGCCGTGACCCGGGCGTCGGCGGCGTCACGGAGCCGCTCGTTCGCGGCGGCGAGTCCGGCCGCGGCGCGGTCCTGTTCGGCGTGCCGGAGCCGGAGCAGGCCGGCGAGCGGGAACCTCCTGGCCATCAGGCACCACCCCCGACGCCGAGCGAGGCCACGAGCGCCCCGAGGGCCTGCCACGACTCGGCGGCGGACGCGCGCTCGTCCATGCCCTGCCGGAGGAAGGCGTCGATCGCGCCCTGGTGGTCCACGGCGGCGTCGACGAGTGGGTTGGTGCCCCGCTGGTACGCGCCGACGTCGAGCAGGTCCTGCGCGGCCCGTCGTGCCGCCATGACCGTCCGGAGCGCGGTCGCGGCGTCGCGCTGGGCCGGGGACGTCACCTTCGACGCCACCCGCGACACCGACCCGAGCGCGTCCACCGACGGGAAGTGCCCGGTGACGGCGAGCTTCCGGTCGAGCACGACGTGCCCGTCGAGGATGCTCCGCGCGGCGTCGGCGATCGGCTCGTTGTGGTCGTCGCCGTCCACGAGCACGGTGTACAGCCCGGTCACGCTCCCGACCCGGTCGGTCCCGGCACGCTCGAGCAGCCCGGCGAGGACGGAGAAGGTCGACGGCGGGTACCCCCGGGTGGCGGGCGGCTCCCCGACGGACAGGCCGATCTCGCGCTGCGCCATCGCGACCCGCGTGAGCGAGTCCATCATCAGCACGACGTCCTGGCCCGCGTCGCGGAACGACTCGGCGATCCGGGTGGCGACGAACGCCGCACGCAGGCGCATCAGCGCGGGCTCGTCCGACGTCGCGACGACGACGATCGACCGGGCGAGCCCCGCCGGACCGAGGTCGTCCTCGAGGAACTCGCGCACCTCGCGGCCGCGCTCGCCGACGAGGGCGATGACGTTGACGGCCGCGTCGGTCCCCCGCGCGATCATCGACAGCAGCGAGGACTTGCCGACACCGGAGCCGGCGAACAGGCCCATGCGCTGTCCGCGGCCCACGGTGGTGAGCGTGTCGAGGACCCGGACCCCGAGCTGCACCGGGGTGTCGATCCGGGCCCGGCCCATGGCGTCCGGCGTCGGGTGGTCGATCGGCACGAGCTCGACCGGTCCGCCCTCGGCGCCGACGAGCGCCCCGCGGCCGTCGACCGGATGGCCGAGCCCGTCGAGCACGCGGCCGAGGAGCCCACGACCGGTCGGGACGAGCACCGGCCGTCCGGTCGACCGGACCGGCGTGCCGGCGGTGACGCCCGCGAGTCGCCCGAGCGGCATGCAGCGCACCCCGGCGGCGTCGGTCGCGACGACCTCGACCGCGGTCTGCGGCGCACCGTCGGCGCCGACGAGGAGGACTTCGCCGACGTGGGCGTCCAGGCCGGCCACGGTGAGCCCGAGGCCGACGGCGCTCGTCACGACGCCCTGCCGGAGCGGCCGGGCGCGGTCGAGCGCGGCGTCCAGGCCGCGCGGGCGGAGCAGGGTGGTGGTCACCGGGCACCCCCGAGGGCCTCGCGGGCGCGGCCGAGGGCGGCGCTGATCCGCGCGTCGAGCAGGCCGTCCGGCAGGTCGACGACGGCGTCGCCGTCCGTCAGGTCGGGGTCGCCGACGACCGGCACGGCGGTGTCGAGCCCGGCGACACGCGCCGCGTCGTCGACGCTCACGCGGACGCGGAGCGCGACGGACGGGTCGACCGCACCGAGCGCCCGCAGGACCGTCGCCTCCGCGCCGGACGCGCCCCGTGCCTCCCGGGCGTCGTCGCCACCACCCGCCGGACGGGAGGCACGGATCGCGTACCCGACGACGGCCTCCGCCAGGTCCAGGGCGGCGTCCGCGAGCGACGCCTCGGCGTCCCGCAGGACCGGCGCCACCTGGGCGAGCAGTGCGTTCGTCGCGGCGTCGAGGACCGCGACCCGGCGGGCGGTGTCGGCGGTGAGGACGGCGACACGCCGGTCGTGCTCGGCCTGCAGCCGAGCCTGCAGGGCGGCGGTCTCGGCCTGCGCTGCGCGCAGCCCGGCCGCGTACCCGGCGGCGTGGCCGCGGACCTCGGCGGCGCGGTCGGTCGCGGGGGCGGCGCTGCCGACCCCGGCTCCGATGACCGGGAAGGTCATGCGCTGGACGGTCCGGTCAGTCAACGAGCTCGTCCTCCTCGGCCCGGTGGACGGTGATGACGCCCTGCGCCTCGAGTTCGCGGACGGAGCGGACGACCTCCGCGCGGGCCTCCTCGACCTGCGAGACGCGGGTCGGCCCCATGGCCTGCAGTTCGTCGTCGAGGAGCTCGCGGTTGCGTTCCGAGACGTTCGCGCGGATCGTCTCCACGACCGGGCCGGCCGCGCCCTTCATGGCGGTCGCGAGGACCTTCGAGTCGATGCCGCGGAGCACCTGCTGGATGTCGCGCGCCTCGAGCTTCACGATGTCCTCGAAGGTGAGCATCCGGGAACGGATGTCCTCGGCGAGCTCCGGGTCACGCGCCTCCAGTCCGTCGAGGACGGCCTTCTCCGTGGCGACGTCGGACCGGTTGATGATCTCGACGAGCGGAGCGATGCCGCCGACGACCTCGACGCTCTCGCGGGGCGACACGACGGCGCCGGCTCGCTGTCGGAGGACGCCGGCGACGATGCCGACCGCCTCGGGGGTCGCGGAGCCCATCGTGGCGAAGGCCTGCGCGACGTCGGTCCGGGCGCGCTCGTCGACGCCCGCGAGCACGGCGCTCGCCTGTCCGGGCTTCAGGTGCGCCAGGACGAGGGCGATGGTCTGCGGCAGCTCGCCCTCGAGCAGGGTGACGACCTGCCCCGGTTCGGCGTCGTCCAGGAAGTCGAACGACTGGCCGGCGAGGTTCGACGCGAGCCGGTCCATGACGCCGGCTGCGCGCTCGGCGCCGAAGGACGCCTCGAGGAGTCCGAGGGCGGTCTCCTTGCCGCCGCGCTTCTGCGCCCGGCCGTGCACGGTCATCCGGTGGAACTCGGTCATCGTCCGGTCGACCACGCTGTCGTCGACCCGTCGCATCCGGACGATCTCGGCCGAGATCTCCTCGGCCTCGAGCTCGGTGAACTGCTTCATGACCTCGGCGGCGCGGTCGGTCTCCATCTGCATGAGGATGAGCGCGACCTTCTGCGCACCGCTCAGCGGACGGTCCTGACCGGGGGCGACCCCGGGTCCGCCGATGCCCGGGACGAGGCCGCTCACACCGACGCCCGGTCGTCGAGCAGGCCGCGGAGGAGGTCGGCCGTGCGCTTCGGGTCACGCTCGGCGAGGGCCTGGATGTCCTGGCGTCGGCGCTCGGCGCTGATCTCCTCGGTGGTGAGCACCTCGGTCGGTGCGTCCTCCACGGGCAGCGTCGGCAGCGCCACGGTCGGCGCGTCCCCGGCACCCAGCGCGTCGCGGTCGGCACCGTCCATCGCGAGGGGCAGCTGGAAGGTCTCGCCGGCGAACGCGTCGAGCTCGCCGAGGTCGACGGCCTCGCGCTCCTGCCGACGGCTGCGGCGGGCGATGACCCACATGATCGCGATGAGGGCGAGGAGGCTGCCGATGACGATCCCGGCGGTGCGGATCGTGGCCCACAGCGACGCCTGCTGGTCGGCCTGCTGCTGCGCCTTGAGCGCCGCGGCGGCCTGCGACGCCGCCGTCGTGTCGAAGTCCATCATCGCGACGGCGACCTTGTCCCCGCGGTTCGTGTCGACGCCGGCTGCGCGCGACACGAGGTCGTTGATGCTCTGCAGGTTGGCGTTCTGGACGCTCGCCGCCTTCGAGTTGAGCGCGACCGAGATCGACTGGTTCTCGAGCGCACCGGCCGGGATCTGCGTGGTCTCCGTGGTGTGGTCGACCGCGTTGTTCTTCGTCGCGGACTCGTTCTTGTAGTCGTTCCCGGCGGCGCCGCTCGACGCGGTGCCGTTCGGGACGGCGATGTTGTCCGGCCCGAGCACGCCGGTCGCTCCGGCGCTGCCGGCCCCGGAGCCGGCGCCGTACTGCTCGGTGCTGCTCGACTCGTTCAGGGCGACCGGGCCGCCGGTGGGCGACGCGTACGACTCCGACGTCCGCGTGCCGGTGTTCTGGTTCATGGTCGCGGACACGACGACCGTGGCGTTGCCCGCGCCGAGGGTCGTGTCGAGGAGGTCCTGGATCTTCTTGCTCGTCGACTGGTCGTAGTCGGCGGCCTGGTCCGTGCCGCTGCCCGCGGCGCCCGTGCCGACCGCCGAGAGCGTCTGCCCCTTGGCGTCCACGACGGACACGTCGGTGGGCTGCATGCCCTCGACCGCGGCGCTCGTGAGGTGCACGATGGCCTGCACCTGGTCGCTCGTGAGCTGCGCACCGTTCCGCGTCGCGATGAACACCGACGCGGTCGGGTCCTTCTCCTCGGAGACGAACACGGTCTTCTCCGGGATCGCGAGCTGGACCGACGCGGTCTGCACGCCGTCCATCGCCATGATCGTCTTCGCGAGCTCGCCCTCGATCGCCCGCTTGTACGTGACGTTCTGCTGGAACTCCGAGCTGGTCACGCCCATCTGGTCGAGGAGCGAGTAGCCGCCCTCGTTCGACGACGGCAGGCCGTTCGCAGCGGCCTTGAGGCGCTCCGAGTACACCGATCCCTGCGGCACGAGGATCGTCGCTCCGCCGTCGGTGAGCTGGTAGGGCACCCCGTCGGTGGTGAGCTGGTCGGTGACGCTCGACGCGTCGGCCGCGGCGAGCCCGGTGAACAGCGGCGCGTAGGTCGCCTTCCCGAGCCAGCTCGCGAGCGCGATGCCGCCGAGGACGAGCGCCGCGACGACGAGGATCGCGATGGTGCGCTGGGCGGCGCTGAACCCCTTGACGTAGGCGGCGAGGCGCGCCCACACGTTCTTCACTGCGGCGGGCATCAGGCCTGCATCCTCATGATCTCGTTGAACGCGTCGACGCCCTTGTTGCGGACGGCCGCGACGAGCTCGAGGGTCACCTGGGCGCGCGTGGCGGCGATCGTGGCGTCGTGGATGTCGTCGAGGTTGCCGGTGACCGCCTTGAGCGCGAGCGTCTTCGAGTCGCTCTGCAGCTGCTGCAGGCCGTCGACCGCGTTGCCGAGGCTCGCGGCGAAGCCGTCGCCTGACGGAGCCGTCGCCGCGGTCGCGTCGACGGCGCCGGCACCGGTCGCGGCGTCGGTCGCGCCCGCGAAGGCACGGGTCATGGCGTTGGTGGTCACACCGTTCACGGCGTCGATGGGCATCAGTTCTTCCCGATCTGCAGTGCCGCCTCGTAGGCGGTCTTGGCGCGGTCGACCACGGCGGCGTTCGCCTGGTAGCCGCGCTGGGCCATGATGAGGTCCGCCATCTGCGTACCGAGGTCGATGTCCGGCATGCGGACGTAGCCCTCGGCGTTCGCGAGCGGGTTGTCCGGGTCGTAGGTGACCCGGCCGGCAGCGCTGCCGAACGCGGCGCCCTTGACGTAGGCGCCGGACACGCCCGCGCCCTCCTGGACCTCGACGTAGCGCGCCTGGAACGCGGAGTCGTCCATCGACCGGACGGTGTTGACGTTCGCGATGTTGTCCGAGATCGCGTCGAGCCACTTCCTGTGCACGGTCATTCCGGTGCTCGCGATGCCGATCGCGTCGAACGTGGTCACGAGTTCGTCCGCATCGCCGCACGGACGCTGGTGAGCTCGGAGTTCATCGCCTGCGTCGCGAACTGGTACCGGAGCACGGTGTCGACGTTCGAGAGGGTCTCCTCGTCGAGGTTGACGTTGTTGCCGTTGGTGTTCGTCGGCTCGAGGCTGCGCGCCACCGTCGGGCTCGTCGCGCCGCTGCCGCCGACGATCGACCGGGCGAGGGCGTCCTCGAACTGCACCTTCTCGGCGTGGTAGCCGGGTGTGTTGATGTTCGCGATGTTGTTCGCGATCACGCGCTGGCGCATCGACAGGCCGTCGAGGGCACTCTGCAGCGCGGCGCTCGTCACGGAATCGAACACGGTCGGACCGTCCCCTTCGGTCGGCTCCCCACCGGGTGGTGGCGTCGCCGAGTGTCGTGTGGCCGATCCGTGGCCGGGTGTCGAGCGATCCGTGCTCGTACGGGCTTGTCGGACGCCGTGCCGCAGCCTGTTAGCGCTCGCCCCGAACGGGGGGCGCGCCGGGCCGGGGCGGGGCGGGCGGGGGCGGGCGGGGCGGGGCGCCGTCGTCGTCAAACGACACCGCCGTCGTCGTACGACAGCGGTCACGTCGCCCGTTGTACGCGCCCGCACTCCCCCGGCGCAACGAACGACACCGCCGATGTCGTACGACAGCGGTCACGTCGCACAATGCACGCGCCGGCACTGCCCCGGCGCAAAGAACGACACGGTCGTCGTCGTTCGACAGCGGTCACGTCGCCCGTTGCACGCGCCGGCACCGCCCCGGCGCAAAGGACGACACGGTCGTCGTCACACGACACGGTCGTCGTCGTACGACAGCGGTCACGTCGCACGACGACGGTGACGTCGCCCGTTGCACGCGCCCGCACCACCCCGCCGCAACGAACGACACCGCCGCCGTCGAACGACACCGCCGCCGTCGTACGACAGCGGCCACGTCGTCCGACAACGACGACGCGTGCATCGACCTCCGCGCGAACCTACGCGGAGGCGTCCAGGTACACCGCCCCACGCGGCTCACGGGTCGCGTCGACCGCGCGCAGCGCCCCCAGGTGCTCGAGCACCGCGGCGCGCTCGGCCTCGAGTCCGGCCATGCGGTCCCGCTGCGCGGCCACCAGCCGGGAGGCACGCCCCACCAGCTCCCGCGGCATCGGACCCAGCCCGGTCGGCTCGGTCCACGTCGCCGCCGCACGCTCTCCCGCTGCACGCTCGTCCGCCGCCGGCGCACCAGCCGCACGCGCGCCCGCCGCCGCACGCTCGTCCGCCGACCCGGCGCCGTCCGCCGACCCGACCGTCTGCCGGACCGCGTCCTGCTCCATGACGGCGAGCACCGCCTCCCAGCCGACCCGGAGGGCGTCCTCGTCAGGCGACACCGAGCGCGCCGCCTGCCGTGTGTCCGGGTGCCGGTGCTGCGACCGCAGCCGGGAGTGACGCCGCCGCGTCGTGCCAGGCCTGCCGGAGCGGCTCCAGGATGCGGATGCAGTCGCGCGTCGCCTGGACGTCGCGGTGCACGTTCGCGGTGATGAGCGAGGTGCTCGCGTAGTTGTAGATGGCAAGCAGGCCCTCGCCGCCGTCCCAGGCGTCGATGCGGAGGGTCGAGGACAGCTCACCGACGATCGCCTGGGCGTGCAGGAGCTGGTCGCGCGCCGCGGCCCAGTCGCTGCCGGTCTGCGCGGCCTCCGCACGGTGCAGGTCGAGCAGCAACCGGTCGTACAGCATCGTGACGAGCTGCGCCGGCGTCGCGGAGAGCACGGCCTCGTTGGTGTACTGAGCGCGACGCTGGTCGGTCACGGTGCGGGGCTGTGCGGCCTGCCGGAACGCGGCGGCCTGGAGGTCGTAGGTCATCTCTCGGTTCCCGTCAGGAGCTCGAGCTCGACAGCGTCGCGAGCTGGCCGGAGAGCCAGCTCGACTGGGACTGGAGCTTGCTGAGGCTGGTCTCGAGCGCGGCGTACTGCGTCTGCAGGGTCGCACGGCGCAGGGTGAGGCGGTCGGTCCAGCTGTCGATCTGGAGGTTGAGGTCCTTCACGACGGACTGCTGCCCGGTGATGGCGGTGGTGATGGACCCGTCGTACTTGTCGGACGCGCGCGTCGCGACCGCCCCGACCGACGCCGCGATGCCGGACAGCATGGCCTGGGTGCCCGCCGGGTCGGCCGTGAGCGCCTTCTGGAACGCGTCGGCGTCGAAGGTGAAGTCGCCGTCCTTCGTGACGTTGATCCCGATGGAGGAGGGCGACTTCCCGTTCACCGGAGCGGACATCGCCGAGCTGAGGGCCTGCACGGCCGATCGGGTCGTCGCGTCCCCGAGCAGGACGCCGGCGGTGGTCGTCGTGGTCCCGGTCGTCGGGCTCGTCGTGCTCGTGACGGCGGTGTTCGAGCCGTAGTAGGCGGTCACCGCGTTGAAGGCGTCGACGAGACCCTTCGCGACCGCCTGCGCCTTCGTGCTGTCCCGGGCGACCGACACCGTGACGGGGTCGGCGCTCGCCGTGCTGACGGTGACGTTGACCCCCGGCAGCAGGTCGGTGAAGGTGTTCGTCGCGCTGGTCACGGTCTGCGCGGCTGCGGTGCCTGCCCAGAGGGTGACGCTGGCGTCCTTCGCCGGCGTCACGACCGCGGCGCCGGGTTCCGCGAGGACGTCCGTCGCGGTGCCGGCGGTGACGTCGGAGCCCGAGCCGCGGTACACGCTGAACGCGCCGGCGGCCCCGGTGCTCGTCGCGGTGAGCTGCAGGCGGTAGAGCTTGGTCCCGGCGGCGTCGGTGCCCGCGGACACCTTCGTCGCGGTGACGCCGGCTCCGGCCTTGTTGATCGCCGAGACGGTGTCGTCGAGGGATCCGGACGCCGGGGTGACGCTGGTCTGCGTCCCGTCGGACCGGACGATGGTGAGCGGACCGGCGGCGTCGGACCAGGACGACATCGCCGCGGTGACGCCGACCTGCGCGGACGCGGTCGACCCGACGGTGAACGACACCGAGCCCGCCGCGGCGCCCGTCCCCGTCGTGACCGAGACGGACGTGGCGGACGACGTGGCCGCGAAGACGTCGAGCGAGGTGGCCTTCGCGGCGTCGGATGCCTTGCTGGCCAGGGTCTGCACGAGTCCGTTGATCGTCTGCAGTGACGAGATGAACGAGTTGGTCGTGGTGACCTTGCTCTTCAGCAGGGTCTGCGGGACCTGCTCGATCGACATCAGCGAGTTGATGAGGTCGGTGGTCTTGAGGCCACTGACGAGGCCGTCGATCGCGAGCGACGACGCCGAGGACACGGACGACACGCGCGCTCCTTCAGACGGGACGGGAAGGGAGCGGCGTCCACCCGCACACCCGAACGGTGCCGGTGGACGCCGCCGGGTTCACTAGCGGAGCAGCGAGAGCACGCCCTGGGTGCTCTGGTTCGCCTGCGCGAGCATCGAGGTGCCGGCCTGGCTCAGGATGTTGTCGCGCGTGTACTTGACCATCTCCTGCGCCATGTCGACGTCGGTGATGCGCGAGCCGGCCGCGGTGAGGTTCTCCTTCGCCACGTTCGTCACGTTGATGGCGTGGTCGAAGCGGTTCTGGACGGCACCGATGTTCGAGCGGGCGGCGGACACGTTCTTGATCTCCGTGTCGATCGCGGCGATCGAGAGCTGGGCGTTCGCAGCGGTGTCGAACTTCAGCGCGGCGACGTTGGTCGAGACCGTCTTCACGTCCGCACCCGTGAGGTCGACCGTGATCTGGCTCGCCGCGTCACCGTTCGCACCGACCTGGAAGTTCATCTTGCCGTCGCCTGCGGGGCCGGCCTTGCCGTCGAGCAGGGTGATGCCGTTGAAGTTCGTCGAGTCGGCGATCCGGCCGAGCTCGGCGCTGAGCTGCGTGACCTCGGTCTGGATCGCGGTGCGCGAGTCGGTGTTGTTCGAGTCGTTGCCCGCCTGGACGGCGAGGTCACGGACACGCTGGAGGATGGCGTGCGTCTCGGTGAGACCGCCTTCCGCCGTCTGCACGACCGAGATGCCGTCCTGGGCGTTGCGGGCGGCGACCGTGAGGCCACCGACCTGGGACTTCAGCCCCTCGGAGATCGACAGACCGGCCGCGTCGTCGGCAGCACGGTTGATGCGGAGACCCGTCGAGAGCTTCTCGAGGGACTTCGACAGGTCGTTCTGCGTCGAGTTGAGGTTCCGGTACGTGTTGAGTGCCGAGAGGTTGGTGTTGATGGACATACCCATGGTGGTTTCCTCCGTGAATCCTTGGGTTCGGTGTCTGCCCGTCCATGGGCTGACACGGGTGACTCTCGGCCGGCGGCGTCGAGTCGTTAGTGCCCGACCGGAAAATCTCCGGCGGGACGTCTACCCCGCCGCGGGCACCGGCGTCGCTGCGGCGTCGTGCACGGCACGGGCCACCCCGGCGGCGGCGTTCGCGGCCACCTTCGCGAGGTAGGCGCTGCGGCGGGCGGCGGTGGTCCGGGACGCCGGCTCGGGTGCGGCCCCGCCGTCGCCGTAGTGCGTGGCGAGTCCGTCGCGGAGCAGGCGCATCGCCTCGGAGCGCTGCTGCGACACGGCGGAGTGCGTGATCCCGAGCTCGGCGGCGACGTCCGTGACGGACCGGTCGCCGAAGTACACCTGCTCGACGATGAAGCGCATCCGCTCCGGGAGTGCCTCGACCGCGGCACGCAGGTAACGACGCTTCTCGTCCTCGAGGAGGTCGTCGCCGGGCAGCGCGACCTCGGCGGCGACGAGGTCGTGCACGGTCTCGTCGATCGCGGTCACCGTCCGACCGGCGTCGCTCATGGCGTCCGCGGCGGTCTGCCGGTCGACGCCCATCGCGTCGGCGATCTCCTGCACACCGACCGAGCGACCGAGCTCGGCGGAGAGGGCCTCCTGGGTCGCGAGGGTCTCCCGGATCCGCTTGCGGGTGCCGCGCGACGCCCAGTCCGCAGACCGCATGTCGTCGGCGATCGCGCCGGTGATGCGGGTGCGCGCGTACGCCCCGAAGGGAACGCCGAGCGTCGGGTCGAAGGCGTGCGCCGCGGCGACGAGGGCGAGCGAGCCGACGGCGGCGAGGTCGTCCCGGTCCAGGTGGGTGGCGCGTGCTCGGACGTCGGCGACGATGTAGCCGACGAGCGGGAGGTGCTCGACGATCATCGTGTTGCGTTCGGTGCGGTCCATGCTGCTGATCCCCTGATCGACCTGAAGCGGCTCACCCGTCCGTGGGCTGCCCGGCTGCGGGCACGGCGGACACCGGCCGTCGGGAGGCCGGGACGTACGCCGAAGACCGCCCGGGTCCCTCCGGGCGGGCACCTCCGGGTCCCTGGGACGCGGTCCGGGTCTGTCCCCCGGGGTGCGCTCTGAATGTATCGGCTGGGAAGGCTCTGAACAGGCCCTCATCCGTACCCAAAGCGGGGGTAGCAGCGGTGTTTCCCGGTCGGCATTTGGGGGGACCCCGGCCCCGCAACGGCCGGTTCTGTCCCCCGGTCGACGTCCGGACGGGAGGCCCGGGGTACGCCCGCCCCGGCCGTCGCGGCGACGTCCGCTTACGTCCGCAGGCCGCGGGCCG
Source organism: uncultured Curtobacterium sp. (assembly GCA_913778205.1). Classification (GTDB taxonomy): domain Bacteria; phylum Actinomycetota; class Actinomycetes; order Actinomycetales; family Microbacteriaceae; genus Curtobacterium. Next base: position 67,117 of record CAJYUW010000020.1, read on the forward strand.
ATAGCTCCCGGTGTCCGCAGGATGACGGACCGAACCACCACCCGGGAGGAGCTGATGAGCGTGAACGACCTGTCCGCCGTGCTCTGGCGCGAACGCGAACTGCTCGAGCTGCTCACCTTCAAGCTCGAGGAGGAGCAGCTGCTGCTCGCCGCCGGGCGCTCCCGCTGGGTCTCGCACGCCAGCCGGGAGGTCGAGCAGGTGCTCGGGCGCCTGCGCACCACCGGTCTCGAACGCGCCGCGTCGAGCGCCGCGGTCGCCGAGGAGTGGGGCGTACCCGCCGACGCTCCCCTGCGCGACGTCGTCGCGGCGGCGCCGAACGGCCCGTGGGGCGAGATCCTCGCCGCGCACCTCACCGCGATGGTGGAGCTGACGACGCAGATCGGTGCGCTCCGCGACGAGAACGACCGGTTCCTCCGCGCCGCCGCGCACGCCACCGAGGAGACCCTGGCCGGCGCGGTCGCCGCCCCCTCGACCTACGACGCCAGCGGCACGAGCGGAGCCGGCACCGACGGTGCGCGGCTGTTCGAGGGGACCCTCTAGCCGTGGTCAGCACCTTCGGATCGCTCGCGACCGCGTACTCCGGTCTGGCCGCTGCACGCGCCGGCATCGACGTCACCGGGCAGAACATCGCGAACGCCGGCACCACCGGGTACACCCGCCAACGGGTGACGCAGTCGGCCGTCCCCACGGTGCAGACCGGGTTCGTCCGCGGCACCGCAGCCCTCGCCGGTCAGGGCGTCTCCGTCGACGGCATCGCCCGGCTCGGGTCCCTGACGCTCGACGCCGGCGTGCGCGTCGCCGCCGGCTCCTCGGCGTACGCCGACACCCGCGCGACCGCGCTCAGCGCGCTCGAGACGGGCCTCCGGGAGCCCGGCGCGAACGGCCTCGCCACGAAGCTGGACGCGTTCTGGTCGGCGTGGGGCCAAGTCGCCGCGCACCCGGACGACCCCGGCGCCGCGAGCTCGCTGCTCGGCACCGCGAACACCGTCGTCTCGACGCTGTCGAGCGGGTCGGCGGCCCTGGACCAGCAGTGGGCCCAGATCCGCGCGACCGTCGGCGGGCAGGTGACGCAGCTCAACGACGCCGCGGCGCAGGTCGCCGACCTCAACGGGCAGATCCGCTCGGCACTCGCCGGCGGCGGGAACGCCGGCGAGCTGATCGACCAGCGCGACCAGCTCACCGAACGGATCGCGTCGCTCGCCGGCGGGACGGTCCGCGCGAACGCCGACGGCACGGCGGACGTCCTCATCGGCGGGAACCCGCTCGTGCAGGGCACCGACGCTCGGTCGCTGGCCCTCGGCGGCGCAGCCTCGCTGCGGGACGGCACGGCCGTGACGCTCACGTGGACGTCCGGCCAGGCCGGCTCGGTGTCGCTGTCCGGTGGCGCGATCGGCGGCGCCCTGTCCCTCCTCGCACCCGCCGACGCACAGGGCACGGGCGGAGCGCTCGCGGAGGCCTCGGCCTCGTACGACGCGGTGGCGACGAAGCTGGCGGCCGTCGTGAACGCCGTGCACACGACCGGCTCCACCGCGGACGGCACGACCGGCCACGCCTTCTTCGCCGTGGCCGCCGGCGTGCCGGCGGCCCAGGCGCTCTCCGTCGTCCCGACGGACGCGGCCGGCCTGGCGACGCGGAACGCGTCGGGGGAACTCGACGACTCGTTCGCGGACGCGCTCTCGCGGCTCGGTGCCGCTGCCGACGGTCCGGACGCCGCCTGGGCGACGTTCGTGACGGGGGTGGGCACTGCCTCCCGGTCGGCCGCGTCCGAGTCGACGCTCACCGGACTCGCCCTCACCAGCGCGCGCACGCAGCAGCAGTCCGGCGCGGGCGTCGACCTCGACGAGGAGAACGTGAACCTGCTGAGCTACCAGCACGCCTACCAGGGCGCGGCACGCGTCCTGACCGCGGTCGACGAGATGCTCGACACCCTCATCAACCGCGTCGGCCTCGTCGGGAGGAGCTGATCGTGATCACCCGGGTGACCACCCAGATGTCGATGGCTGCGGCCAGCGCCCGACTGCAGGCCGGTGCCGCCAAGGTCGCGCAGCTCACCGAGCAGGCGACCACGCTGCAGAACATCTCGCGACCGTCCGACGACCCGGTCGGCACCGGGACGTCGATGCAGGTGCGCAAGGAGCAGGCCGCGAACGCGCAGTACGCGCGGAACGCCGACGACGCCGTCGGGTGGCTCGCGACCACGGACAGCACCCTGACCTCGGTGTACTCGGTGCTCAACGACGTCCGCGACCTCACCGTGCAGGCCGCGAACTCCGGGACCATGAGCTCCACCGACCGCGACGCCCTGATCGCCGAGTTCCGTGCCGCGAAGAGCGACCTCCAGGCGCGCGCGAACACCACCTACGGCACCCGGAGCGTGTTCGCCGGCGCCTCCACCGCCGCGACCGCGTACGACCCGGCCTCCGGCTTCGCGCCGTCCGGGACCGCGGTGTCCCGTCGCGTCGGCGACACCGCGACCGTCCGGGTGGACACCCCGGGGGACGCGGTGTTCGGCACCGGGTCGTCGTCGGTGTTCGCCGTGATCGACTCGATCGTGTCCGACCTGCAGAACGGCGTGAACGTGAACCCGAGGCTCAACGACGTGGACGGTGCGATCGACACCGTGCGGAGCGCCCAGGCCGACGTCGGCGTCCGGCACGCTGCGGCGCTGTCCGCGCAGGACTCGCTGAAGACGGCGTCCGTCACGCTCGAGGGACGTCGCGCGGGCGTCGAGGACAAGGACCTCGCGAAGGCCGTCCTCGACCTGCAGGTGCAGCAGACCAACTACCAGGCAGCCCTCGCCGTGACCGCGAAGGTGCTGCAGCCGACCCTGATGGACTACCTCCGATGAGCATCGACGTCACGTTCCCCACGCCGCCGTTCGGCCTGACCGGCTCGGCCTTCACGCTGACCCCGGTGTCGGGCTCGGAGGGGCTGTTCACCCTGGTCGGCGACGGTTCGCGGCTGTTCCTGCTCGACGCCGCCGTCCACCTGCCGTCGTACGCGCCGGTCCTCACCGCGGCGCAGGTCGAGCTGCTCGGGCTGTCGGCCCCGGAGGACGCGATGCTCCTCGTCGTCGCGAACCCGGGGGCGGACGGCACGACGGTGAACCTGCTGGCCCCCGTTGTCGTGAACGCCCGGACCTCGGTCGGCGCCCAGGTCATCCTCGAGGACCAGGACTTCCCCTTGCGCGCCGAGCTCGCCCGCCGGTAGGCGCGCGGGGGCGGGCGGGCGGGCGGGCGGCCGCGCGCCGGCTCGCCGCTGTTGATCGTCACGGCCGCTGTCGTTCGACAACGACCACGTCGTTCCTTGCCTGCGCGACAGTTGCAGGCGCGGGGTTGCGACGTGACCGCTGACGTACGACGACAGCGCAGTCGTTCCTTGCGTCCGCGTCGTCCCTCCACAGCCTGGAGGCACGGATCACCATCCACAGATCAGCTCGGCTGCCGGTCGGCTCGATCCAGCGGTGGGAGCCTGCCGTCGTGAACCACCGAGCGCGAGACATCCCCCTCATCCGGACCAGGCTGTACCCCAGCGCGGAACGCCGCAGCCTGCAGCGAGCGGTGCACCGGGGCACCCTCGCCGCGGTGCGCCCGGGGGTGCTCGTCGACCCCGGCGCGCTCGTGGACCTCCGCTCCGAGGACCGACACCTGCTGCTCGTTCGGGCCACCGCTCCCGACGTGGTCGCGCCCGCGCGGCTGTCCCACCTGTCCGCTGCGGTCGTGCACGGGCTCCCCGTCATCGGCACCGCACCCGACCGGGTGGACGTCATCGACCCACGCCGGGGTCGGACCGAGACGACCGCGCACACCCGCAGGCGCCCGGGCGGTCCCGGCGCGGACCACTCCGCACGGTGGTGGTCCAACGCCTCCTGTGTCCACGACGTCGAGCTCGACGGAGCGCGGGTCACGTCGCTCGTGCGCACCCTCGTCGACATCGCTGCGACGAACGCCGCCCTCACCTCGGTGCCGATGATCGACCACGCGCTCCACAGCGGACACGTCCGGCTCGAGATGCTCGAGTACGAAGCCACCGACCGGGACCGCGAGCTGCCGCAGCGGGCGGCAGCGGCGCTCTCGATGGGTTCGGCGCTGTCCGGCTCACCGGCGGAGTCCGTGTGCCGCGTCCGGTTCCGGCAACTCGGTACGCCCGAGCCCGTCCAGCAGTTCGCGTTCCGACGCCCGGGTGCTCCACCGGCGGTCGTCGACTTCTGGTTCCCCGAGCAGGGCGTCGTGGTCGAGGTCGACGGGCGCGGGAAGTACGAGGACCCGGCGATGCTCGACGGCGGGACGACGGCGGAGGCGCACTGGAAGGAGAAGCAGCGCGAGGACTTCGTCCGGTCCTTCCCCGAGGTGCGGTTCGTCATCCGGTTCACCTGGCGGGACCTGCTGCACCCCGAGCGGATCCGGGACGCCCTGCGACGAGCGGGTGTGCCGTGTCGGTGAGCCTGCGGATCGCTCCCACCGGCGCGGCGTACCGTCTCCGCCATGGCCCGACAGCAGAAGGACCAGGCGATCATCCCGATGCCCGTCGCCTCGGTCGAACCGCACGCCCCCGATGCCGATCGCTCCCGCGTGGACACAACGGGCGGATGGGTCAAGTGGTTGGACCGCGTGCTCAGCGTGCAGCGGCCGATCGTGGTGTCGCACGTGAACCGGCTCCGCCGACGCCACCCAGACGCCTCCCCTGCGGAGATCATCCAGATCCTGGAGCGCCAGTACCTCACGGCCGTGACGTCGGGCGGGGCTGCGGTGGGCGCCAGCGCCGTCATCCCGGGCGTCGGGATGGCGGCGGCCCTGGGCCTCAGCGGCGCGGAGACGATCGGGTTCCTCGAGACCACCGCCCTGTTCGCCCAGTCGGTCACCGAGGTGCACGGCATCGCGCTGGACGATCCGGAACGGGCACGGACCCTCGTGATGGCGCTCATCCTCGGCACCCCGGGGACCCAGCTCATCAAGCAGCTCGCGGGCCAGGCCGCCGGCGGTCAGGCGCGGACGGCGTTCTGGGGCGAGATGGTGACCGCTTCCCTGCCGAAGCAGGTGGTCTCCGGGATCGGCGGACAGGTCCGCGACCAGTTCGTCCGACGCTTCGCGGCCCGCCAGGGCTCGACCATCGTCGGACGGGCACTGCCGTTCGGCATCGGTGCCGCCGTCGGCGGCCTCGGGAACCACGCTCTCGGCCGGAAGGTGGTCCAGGCGGCACGGACCGCCTTCGGGATGCCGCCCGCGTCCTTCCCGATCGTGCTCGAGGCCGAGCCAGCTCGTGGCTCGAAGGTCCGTGACGAGACCGGGCGCGATCGGAAGGCGCTGCCCTGGCGCCGGCGGAAGCCGGACGGTGATCTGTGGGCGGAGACGCCGGCTCCGAACCCCACCGACGACGGCCGGTAGCGACGCCGCGTCCGGTCACGCTCCACCACCGCCACCGGCCCACCACGACCGCGCGGCGGCACCCGATCGACGCCCCGCCACCGCCCCACCGCGATCCCGCGGCGGCACCCGATCGACGCCCCGCCACCGGCCCACCACGATCACGCGGCGGCACCCGATCTGGCGCCTCCGTAGTCCGTCAGCCGGTCACATCGCTCCACCAGCCAGACCCCGCCACCATCCCCGCGCCACCACCGGCCAGGCGCCGCAACCGCCGCGAACGCCGCAACCGCCGCGAGTGCCGCAACCGCCCCGGGCTCGCCGCGGCACCCGGCACCGCGTCCGATCTCAGCCCCGCCGCACCGGCGTCGTGACCACCTGCCCCGCGTGCGCGAACCCACCGCCGAAGCCGAACAGCAGCGCCGGCACCCCCTCGGGCAGCTCCCCTCGCGACCACGCCTTGGACAGCCCCAGCGGCACGCTCGCCGCCGAGGTGTTCCCGGACTCGACGACGTCCCGCACCACGTAGCGCGGCGAACCACCGAGCGCCTCGACCAGGGGCTCGATGATGCGCAGGTTCGCCTGATGGAACGCGAACACCGCGATGTCGTCGATGGTCAGTCCGGCGGCGGCGACCACCGCGCGGGCGTGGTCGGCCGCCTCGGTGATCGCCCACCGGAAGATCGACCGCCCCTCCTGCGAGAACCGCGCCGGTTCGCCGGAGACCCGGACGGCCTGCTCGAGGTGCGGCACCCTCCCCCACGACACCGGCCCGATCTGCGGAGGGTCCGAGACCTGCACGACCGCGGCCCCGGCACCGTCGCCCACGAGCACGCAGGTGGACCGGTCCGTCCAGTCCGCGATCCCGGAGAGCTTCTCCGAGCCGATCACCAGGGCGGTCTCGGCAGCCCCGGTGCGGACCGCCTGGTCGGCGATGCCCATCGCGTACTCGAACCCGCTGCACGCGGTGTTGATGTCGATCGGCGCCGCGCGCTCGGAGAGCCCGAGCGCCGCGGCGACGCGCCCGGCCGTGTGCGGAGCCCGGTCCTCGTGGGTGGTGGACGCGACGACGACGAGCCCGACCTCGGACGGGTCGACCCCCGCGTCGGCAAGGGCCGCGCGACCGGCCTCGATCGCCATCGAGGTGACGGAGTCGTCGGGGCCGGCGATGCGCCGCGTCCGGATCCCGGTGCGGGTGGTGATCCACTCGTCGCTCGTGTCGACCATCGTCGAGAGCTCGTCGTTGGTCAGGATGCGCGAGGGCTGGTGGTGGCCGAACCCGGTGATCCGGCTGCCTCGGAGTGCGGGGATGTTCACCTCCGGCACGCTACTCCCACGCTGTGGCGGTCCATGCCCGACGACGCATGCACCCCGGACGCCGCAGCGAGCGATCACCGCCACGGCCACCGCCCGAGTAGCGCGCCGCAGCGAGCGACGACCGCCACGGCCACCGCCCGAGCGGTGCGCCGCAGCGAGCGATCACCGCCACGGCCACCGCCCGAGCGGTGCACCGAGCCCCGAGACCGGTACCGGCAGGGCCTGGTTCGCGCAGCACGTCACGCGTAGACCGGCTGCATGGACTACACACACCTCGGACGGACAGGGCTGTCGGTCTCGCGAGCCGTGCTCGGGACCATGAACTTCGGGCCGGAGACGAGCGAGGACGACTCGCACGCGATCATGGACCGGGCGCACGAGCTCGGCGTGAACTTCTTCGACACGGCCAACGGCTACGGCGGCTCGGTCGGCAAGGGCGCCACGGAGGAGATCATCGGCCGCTGGTTCGCCACGGGCGGCGGACGGCGCGAGAAGACCGTGCTCGCGACGAAGGTCTACGGCGACATGATCGACTGGCCGAACGGTGGCAGGCTCAGTGCCCTCAACATCCGCCAGTCCCTGGACGCGAGCCTCCGTCGACTGCAGACCGACCACATCGACCTCTACCAGATGCACCACGTCGACCGGGACACGCCGTGGGACGAGATCTGGCAGGCGATGGACCTCGCCGTCCAGCAGGGCAAGGTGCTCTACGTCGGCTCGTCGAACTTCGCCGGCTGGCACATCGCGCAGGCGCAGGAGGCCGCGAAGCGACGGAACGTCCTCGGCCTCGTCAGCGAGCAGGCGATCTACAACCTCGTCGTCCGCGACGTCGAGCGCGAGGTGCTGCCCTCCGCGCGGCACTACGGCCTCGGCCTGATCCCGTGGTCGCCGCTGCAGGGCGGTCTGCTCGGCGGCATCATCGAGAAGACCGAGCAGGGTTCGCGACGCCTCTCCGGCCGCAGTGCCGAGTACGTCGAAGGACACCGGGACCAGCTCTCCGCCTACGAGTCCCTCGCCCGCGAGCTCGGGCACACGCCGGGAGAGCTCGCGCTCGCTTGGCTGCTGCACCAGCCGGGCGTCACCGCCCCGATCACCGGTCCGCGCACGATGGAGCAGTGGGAGTCCGCGGTCCGGGCCGTCGACATCCGGCTCGACCAGCAGGCGCTCGACCGGCTCGACGAGATCTTCCCGGGGCACGCGACCTCGCCGGAGGACTTCGCCTGGTGACACGCTGACGCGGTCGCGTGGACAGCGCGACCGCGTCGCAGACGCGACCACCTGACGGGAGGCGCGGTGCGGGTCCGACCCGCACCGCGCCTCCCGTCCGGTGCGTGCGTCCACGGCACGCGCCGCGTCGCGGAGGCGGCCCCGCTCAGAGCGACGTGATCTCGTCCTCGGAGAGTCCGATGCCGCGGAGGTAGCCGTCCACCGAGCCCCAGCGGTGCTCGACGCGCTCGATCACCGTCGTCATGATCTCCGGCACGCAGCGGTGGCCGATGGCCGTCGCCTCCGGATCGGAGCTCGCGGCACGCTCGGCCGCGAAGCGCTCGACCAGGCCGGCGGCACTGGCCGCGTAGTCCGCGCCGACGACGTCCGAGGCCGCGCCCCAGTGCCGCGCGAGCAGCGCGCTCACGATGCCGGTGCGGTCCTTGCCCGCGGCGCAGCAGACGAGGACGTCGCCGTCGGTCGCGGCGATCGCCCGGAGCGCGGCGGCGATCCCGGACCGGTGCCGGTCGAGCCAGTCGGTGTACTGGTCCTCGAGTTGGACGGCGTCCTCGGCGGACTCGATCGCGGACGACGGGTCGAAGAGCGGAACGGACCGGTACGCGGGGCTCGAGGCGAGGGGGTGCGGGACGGCCTCCCGCTCGTCGTCGCGCCGCAGGTCGACCACGGCAGCGAGGCCCGGCGGGTACGCGGAAGGCGGGACCGGCTCGGTGTTCGCCCGGTACACGGTGCGTCGGTGGCTCGTCTGGAGTCCGGGTCCCCCGACTTCGCGGAGGTTCGTCAGCGTGTTCGACGTCGTCGTCATCCTCCTACCCTGCCGGACGCGGGCCGGGCAGGCGGCGCGGCTCCGATCCGCGTCGACGCGAAGCGACACCGTCGACGTCGTACGACAACAGCGTGGTCGTACGTTGCGCACGCGAGCTGTTGCACGCGCGGCAGAACGACACTGTCGACGTCGTACGACATCGAGGACGTCGTTCGACGACGACCAACGCGTCCGAACCCGCCCACCCGCCCACACGCCCGCACCCACCCGCCGCACGACGACGGGCCCCGCGCCTGCTGTGTGCGCGGGGCCCGTCGTCGTGCGTCGGGGAACGGGAGGACTAGCGGACGGCGACCGGGGTCTCGTCGCGCTCCTCGTAGAGGACGTAGCCCTCCTCGCCGTGGACCGCGGTGTCGATGCCCGCGACCTCGTCCTCGGTCTTCACGCGGAAGCCGATCGTCTTCTCGATGATCCAGCCGATCGCGAAGGCCAGCACGAACGAGTACGCACCGACGGCACCGGCTGCGGCGGCCTGCTTGCCGAGCTGGACGAGCGAGCTGGAGTAGATCAGGCCGGTCGCGTTGGCGAAGATGCCGAGGTAGAGCGTGCCGAAGATGCCGCCCACGAGGTGCACGCCGACCACGTCGAGCGAGTCGTCGAAGCCGAGCTTGTACTTGAGGTCGATCGCGAAGCAGCAGACGATGCCCGCGAGGAACCCGAGGAGGATGCCCCAGCCCGGGGTGAGGTTGGCGCACGCCGGGGTGATCGCGACGAGACCGGCGACGGCGCCCGAGGCGGCACCGACGGAGGTGGCCTTGCCGTCCTTGAGCTTCTCGACGAGCAGCCAGCCGAGGACCGCGGCGGCCGGGGCGGCGAGCGTGTTGATCCAGGCGAGCGAGGCGACGCTGTTCGCGGCACCGGCCGAACCGGCGTTGAAGCCGAACCAGCCGAACCAGAGGATCGCGGCACCGAGCAGCACGAAGGGCGGGTTGTGCGGCTTGTGCGCGCCCTTGGCGAACCCGACGCGCTTGCCGAGGACGAGTGCGAGCGCGAGACCCGCCGCACCGGCGTTGATGTGCACCGCGGTACCACCGGCGAAGTCGATGACGCCCCACGTCGCAGCCCAACCGGAGGTGAGGTTGAACACCCACGAGGCGACCGGGAAGTAGACGACGGTGACCCAGATGCCGGCGAAGACCATCCACGCGCCGAACTTCGCGCGGTCGGCGATCGCGCCGGAGATGAGCGCGACCGTGATGATGGCGAACGTCGCCTGGAAGCCGACGAAGGCGAGGTCCGGGTACGTCGCCGCGAGCTTCGTCGCCTGGGACTGCTCGAACGCCTGGCCGAGGCCGATCTGTTTCCAGTCGATGCTGAAGAACCCGACGATGCCGCTGACCGCGGTGTGCGGACCGGTGTTCGCGAAGGAGATCGCGTAGCCGTACAGCACCCAGAGGACGCCGACGAGCGCGATCGCGCCGAACGACATCATCATCATGCTGATGACGGACTTGGCCTTCACCAGCCCGCCGTAGAAGAAGGCCAGGCCCGGTGTCATGAACAACACCAGCGCAGCCATGATCATGATGAAGCCTGTCTGGCCCTGATCAAGCATCTGTTCACCTCTCGATTGCACGAACGGCTCTTGGACCGCCTCGGGTGCTGTCGAGTCTGGCGAGGTGCTGTTTCGCCGATGAGCACGATCTGTTTCGCGGATGTAACGCGATGACGCGGCGTGTGAACGTTGTGTTTCCGGGTCCGGCGGGTCCCCTGGACACAGCCCAGGACTCCCCTGCGACCGTCTGGTGGATGCACCCGGAGGCCGTCGCGCGGCTCGACGCGCTCTGGCGGGCCTGGGAGCACCTAGGCAACGATCCGGCCACCGGCATGAGCGTGTGGTGGCGGGACCACGCCGATCACCACATGGGCGTCCTGATGAGTCCGGATGGACCGTTCCGGAAGAGCACCGGAACGATCGACCTCGGGGAGCCGCTGCGCCGCCCGGTCTCGTCCCGGACGTGCGGACGGTCGCTTTGACCGCGGTGACCGCACCAACAACGTCCCGGGCCGGCGCCCGGGACAATCCGCGGGTGGTCGCCATGGCCGCCGCGGGTGCAGGACGATTCGACGGCCCGTTGAAGGACCGCCCCATCCTGCAAACGCTGCAACCGGTCATGGTCACCTGCGTGCTCCTCAACGCCGCCGTGGCTACCCTCGGCGCTGCGGTCGCCGGCGAGCTTCACGCGAGCAAGACGGCGGTCTTCGTGCTCGGGCGGCGCGGCCCCGGCCGCCCATTGCGCTCGAGCCGTCGGTGGCCGCGGGCGGCGCTTTCTTGCTGCTCCTGATGCTGCTCCCGGGCGTCGTCGTCGGCGTCATTGTCAGCTCCGCTAACGGGGACCCGCTGGAGGGGCTGATCGTCGGCACGCGGGTGACCGCCTGGGCGCTGTTCGTCGTCGTGGTCTGGACCGCCGTCGGCCTCGCGGTCCACCTGTCCCGCACCAGGGCGTATCGACAGGGCTACCGGGACGGCGTCCCGGCTTCGTACTGGTTCCTCTCGTCGGCCGCGACGCTGCACCGCAGTGGTGGCGGCGGGTTCGCGTTCGTGCTCGCACAAGCGCGGCATGTTGTACCGACGGGCGCCACGATCCCTCGCCCTGGGCTACTTCCACCACGCCGAGCGCCTCCAACCGCGACAGCGCCCCTCTCACCGGAGTACGGCCCACACCGAGGTTCCGCGCATGCTCCTCGAGTTAGGATGCCTGCCCTTTGCATCAAGGCGCCAGGAGGCGAGGGCGCGAAACGCCTGTTCTTGAAAGCTGCGATGCGCAATCTGGTATTTTGCCCAAGCTCCCGGTGTTGACGTTTGGATCTCGGGAAGTCAGAGACCGGGCGAGGCGGCTCCGTGGTCGCAGGTCACGCGAAATCCTGAAGTTCTACTCATACCGTCGCGGTACCACCAGATTTGATCTGGGGTTTTGGTTTTCACCCCCGAATGGGTGCCACTGGTTGTGAGCCTTCCGCACCATATGCTGCGCAAACTGACAGCAAATGGTGCTGTCGGTTAAACCGAGGGGACCCCGTGCGCACGCTGCTGCACTCTCCGCGATCGCGAAGGCGGGGGATCGCTGCGGCTGTCGCCGTGGTCCTCGCGCTCGTGGCATCGCTTTTGACCATCACTCCGGCCCAGGCGCTCAACGACACCGGAACGGGTGGCGTGTTCGTCCCCGCATCCGGAAGCCTGCTGAGCACGACCGCAACCACCGGCAAAACGTGGCGCACCGTGCAGGTCGCTGGCGCTGCAGGCCTCCCGAACGATGGGTCTGTTGGCACCGTGTCGGTGAACGCCACGGTGAGTGGCTCGTCGACCGCTGGAACCCTGTTCGCCCGCCCGGACGCGAACACCTCGCGCACGATGATGCTGATCTACAACGGTACGTACGGCGAGTACACCTCGAACACCGGCAACGTCGCTGTCGGTGCCAAAGGCACGATCCAGATCATGACCGAGACCGACGCGAAGATCATTTTGACCGTCCAGGGCTACTACACGGCCAACGATGACGGAACCGCTCCAGGCGGGTTCGTGCCCGTGGACGGCAAGCGCATCGTCGACACCCGCTCCGGGAGGGGCGCGCCGCAAGCGCAGCTCGCACCAGGCAAGAGCACCGACGTCCAGGTCGGCGGCACCAACGGGGTCCCCGCAGACGCATCCGGTGCGGTGCTGAACCTCCTCGCGATCAACTCGACCACCTCCGACGGGTACCTCACCGCCTACCCAACGGGGAGCACCCGTCCGTCGAACGCGCTGCACTACGCGCCGTCGACCGACACGTCGATCCAGGCGCAGGTGTCCCTGTCCGCGAACGGAAAGGCGACGATCTACAACGGGTCGACCACAGCGAATCTCGTCATCGACCTGCAGGGCTACTTCACCGCAGCCGGCCAGGGCGGCGCTGCCTTCACCCCCGGTGTTGGCCGCGTGTTCGACTCCCGCGCCACGGGGAACACAATCCTGGCGAAGAACGAAACTCGCTCCGTCCAGGTCGCCGGCCGGGCGGGCGTGCCAGTGATGGGGTCCGGTCTCGTTGCCGTCGTGCTCACGCTCACCGCATCACACGGCGGAAGCGATGGCCGCGCCGTCGTCTGGCCCGACGGGACCAGCAAGCCGGGCACCACGTCGATCAACTTCCGCAACGACGAGATCCGCACAAACACCGTCACCGCCACCCTCGGCGCTAACGGCAAAATTAGTCTGCAAAACGTTGCCGACCCAACGAACTATCTGATTGATGTTCAAGGGTGGTACATGGATCCTGCCGCGCCGTCAGTGTCATGTCCGGCGCCCTACACGTCCGGTACCTGGAACGAGCAAGCTCCTAGCGAAGACATTGAGTGTGTCGTTAGTACGCCTCCGGCTCGCCAAACTGCTGAATTCGTGCTTGTCAATGTGGACGGCGAGACGTTCCAGGGCACTGAGCTGTCCGCGACCGCCACAACAACTACCAGCGTGTGGCTGCCCTCAACAAGCGGTCCCCACTCTATTACTGCGAGTCGTACTTCTGGCGGATCCCAATCAACTTACACTGTTGGATATGGAGACTGGACGCAGGGCGGTTTCGACATGATCGCGTCATTGCCCGGCGAAAACGGGCAACCGACGCAACTCGCAGTAACTGGAAAAACTTCCTCCATCCCGTTGTCCGCTACGTATAAGTACTTCATAGCGACGGCCGACGGGCAGCCGGTTCTCGAATCCCCAACGCTTGACGGACAAAACGACGCGGGCGTCGGGATTTGGGATATCCCCGCGACCAGCCTGGACCCCGATTCGCAATACTTCTGGCGGGTGACCGTGAGCGGCCCACGGCGCGAAGGTTTCGACGAATCGACGGTTACGATCCAGTCCGATTTGAAGCCGCTCGCGATCGAGGAGGACGCTGACTACGTGCCTGCGAGCGTGGACCCCGAGGGGGAGAGTGTTGCGGACCCATCTTCGGGTGGAGGCCTGACTCCAAGCAACCCGATGCGGCTAACCACCTGCCAGTTCTATGTCAGATGGGACCGAATTCACATTTCTAGCTCGCCGAGTGCATCGGGCGGACCTACTGCATCAGTACATGGCTGGTGGACAAATGTCAATTGTAAGGGAGTGAAGCTCAAAGCGACAGTTAAGACTCGAATCCAGCAACAGCAGGGAAAAGTCTGGCGAACTGTTGGATCGGAGGGCACTAAGAGGGTTTATTCGAGTTCGACTGGTGGCGGCAAACAGCGGTCGAATGGCCGATATGATTGCAAGAGCTCCAGGGCCAGTAATCTTCGCGCTGTTGTTGTTGTTGACGTCGACGAGGTCGCGGAAACGAGTAACTCGACTGGAGTTGGCAAGGTCTATAACGAAAAATGTAGCTGAGTGAGATGTTCAGCGGGCGCGCTTTGTGAAATCCGTCACAAAGTGCGCCCGCTTTTATTTTAATAGCCCTGTGGAGGGATCGATATCCGCGAGGAAGTCCCGCGCCAGTTCTTCGAGCTGCGAAGCGCTGAGAGGGGTCTCGTTTCCTGTCTTCAGACCGAACCCATACGGGCGAGGGCCCGTAAGCCACTGGAACTCGTACGTGTCTGCATCAAGCTGCTCGACCTCGAACACATGATCGTCCACGTCGATCTTTCTTTTTTCCACTGTCACTCCCTCTGGTCGGCGTCGTCGCAATCGTACTGGGCGTCCGTCGCAAATAGGGGTTGCAGATGGTCGACGCCCTGACCGCCGGCTGACGCAAGCGCAAGGTCCCCAAGCGAGCACCCATAGGGGGTGACCAACAAAGGTCCAACTGACATAATCAATATTTTCATCTTAAGCATCACGTTCTGCGCCCGACGCAGGAACTGCAGTGGCGTGGCAGTAGGGCTCGGCACCGCGAAGCTCGCTCAGAAAGTCATGCTCGCCCTTCCTCCGTATTGCAGGGCGTCGAAGCGGAACCTCTCGACACAAGCGAGGCGGAGGTCGCTTACAAGTGCTCACCCGCCAGAGGAGTTGTCATGCCGCTTGAGTCCACCGACCCGACAGCCACCCAACGGTGCAAGCACTGGGGACTGCTGCAGGTCCGGTTGACTCCTGACAGGTAGGGGTATCGGCTCCTGCTGGAAGGATGTGCGCCATGGTGAAGGCGTATCCGGAAGAGTTCCGCCGTGACGTGGTCGCGGTCGCCCGGAAGGGCGAGACGTCGGTGCGGCAGGTCGCGAAGGACTTCGGGGGGTCCGAGTCCTGTCTGGCGCGGTGGCTCCGGCTGGCGGACCGCGACGACGGCAACGGATCGGCAGCGCCTGCGTCGGCGAAGGCGGTCGAGCAGGCCGAGCTGCGAGAAGCGCAGAAACGGATCCGGCTGCTCGAGCAGGAAAACGAGATCCTCCGCCGGGCGGCGGCGTACTTCGCCCAGTCGCAGCTCCCAAAATGACTCTTCTATGCCTGTTGTCAAGCGGTGCTGGCGTTGAGTTGGCGGAAGATTTGGCGGCTGATGTAGCGCTTGAGGTTGCGGCGGATCTCGCGGCTGCTTTTCCCGCTGGCTCGTGATCGGTCGACGTATGAACGGGTGGTTGGGTCGCAGCTCATGTGCGTTCTGGCGATGACGTCGAGGGCTCGGTTGAGCTGGCGGTCACCGGATCGGCTGAGGCGATGTCGGGTCGTGTTGCCGGATGACGCTGGCAGTGGCGCGACGCCGCCGAGCGCTGCGAACGCGGCTTCGTTCCTGACCCGGCCCGGGTGCGAGTAGGCGCAGATGATGATTGCTGCGGTGACGGGGCCGACGCCGACGGTGTTCTGAAGTCCTGGCGCGAGCTCGTCTGCGAGCTTGAGGAGAGATGCCCGGTTCTCCGCGAGTTGATGGTCGCCGGCCTTGATCGCGGCCGCGAGCCGTTTGGCTTCCTGGCGTGCGATCGCCGTCGCCGTGTCGTCGCTGGCTCGGGCTCGCCAGCTGTGGATCTCTTCGACCTGGCGTGCTGTGATTGGTCGGCGGACGTCGAGTTCGAGGTCGATGATGCGCAGGGGCGCGGTGAGAGCATTGCGGTTCGCTGTTCGTTGCCCGTCGATCAGGCGTCGTGCGGCGAGGAGCACCCGCAGCGCTTGCCGCTTCCCGCCCGCTCGAGGTTGTGAGATGCTGTCCTCGTTGCGGGCCAGGGCGTATCGGGCTGCCGCTTCCGCGTCAATCGGGTCGGACTTCCCACCGTGCGCACGACTGCGTCTGGAGGGCGGTCGGATCTCACCGACAGGGATGCGCTCGCGCTGCAGCGAGTCGGTCAGTTTCGCACCGTACGAGGAAGTTCCCTCGACTGCCGCGAAGACGCGTCCGCGTTCGGTGCGACGTCTGATCCACGCGATCGCACGCCGCATACCCGCGGCGCTGCTGGGGAACGCTTCCGTCCCGGCCACGACGCCCGTCGCTGCGGTGACGATGGTGGAAGTGTGGGATCGTGCGTGCGTATCGACTGCGACGACGTAGTCGAAGTGTTCCGCGATGTTGCCCATTCGGTGCCTGCTTCCTCTCGCGCTGGTCGAGGCCTGCAGGGTCACGTGAAGACAGTTTTGTAATGGGTCACACCGCAAGCGGTGGACGCTCTTCTGATGATGTCATCCAGGTGGGCAGGCCGATGCCCGACGCCGCTTGTGGACGAGTCATTTTGAGGACACCGCGGCTGCGGGTCGGATATACCCGGAGTCACACGGGCAGCGTCGGGATCAGCATGTCAGCCGGCCTCGGACCAGCCGGAAACCATTACAGATCTACCCGCTGGTCCTCGAACTCGCCGCAGACCGGATTCCCGTCGCGGTGGCCTGCCGGGTGCTGGGGTTCTCGAAGCAGGCGTTCTATCGGTGGCGCGCGAGCCCGGTGACCGATCGCGATTGGGCGGACGCGCACCTGACTAACGCAGCCGTCGACGCGCACCGCGACGACCCGACATTCGGGTACCGGTTCATCGCCGACGACCTTCATGCGGCCGGCCACCGAGTCTCGGAGCGGCGGGTGTGGCGGTTGTGCTCGCAGCAGCGGCTGTGGTCGGTGCACGCGAAGAAGCGGGGCCTGAACCGGAAGGCGGGGCCGCCGGTGCATGACGATCGGGTCCGTCGGGCGTTCACGGCACCGGATCTGGACCGGCTGTGGCTGACGGACATCACCGAGCACCCGACCGGCGAGGGCAAGCTCTACCTCTGCGCGGTGAAGGATGCCTGCTCGCGGCGGATTGTGGGGTACTCGATCGGTGATCGGATGCGGTCCTTCCTCGCCGTCGCGGCTCTGCAGATGGCGGTGCAGCGCCGGAACCCGGTCGGGACAGTCGTGCACTCGGACCGCGGCAGCCAGTTTCGTTCCAAGCGCTTCGTCCGTGCGATCGAGGACGCCGGCCTGCTCAGATCGGTGGGCCGCGTCGGCGCGTGCGCGGACAACGCGGCGATGGAATCGTTCTTCGCGCTCCTGCAGAAGAACGTCCTCAACCGAAAACGATGGGCCACCAGGGAAGCGCTCCGACTCGCAATCACCACCTGGATCGAAGCGACCTACCACCGGAAACGACGCCAGCGCGGTCTGGGGAAGTTGACCCCGATCGAGTACGAGACGATCATCAACCGACAGGTCGCACTCGCGGCCTAAACGAACGAGTCAACCGAACCTGCAGCAGTCCCGCCTCGTACTCGTTGAGGGTGAGCGTGATTGTGCGTTCCGCGTAAGGGTCGTGCCGGACCGGCTCGTCGTAGCCCTCGTCGTAGTCGGCTCCGACTTCACCGTTCGGGCCGACACCCGGGGTGCGGTCCTTGCGGGCTTCCTCGGCGTCCCGGTCGTGCGCGTTCGTTTGCTGCACCAGCATCGCGGCGTCCTGTCGGTCCTGCTGCGCTCGGCGGCGAGGTCGCTTCACGTTGGCGGAGAGCTTCGGCGACCTGGGCCGGGTCGGCACCGATGTTGTCGGTGTCGATGCCGTATCGCTCGCGGAGTTCGTCGCGCATCTTCGCGGCGGCGTCCGCGATGGTGGGGTCCTCGCCCTGCCATGCGGTTGCGGTCTCGTAGGCGTAGGCGATGTCGTTGGCGTTCGCGCGATCCCACCACACCGGGTCGTTCACGGGGCGGAGTTGTTTGCGGGCGGTGGCGCGTTCCTGCTCGAGCTGCACTTGGTACTCGCGGGCGCGCTGGGTGTCCTGTGCCTCAGCGCGTCGTGCGGCGTCCTCGCGGACGCGGGCGAGACGTTCACCCATCCGTCCGGCCGCGGCCACCACCCTGCGGAGAGTGCCTTCGATGGCTCCCTCGATGTCGTCCGAGCGGACGTGCCCCATGTCACTCATCGGTTTCCCTATCTCTCGTGTCCGTCGCGTTCTGGGCGGACGGCCAGCGTTGCAGGCTTCGCCGGCTCGATCCGGATCGGGCTCGACGGGCGGGTGCGCGGGGTGCCGCGCTGCGCGTCGAGGATGCGCCGTGCTTCCTCAGCGCGTGAGTCAAGCGGCAGCGTCGCCGTGGGTGCTGCTGCAGGAGCGTCCTTGGTCGCCGTCGGAGTCGACGGGATCTGCGGGAGGCGCGCGCGGACGGCGTCGAGCTTCGCGCCGACGGCGTCCGCGATCGCGGATGCCTGGCGTGCGACGCGCATGGCCGTGTGCGCGTCGAACAGTGCCCGGGTGGTGAGGACGAGCTGACGGAACAGCACGGCCTCAGCGACAGCACCTGACCTCCCTTGGTGGCCGCAGCGAGGAGCATCGCTGCCCCGGACGCGGACACCATCCCGGCGCGCTTCGGGCGGACCTGGTCCTTCCAGATCTGTGCGCCACGGGCGAGCACGCGGGCGGAGTCGGCGAGCGGTCCGGGTGTCGGTTCGATCCGCTCGGACCATGCTGCAAAGCCGGCGCTGGTCTCCTTGGACACGATCGCCCACGTCGCCCGGTCGTCCTTCGGGATCGACCGCGACTGCTCGCGCGGTGCCTGCACAACAGTGCTGACCTGCTGCCACAGCTCGGGGGCGGGAGCGTGCTGCTCGCGGCCGGGCTGGACGGGCTTGTACTTGATCGGGTTGCGCCAGGTGGCCTGCCACTCGGCGGCGGTCTCGGTCGCACCGGTCGGGGTGTCAGGCCACCCCTCGCGGAGACGCTGCAGCGTTGGGTCGCGCGCCAGTCGGCCGCCGCCGTGCCACACGATCGGTTCGCGGTTCTGGGGTAGCAGCGCCACCGAGTAGCCGGTGACGACGTCCTGCTGTCCGGCGGCGAGTCGCGGCTTCGCGATGATGCCGTACTGGTGCAGGCGACGAACGAACTCGCCCTCGGTCTCGGACGCTCCGGCGGCAGCGCGGACACCGCGCTCGAGGCGACGGGCCTTCGTCTCGGCCGCTCCCGCGCGCTCAGCGATGCTCCGTTCCGAGGGACGCTCCCCGCGCTCGGCCGATGCCGCGATCCGTGACGTCGTGAGCTGCAGGCGGTATCCGAGTTCGAGGTCGCGGGCGACGTCCTGCGACCGTTGGCGGTCGCGGTGGACGTTGACCTTGGTGCCGCCCTCGCGGACGAGGGACACGGGGATGTGGATGTGGTCGTTGGACCGCGACCCAGCGTGCGGGTGCACGGCCGGACCCGGCCTCGGTGAACTCCATCGCGTCGACGAAGTCGTTCGCGATCGCCAACCACTGCTCGTCGGAGAGCTGCTCTTCGTCCGCGCGCAGCGACAGCGAGTCGTGCCACGCGTGCGCGTCGACACGCTCCTTGTGCGTCACGCCAGTCTCGGGGTCCTGGGTGGTCTTGAGCTGCGTGACGTCGACACAGAACACGCCGTGCGGTTCGTCGAGGTCGCGGGCGATCGCGAGTGCGGTGGCACGGTCGAGCTCGTCGTCGCCGTACATCGTCATGATCGCCGGATCACCCGCGACGAGGTGTTGGTCCTCGTGCTCGTTGGTGCGACCCTCGCCGACGAGGTAGGTCATCAGACCTTCCATCCGACCGCCCCGGGTGATGTTCGGCATCATGCGCTGGACAGCCTCTCGACGGCAGGGCTGATCTGCGGAACAAGAGCGCGGTACTCCTTGACGATGGCGTCGGCCGCGGCGGGGGACCGCGCGCTCCTCGTTGGCGCACCTCGCGATCTGGTTAACGTTGTTCGCGACGTTCGCGAGCAGGCGACGGACGGTCGTGTCGCGCGTGCGACGACCACCGGACCGGAGGCGCGGTGCGGGCCCGCCACGAGCCTCCCGTCCGTCCCGCGCAACCCGTCGGTCCCCCGGAACCCGGTTCCGGACACAGCACCGCGGAAGATCACGGTGTCGTGTCCGGAACCAGGTTCCGGACTCAGCACCACGGAAGATCACGGTGTCGTGTCCGGAACCACGTTCCGGACGCTCCGGACGCACCACACCGCCGCGGGCGCGACGGGTCAGGCCGCGCGCGTCAGCGCGACCACGCGCGAGGCCGCCCGCAGGTACTTCTTCCGGTAGCCGCCCTCGAGCATCGCCTCCGGGTAGAGCGCGTCGAGCGGCGTCCCCGACGCCACGATCCGCACCTGCGCGTCGTACAGCCGGTCCACGAGCGCCACCCAGCGCAGGGCGTCGGTCTGGTCCGTGAACGGCCTCGCGTCGGTGAGCCCGACCGCGTCCAGCCCGTCGACGAGCGCGACGTACCGCGACGGGTGCACGCTCCCGAGGTGCGCGACGACCTCGTCGAAGGCGTCGAGCGTCACGGCCCCCGACGGCAGAGCGGCCGCCACGTCTGACACCACCGCGGCGGACTCGTCGACCGCACGCCGGCGGTAGTCGAGGCCGTCGATGCGGAGCGTGTCGAACCGGTCGGACATCGCCTGGATCTCGCGGAGGAAGTCCTGCGCCGCGAACCGCCCCTCGCCGAGAGCCCCCGGCGGGGTGTTCGACGTCGCCGCGAACCGCGTGCCCGTGTCGGCGAGCTCCCTGATGAGCCGCGTCATCATCATGGTGTCGCCCGGGTCGTCGAGCTCGAACTCGTCGATGCACACGAGCGCCGTCCCGCGGAGGAGGTCGACGGTGCCCTGGAACCCGAGCGCCCCGACGAGCGCGGTGTACTCGATGAACGTGCCGAACGTCTTCCGCCCCGACGCCGCGTGGTACGCCGCCGCGAGCAGGTGGGTCTTGCCGACGCCGAACCCGCCGTCGAGGTACACGCCGGACTTCGCGGACGCGTCGCTCGCCGCGGTCCGACGCCGTCCGAAGAGCCCGCGGCGCGGGGCCTCGGCCCCGGTGCCGCGGACGAACGCGGCGACCGTGTCCCGCACCGCCGCCTGGGACGGGTAGTCCGGGTCCGGCCGGTACGAGTCGAAGGACGCGTCGGCGAACTGCTGCGGCGGCACGAGCGCAGCGGCCATCTGCTGCGGGGTCACCTGCGGGTCGCGGTCGACGAGGTGCGCGTGCGCTGCCTGCGTCCGTCCAGCGTGTTCAGACAAGGGAGCCCCTCCGGGAAGCGTGTCGTGCGGTGCAACGTTGCGGCTGGAGCACGGCGCGCACGCGTACCGTTGCCCACAGGCACCGAGGACCGATCCTAGTCCGGTGCCCGTCCACCACCTGGAGGTAGTACGTCATGACCGCACCGGTCGACCCGTCCGAGAAGTTCGCCGCCTACGCCCACCCGGAGCGCCTCGTCTCCACCGAGTGGCTGCAGGAGCAACTCGACGCCGGAGCCGGCTCGCCGGACCTGGTCGTGGTCGAGTCCGACGAGGACGTCCTCCTGTACGAGACCGGCCACATCCCGAGCTCCGTGAAGATCGACTGGCACACCGACCTCAACGACCCGGTGCAGCGCGACTACATCGACGGCGAGGCGTTCGCCGCACTGCTCGGCGGCAAGGGCATCGCCCGCGACACCACGGTCGTGATCTACGGCGACAAGAACAACTGGTGGGCCGCGTACGCCCTCTGGGTCTTCACGCTCTTCGGTCACGAGGACGTCCGCCTGCTCGACGGCGGCCGCGCGAAGTGGATCGCCGAGGACCGCGCCCTCACGACCGACCGCCCCGACGTGACGCCGGTCGACTACCCCGTCGTCGAGCGTCGCGACGAGCCGGTCCGCGCCTTCAAGGACGACGTCCTCGCCCACCTCGGCAAGCCGCTCGTCGACGTCCGGAGCGCCCCGGAGTACTCCGGCGAGCGGACCACCGCGCCCGACTACCCCGAGGAGGGCGCCCTCCGCGCCGGACACATCCCGAGTGCCGTGAACATCCCGTGGGCCACCGCGGCCGCCCCGGACGGCACGTTCCGGACCCGCGAGGAGCTCGACGCGATCTACCGCGACGGCGCGGGCATCGACGACGCCGACGAGGTGATCGCGTACTGCCGCATCGGCGAGCGGTCGAGCCACACGTGGTTCGTGCTGCAGCACCTCCTCGGCCACGAGCACGTCCGGAACTACGACGGCTCCTGGACCGAGTGGGGCAGCGCCGTCCGCGTCCCGATCGTGCAGGGCTCGGAGCCGGGCGAGGTGCCCGCCCGATGACGGGCAGCCCGACGACGGAGGGCCCGATGACCGACCCCGCGCTGCCGGCGACGCTCGCCGAGATCCGCGACGACTTCCTCGAGCTGTCCCAGCAGGACCGACTCCAGCTGCTGCTCGAGTTCTCCGACGAGCTCCCGGCGCTGCCCGAACGGCTGCAGGGCCACGAGGACGAGCTCGAGCGCGTCGAGGAGTGCCAGTCCCCCGTGTTCATCACGGTGACGGTCGGCGAGGACGGCGACGCCGCCGACGTCGTCCGCATGCACGCGACCGCCCCGCGCGAGGCGCCGACGACCCGCGGCTTCGCGTCGATCCTCGCCCAGGGCCTGTCCGGCCTGACGGTCGACGAGGTCCTCGCGGTGCCGGCCGACTACCCGCTCACGATCGGGCTCTCCGAGGCGGTCAGCCCGCTGCGCATCCGCGGCATGGTGGGGATGCTCGGCCGGGTGCAGCGGCAGGTCCGAGCGCTGGCCGCCGCTTGATCCTGCGCACCTGACGGACGGGAGGCCCGTGGCGGGATCGCCACGGGCCTCCCGGCCGTCAGGTGTCGCGTCTACGACGCGCGGGCTGCGCCCTGGTGCTGCACCACCTCGGTGAGCCACGCGAGGATGCGCGCGTCGAACCAGTCGGCATCGTGGTTCCAGAGCTTGGTGTGCCGCGCGGAGTGCTGCACCTCGAGCCGGACGATGTCCGGTCGGACCGCCGCCAACTCGTGCGAGGCCGACGACGGCACGAACCCGTCGTCGTCGCTGTGCAGCAGCAGGATCGGTACGTGCAGCTCGTCGGCGCGCGCGACCATGTCGAGCTCGCGGAGGTCCACCGGTTCCCGCAGCCCGGCGACCCGGTGCAGCACGGGTGCGCGGAGGAGCCACTGCGCGACCTTCCGGACCGCCCGCGGCAACCGCAGCAACTGGCTCTGCGACTTGAGCACGGCGTGCCAGTCGACGACCGGCGACTCGAGGACGACCCCGTCGACGAGGTGCGCCGCGCTCGACCGGAGCAGCGTCTGCAGCACGACCGCGCCGCCCATCGACCACCCCATGAGCACCACGCTCGTGGCACCCTGACCGCCGACCCACCGCAGGGCTGCGTCGACGTCCTCCCACTCGGTGCTGCCGAGGCCGTAGCGGCCGTCGACGCTCCGCGGCGCGACGCCGTCGTTCCGCCAGCTCGCCAGCAGGACCGAGTAGCCCGCCGCGCGGAACACCGGTACCGCCCGGATGGTCTCGGCGCGGGTGACGCCGCGTCCGTGCACGAGCACAGCCCACGGGGCGTCCGGGTCGTCGGCGCGGACCACCCAGGCGGGCGCCGGACCGTTCGGCGTCGGGACGTCGACGTCCTCGACCGGGACGTCGAGCTCGCCGGGCGTCAGGTAGAACCAGCCGCCCCACCGTCCGCGTCGGGCGTTGGTGGGGTCGCCGGCGTCGATCGCGATGATGCGCCGGGTCACGGTGGTGTCGGTCGTGCCGAGGACCTCGCCGACGCGCATGTGCCCGGTGCCCGCGCCGAACCAGAGGCTGTACCGCCCCTGCAGCTCGGTGTCCGCGGTGCGCTCGATCGTCACCGTGCGCGACACCGGGTCGACGGCGTGGATCGGGACCCGCTCGGTGCGCTTCCGGTCCGGCGTGACCACGGCCCGGGCCACCGCGGCGACGAACCCGCCGATGACGGCGGCGCCGACGGCCGCGACCGTGATGCCGGCTCCGAGGGCGACGAACCCGGCCGACCTGGCCGATCGCTGGAGGGTGTCCTCGGCGGGTCGTGCTGATCCGGGCATGCCCGGGAGCCTAGTCTGCATCCGTGTCCGAATCCCGAGAGCCCGACGCCTTCGCCAGGCTCCGCGCGTTCGTGGCGTCCGACCGTCCGCGCACCGAGACGACCGTGACCGAGATCCCCTCGCCCTCGCGGATCGCGCCGCACTCGCTCGCCCTCGCAGCCGACGTCTCCGGCGCGGTCCACGGCATCGACTCGGACCTCGGCACCGGCCGGTTCATCGCCCTGTACGACCCGGAGGAACCCGACGGGTGGGACGGCGCGTTCCGCATCGTGACCTTCGCCCAGGCGCCGCTCGAACCGGAGATCGGCGTCGACGAGTTCGTCGCCGACGTCACGTGGAGTTGGCTCGTCGACGCGCTCGCGGCACACGGCGCGACCTACGACCACGCGTCCGGGACGGCCACCAAGATCATCTCGCGCGGGTACGGTGACCTCGCGGCGCAGGGCGACGGTGCGCAGCTCGAGCTGCGCGCGTCGTGGACGCCGCGCGACGAGGACCTGACCGCGCACGTCCGGGCGTGGGAGGACATCGTCGCCATGCTCGCGGGTCTGCCGCCCACCTCGGACGGCGTGACCCTGTTGGCTCCGAGGAGGACCGCACGTGACTGACCCCGTCCCGTCGACCGGAGCCGCCGCTGCGGCCTCGTCCCCGTTCGAGGAGGGGCACGCGACGGTCCACGTGATCGAGTCGCGCGCGGAGTACCTCGCCGCGGTCGAGGCGATCGCCGGCGGCCACGGTCCGGTCGCCGTCGACGCCGAGCGCGCCAGCGGCTACCGGTACTCGCAGCGCGCCTACCTCATCCAGGTCTTCCGCCGCGGCGCCGGCTCGTTCCTGTTCGACCCGATCGCGATCGGGTCGTTCGCCGAGCTGCAGGACGCGATCGTCGACGAGGAGTGGCTGTTCCACGCCGCCTCCCAGGACCTCCCGTGCCTGCAGGAGGTCGGCCTCGTGCCGACCCGGATCTTCGACACCGAACTCGGGGCCCGCATCGCCGGTCTCCCCCGCGTCGGTCTCGGCGCGGTCGTCGAGCAGCTCCTCGGCATCACGCTCGCGAAGGCCCACTCCGCCGCCGACTGGTCGACCCGGCCGTTGCCGCAGTCGTGGCTCGTGTACGCCGCGCTCGACGTCGAGCTCCTCCCCGACCTGCGCGACGCCCTCGCCGCGGTGCTCGACGACGCCGACAAGACCCGCTTCGCCGAGGAGGAGTTCGC
This sequence comes from uncultured Curtobacterium sp., assembly GCA_913778205.1. Lineage (GTDB taxonomy): Bacteria > Actinomycetota > Actinomycetes > Actinomycetales > Microbacteriaceae > Curtobacterium. The sequence goes on from CAJYUW010000020.1 coordinate 92,231, forward strand.
CGCCGTGCTGACCCGCGCGCCGAAGCCGCCCCGCGCGGAGCCGTGGCGTCGACTCTCCGGCATGCACGCACTCCGCGGCTCCCGTGCCCTGGCGATCGCCCGCGAGCTGTGGACGGCGCGCGACGAGTACGCCCGCGCGGCCGACATCGCCCCCGGACGCACGATCCCGGACGCCGCGATCGTCGCCGCCGCGGCCGCGAACCCGGCGTCGAAGGGCGAGCTCGCCGGACTCAAGGCCTTCACCGGACGCGCGAGCCGGAGCGAGATGGACCGGTGGTGGGCCGCGGTCGAGGTCGGCCGCACCACGGACGACCTGCCCCGCCTGCGTGCAGCGGGTGACCCCTCGCTGCCGCCGCCGCGCGCGTGGGCGGACCGCAACCCCGAGGCCGACCGCCGGTACAAGGCGGCGCGGGCGGTCGTCGTCGCCCGTGCCGAGGAGCTCGACCTGCCCGTCGAGAACCTCCTCACCCCGGACACCCTGCGGACCGTGTCGTGGGAGCCGCCGACGCCGATCGCGACCGAGACCGTCGGTGCCGCCCTCGCCGCGCACGACGCACGGCCCTGGCAGGTCGAGGAGACCGCCTCGATCATCGCGCACGCCTTTGTCGAGGCTGCACAGGTGCCTGCTGCGGAGAGCAACACCGACTCGTAGGAACAGCCCAACCGGCATGCGTCCGCACAGCCTGCGGGCATAGCGTCGGTTCCGTCGCCGGGCAGGACCCGGCCCGGTCGGGGCGGAACGAGCCCCGACTCGATCGATGAAGA
>CAJYUW010000021.1 GCA_913778205.1 uncultured Curtobacterium sp.
CGCACGCGAAGCGCCTCGGTATCGGTCCAGAAGATGCCGAACGCGAGCGACTGGGCGGTCTGCGGCAGGATCAGCGCGGAGTACGTGTCCGTGAGACCGACGGACCGCAGGTTGAAGTAGAGCGGGATGATGAACGCCTCGGCGGGCAGCATGAGCCCGGCGAGCATCACGAAGAAGATGACGTCCGAGCCGAGGAAGTCGAGCCGGGCGAACGCGAACCCGGCGAACACGGCGAGCACCGCGGTCAGCACGACCACCGAGACCGTCACGAGGACGCTCGACAGCATGTAGGAAGCGAAGTGCCCCTGGTTCCAGGCGGCGCCGAAGTTCCCGAGGTCGACCGTGGTCGGGACGGTGAAGCCGCCGGAGTTCTGCGCCGACGGCGTCACGGACGACAACAGCACGCCCACGAGCGGGATGATCGCGAAGAGGGCGAAGAGCGACAGGATGACGTAGTCGACGGTCTTCTCGCGGCGGGAGAGCCTCATGCGACGTCCTTCGGCTGGAGGCGGCTGATGAGCGCCGTGACGATCATGATGACGACCGTGAGCGAGACGGCGACGGCGGCCGCCGACCCCACCTGCCCGGTCTGGAAGGCCCGGTTGTACGCCTCGAACGCGGGCACCGACGTCGAGTTGCCGGGGCCGCCGCTCGTCGTCACGTAGACCAGGTCGAAGGTCTTCAGCGCCGAGACCACGGTCAGCGTGAGCGCGGCCGCGATCTGCCCGCGGAGGGACGGCAGGGTGATGGACAGGAACTCCCGGGCCGCACCCGCCCCGTCGATCCGCGCGGCCTCGAACAGGCTCGGGTGGATGTTGCCGACCCCGGACAGGAACAGCACGAGGCAGAGGCCGACGTTCAGCCACGTGCCGACGAAGCCGATCGCGGGCAGGGCGGTGTCGTACCCGCCGAGCCACACCTGGGCGAACTGCCCGAGGCCGACGAGTCGCAGCGCGTCGTTGAGGAGTCCGTCGGCCGAGTAGATCGACACCCAGATCGTCGCGACGACGACGGACGCGATCACCTGGGGGAGGAACAGCACGGTCCGGAAGAAGGACATGCCCCGGAGCGCGTTCGCCCGGGAGATGAGCGCGGTGAGGAACAGGGCCACCACGACCGGCACGCCGGCGTAGAACACCATGAGCACGAGGGCGTGCCCGAACGACGCCCGGAGCTGCGCGTCGGTGACGACGCTCGCGTAGTTGGCGAAGCCCGCCCACGTCGCGACCGACAGGCCGTCCCAGTCGTAGAACGAGTACTGCACGCTCTGCAGGAACGGCACGCCGAGGAACACCGCGAACACGACGAACGCGGGCAACACGTAGAGGTAGGCGACGAGGCTCCGCCGCCGCTTGCGGACGCCGCCGGTGGCCTGGCGGGTCCGGCCACGGCGGGCGCGGCGGTCGGCAGCGCCCGCCGTGGTGCCGGTGAACTGGGTCACGGTGCTCCTGCCTACTGCTTCACGAAACCGGCGTAGTCTTCCTGGAGCGTCTTCGTGTACTGCTCCGGGGAGGCCTTGCCCGCGACGAGGTCCTGCATCGCCGCCGTGATGGTGTCGTAGAAGGTCGGGGTCGCGTAGTCGAGGTACGGCGTGATGCTGTTCGACGACGAGATCGACTCGTAGTTGCTCGTGATGTCGCCCGCGATCGTGCCCGACGCCGGCTTGTCGCCCTCCGGGACCACGGTCGGCAGGTTGCCCGTGTCGACGAGCACCGTCGCGGCGTCCTGGTTCGTGACGAAGTCGATGTAGGCAGCCGCAGCGTTCGCGTTCCCCGTCTTCGAGGTGATCGCCCACGCGAGCCCCTCGCCGCCCATCGTCACCGGGCCGCTGGCGCCGTCCGGGGTGAGGGCGGTGAAGCCGATGTCCTTCGCGGACGACGCTGCCTCGAGGGTGGCCTGGTACCAGGTGCCGGTGATGAGGAACGCCGACTGGCCCTTCCCGAACGCGGCGACGGCGTCGTCACGCGAGACGCCGTTCGCGCCCTCGGTGACGTAGCCCTTGTCCACCCAACCCGCGATGGTCTTCGCGGCCTGCACCTCGTCGTCGCCGGTCCAGCTGCCGGACTTGCCCGCGACGAGGTCGTTCACCGCGTCGTGACCGGCGAGTGCGGAGAGCACCAGGCCGTAGAGGTGGATGCCGGGGCTCTTCTCGACGTCGCCGTAGCTGAGCGGCAGCGTTCCCGCAGCCTTGACCTTCGCCATGTCGTCGGTGAGCTCGGCGACGGTCTTCGGCGGGGAGTCGATGCCGGCCTGCCGCAGGACCGCCTTGTTGTAGTAGAGGCCGACCAGTTCACCCGTCTGCGAGACCCCGTAGAGGTCGTCGCCCTGCCAGGTCTTGCCGTCGGACGAGAACGAGTTCAGCTTCAGCAGGCTCGACGGGTAGTACGAGTCCCAGCCGTACAGCTTCGCGTAGTCGTCCACCGGCCGGAGGAAGCCGGCCTTCACGAACGCCCCCATGTCCGGGTAGCCCTGGTTCGCCTGCACGACGTCCGGCGGGTTGTTGCCCGACAGCGCGAGCTTGAGCGTGGTCTTGAGGTCGGCGAAGGAGCGGGAGACCCGCTTGATCGTGATGTTCGGGTGCGCCTTCTCGAACTCGTCGTTGAGCTGCTGCTGCGCGTCGTCGATGCCCGTGTCGGTGTTCTGGTCCCACACCGTCAGCGTGGTCTTGCCCGAGCCGACGTCCTTCGACACCGGCCCGAGGCTCTGGGAGGCCGCCGGCGCTGCCGATCCACCGGGCGTGCAGCCGGTGAGGCCGATGGCGACGGCCGCCGCGACGCCGATCAGGAGCGTCGCCTTGCTGGAGTGCTTCATGGTGGTCCGTTCTGCGAGGGAGGGGGTCGGGAGGTCAGGCGTCCGCGAGGGACACCGAGTCGAGGAACGACCAGTCGTCGTCGGGGGCGGTCCGCTGCAGGAACGCGCGCAGCTGTGCCGGGTGCGGGGCGCTCGCCGCACCGCCGAGCCCGGTGACGGCGAAGGCGGCGGACGCGGCACCGAACCGGAGCCGGGTCACCAGGTCCCAGCCGTGGTGGTCGCCGGCCATGAACGCGGCGACGAACACGTCACCCGCACCGGTGGGGTCGACGACGTCGACGGGGATCGTGCTCGCCGTGACGACCGTGTGCGCCGAGTCGACCGCGACGACCCCGTCCGCACCACGCGTGACCACCGCGAGCGGCACCCGTTCCGCGAGCGCCTTGGCGGCGTCGAGCGCGGAGTCGGTGCGGGTGTAGCGCATCGCCTCGACGTCGTTCGGCACGAAGACGTCGACCTCCGCCAGGCGGTCGAGCACGTCGCCCGACCACTCGCCGGTGTGGTCCCAGCCGACGCCACCGATCACCGTGGTGCCCCCGGCCCGCAGCCCGGCGACCCAGTCGGGGAGGGGGCGGGCGAGGCCCACGTGGGTGGCGGCGACCGGGCCGAGGTCGTCCGGTACGGAGAGCGGGCCGAGGTGCTCCTCGTACGTGATGAAGCTGCGGTCGTCGGGGCCGGTGAGGGCCACGGACACCGGGCTCTGGTGTCCGGGGACGAGTCCGAGCAGGCTGGTGTCGAGCAGCGGCTCCTCGGTGAGCACCCGGTGGACGTGCCGTCCGAGGACGTCGTCGCCGAGCCGGCTGAGGAGCTTCGTCGGCGCACCGGCTCGCGCTGCGGCCACCGCGCGGTTGGCGACGCCGCCCGGGGTGACGGTGAACGCCTCGGCGAAGACCTCCGCGCCCTGCTCGGGGGCGGTGACACCGGCGAAGACCAGGTCGCAGTACACGTCGCCCGCGAACAGCAGCGCTCCGGGGACCGGTGTCGGGTTCGGCTGGGTCACGGCTGCTCCTCGTCATCGCGGATCAGGGATCGACCGCGGTTGCTCAAGCCTGCGCGATCGGTGTTGCGGTGACGTTACTCGATTGCGCCAGATTTGTTAAGTCTGTTCGAGTTCGAGGTTCTTGCTGCGTGACCTTGCGTGAATTTGCGTGATCGGGGTTACAGTGGGCGGCATGATCCTGCGCGAGCGGCAGAACCGCATCATCGAGGCGCTGCGTGCCGACGGCGCGGCCTCGGTCCAGGAACTCGCGCTCGCCCTGCGCGTCAGTGCGGCGACGATCCGCCGCGACCTGGAGATGCTCGACCGCAACGGCGAGCTCGTCCGGACGTGGGGCGGCGCGGTCGTCGCGCCGGGGGAGACGACCCGCGAGCCGTCGCGCGCGCCGCACGGCGGGGCGTCCGGCAGCCCGGGCGACGAGGACGACGAGGTCGTCGAGGCGCCGTTCGAGGCCGCGGGGGACTACCACCTGAAACGCCGGATGGCGGTCGCGGCGGCGGCACTGGTGCAGGACGGGCAGGTCGTCATCCTCGACATCGGCACCACGACGCCGCTCGTCGCCGAACTGCTCCGCGGACGCGACATCACGGTCATCACGACCAACCTCGCCGTGTTCGACGTGCTGCGCGACGACGAGGCCGTGCGGCTGGTCCTCCTCGGCGGCGTGGTCCGCCGCAACTACCGCACGCTCGTCGGCTCCCTGGCCGAGGCCGCGCTCGAGCAGGTCAGCGCGGACGTCCTCTTCCTGTCGTGCACGGGCGTCCGCGCGAACGGACACGTCGTCGACAACATGGCGGTCGAGGCCCCCATCAAGCAGTCGATGATCGCGGCCGCCGAGCGCGTCGTCCTGCTCGCGTCCGAAGCGAAGTTCCCCGGGACCGGAGCACTCCGGCTCTGCTCCCTCACCGACGTCGACACGCTGATCACCACGACCGGTGCGCCCGACGACACACTCGCCCACAGCCGGAACGCCGGCGGAGAGGTCATCACCACATGAAGCTCTGCATCCTCGGAGGCGGCGGGTTCCGCACGCCCTACGTGTACCAGGCCCTGCTCCGCGACACCGGCAGCCCGCGCGTCGACCGCGTCGCGCTCTACGACGTCGACGAGGTCCGGCTGCACGCGATGGTCGCGATCCTCACCGAACTCGCCGCAGACTTCCCGGACGCGCCGGTGCTCGAGCCGACCACCGACCTCCACCGCGCCGTGGAGGGCAGCGCCTTCGTGTTCGCGGCCCTGCGCGTCGGCGGGCTCGAGGGGCGCCGCTGCGACGAGCACGTCGCGCTCGACCTGAACGTGCTCGGACAGGAGACGACCGGTCCGGGCGGGCTCGCCTACGCGATCCGGACCGTGCCCGTGATGGTCGAGGCCGCGAAGGTCATCCGGGACCTCGCGCCCGACGCCTACGTGATGAACTTCACCAACCCGGCGGGCATCATCACCGAGGCGATGCAGACGATGCTCGGTGACCGCGTCCTCGGCATCTGCGACACCCCGTCCGGACTCGGCCGACGGGTCGCCGGCATGCTCGGCCTCGACCACACGCGGGTGCAGATGGACTACGTGGGGCTCAACCACCTCGGTTGGATGCGCCGCGTCATGTACGACGGCCGCGACGTCCTGCCCGAGCTCATGGCCGACGACGACCGCCTCGGCGCGATGGAGGAGGGCCACGTCTTCGGGCTCGACTGGATCCGGTCGCTCGGCTCGATCCCGAACGAGTACCTCTTCTACTACTACTTCAACCGCGACGCGGTCCGGTCCATCACCGGATCCGGGAAGACCCGCGGCGACTTCCTCGCCGAGAGCCAGTCGGCGTTCTACGAACGGGCGACCGCTGCGGGCGACGGGGTCGCCGAGCTCTGGCGGGAGACCGTCGAGCGGCGCAGCGCCTCGTACATGGCCGAGGCGAAAGGCGGCACCCAGGACGAACCGATCGACCCGAAGGAGCGTGAGACCGACCCGTCGCACCAGGGCTACGCGGGCGTCGCCCTCGGTGTGATGGCGGCGATCAGCCGGAACGAGCGGCAGACGATGATCCTCAACGTGCGGAACAACGGCACGATCGCGGGCCTGCCGCGCGACGCGGTGGTGGAGGTGCCGACGATGGTCGACGCGAACGGGGTCCACCCCATGACGACCGACCAGCCGGACCTGCACCAGATCGGGCTCATGTCCCAGGTGAAGGCGGTCGAGCGGCACACGATCCAGGCGGCGCTGACCGGCTCGAGGGACGAAGCGCTCAAGGCGTTCGCGCTCCACCCGCTCGTCGACAGCGTCAGCGTCGCGCGGGACCTCCTGCGCGGCTACGTCGACCGGATCCCCGAGGTGGCGGCGGTGCTGACGAAGTAGCGGAGCCCGGTGATCCGTGGCGACTGTGCCCGTCCGCGCTCGGCCCGCGGCTCCACCCACGATGGGAGGAGCCGCGGCCGCGGCCCCCACGACCGCGGCCGCGGACGACCGGATTCCCCTCCGCTGCTCCAGGATCTCGCGGAGCGGGCTGGCGGCGCATCATCCGGAGGGATGAGAAGTCGACTGGTGCTCAGTCACGTGGTGGGCGCCCACGTGACGCCGGAGCGTGAAGGGAGGGGAGGTACACGCCCCCCGAAGCCGCGTGATCAGCACTCGCCCGGTCTGTCGACCGCGCGAGCGCGTCCACCGTCTCCGTGCCGGACGCAGAGATGGACGAGATCTCGGCTGGGCGCGAGATGCGGGCGCATGCCGCGAGCCACGCCGGGTCTTAGAGGGACGCGAGCATGTCCTGCATCTGGGTGATCTGCTCGGTCTGGCTCGACACGATCGACTTCGCCATCGCGACGGCGTCGGTGTTCCCGCCCTCGGCGACCTCGGTCTCGGCCATGTCGACGGCGCCCTTGTGGTGCTGGACCATCTGCTCGAGGTAGAGCTTCGCGGCGTCGTTCGCGGAGGCCTGGTCGAGGTCGTCCATGTCGGAGTCGGACATCATCCCGGACATGGAGTGCCCCATTCCGGAGTGCTCCGACTCGGTCGGCTCACCCCAGCCCTTGAGCCAGGTGGTGAGCTGCGTGATCTCTGGTGACTGTTCGGCCTTGATCTGCTTCGCAAGGTCGGTGACGTCGGTGTCGACGCCGGAGCCCTTGGCGATGAGCATGTCGCTCATCTCGACGGCCTGCTCGTGGTGCGGCAGCATCATCTGCGCGAACATCACGTCCTGGTCGTTGTGTGCCGCCGCCGACGTCGACGACGACGAACCCGTGTCGGAGCCGCTGTTGCTCGTGGAGCAGCCGGCGAGGGTGAGGCCGAGGGTCAGTGCGGCGGCGATCGCGAGCGTGCGCGTGGTGGGTGTGGCGTGCATGATCGTTCCGTTCCCGTGGATGCGTCAGGTGTTCCGGGCAGGCGGTTGCCTCCCGGATCTGGGCACGCGGGAGCCACCCTTCGAATGTGGGGTCCCGCAAGGGCGGATCAGGTGCGGATGATCTGCAGCGCCGTCAGTGACGGTGGTTGCGGTGCCGCGATGCGACGCGGCAGCCGGTCAGCCAGCGCGAGCAGCCGCGCGAGCAGGGAGAGGATGCCGCCGGTCCGTGCGCGCAGCAGCGCCCACGTGAACAGGGCGATCGTCAGCGTGCACACCATCCCCATCAGTGAGCACATCAGCGCGCACAGGCCGCTGTCGCAGCCCGCGTCGGTGAGGACGGTCATCACCGCGGTGACGGGAGCCGAGTGCTCGGAATCGCCGGCGGCCGCGACATGGCTGTGCTCGGCGGTGGCCGCGGGAGCAGCCATCGGGTGCTCGTGGCCGGCGGTGTGTCCGGCCGTCGTGTGCATCAGGACCGTGAACCCGACCAGCAGCAGCAACGCCAGCGTTGCCGTGGCCTGCAACAGCAGCCGGGCACGTGGGGAAACGGTGGTGGTGAGCATCGGTCCTTCGAGCAGACGGGTCGAGTGAGCGCTTCCATGGTGCGGTACCCCCACGGGCGGCGGCAAGCCGGTGTCCGGATCCACACCGGATCCGCCGCGACCGGCCGAGTCGGGAACACCGCGGAGGGTTCCGCGTTACAGCACATGGTACCCCCTGGGGGTATTCGTGAACTGTTGGCGTCAGCCGCGTGAGATCGGAGCAGCATGGACACGCACGAGCACCACCAGATGAGCGACCACGAGCACGCCGGGCACGGCGGCGGGCACCGGACGACGACGTGGTCGATGGCGGCGCAAGCGACGCTGCACTGCCTCACCGGCTGTGCGATCGGTGAGGTCCTCGGCATGGTCATCGGCACCGCCGCCGGGTTCCACAACGCCGGCACGATCGTCCTGTCGATCGTCCTGGCGTTCGTCTTCGGCTACGCCCTCACCATGCGCGGCGTCATCAGGTCGGGTCTGACGCTCGCGGCAGCGTTCAAGGTCGCGCTGGCGGCGGATACGGTCTCGATCGCGGTCATGGAGGTCATCGACAACACGGTCATCGTCGCGATCCCGGGAGCGATGGACGCGCAGCTCGACCAATGGTTGTTCTGGGGCTCGCTCGCACTCTCCCTCGCGCTCGCGTTCGTCGTCACCACCCCGGTGAACCGCTGGATGATCAGCCGCGGCCTGGGGCACGCCGTCGTCCACGGCCACCACTGAGGCCGACACCGAGCGCCGCCGAGCATCACCACTCGGCGGCACTCCGTCGGGAGCGCGGTCAGAGGGTGACGGTCTCGAACTCGAGGAGTTCCGCGCCGGTCGCCACGGGGTTGCTGCCGCCGTGGTGCGCACCGGCCTGGCCGGAACGCCACGCCTGGTACGAGTCCTCGTCAGCCCAGGTGGAGACGACGAAGTAGCGGCTGCCGCCAGCGGTGGGGCGGAGGAGCTGGAAGCTCTCGAAGCCGGGCTGCTGCTCGACGGCGTGGTCCCGGCCGACGAAGCGCGCTTCGAGGTCGGCACCCTTGCCCTCGGGGACGGTGATGGCGTTGATCTTCACGACGGACATGGTGTTCCTCTCGATGGTGTTCAGTGCTGGTGTGCGTGGGCAGCGGGGGTGACGGTGAACTCGTCGACGTTGCCGATCGCCTCGTGCACGTGCTCGGCGGCATGCTCGGCGATGTGCTCCGCGTCGTGCAGGGACGTGGCGGTGACCTCGACAGAGGCGGAGCCGGTGAGGCGGTGGCCGACCCACCGGAGGCGGAGGTTCCGGACGGCCTCGACGCCGGTGGTGTGTTCGAGGGCGTGCTCGGCCTTGCTCAGGAGGGTGGGGTCGACGGCGTCCATGAGGCGGGCGCCGATGGACTTCACCGTGCCCCAGAGCAGGACCATGATCGAGACGGAGATGAGCAGGCCGATGATCGGGTCCGCGATCGGGAAGCCGACGAGGACGCCGATCGCGCCGAGGACGACCGAGAGCGAGGTGAACCCGTCGAGGCGGGCGTGCACACCGTCGGCGACCAGGGCGGCGGAGCCGATCCTCTGCCCGACGCGGATGCGGTAGATCGCGACCGCCTCGTTGCCGACGAAGCCGACCAGCCCGGCGGCGACCAGCAGCCACGGGTTCTCGATCGGTCGCGGGTTGATGAACCGGTCGACGGCCTGCCAACCGGCGACGACGGCGGAGAGTGCGACGACGAACACGATGAACATGCCCGCGAGGTCCTCCGCGCGGCCGTACCCGTAGGGGTAGCGGCGGTTCGCGACCCGGCGTCCGAGGACGAACGCGATCCACAGCGGCACTGCGGTCAGCGCATCGGCGAAGTTGTGGATGGTGTCCGCGAGGAGCGCGATCGACCCGGTGAACGCGACGATCACCGCCTGCACGACGGTCGTTGCGAGCAGGATGACGAGGCTGGTCTTCAGGGCACGGACGCCGGCGGTGCTGGCCTCCATCGCGTCGTCGATCGAGTCCGCCGAGTCGTGGGTGTGCGGTACGAACAGGTCGTAGAGGAACCCCTTCACCCCACCGTGCGGATGCGAGTGCCCGTGCTCCCCGTGGTCGTGGTCGTGGTCGTGCGCGTGGTCGTGGCCAGCGTGGACCGGCGCGTGGTCGTGGCCGGTCATGCGCTGTCCTGCTCGGCACGGTGATGCGGCGCCGCACCCACGACGTGCTCGGCCTGCTTCACGGCGTCGATCACGAGTTCCGACGCGTGCTCGTCGGTGAGCCGGTAGTAGACGGTGGTCCCCTCCCTGCGGGTCGACACCATCCGGGCCAACCGCAGCTTCGCCAGGTGCTGCGAGACGCCTGCAGCGCTCTTGTCGACGACCTCGGCCAGTCGGTTCACGGACAGTTCCTCCGCGCTCCGCAGCGCGAGGATGATCTTCACCCTGGTCGCGTCCGCGAGCATCGCGAACACCTCGACCGCCAGTTCGACGTACTCCGATTCCGGACTCAATCCGCAGGGCTGCTTGTCTACGTGCACACGCAGATACTACAGAAGACGTGCGGCCGCGCGCACGTCTCGGTGTCGGGATCGGACGGGAGGCGCGGTGCGGGCTCGACCCGCGCCTCCCGTCCGGTGGTGGGCGCGTCAGCGGCCCCGCGCCCGCGCGTCCGCCGCGGCGAGCGCGGCGCGCATCCGCTCCGCGTCCCCAGCCGGCCACCCACCCGAGCTCGCCAGCGGCAGTTCGGTCATGTGTCGGCGGAGGTGCTCGGGGTAGTCGCGCACGATCCGGTCCGGGTCTGTGCGCACCGTCGCGTACAGGGCCGGCCCGTCGGCGTAGAAGAGGTCGGCGACGACGAGTCGGCCGCCCGACCCGCGCATGACGTTCGCGGGGTTGTCGTCGACCGGCCCCCACCACGGCTGCTCCGCGCGACCGAGGGCGTGCACGTGCTCGATGTGGTCGGCGAGTTCCGCGACCGACGGGTCCCGCATCGCCAAGGCACGGTGGAACGCGGCGCCGACGTCCTCGGGGACGGGCTCGAGGTACTCCATCACGGTGAGGTCGGCACCGCCCTCGAGCACGCGGTGGTCGACGAGCGCGGGCACCTGCCGGGTGTGTGCGGCGCGGCGGTAGAGCAGTGCGGAGTACGGCCCGGCGGGGTCGAACGGGCTGATGCGAGCGGCGAGGGCTCCGGACGGGGACCGCAGCGCGACCGCCCAGTCGCCGGTCCCGCACGGTGTCCAGCCACGCCGCTCGAACGTCGCGACCACGTCCGTCCACGGCTGTCCGGGGGCGAGGTGGTGGAGGAACACGTCGGCGGGGTCCATGTCGCCATCCTGCCGTTCGAACATGTGTTCGAATCCGTGGCACGATGGTCGGCATGGGTCAGAACCGACGGTACGGAACCAACTGCGTGCAGTTGCATCAGGCGCGAGTGTCGCGAACCACGGGGGTTACAGTATTTGGTGGAGCTCGATGCTGGCAGCATCCGGGCTCTTGACATCGGTCGACGATTCGCGTTTGATGCACGATACGTCCACTGGGCGGAGGCAAGGTGACCGAGTTCCAGCCAGGGGCTGCGGGGACCGTCATCACGCAGGTCCCATCGGCTGTCGTCGCACGTGTGCTCGGCGTCAGCATCTCGACCGCGTCGACGTGGGCCTGCCTGGCGGGTACCCAACCGGGCGGCCCGGTGTCTCGGGAGTTCGGTTGAGCTCACGGATCTCGCGGCGTGCGGGAGGTCGGCGTGCGCATGTCCGCGGCGCTCGATCATGCCTCTGCCGCTCAGATGCCGGTTCGGTTGCTGCGCCGTTCGACGAGGACGTTGTCGCGCCACTGTCCGGCCCACGGCCCGAACGTCATGAGGCCGATGCGTTCTCGGGTGCCGAGTTCGCGGAACCCGTGGCGGGCGTGAAGGGCGCGGGAGGCGGTGTTCTCGGGGAAGATCCCGGACTGGATCGTCCAGATGCCGGCTGCTTCGGTCGATGCGATGAGGGTGTCGAGGAGGAGGTGTCCGATGCCGCGGCCGCGCGCTGCGGCGGCGACGTAGACGGAGTGCTCGACGACGCCTCGGTACACCGGCCGGGTGGAGGTCGGAGAGACCGCCACCCAGCCGAGAACCGCGTCACCGTCGGCTGCGACGAGCCGGTGATCGGGCAGCTTCCCGGCGTCGAATGCTTCCCACGTTGGCGGTGCCGCCTCGAACGTCGCGTTCCCGGTTGCGATGCCTTCCCGATAGATCGCCTCGACGGCGGGCCAGTCGGCGGCGGTCATCGGCCGAATGGTGACCGTGCTGTCGGTCATGGGTGCAGCAGCTCGTCGTGGATGCGGGCGGCGACGGCGTCGCGCATGGGGCGGACGTCGTCGGGGGACCAGGAGTCCGGGTCCGGGAACGACCACTGCAACACCTGCCCGCGGGGCGTCGCGGGAAGGTCCAGGCCGGGCTTCATCAGCACGACGACGTCGGCCTGATCCAGCAGCTCGGGGGTGACTTTCCGTGGGGTGCGGTCGCTGATGTCGAGGCCGAGTTCTGCGATGGTCGCGGCGATCGATGGGTTCACCTCGCCGGCGGGTGCGATGCCGGCGGAGGTGGCGGTGTAGCGGTCGTCGGCGGTGAGTTCGAGGAGGGCTGCGCCGAGTTGGGAGCGGCCGGCGTTGTGCTTGCAGATGAACAGCACGGTGGGCTTGTCGGTCATGTGGAGTTCGGTTCAGTTCGTGCAGCAGGAGCTGCTGGCGGGCGGAGCGGCCGGCGTGGGCGCGGCGCAGCACGACGACCCCGCGGACACCTCGGCTGTCGTCGCGGGGATGCTGCAGGAGGACGAGCCGCCGACGCCGGTGGTGCAGACGCCGGTCTCGGGGAGGACGAGCTGCACGTCGCGGGCGGCCTGGTGGTCGCCGGCGAGTTCCGCGGCGATGGAGCGGACCTGCTCGTAGCCGGTGAGGAGCAGGAATGTGGGGGCGCGGCCGTAGGACTTCACGCCGGCGATGAAGAAGTTCGGTTCCGGGTGCGCCAGCTCCGCGACGCCGTGCGGGGGTACAGAGCCGCAGGAGTGCAGGTTCGGGTCGATCAGCGGTGCCAGCGCCCGGGGTGCTTCGACGATGTCGTCGAGGCCGAGCCGGATCTCGCGGAGCATGTCGAGGTCGGGCCGGAACCCGGTCGCGTTCACGACGACGTCGACCGTCACGGTGAACGGCTCGCCCGCGCGGCGGCCAGCGACCGTGACCTGGCCTCCATCGGGGCGGACGTCGTCGATCTCGAACGACGCGAGCTGTTCGACCTGCCCGGATTCGACGAGGCCGTGCACGTTGGAGCCGAGCTGCCCGCGGGCGGCGAGCCCGTCGGCGGCGTCCGCGCCGAGGCGGGCGGTGCCGGCGTTTCGGATCGCCCACAGCAGCGTCGTGTCGGGTTCGTCTTTCGCGAGGGCGGCGAGCTTGATGAGCGTGTTCGCGGCCGAGTGGCCGGCACCGACGACGAGGACCCGCTTCCCGGCGAACCGTGCCCGGTCCGCGCCGAGCACGTCCGGGAGAGCGTGCACGATCCGGTCGCCGAGGTCCGCGGCGGGGGCGAGGCCCGCGGCGGTGAGCGGGTTCGGGGACGTGTACGTGCCGGACGTGTCGACGACGGCGCGGGCGGTGACGTCCTCGACACCGTCGGCCGCGTGGAGGCGGAGGAGGAACGGGGTGTCGGCGCGGCCGGTGGAGCGGGTGCGGTCCATGCCCTGCCGGGACACCGCCTCCACGCGGACGCCGTACCGGATCACCGGCGCCAGCTCCGGCGTCCGGACGAGGGGTTCGAGGTACTGGGTGACGAGGTCGTGCCCGGTCGGCAGCGACGAGCGGCGGGGCTCGGTCCAGCCGGTGGGCTCGAGGAGGCGGCGGGCGGCGGCGTCGATGACGTACCGCCACGGGGAGAACAGCCTGGTGTGCCCCCACGCCCGGACGGACGTACCGACCTGGTCGCCGGCTTCGTAGACGACGACGGGCAGACCCTGCTCGAGCAGGTGCGCGGCCGCGGCGAGTCCGACGGGGCCGGCGCCGATGACCGCGACGGGCAGCCCGGTCAGGCGGTCCGCGTCGACTCGGGGTGGGACGGTGAGGGTGAGCGTCATGGGAGTGGTCCTTCCGGTGGTTAGGCGGATGCTTCGATGGGCAGCAGCTCGGCCAGGAGCGCCTGCACGCGGGTCTTGATCTCGTCGCGGATGGGTCGGACGTCGTCGATGCCCTTCCCGGCGGGGTCGGTGAGGTCCCAGTCCTCGTACCGCTTGCCGGGGAAGATCGGGCACGCATCGCCGCAGCCCATCGTGATGACCGTGTCCGACTCACGGACGGCGTCGGTGGTGAGGATCTTCGGCTGATTCGCGGCGATGTCGATGCCGTCCTCGGCCATCGCCTCGATCGCGACAGGGTTGATCTGGTCCTTCGGCGCACTGCCCGCGGAGAGGACCTGCACGCGGTCGCCGCCGAGGGCCTGGGCGTAGCCGGCGGCCATCTGGGAACGGCCGGCGTTGTGGACGCAGACGAACAGGATCGTGGGGGTCGCGGTCATGGTGGTGCTTTCGGTTCGGGTGGTCATCGGATGAGGGTGAGCCAGCCGGCGAGGGCTGTCAGGGTGACGGCGAGGACGGGGACGGTCAGGAGGATGCCGGTGCGGAAGTACTGCCCCCAGCCGATGTGGATGCCCTTCCGGTCGAGCACGTGCAACCACAGCAGGGTCGCCAGCGACCCGATCGGGGTGATCTTCGGGCCGAGGTCGGAGCCGATGACGTTGGCGTAGATCATCACCTCATGGGTCAGGCCGGTCGCGCCGGCTCCGCCGATCGCGAGGGCGGCAATCAGCACCGTCGGCATGTTGTTCATCAGCGACGCGAGAATCGCGATCACGAACCCGACCCCGAGCGCGGTGACGAGGACCCCGTGGTCCCCGAACACGTCGAACAGCTTCGCGAGGTAGTCGGTGAGGCCCTGGTTCTGCAGCCCGTACACGACGAGGTACATGCCGATCGAGAACAGCACGATCTGCCACGGCGCCTCCCGGATCGTCTTCCACACCGGAATCACCCGCCCCGACCCGCCACCGGCCCCACCGCTGCCGGTGGTGACGGTGGCGGTGCCGCCGGTGGTGACGAGGACCGGGGACGCAGCCTGGCGGGCGGAGAGGAACGCGGGTTGCCGGGCGGCAACGAGGACGATTACGACCGCGCCGACACCAGCAACCGCGGCAAGGGGAACCCCGAGCGGGTCGGCGGCGAAGTAGCCGACCAGCAGCACGGCGAGGACCACCCATCCGGCGTGGAACGTCGCCCGGTCCTTCACCGCGGCGGCGGGCCGAGTCAGCGCGAGGACGTCGTACCGCTTCGGGATCGACCTGCCGAAGTACGCCAGCAGCATCCCGAGGGACGCCAGCACGGACACGATGCCGACGGGCACCATGACGGCGGCGTACTCGGCGAATCCGAGGCCGAAGTAGTCGGCTGAGACGATGTTGACCAGGTTCGACACCACCAGCGGCAGGCTGCCGGTGTCGGCGATGAACCCGGTGGCGAGGATGAATCCCAGCGCCGCCTTCGCCGGCATGTTCAAGGCGCGGAGCATCCCGACGACGATCGGGGTGAGGATCAGTGCGGCTCCGTCGTTGGCGAACACGGCCGCGATGACCGCGCCGAGGCCGACGATCAGCACGAACAGCAGCCGCCCGTTCCCGCGACCCCACCTGGCCACGTGGAGCGCGGCCCACTCGAAGAAGCCGGCCTCGTCGAGGATCAACGAGATCAGCACCACAGCGACGAACGTCAGTGTTGCGTTCCAGACGATCCCGACGACCGTCGGCACGTCCCCGAGCCCGACGACCGTGGTCGCGAGGGCGATGACCGCGCCGATAAGCGCGGTGTAGCCGATCGGGAGGCCCTTGGGCTGCCAGATCACCACCACGAGCGTCGCGACGAAGATCGCCGCGGCGACGACCGCCAGCACCATCAGGCGCTCACCCCTGCCTGGTTCGCGGCAGCGGCGGCGCGTTCCCAGCCCTGCGCGGCGACCTGCACGGCATCCCACGGGGACCCGAGCGGCGGCGTGTAGGAGAGGTCTAGGTCGATGACGTCGTCGACGGCGAAGCCAGCGTGGAGGGCGGTGGCGAACGTGTCGATGCGCTTGCTGATCTCCGCAGACCGTTCCCCGACGATCTGCGCCCCGAGAAGCCGGCCGCTGCTCTGGTCACCGGTAACGCTGATCGTCAGCGGCACTGCACCCGGGTAGTACCGCTTGTGGTCGTCCGCGACCGTCACACGAGTCAGCGGTTTCACGTCCAGCTGTGCGGTTTCGTGGTGGCGGAGGCCGGTGCGGGCGGCGACGAGGTCGAACACCTTCACCACCTGCGTCCCCACCGATCCGGCGAAGACCTTGCTGCCGCCGAGCATGTTCTCGCCCGCGACGCGTCCCTGCTTGTGCGCGGTCGTGCCGAGCGGCAGCCACGTCGTCCCGAGGAGCCGGTGGTGCGTCACGACGCAGTCACCTGCCGCCCACACGTGCGGCACCCCGGTGCGCATCTGCTCGTCGACGACGATCGCGCCGGCCTGCCCGAGCTGCGCACCGGCAGCGGCCGCGAGGTCCGTCACCGGCCGCACCCCAACGCAGACCACCACGAGCGCGAACGTTCCGGCTGCGTCACCAGACGTGGAGGTAGTCGCGACGCTCCACTGCCCGCCGCCAGCGGGGGTGATTCCGGTGACGGTCGCTCCGGTCAGCACGGTTGCGCCGTGCCGGCGGACCTCCGCGGTGACGAGGGACCCGAGTTCCGGGTCGAGGGTGGAGAGCACTTCCGGTCCGCGCTGGATCAGCGTCGTCTCGAAGCCGCGGGCGACGAGCCCTTCGGTCATCTCGAGGCCGATGTAGCCGGCGCCGACGACCGCGACGCGGCTGCCGGCCGGCAGGAGCTCCAGGGCGGCGACGACCTGCTCGGCGTCGGTCATCGAGTGCAGCAGGTGGATGCCGGGCTCACCGAACGGGATCCCGGCCGGGCGGACCGGCTCCGCACCGGTCCCGATCAGCAGCTCGTCGTACCCGATCTGCTCATCGCCGGCCGGGCCGGTGACACTCAGCAGCCGGCGGTCGATGTCGACGGCGGAAGCCCACGTCGAGGAGCGGACAGTAATACCGGCTGCTTCGAGGTCGGCGCGGGTGCGGTGCGCGAGGGACGCTTCCGTGGCGACGTCGCCCGAGACCCAGTACGGGATGCCGCAGATGGAGAAGTTCGGGAACTCGTCCGCGAGGACCACCGTCACATCGGTCGACGGGTCCAGCTCACGGGCGCGCAGCGCCGCGGCGATACCGGCGTCACTGCCCCCAACGGCAACAAGGTGAGTCATCGAGGTCGGTCCTTCAGAGATCGGCGGGAGACGAACAGCCATATCGAAGCACGTCGATATCGATGAGCGCAAATATAGACGTCGATCGAAGCACATGAGATGATCGTGCGATGACGACGATCGAGCTGCTTCCCATCCAGGACGTCACGGCCTGCTGCTCGCCTGTCACGACCGAAGCGATGACGCAGGAGTCCGCTGAGGTCCTCGCGAAGTCGTTGAAGGCGATCGCTGACCCGGCGCGTCTGCGGCTGATCTCGATGGTCGCTGCGCACGAGGGTGCGGAAGCGTGCGTCTGCGACCTGCAGGAACCGCTCGGGCTCTCCCAGCCGACCGTCTCGCACCACCTCAAGGTGCTCGTCGACGCCGGCATCCTGCACCGCGAGAAGCGCGGCACCTGGGCCTACTTCTCCCTCGTCCCGGGCGCCCTCGAGGCTGTCGCTGCGCTCATCGGAGGCGTATCGACGGGTCGGTGACGCGACGGAGCATGTCGGTCGAGTGCCCCATGCTGAACCCATGACGGGGCCTCACGGGCAGACATCCAAGCGGCATCACACCGTGCCGAAGTTCTACCTGCGCGGCTTCGCGGATGGCGACACGCTCCTGACCGTCCCGCTTCCCGGAGACCGGCGCTACAAGCAGTCAGTCGCCGATGCTGCTGTCGAGACAAACTTCTACGCACTCCCCGGTCATGAAGAAGGCGACGACGTGCTCGAGCGTGCGCTCGCTGAGATCGAGGCGCCAGCTGCAGCAGTCATCGCCCGGATCGCCTCAGGGACATGGCCGCTCTCGCCTGAAGATCGCCAGACGCTGGGCTTCTTCATCGCACTGCAGAGCACCCGAACCCAAGCCCAGCGACGTACCGCCGACTCGCTCGAAGCACAGCTGGCGAGACTGCAGATCGGCGTTGGAGGCCGCAATCGCTTCCGGCGGCAACTCGAGGAAGCGGATCCGAACGTCACTGTCGAGACTGTAGAGCGAATGTGGACCGAAGCGATCCGGCCAGAAGGTCCATCAATTCGCCTGACCAACGCCGCTTTCGCAGAGCAGATGATCACGACGGCGACACACATCCTGCCCTACTTGGTCGGACGCCCGTGGACACTGGTTCGATTCGATCGCCGTTCACTCGTGACCTCAGACCACCCGGTCTCGCTCGTCGCGCCCTCCGATGCTTCGCCATGGGAGGGAGTGGGGTACGGAACCGCAGCTGGGATCACGATGCCCCTGACTCGCAAGCTCGGGTTGGTGATGGGAGACCCGTTGATCTTCGCCGAACACATCACCATCGACCGTGTCGCCGCCGGGGAGCTCGATGCCGTGCTGACGCTCGGAAGCACGCAGATGGAGCGATTCTTCAACCAGCACACCGTCAGCTTCGCGAGCAAGTGGGTGTTCCTCCACCCCGATGACGAGCGGTTTCTCCCGCATCCGCTCCCCGGACCGAACCCCGTTCAGATGGAGATGGGGAGTCAGTCGTGGGCGTTCGACGGGACCCCTTGGCGAGCCGAGCGGACGTAGTACCGCGCGCCGTACAATCGAACACACGTTCGAACGGAGGTGTCGTGGATCAAGGACGCGCGTGCTACTGGCCTGACGACGAATACCGCAAAGGAGAACACCGCAGAGTGCCAGCAGATGTCTCCCGCGCCGCGGTCAACGAGTTCCTGACCCGCCCGTACCCGGTGACCTTGACGCGTGAGGAGATCGGTCCGGAACCCGCGGTGCCGGTGGCGGACGGGGACGTCGTCGACGTGTGGCTGCGGTTCGTCGAGGTCCGGGTGCGGGAGCGCGCCGTGGTGGTGGCGTACACCGACCGCGCTGTGCAGGTGGAGGTCGCGCGGCGGGACGGCTCGCGGTACCGGGTGTGGGTGTGGCAGGGTGCCGTCACCACGCCCGGGCGCGATCGCTGACCGGACGGGTCCGACGTCGTCAGCGGGTCCAGGGGTCCTCCGGTCGGCGGCCGGGACGGAACCCGAAGTGCTCCACCATCGCCACGGCCTCGGGGAAGCCCGACGCGAGGTCCTCCGCCCGGTGTGCGTCGCTCCCGAACGTGACCGCGCGTCCGCCTTCCTCGGCCCACCACTGCGGCACCCAGGACCAGAGGCGCCGGGTGTTCATCTCGAGCGCCCGCCCGGACGCCGCGAGGGCGCGCATCGCGGATCGGAAGCCCTCCTCGAAGACCCGTGGATCGAACGGGCCGGCGGTGGTCGTGGGCCAGGCTCGGGCTGCGTAGTCGATGTGGGTCAGGACGGCGAAGGAGCCTGAGCCGGCGATCATCCGGGGGAGCTCCTCGAGGTAGGCCCACACCACCTCCGCCGGCGACCGGAGCTGGTAGAGCGTGGCCGGCTCGGTGCGGTCCGCTCCGTCCAGCGGAAGCATGTGCAACGACCCGTTCACCCGGTCGACCCGCCGCAGCACGTCGGCCGCGGCGGTGTCCCACAGGTGCGGCTGGCCGAACTCGACGCCGGTCAGGATCGTGAGCTCCGGGAAGTCGTGCCTGCACCGGTCGACCGCGTCGAGGTAGCCGTCGACGTCGAGGGGCGGCAGCCGGACCACCCCGTGCTCGTCGACGAGTGCCCGGGCGTGCGTGCCGAGGTCATCCGGTGCGGCTCGCCAGTGGTCCTCGAGGTCGAGGTGCTCGGTGAACACCAGCGCCGGGAGCCCGATCCGGACCGCTCGTTCGCAGGTGCGACGCATCGAGCCGGGGGACGCCGGGTCGGATCCGGCGTCCCAGGAGAACTCGCTGTGCACGTGCGCGTCGGCGGGGAGCGTCATGGGCCCGACCCTGCCACCCGGCGTCGACGTCGACAACCCCTACGCGGTCGCGCCCGCGCCGAGCTCGAAGTGTCGCAGGACGCTTTCGGCGACGTCGGCGGGCGCGACGGCATCCGTGTCGACGACGAGTTCGTCCAGGTCCGCGGCTGCCTGTCGTTCCGCGAGCTCCGCGAACCGCTCGAGGTGCCACTCGAGGTGGTCCTGGCGGTGCCGGTCGTAGCGGCTCCGGAGCCGTGCCTCGATCGTCGTCGGTCGGGCGATCAGTCGGACCGGGCGCACGGGCATGCCGACCGCTGCCGAGTACCGGTCGAGGTCCGCGCTGCTGGTGACGACACCGCTGAGGACGAGCTGCCGTGGGCCGGCTGCTCGGTAGTTCGCCCAGACGGCAGCGATGTTGCGTGCCTCGACGACGGTGTTCTCCGAGTCGTCGGCAGCGACCGGCCACGACCGGTGGAACCAGTCCACGTCCATCAGGCTGAACGCACGTCCACCCGCAGCGAGGCGGTCGCCGACGGCGTCGAGCACCGAGGACTTGCCGACGCCGTACGAGCCGTTGAGGAAGATCGCGTACGGATGGTCGTCGGCCATGGTCCGACCCTACGGGCGTGTGGCCGATCCGTCCCGGTCCGCCCCTAGGATGGGACGGCAGGGGCTCTTAGCTCAGTTGGTAGAGCGCTTCGTTTACACCGAAGATGTCGGCGGTTCGAGTCCGTCAGGGCCCACTCTGCCGCCCCGAACCCCAGCCGCCCCGAACGAAGCCGCCCCGAACCCCGGAGGTGACCGGTGCCCGCAGCTCGTGACGACCGCGCCGGTGCGGGGCGCGGTCCGGCAGCTGGCCGCGTCGGCGTCCTCGCCGTCGTCGTGACCGCCGTGCTCTGGGGCACCACCGGCACCGCCGCAGCAGCAGCCCCCACCGCGGGTCCGCTCGCGATCGGCGCCGCGGCCCTCGGCATCGGCGGGCTCCTGCAGGCGGCGATCGCCGTCCGACCGCTGCGCGCCGCGTGGCCGGTGCTGCGACGGCACCGCGGGCTGGTGGCCCTCGGCGGCGTGGCGGTCGCCGTGTACCCGCTCGCGTTCTACAGCTCGATGCACGTGGCCGGGGTCGCGATCGGGTCCGTGGTGTCGCTGGCGTCCGCGCCGCTCGCGTCGGGCGTCCTCGAGCGTGTCGTCGACCACCGTCCGCTCGGGCGTCGGTGGGCGCTCGCCGCGGCCGTCGGTGTGGTGGGCAGCACCGTCCTGTGCCGCACCGGCGCCACGGCGGCACACGGCCCGACGGACGCAGCCGCCAGCACCGCGGCCGGTGCGGGAGACCCGGCGGCCACACTGCTCGGCGTGCTGCTCGGTCTCGTCGCCGGCGTGACCTACGCCGTCTACTCGTGGGCGGCGCACCGACTGATGGGCGCCGGCGCGGGACGAGCCGCGTCGATGGGAGCGGTCTTCGGCACCGGCGGCGTGCTCCTGCTGCCCGTGCTCGTCGTGACCGGCGGGCCGTTCGTCACGTCACCGTCCGACGCGGCGGTGGCGCTCTACATGGCGCTCGTCCCGATGTTCCTCGGCTACCTGCTCTTCGGCGTCGGGCTCGCCTCCGTCCGACCGAGCACCGCGACGACGATCACGCTCCTGGAACCCGCGGTCGCGACGGTCCTCGCCGTCCTCGTGGTCGGCGAGCGCCTCGGCCCCTCCGGTTGGGTCGGCCTGGCACTCCTCGGGATCGCGCTGGTCCTCCTCGTGGCACCGCCCGTCGGGCGGCCCACCCGGTCCTGACCACACCAGCCACGGCCGGGAGGCACGGTGCGCGTCCGACGCGCACCGTGCC
>CAJYUW010000022.1 GCA_913778205.1 uncultured Curtobacterium sp.
CCCCGAGTCTCGCCTCGGCGGACAGTTTCGTGGCCGCGGTGCCGCGGAACTGTCCGCCCGCCCGAGTCTCGGCGGGCCCCGCCGCAGGCGGCCGCCGGCCGGCCGCCCGCGGCCGCGCGGGTCCGTCAGGCCCAGAGGCGCTCGATCGGGACGGGGCGGGCGAGCACCCGCTCCGCCGCCCGGTGCCCCGAGTACATCGCCGCGGCCACGGTCGCGGGGTCGTCGGTCCAGGTGGCCTCGCCCGCGAGGTGCAGGACCCCGTCGACCGGCTCCGCGAGGTCGTCGTGGTCCGCCGTCGTCGACCCCGGCAGCATGTGCGCGTACGACCCGCGCGCCCAGGGGTCGTCCTGCCACGCCGTCACGAGCACGGACGTCGGTTCGCCGACACGGTCGCCGTACAGCCGGCGGAGCTGCTCGAGCACGGACGCCGTGACCTGCTCGACCGACCATCCGCGGATCGCCCGCGCCACCGGCCCGGCGGCGAACGTCAGGAGCGTCGGTTCCCCGTCGATCCGGGTGAGGTCGTACCAGGAGTGCCACCAGCGTCCTGCGGGGCCGAGCTGGCGGACGGCGTACACGTCCTCGTCCCAGAACCGTTCCGGGAACCGCAGCACCACCTTCTCGAAGGCGTTCATCCGCAAGCGGCCGAGGGCTTCGCGGTGCCGGTCGGGAAGCGCCGGGTCGAACGTGATCGTTCCGGCCTGCAGCACCCCGACGGGGACGGTCACGACCGCGGCGCCCGCGACGAACGGCACCGCAGACGCGTCGTCGGCAGTCGTCACGACGACCGCTTCAGCGTCCCGCGACACCGCGGTGACGGCGTGCCCGAGCCGGACGTCGAGTCCCTCGGCGAGGCGCGCGGGCAGCTCGTCGTACCCGTGCGGGAACACCACCTCGTCGCCCTCGATCGTGTCGTCGTCGAGGCCGTGCGCGGCGAGCTCGTCCGCTGCGACGCCGTACTGCTCCTCGCTGCGGTGCGCGAGGTGCTCCCGGACGCGTTCCGCCCGGTCCGCCTCCCAGCCCTGCTCCGCGACGGCCCGCTCGACGACGTCGCGGTAGGAATCGGTCGGACCGGAGTCGCCGATCACCCCGACGAGCGTCTGGTCGACCGCGTGCACGTCGGACGCGAAGCGCGCGGCCTCCGCGTCGGTCATCCGGCTGCCGTCCGGAGCGTGGTAGGCGATCGGTCGGCTGTCCACCTGGTACCCGCCGACGGTGAACTCGACGGTCGGCAGGCCGAACGCCCGCGCCGCCTCCGCGACCGCGCTGCCGTCGACGCCGTGGATCCAGGACGCACCGAGGTCCGTGACCCGTCCACCGACCCGTTCGGTGTGCACCCGGCCGCCGAGACGGTCGCGTGCCTCGAGCACGACGACCCGCCGACCGGCGTCCTGCAGCAGCCGTGCCGCGCTGAGCCCGGCGACGCCGGCGCCGACGACGACCACGTCCGGCCCGGGAGCATCGACCGACATGCTGGTGCTCCTCTCGGCGCCGGGTCACGATCATCACAGGGTAGTGCGGATCTCGTCGTGACGCGCTAGTTTCAGTGCTCGGATCCACGGTGCGGTGGATCGGCGACGACGGAAATCGTCGCTCGGCACATCCGAGAGGTGGCTGGTCATGCAAGACGGCGGAGTGGTGACTGCGGCCACCGACACGACGGCGGTCGACAAGGGGCTCCGGACCGGTGCGCTCGGGCTGTTCGGCAGCGTCGTGATGGGCATCTCGTCCACGGCGCCCGCGTACAGCCTGGCGGCGAGCCTCGGCCTGGTGGTCGCGAGCGGCGGGGCGCTGCTCGCCGGCGTGAAGGCGCCGGCGATCATGCTCCTCGCGTTCATCCCGATGTGGATGATCGCCGTCGCCTACCAGGAGCTCAACAAGGAGGACCCGGACTGCGGCACCACCTTCACGTGGGCGACCCGGGCGTTCGGCGCGGTCACGGGCTGGCTCGGCGGGTGGGGCATCATCGCGGCGGACATCATCGTGATGGCGAACCTGGCGCAGATCGCCGGTTCCTACGGGTACACCTTCGTCGGCACGATCACGAACGACCCGGCGATCAGCGCCCTCGGCAGTGACACGCTGTGGTCGACGGTCGCCGGCGTGCTCTGGATCGCCGTCATGACGGTCATCTGCTACGTCGGCGTCGAGGTCTCGGCTCGTCTGCAGTACGTGCTGCTCGGGATCGAGGTGGTCGTCCTCGTGATGTTCTCGGCCGTCGCGCTCGTCCGCGTCGGCACCGGGCACGGTGTCTCCGGGTCCATCACACCCTCGCTGTCGTGGCTGTGGCCGAGCGGCATGGACTTCGGCTCGGTGATCGCGCCCGCGATGCTCACCGCGATCTTCATCTACTGGGGGTGGGACACGGCGGTGTCGCTCAACGAGGAGACGAAGGACCCCGAGAAGACCCCCGGCCGCGCGGCCGTCATCAGCACCCTGCTGCTGCTCGTCATCTACGCACTGGTGTCCGTCGCCGCGATCGCGTTCGCCGGGGTCGGCACGAAGGGGATCGGACTCGGCGCGCAGGGCAACGCCGACGACGTGTTCTCCGCCATCGGGCCGACGCTGTTCGGCGACTCCTTCATCGGGCACGCGGCGATGGCGCTGCTGGCGTTCTCGATCCTGACGTCGGCGTCCGCGTCCACGCAGACGACGATCCTGCCGACGGCCCGCACGGCGCTGTCCATGGCGGCGTACAAGGCCATCCCGACCCAGTTCGCGCGCATCCACAAGCGATTCCTGACCCCGACCTGGTCCACGGTCGGCATGGGCCTGGCGTCGATCGGGTTCTACGTGCTCTTCACGGTCATCTCGACGAACCTGCTCACCGCGCTGATCGGCTCGGTCGGCCTGATGATCGCGTTCTACTACGGGCTCACGGGCTTCGCGTGCGTCTGGGTGTACCGCCGGTCGCTGTTCGCGAGCGTCCGGAACGCGGTCATGCGGGGCCTCGTGCCGCTGGTCGGCGGGCTCACGCTCGCGGTGACGTTCGTCTACGGACTCGTCCAGTTCGCCCAACCGGACTGGCTCCAGGACGACGCCGGGCACGACGTCACGATCCTCGGCATCGGTGCGGTCGCGGTCGTCGGTGTCGGCGCGATCCTGATCGGCGCCGTCCTCATGGTGGTCTGGTGGGTCCGGTCGCCGGACTTCTTCGCCGGCCGCACGCTCACGGCCCGGACACCCGTGCTCGTCCTCGACGTCCCCGGCGGGCTCGAGACCATGGGGCTGCCGGACTCCGGGCGCGAGCCGACGGTGATCGCGCCCGACATGTCGAACCTGCCCACCGGCAGCATCGCGGTCGACGAGGAGACCGGTAAGCGCTTCCGGAGGACGCGGTCGCGGCACGACGAGCGCGGCGACGGCTGAGGTCGGAGCACTGCGCGTCCGCCCTGCGGCCGACGTGACCACCCGACGCACTGGAGGCCCGGTACCAGCTGGTACCGGGCCTCCAGGCCGTCGCGCGGTCACCCCTGATCCCCGGTGACCGCGGGGCGGGCCGGTCAACCGGCCCGCCCCGGACGACGTCAGCGCGCGGTGCGCGCGCCGATGCGCGGGACGACGAGGCCGAGGACGACCATCGCGACCGCGAGGATGAAGTGCAGCACGTTGTCGGCGCCGTTCAGCGGCACGAAGTTCGCGCCGGTCGCCATGCCGGCGGTGAAGAGGCCGTAGATGAAGACGACGAAGTAGACGATGCCGCCGATGACGAGGTAGTTCCGCGAGCCGACGTGCGACCGCGCGGCGATGAGGCCCACGACGCCGAAGAGCAGGTGCACGATGTTGTGCAGGACGGACACCTGGAACACGCCGACGAGCAGCGCCATCGATCCGTGGCCGGCCATCGACATGGAGCCCATGTCCATCGTGAGGCCCGGGATGAAGCCGGCGATGCCGACGAGGAGGAACACGACGCCGAACAGCAGCGCGACCTTCTGGGTGAGCGTCGCGGCGAAGCCGGTGCGGGCGGGAGAGGTGTGTGCGGTCATGGTGCGGTCCTTCCGAACAGTGGGTTCGAACTCGATGGGCCCGTGTCGAAGGTCGTCACGGAACTGTCCCAGTCGCACAGGGTCTTCGGAGCAGATGGTCCGGTGGTTTGGAGGAGTTGATGGCGCCCCTCACGGACCCGTTGCTCCCTCGTACTGCCGAACGGCCCTGTGCCTATCCACCCTGCACGTTGCCTGGACGCTCGGTCAGCGTCATTGCGCTCGGTGGATCGTCACCCCTCCTTCTGGGGGTGCACGGCGGCGACCACATCTCCGTCCTGCGGGGGACGCGCTCTTCCTGTGGGTCCCCCTAGCGTTGACTGCGTGATCGAAGTCGAGCACCTCACCAAGCACTACGGCCAGAAGATCGCCGTGAACGACGTCTCGTTCGTCGTCCGACCCGGGAGCGTCACCGGCTTCCTCGGGCCGAACGGCGCGGGCAAGTCCACGACGATGCGCATGATCATGGGGCTCGACCGCCCCACGTCGGGCCACGCGCTCGTCAACGGCGCCCCGTACCGCAGCTTCTCCGACCCGCTCCGGCAGGTCGGAGCGCTGCTCGAGGCGAAGGCCGTCCACTCCGGGCGGAGCGCGTACAACCACCTGCTCGCGCTCGCCGCGACGCACGGGATCCCGAAGGCGCGGGTGCACGAGGTCATCGACATGACCGGGCTGGACGCCGTGGCGAAGAAGCGGGTCGGCGGGTTCTCCCTCGGCATGGGCCAGCGGCTCGGCATCGCGGCGGCGCTCCTCGGCGATCCGCGGACCCTCATCCTCGACGAGCCGGTCAACGGCCTCGACCCCGACGGCGTCGTGTGGGTCCGGCAGCTCGCTCGCCGCATGGCCGCCGACGGCCGCACGGTGTTCCTCTCGAGCCACCTCATGAGCGAGATGGCGCAGACCGCCGACCGCGTGGTCGTCCTCGGTCGCGGCCGGGTCCTCGCCGACGCCCCGATCGCCGACTTCGTCGCCGGCGGCGCGGGCGGAGGGAGCCGCGTGCTCGTCCGCACACCCGAGCCCGACCGGCTCTTCGGCGCGCTCGGGTCCGCGGCGTCCGCCGTCACCCCGCGCGAGGACGGCGCCTTCGTGGTCGTCGGCCCGGATGCCCGACGCATCGGTGACGTCGCCGCCCAGGTCGGCGCCCCCGTCCACGAGCTCACCCCGATGGACGCCAGCCTCGAGGAGGCCTACATGGCGCTCACCCGCGACGACGTCGAGTACCGATCGGAGGGCGTCCGATGAGCGCCGTGACCATGCCCCGTTCCACGAGCCTCTCGTTCCCGCGCCTGGTCCGCAGCGAGTGGATCAAGCTGCGCAGCGTCCGGTCCACCGTGTGGTGCTTCGCCATCGTCGTGGTGCTGACGCTCGGCTTGTCGTCCCTGCTCGGCAGCATCGACACCGGGCTCGCGCAGGGGGCGCCGGACGTCGCCGCGAACGGGCTCATCGTGACGATCGGCACCGCCAGCGTCGCGCTCACCGCGCTCGTCGTCGGCGTGCTCGGCGTCCTCATCATCACGGGCGAGTACGGCACCGGGCAGATCCGGTCCAGCTTCACCGCGGCACCCGGGCGCACCGGGGTCGTGCTCGCGAAGGCGTTCGTCCTCGCCGTCACGACCTTCGTCGTCAGTGCCGTCTCGACGTGGATCGGCGTGGCGATCGCGGCGCCGCTGCAGGCCGGCCGGGGCCTCCGCGCCGACCTCGCGGACCCGTCCGTCTTCATGCCGGTCCTCGGGTCGTCGGTGTACGTGACCCTGGTCGCACTCCTGGCGTTCGGCATCGGACTCCTGGTGCGCTCGAGCGCCGGCGGCATCGCGATCACCCTCGGCATCCTGCTCGTCCTGCCGACCATCATGCAGATCATCGGTGGCCTGACGAACCTGCAGTGGATCATCGACGCGTCGCAGTTCCTGCCCTCCTCCGCCGGGGCGCAGCTCTACACGTTCGACGACGGCGGACAGCCGGGCGACGGGCTGCACCTGGGCGGCTGGGGCGGCTTCGAGGTCCTCGCGGGAGAGGTCGTCGCCATCGGGGCGATCGCGCTCGCCACGGTGCGCTCCCGCGACGTCTGACGACGTCGCGCACCGGCCGGGAGGCCCGGATCACCTGGGCAGGTCTGTCCACGTGATCCGGGCCTCCCGTCGTCCGCTCGTGGCGTGGTTGCGGCAGTCCCACGGGGCGCCGCGGGTGCTCGCCCGGAGCGAGCCGGTCCCCGCTGACGATGCTCGCTAGCGCCGACCGAAGACCGCGGCGAGGGCCTCGCGGAAGCGCGAGGGGCGTCGCGGCGCGAGCGGCACCGTGCGCGTCTGGTTCGGGAACGCCAGATCGTGCAGCATGTTCCGCTTCGAGCCGTCCCAGTTCGCGAAGAGGTACGCGCCACCGAACGAGGTGAGACTCCGGACCGGCGTGCGCTTCCAGTTCCGGGCGACGTAGTACCCGGAGTGACCGGCGCTGATGTTGCGGATCACGGTGTCGACGTCGATGACGCTCGTGGTCGTGACGACGGCGGTGATGCCCGTGCGGTCGCGGGCGACGTACTCGATGAGGTGTTCGGACACGGGAAGCTCTTCGTGCTGGTGCGGGCAGGGACGAGGTCGCGGAACCGCCGTTGCTTCCGGAGGTCAAGGATACGTCGCGGTCGTCGATCCGGTCACGGGTCGACGACGATCTGCGTGCTCCCGCGCCGTGCGGACGATGTCCGCCCGTACGCAACGCGGGGCCCGGCCGGGCCCCCCTCCAGCGCACTCGGTGGCACACCCTGACTCGTGCGACCATGCTGGGAGGGTGCCAATGACCTCCGCCGCCGTCCGTCCAGCCCTTCCGGGCGTCGCCGTCGCCGTCGGGGTCGGTCTCGTCGCGACCGTCGTCGGGATCCTGGTGCCCGTCGTCGGTGGCCCGGTGCCCGCCGTCGTCCTCGGCGCGGTGCTCGGCTGGCTGGTCCGTCGGCGGGTCGACGGCGGTCTCGGTCCGCTCGCCCCCGGGGTGAAGTTCGCGTCGAGCCGGGTCCTGCAGGCTGCGGTCGTGCTCCTCGGCGCGCAGCTCTCGATCGGAGCGGTCCTCCGCATCGGCGCGGAGACCCTCCCGGTCATGCTCACGACGCTCGTGGTCTGCCTGGTCGGCGCCTGGCTGATCGGCCGTGCGCTGCGGGTGTCCTCGACGTTGCGGACCCTGATCGGCGTCGGCACGGGCATCTGCGGCGCCTCCGCGATCGCCGCCGTCACGCCCGTCGTCGGTGCGGTCGGCGCGGACGTCGCCTACGCCATGTCGACGATCTTCCTCTGCAACATCGCCGCGGTCTTCCTCTTCCCCCTGCTCGGCCACGCGCTCGGCCTGTCGCAGCACGCGTTCGGCGTCTTCGCCGGCACGGCGGTGAACGACACCTCGTCGGTGGTCGCGACCGCGACCGTCTACGGTCGCCAGGCGACCGACACGGCGGTCGTCGTCAAGCTCGTCCGCACCCTCATGATCATCCCGATCGTGGTCGGACTGGCCGGACTGGAGGCACGACGCGCCGCCCGCGCACAGGTCGCGTCCGACGGCGGCGCCGGTCGCGCCGGGGGCGTCCGCGTGTTCCGGCTGGTCCCGTGGTTCCTGATCGGCTTCCTCGTGGTCGTCCTGCTCCGCACGTTCGGGGTGCTGCCGGCGGTCGCGGCTCCGGGGTTCGCTGCCGTGGCGACGTTCCTCATCACGGTGGCGCTCGGCGCGATCGGGGTGTCGACCGACTTCGGGGCGCTCCGCCGGGCGGGGTTCCGGCCGATGCTGCTCGGGATCGTGCTGTGGGCGCTCGTGGCCGGCACGAGCCTCGGGGTGCAGGCGGCGTTCGGCATGCTCTGAACCGCCGAGCGTGGGACGATCCGGGGATGATCGTGCACGTCCAGGTCGAGCTGAACATCCACGGTGCGAGCGGTCCGTCCGCGCACGTGACCGAACTCCTGGGCACCACGCCCGACGAGCAGTACGAGATCGGCGACCCCAAGGGCGACGGACCTCGGGTCTTCGACGTGTCCATCTGGAACCTCTTCAGCAACCGCCACGTCGACGAGGTCCGGGCGTCGTTCGGTCAGGACCCGTGGGGACGCCTGCTCTGGGTCCTGGACCGCCTGCCGGAGGACGCGGCGGCCCCGCTCTCGCGTCTCCGTGACGAGGGCTACACGACGATCCTGTCCGTCGACCTGATCACGGACCACCCCGAGAACGCCTTCACCGTGCCCACCGAGGTGCTCCGGCGGGTGGCGGCTGTCGGGCTCGACCTCGAGGTCACCGCCGTGTCGACCGAGCACCTGGACATCACCCACGGCGACGTCTGGTGAGGGTGCCGGGGCGACCCGCGTCCCGTCCGGGCCGGCGGTCCCGATGTGTGATCCCTGTGCGCGCGACGGCGGCGGGTCGGGAGGATGGTCCGGACCGCGCAGGTGCGTCGGTCGGAGAGGACACCGTGTCGCACGACACCAGCAACGCTGCACTGCAGACGATGATCGACCGCGCCGGGCGGATCACCGCCGACGAGGCGGAGGCACTCGACGTCACCTGGAAGGCGGACGAGGGCATCCTGCTGCCGGAGCCGAGCGCGTCGCTCGCGATCCAGGGCGGCGCGGACGGGCGGATGGTCACGAACGCCG
This sequence comes from uncultured Curtobacterium sp., assembly GCA_913778205.1. GTDB lineage: Bacteria > Actinomycetota > Actinomycetes > Actinomycetales > Microbacteriaceae > Curtobacterium. The sequence goes on from CAJYUW010000022.1 coordinate 8,603, forward strand.
ACCTCGTCGCCGCCTGGCAGCACGCGCTCGACGCGGCAGGCAGGGCCGGACGTGTCGAGGAGATCGAGGCGGCGCAGGAGGCCGGCCGCGCCGTCCGGCACTCGGACGCACGTCTCCGGGACCGCGCCGGGGCGGAGGAAGCCGTCCGGTCCGCGGTCCTCGCGACCGGGGTGCGGGACCTCGTCTCGGACGACGAGTACGCCACGCTGACGGCGGCCTGGCGGAAGGTGCTCGGCGAGGCCTGACACGACGTGTGACGATCCGGTGACACCCTCCGCCGCGCCACCCCGGCGGCGGAGGCTTCCCGCCAGCGGACCGCCCGCTCGGCCGACACAGCCCTGCGACGTGCGGTCCGTACCGTCCCGGCTGTCCGACGCGGGCGAACGACCCGCTCGGACGGAAGGGATGACCACCATGAAGCTCCCCACGACGGCGCTCCTTGCGTCGGTCGCCGCGGCGACGGTCCTCGGCGGGTTCGCGACCTCGGCCTCCGCCCTCGGAGCACCCGCGCCCGACACCGCGTCTGCGCCCGACACCGGCGTCCACACCGCGTCCGCGCACGCCCTCGCCGCGCGGACAGCCCAGCCGCCGAAGCCCGGCCGTCAGGACCACTTCCGCTCGACGGACTCGGTGCCGGGACTCACACGCGTCGTGGACCACGCGAGCCACCCCGGCCTCGAGGTCTGCGGCGGCGACCTCGCGTCGCTCGTGACCGGCGTCGGCGACCTCCGTGGCGACGGGAGGACGTCCTACCTCGTCGACACGACCTGCGCCGGTGCGACCGGCAGCACCCCGGACGAGGTCGCGCTCTACGAGTCGTCCACCCACGGCATCGAGCGCTCCGCCGTCCTCTCGGCCGCGACCGCGACGCCCCGGACGAGCGCGTACCCGTACACGTGGGGCGCGCACACCGTCGTGCTCGCCTACCGCGGTGACACGCGGTACCGCCTCGTCGAGCTGACGACGCACCGCGTCGAGCGCGGGCCGGTCACCGCGTTCCACTGACGCCGCGTCGGCGGCTCCGGACGTCAGGACCGGATCACCTGAGCGGACCTGCCCACGTGATCCGGGCCTCCCGTCCGTCCTTGCGCGGCGTCAGCCGCGGATCGCGTCCGTCAGCTTCACGCGGCCGCCGGTGCGGAGCAGCGCGTTCTCGTAGACACGCGCTCCGACGAGGACGACCACGACGACCGAGGCGAGCAGCACCAGGAGCGACAGCAGCGGCTCCCACCACTGCGCGGCACCGAGGAAGATCCGCATCGGCATCCCGATGGCCGCGCTGAACGGCACGTACGACATCACACCGAGGACCGTCGGGTTCGCGTACGCCACGACGATCAGCACGTAGGGGATCATCACGAGCATCATGACCGGCGTGGTCACGCTGCCGACGTCCTCCTGGCGCGAGACGAGCACCGCCGACGCCGCGAACAGCGATGCGACGAGCACGAACCCGACCGCGAAGAACCCGACGAACCACAGCATGCTCGGCCCGAGCACGGTGAAGAGGTTGTCCTGGCCGGTCACCGCGAGCGTCACGGTCGCCGCGATCGCCACCGCGACGATCTGCGCGAACGCCATGACGCTGTTGCCGAGCACCTTGCCCGCCAGGAGCGCGCGGGCCGGGATCGCCGCCATGAGGATCTCGACCACCCGGGTCGACTTCTCCTCCACCACGCTCTGCGCGATCGACTGCCCGAACGTCACCGCCGAGGCGAAGAACACGACGCCGAACGCGAGGGCGACGATGTAGACGAGCCCCTCCGGCAGCGCGTCCGGGTCGAGCAGCTCGACCGTCGGCGACACGCTCAACGCCTGCACCACCGCAGTCGGCGTGGAGTCGAGCCCGACGACGGAGAAGCCGAGCGCGTCGTCCGACGGCACGATGGCGGCGTCGACCTCGCCGTCGCGCACCAACCGCTCCGCGGCGGCGGTCGTCGCGGTCGGGGTGACGTCGAGGCCGGCGGACGACGGCAGGGACACGCCCTGCGCCACCGCGACGGGCGTCCTGTCGTCGGCGGACGCCTTCCCGACGATGCCCGACACGACGATCGAGGCGACGACCATCACGACGAGGACGAGCGCGGACACGATGAACGCCTTGCTGCGGACACGCGCCTGGACCTCGCGGGCACTGACGAGCCGGACCGCGGACACGAAGGAGCCGTTCACCGGATGACCTCCCGGAAGACCTCGCTCAGCCGGGGCACCCGGGGAGCGAACGAACCGACGGTGCCGGAGGACACCGCACGCTGCAGGACGGACTGGGCGACCGCGTCGGACGCCTCGAACACGGCGTAGCCGCCGTCGAACTCGCGCACCGAGACCCCCGGGACGTCGCGGAGCCAGGCGACGTCGCCGTCGACCAGCAGCTCCCACGCCGGCGGACCCGCCTGCCGCCGGAGGTCCTCCTGCGGGCCGGCTGCACGGATGCGGCCGTCGGCGATGACGACGACGTCGTCGCAGAGTCGTTCCACCACGTCGAGCTGGTGGCTCGAGAACAGCACCGGCACACCCCGGCCCGCTGCCTCGCGCAGGACGCCGAGCACGACGTCCACGGCCATCGGGTCGAGGCCCGAGAACGGCTCGTCCAGGACGAGCACCTCGGGGTCGTGTGCCAGCGCGGCGGCGACCTGCACGCGCTGCTGGTTGCCGAGCGAGAGCTTCTCGACCTCGTCGTCGGCGTGCTCCCCGAGCTCCAGGCGCTCCAGCAGCTGCCCGGTCCGGTCGGCCGCCTCGCGCTTCCCGACGCCGTGCAGCCGGGCCAGGTAGGTGATCTGCTCGGCGACGCGCATCTTCGGGTACAGGCCGCGCTCCTCGGGCATGTACCCGAAGCGCTTCCGGTCCGACGGGCCGATGGCGGTGCCGTCGATCGACACGGTCCCCGCGTCGGGCTCGAGCACGCCGAGCAGGATCCGCATGGTCGTGGTCTTGCCGGCACCGTTGCCGCCGACGAACCCGGTGAGGCGCCCACGGCCGACGTCGAAGCCGACGTCGTCCAGGACGGGGCGCTCGCCGAAGCGCTTCGTCACGCCGTCGATGGTGAGCATCGCTGGTCCCCTTCCGTCGGCGGACCTCGCCGACGGTCCGACGCTATTGGCCGGGAAGCACGGCGCGCCTCCCGCGCAGGGCGGGCCTTCCCGGGCCGGTCGCCTCCGCCGTGAGGGGGAGGCAGCGTCCCAGGGATCCGGCGGCAGCCACGGATACGATGCGGACACCGCGCCTCCCGAGCGGAGCCCGGCCACCACGCCCACGCCGCGAGCGGAGCGCGGTGACCGCGCTCCGCTTCGCGAGCGGAGCGCGGTGACCGTGCCCGCGCCGCGAGCGGAGCGCGGTGACCACGCCCGCACCCGAGCGGGCACCGTGCCCCGACCCGTCGGGGGCGCGCACTCGTCGAGGGGGAGTCCGTGACCGATCAGCAGCAGCCCACCGTGGAGCGGCCCGCGGACGTCGTCCGTCACGGCCGGCTCGCGACGCGGAGCCCCCTCGGCTTCGCTGCGCGGCTCGTCGCCACGGCCGCGGCGGTGGCGCTGGTCGGTGCGGGGTCCGTCGCCGCGATCGCCTCGTACCAGGTCGTGAGCCAGGCGAAGCCGCCGGTGTCGCTCGCGATGCCGGGCACGACGGCGAAGGCGGCACCGGAACTGACCGCCCAGTCCGGCGAGGTGAACATGCTCCTCGTCGCCACGGACACCCGCGACGGGCAGGGCGCCGGGTTCGACGACGCCGCCAACCGCCAGGCCAGCTCCGGCGTCGGGAACAACGACACCACCCTGCTCGTGCACATCTCCGCCGACCACACGAACATGGCCGTCGTCAGTTTCCCGCGGGACCTCGTCATCCCGATCCCGGCGTGCACGAACGACAGCGGCTCGGTGACCCCGGCGACCGACGCGGCGATGCTCAACACGGCGCTGTCCCGCGGCGGGGAGCGGCACGGTCTGGGCTGCGTCGCGAAGACCATCTCGGACCTCACCGGCCTGCAGATCCCGTACGCGGGCATGATCACCTTCGACGGCGTCGTGGCGATGGCGGACGCGGTCGGCGGCGTCGAGGTCTGCCTCGCGACCCCCATCGTGGACAACGACGTCACCCCGGCGCTCGACCTGCAGGCCGGCGACCAGGAGCTCTCCGGCGCCGAAGCAGCGGCGTTCCTCCGCTCTCGGCACGGCGTCGGTGACCGGAGCGACCTCGGCCGCATCAGCAACCAGCAGACCTTCATGTCCGCCCTCGCCCGGCAGACGGTGTCGGCCGGCACGCTCACGAACCCGGGGCGCGTGCTGCGGCTCGCCGAGACCGCGGCGAAGCACATGACGCTCTCGGACACGCTCGCCGACCCCACGACCCTCGCGCGGATGGCGCTCGCCGTGCAGAACGTCGGGCTCTCGCAGATGGTCTTCGTCCAGTACCCGGTCGCAGACGACCCGGTGGACAAGAACCGGGTCGTCGTGTCCGAGGACGCTGCCGCCCAGCTGAACGCGGTGCTCAAGGCGAACGAGCCCGTCGTGCTCGGCGCGGACAGCCTCGGTCGGTCGGCGGTGATGGACCCGAAGGCGACGGCCTCGCCGTCCGCCGGCTCGGGGTCGGCGGGCTCCGGCTCGTCCTCGGCAGAAGGGTCGCCCTCGGGTGCCGCGTCGTCGAGCGGTGGGGCATCGGCCGGGGCGTCCGGTACGGCGTCGGCTCCGGCCGGGACGCCAAGCGCACCGCGCACCTCGGCCGCGCCGCTGCCGGACAACGTCTCCGGTCAGAGCGCGGACACGGTCACCTGCGCGAAGCGGGACGACTAGCCGGCGACGCCGTGCTCGAACGCCCAGACGACGGCCTGGATGCGGTCGCGGAGGGCGAGCTTCTGCAGCACGTTCGACACGTGCGTCTTGACGGTGGCCTCACCGACGAACAGCTCGCGGGCGATCTCGGCGTTGCTCAGACCCCGGGCGAGCAGTCGGAGGACCTCGGCCTCACGGTCCGTAAGACCCGCACGCGCCACCGCGGCCGCCGCGACCGCGGTGGGGTCGATCGTCGGCGTGGTCGGTGCGGGTGCGGCGGTGGCCCGGCTGATCACCCGGCGTGTGACGTCCGGTGCGAGCAGCGCGTCCCCGGCGGCGATCGTGCGCACGGCGTCGATCAGCCGTTCGGGGGAGGCGTTCTTCAGGAGGAAGCCGCTCGCCCCGGCCTCGAGCGCCTGGAAGAGTGCGTCGTCGTGGTCGAACGTGGTGAGCACGAGCACCGCCGGCGGGTCGTCGAGCGCGGCGATGCGTCTGGCTGCCTCGAGCCCGTCGACCCCCGGCATCTGCACGTCGAGGCAGACCACGTCGGGCCGGAGCCGGGCGACCGCATCGACCGCCTGCGTGCCGTCCGCCGCTTCACCGACCACCCGCAGGCCGGGTTCTGACTCGAGGATCACCCGGAAGCCCGCACGGACGAGCTCCTGGTCGTCCGCCAGCACGATCGTCAGGTCGTCGGCAGCCATGCCCGCACCAGGTACCCACCCCGGGCCCGCGGCCCGATCTCGACGGTCCCGCCGACGGCGGCCACCCGTTCCCGCATGCCGACGTGTCCGAGGCCGCTGCCGGTGGTGTCCCGCGTGCCGCCGCGGCCGTCGTCCGTGATCTCGACCTCGACCGCCTCGGCGAGGTAGCGGAGACGGACGTCCGCGCGGGCTCCGTGGCCGGCGTGCTTCAGGACGTTCGTGACGGCCTCCTGCGCGATCCGGAACGCGACCGCTGCGACGGTGGGCGGGACGGGACGCTCCTCGCCGACGACGGACCAGTCGGCGGGGTGCCCCGCGGTCCTGGCGGCCTCGACGACCTCCGCGATCCGACCGATCCCCTCGGTGCTCGGAGCGGTGTCGGCGGCCCTGCCGGTGTGTGCGGTGTCAGCGGTCACGCCGGTGTGTGCTCCGCCGGTGCGTGCTCGGTCCGTCGCACCCGCGCTCGCTCCGTGGTCACCCGCGTCGTGCGAGCGCAGTGTGCCGAGCATCCGCCGGAGTTCCCCGACGGCGGTCCGGGCACTGTCCTCGACCACCGAGAGCGACGCCGCCGCCTGCTCGGGATCGCGGCCGAGCACGCGACGCGCGGCGCCGGCCTGCACCCCCATCAGCGCCACGTGGTGGGCGACGACGTCGTGCAGCTCGCGAGCGATCCGGACGCGTTCGAGCGTGATCGCCTGCGCCGCCGACCGTTCGCGCTCCGCGGCGAGCTCGGCGGTCCGGAGCGCGAGCTCGTGCCGGGCCACCGCGGCACCCCACGCCCGGTTGCCGGCGTACCAGGCGGCCCCGAAGTACACGACGTTGATGAGGACGTTGAGCAGCGAGTAGGCGATGTACGGCGGGATGAGGGCGTCGCCGTCGTTCGGCAGCGAGGTCGGCACCGCCCACCCGAACACGATCGCGAGGAACAGCCACGCGAACATACCGCCGATCACGACCCACCGCACGGCCTCGGCGCGGACCCGGTCGGAGCACCACGCGCCGACGGTGTAGAGCGCGATGAACAGCGTGAAGTTGACCACGAACAGCTCGGGCACGTGCAGGAGCGCCGTCCCGACGAAGGCGAGCGCGACGACCACGAGGACGGACATCGGGAACCGCCGCCGGAGCGCGATCGGCACCGTGTTCGCCAGCACCATGAGCGCGGACACCCACCACGCGGCCTGGTCGTCGTCGTACGCGCCGGACGCCCCGTACAGCGTGACCGTGACGCCCATGCCGAGCGCGAGCGACCCGGCGAGCACGGCGTCCTGCCGCAGCTCGGACCGGCCCACCGGCAGCCGAGACCAGTCGTCCGTCGTCGCCCCCATGCGTCCACGGTACCGAACGGCGACGCGCCGCCGGGCGTAGTGTGCGCGGCACCGAGCTGGGAGGCACGATGCGGTTCCTCGTCAACGTCATCGACGACGGCCAGGCCGAGGCCGCCGGTCGCACCGAGTCCGCGTCCGGAGCCGAGGCCGCTGCGGTCGACGCGTTCAACGAACGACTCGACGCCGACGGCCGGATCGTCCTCGCCGTGGGCGTCTCGGCACCCTCCGACGCGACGGTCGTCGACGCCCGCGGTGCCGAACCGCTCGTCCGTCCGGGGCCCGTGGTCGAGACGACCGAGTACGTCGCGGGCTTCTGGGTCCTCGACCTCCCCGACGCGGAGACCGCGGTCCGGGTCGCGACCGAGGCCTCACGCGCCTGCAACCGGAAGGTCGAGCTCCGCCCGCTCCTGTGACCGACGCGGGCGCAGGGTGCCGCCTCCGGTCGCGATCGTCGTGAGCAGGACCGCCGGAGCTCGCGGACCGGACGCGGTCCCCGTGCCTGCAGCGCCCACGGCCCGGACACCACCTGCGCGGACGCACACACGACGGACGGCTGAACCTCGCTCACGTCCAGGATCTCAGTCGCTACGATCCGAACGTGCACCCGACCGCGTCCCGCGTCACCCGCCGAGCCCTCATCGCCGGGGGAGGCGCCGTGGTGGCTGCAGCAGCGGTCGCGGAAGCCGTCAACCTCCGCCTGCTGCCGGGCCGCTCGACGATGTACCGTGCGCTCGGGCTGAACGGACGACCCGGCCGGATACCGGACGTCACGCCCGTCCCGACGACCTCCGGCTCGTTCGTCTCGACGGCCCGCGGCGGGCGGACCGTCGGCTGGACGATCGCCGCGCCCGAGTCGTCCGGTCCGCTGCCGATCGCGGTCGCCCTGCACGGCTACGGCGGATCGCACCGCACGTTCTTCGGCAACGGGCTCGGCTACGACCGGTTCCTCGCGGACCACATCGCCCACGGCGGGGAGCCGTTCGCCGTCGCGGGCGTCGACGGGGGCGACCGTTACTGGCACCGACGGGCGGACGGCGACGACCCGGGCGCGATGGTCCTCGACGAGTTCGTGCCGATGCTGGAGCAGCACGGGTTCGACACCGGTCGCCTGGCGTTCACCGGCAACTCGATGGGCGGCTACGGCGCACTCCGGTTCGGCGGACTGCTCGGTCGCGGGAAGGTCCGAGCGGTCGCGGCACTCAGCCCCGCGCTCTGGACAGCGGCCGGCGACACCGCTCGGGGAGCGTTCGACGACGCCGCCGACTTCCGCGCGAACACCGTCCTCGGCAGGCAGCGAGAACTCGACGGCGTCCCGGTCCGGATCGACGTCGGGACCGGGGACGGGTTCGAACCCGCCGTCCGTGCCTACGTCGAGGGGTTCACCACGAAGCCGTCGGGAGGCTTCGAACCGGGCGCGCACGACGCCGCCTTCTGGCGGCGCATGGCCCCGGCACAGATCGCGTTCCTCGCGCGGCACCTGCACGCCTGACCCGGGTGCCGGACGGGAGGCTCGCCCCGCGTCCGGCACGCGCGTCACCCGTGCCGCGCCTCCAGGCAGGTTCCCGCGACGCGACCCGTCCGCGTCAGCGGGACGCGACCAGGAGGTCGTCGACCGCGGCGACGACCGTCGGCACCTCGGTGCGCGTCGTGTAGTCGACGTGGACGTCGGCGAAGCGGACCGTGCCGGCGGCGTCGATGACGAACACCGACGGGAACGGGATCGCGGCGGTCGCGTCGGCGTTGCTGTCCGCGACGTCGAACCCGAGCCGAGTGTGCGCCTCGCGCGCCGCGGCGCTCGGCTCGGTCACGATGCCGAACCGGCCGGCCAGCACGTTCTCGGGGTCGGTCAGCACGGGGAACGCGAGCTCGCCGTTCGCGATCGACTGCTCCGCGGCCTCCGGCGTCTGCGGCGACACGGCCACCAACCGGACCCCTCGCTCCTGCAGCGCCGGCAGGAGCTCCTGCTGGTACGTGCGGAGGGTGATGTTGCAGTACGGGCACCAGGCACCGCGGTAGAAGACGACGACGGTGGGCGCGGTGCCACGTGCCTCGGCGAACGAGGTGGTGTCGCCGGTCGGGGTGACGAGCGGCGCGTCCGGTGCGGCGTCACCCACGGCGACGACGTCGTCGGGGACGCCCGCGTCGCGGAGGTCACGCTGTTCGCCGTCGAACACCGCGGAGAGCTCCGGGCCGATCTGGGCGGTGAAGCCCTCGTTGAACGTCTCCACCTGGCGGGCGATGGTCTGGTCGGTCACGGTCGGGCTCCTCGGGTCTGGGTCTTCGCGGTGTCGGCGCGGGCCGGGACGGCGTCGCTCCGACGCCGGTGGGTGGAGCGTAGGCAGGTCGCCGACCGGGCGGAACGGGGTGCGTCACACGGTGTCACGGACCGTTCGTCGCCGACGGGTCGGCGGACGGCGCGGGGAGCCCCGGGTCAGTCGCGACCGCGGTTCCGGCGACGGATCGCCTTCGGTGCGCGGCCCGCGAGGAACGAGCGCGCCGGGTCGACGAGGAAGCCCTGCCGGAGGGCCTCGCGACCGACGAGCATCCGGAAGCCCATCTGGTCGCGGTTGCTCAACGTGACCTCGGCGTCGACCGTCTGCTCGTGCAGCGTGATCGGCGTGAGGATGACGATGCGCTCCTGGGTGTGCCCCGTCGAGCTGCGGATCGTGCGGCGGTCGTGGATGTCGCACTCGATCGTGACGGCGTCCGCGTCGGTGTCCTGCCAGGGGTGCACCGAGAACCGGACGCGGTCGCCGGGCAGCTCCTCGAGGTCGAACGCGTGCAGCGCCGAGCTGCGCGCGCCGGTGTCCAGCTTGACCTTGATCCACGGCAGCGCCAGGCCGGGCAGGGCCGCCCACTCGCGCCAGCCGGCGATGACGGGGTCTCGGGACATGGCACCATCCTGTCGCATGCCGGGGCGGCACGTCCGCCGGACGCGTCGCATGCCGGGGCGGCACGTCCGCCGGACGCGTCGCACGCCGGGACGGCACGTCCGCCGGACGCGTCGTCGTGCTTTGATTGAGCGTCGCCGTCGATACCCGAACACCCCAGCGGAGCCCCCACCGATGAAACTCGCCATCCTGTCGCGCGCCCCGCACGCGTACTCGACCCAGCGCCTCCGCGCCGCGGCGATCGACCGCGGGCACGAGGTCAAGGTGCTGAACACCCTGCGGTTCGCCATCGACCTGACCGCCGACGAGCCCGACCTGCTGTACCGGGGCAAGCTCCTCAGCGACTACGACGCCGTGCTGCCGCGCATCGGGAACTCGATCACGTACTACGGGACCGCGGTCGTGCGGCAGTTCGAGCAGATGGACGTGTACACCCCGAACACGGCCACGGGCATCACGAACTCGCGCGACAAGCTCCGCGCGAACCAGATCCTGTCGCGGCACCACATCGGCATGCCCGCGACGACCTTCGTGAACAGTCGCGCCGACGTCCGCGGCGCCATCGACCGTGTGGGCGGCGCACCGGTCGTCATCAAGCTCCTCGAGGGCACGCAGGGCATCGGCGTGATCCTCGCGCCCGAGGCCAAGGTCGCCGAGTCGATCGTCGAGACGCTGCACTCGACGAAGCAGAACGTGCTCATCCAGTCGTTCGTGTCGGAGAGCCGGGGCAAGGACATCCGCGCCCTCGTCGTCGGCGACCGCGTCGTCGCGGCGATGCGTCGGAGCGCGTCCGGCGACGAGTTCCGGTCGAACGTGCACCGCGGCGGCACGGTCGAGAAGGTCACGCTCACGCCCGAGTACGAGGAGGCGGCGGTCCGTTCCGCACAGATCATGGGCCTCCGCGTCGCCGGCGTCGACATGCTCGAGGGCAACGACGGCCCGCTGGTGATGGAGGTCAACTCGTCGCCGGGGCTCGAGGGCATCGAGCGCGCGACCGGGCTCGACGTCGCCGGGGCGATCATCGACTTCATCGGCAACCAGGTCGCGTTCCCCGAGATCGACGTCCGGCAGCGGCTCAGCGTCTCGACGGGGTACGGCGTCGCCGAGCTCCTCGTGCACACGAACGCCGACCTCGTGGGCAAGACGATCAAGGAGTCGGGACTCTGGGACCGCGACATCACGGTGCTGACCCTGCACCGGGGAGCGACGGTCATCCCGAACCCCCGCAGCGGCGTCGAGCTGCAGGCCAGTGACCGGCTGCTGTGCTTCGGCAAGCTCGAGGAGATGCGTTCGATGATCCCGGACCGGCGGAAGCGTCGCAGCAAGGTCCGGAAGCTGCCCAAGGACGCGGTCGGCGAGCAGTCCTAGTGCGCGCGCAGGGCACCCGGACCGCACGTCCAGCACATGTGCGGAATGATGAGCCGGTGACCATCCTCGCTGACCGCCCCGTCGACCCGACGTCCGAAGCGGAGACAGCGCGACCCGGCAACGCCACCGCGAAGCACCGCAACGTCTCGCTGCTGTCGGTCGCGACGACCACCGCGGACCGCGTGACGACCTCCGCCGACATCGAGGAGCGTCTGCGTGGCGTCCTCCGTCGCCTCCGCCTGCCGAGCGGCCTGCTCGAGCGCGTCGCGGGTGTGAAGGAGCGTCGGAACTGGGGCGAGGGCCAGACCTTCCACGAGGCCGCGATCGACGCCGGGCGCCGCGCGATGGCCGAGGCCGGGGTCGAGCCGCACGACATCGGGCTCCTCATCAACACGTCGGTGACCCGACCGCACCTGGAGCCCTCCGTGGCGGTCCGGCTGCACCACGGCCTCGGACTGCCGTCGTCGGCGATCAACTTCGACATCGCGAACGCGTGCCTCGGCTTCGTCAACGCGATGAGCGTCGCAGCGGGCATGATCGACTCCGGCCAGATCCGGTACGCGCTCATCGTCGACGGCGAGGACGCCGACCAGGTGCAGCTCAACACCATCGACCGCCTCAACCAGGGCGGGCGGAACCGCAAGGACTTCATGAGCGAGTTCGCCAGCCTGACGCTCGGCTCCGGCGCGGCCGCCGCCGTCCTCGGCCGGTCGGACGCGCACCCCGGCGGTCACCGGCTCATCGGCGGCGTCACGCGCGCAGCGACCCAGTGGTACGACCTCTGCGTCGGCAGCCCGGACGGCATGTTCACCGACGCGAAGATGCTGCTCAAGGGCGGCATGGAGCTCGTCGTCGAGGCCTGGAACGAGGCGAAGGCGCACTTCGACTGGTCCGACATGGACCGCTACGTGCTGCACCAGGTCTCCGACGTGCACACGAACGCGTTCGTGAACGCCATCGGCGTCCCCCGGTCGAAGGTGCCGACGACGTACGAGCGGTTCGGCAACGTCGGCCCGGCGTCGATCCCGATCACCCTCGCGGACGAGGTCGCCAAGGGCTCGATCCGCAGCGGCGACCGGGTGTTCCTCGGCGGTGTCGGCTCCGGCATCAACACCGCGATGCTGGAACTGCACTGGTGAGGTCCGGCCTCCCGCGCGTCGCCGCCACCACCGCGCGGGCGACGCTCCCGCCGCCCCTGCCCGGACTCGACCCGGCGTGGTCACGACTGGTCACCGTGCCGGGTGGTCGGGAGGACCGGCCGGGAGGCACGGATCGCCACGAGCGCACCTGGCACCTCCTCGACACGGCCGGCGCGCTCGACGCACTGGGTGCGCGCCCGGTGGGCACCCTGCTCTGCGTGCACGGCAACCCGACCTGGTCGTACCTGTGGCGCTCGGTCGCGCAGCGGACGCTCGACGTCGCCGGGGCCGGTGGTCCCGCATGGCGCGTCGTCGCGGTCGACCAGCTCGACATGGGGTTCTCGGAGCGCACGGGCACGCAGCGTGGGCTCGCGCAGCGCGTGGCCGACCTCGGCGCACTGACCGACGAGCTCGGGCTCGATAGTCCGGTCGTCACCCTCGGGCACGACTGGGGTGGGGTGGTGTCGCTCGGCTGGGCGGTCGACCACCCTGACCTCGTCGTCGGCGTCGCGACGTGCAACACCGCCGTGCACCAGCCGGCGGACGCCCCGATCCCGGCACCGCTCCGGCTCGCGCTCGGGCCCGGCGTGCTCGGCCGTGCGACGGTCCTGTCACCGGCGTTCCTCGAGACCACCCTGGCGATCGCGCACCCGAGGCTCGACCGCGCCGTCGCCGACGGCTTCCGGGCCCCCTACCGCGGTGCCGCACGTCGTGGGGGCATCGGCGGCTTCGTGGCGGACATCCCCGTCGACGACACCCACGCGTCGGCGCCCGAGCTCGACCGGATCGCCGCGGGGGTCGCTGCGCTCGACGTCCCGGCGCTCCTGCTGTGGGGCCCGCGTGACCCGGTGTTCCTCGAGCGGTACCTCGACGACCTCGTCGCGCGGCTGCCGCACGCCGACGTGCACCGGTTCGAGGGTGCCGGCCACCTGCTGCCCGAGGACGTCGACGTCGCCGGGACGGTGACCGACTGGCTCGGCGACCGCCTGCCGGGCGGACGCGTGTCCGACGGGGGCGTGCCGCGCCTCCCGTCCGACACCGGCGACCGCGTGACGGACGTCGGCCGCCCGCTCTGGGCCGCACTCGACGACCGCCGCGAGGACGACGGCCCAGCGCTCGTCGAGATGGCCGCACCGGGAGGTGTCCGGACCGTCACCTGGCGGCTGCTCGCCCGCCGGGTGGAGGAGATCGCCGCCGGGCTCGGCGTGGTCGGCGTCCGCGCGGGCGACCGCGTCTCCCTGCTCGTGACCCCGGGCGCCGACCTGACCGCTGTGCTCTACGCGTGCGTCCGCATCGGTGCCGTCGTGGTCGTGGCCGACGCCGGACTGGGGCTGCGCGGACTTACGCGTGCCGTGCGCGGCGCCCGACCGGACTGGATCGTCGGCGCGCTGCCGGGGCTGGCCGCGTCGCGGGCGCTCGGGTGGCCGGGTCGTCGGATCGCGACGGTGGCGCTCCCGGGTGCCGTCCGCCGTGCGCTCGGGGTGTCGCACACGCTCGCCGAGGTCGCCCGGGCCGGAGCCGTCCGGCTCGCCGCCGGGGGGACCCTGCCCGACGCGCCTCCGATCGACGCGACCGCGGCCGTCCTGTTCACCAGCGGGTCGACCGGGCCGGCCAAGGGCGTCGTCTACACGCACGGGCAGCTCACCGCCGTGAGGGACGTCCTCGCGGCGCAGTACGGCGTGGGGTCCGGCACGGGGCTCGTCGCCGGCTTCGCCCCGTTCGCGCTCCTCGGCCCGGCCCTCGGCGCACGGTCCGTCGCCCCGGACATGGACGTCACCGCGCCCCGGACCCTGACGGCCGTCGCGGTCGCGCGCGCCGTCGCCGCTGCTGACGCGACGGTCGTGTTCCTGTCGCCGGCCGCGATCGCGAACGTCGTGGCGACCGCATCCCAGCTGACCGAGGCCGACCGCACGGCGCTGCGTCGCGTCGAGCTGTTCCTCTCCGCGGGAGCGCCGGTCTCCGACTCGCTGCTCGCCGCGGCCACCGAGCTGATGCCGAACGCGACCGCGCACACGCCCTACGGGATGACCGAGGGGCTCCTCATGACGGACGTCGACCTCGACGGGGTCCGCTCCGCCGGCGTCGGCGCGTCCGCGGCCGGTGGCGTCTGCGTCGGCGTACCCGCAGCCGGGGTCACGATCCGCATCGCACCGCTCGACGCCGACGGTGCCGCGACCGGCGCGCTCACCGACGCGGCGGGCGTGACCGGCGAGGTCGTCGTCGCCGCACCGCACGTGCGCGACCACTACGACCGGCTGTGGCGGACGGACCGGGCGTCGCGACTCGGCGTCGACGACCCCCGCGGGCACCGCACCGGCGACGTCGGGCACCTCGACGACGCCGGGCGGCTCTGGGTCGAGGGGCGTCTCCAGCACGTCCTGACGACCCCGGACGGCGTGGTCACCCCGGTCGGACCCGAGCAGCGGATCGAACGCGTCGCGGGTGTCCGGCGGGCCGGTGTCACCGGGATCGGTCCGGCCGGCACGCAGCAGGTCGTCGCCGTCGTCGAGACCGGACCGGCGCAGCGTCGCCCGGGCCTGGCAGCGCCGTCGCTCGCGTCCGCCGTGCGTGCGGCCGCCGGGGTCCCCGTGGCCGCGGTCCTCGTCGTGCCGGTGCTGCCGACGGACGTCCGGCACAACTCGAAGGTCGACCGCACAGGGCTCGGCCGGTGGGCGGCCTCGGTGCTCTCCGGCGGACGGATGACGCGCCCGTGAGCTGCCCGACCCTGCGCTGTCCGACCCTGCGCTGTCCGACCCTGCGCTGCCGGGTCGGGAGCTTCCCGACCCTGGGCTGCCCGCTCGTGGGGAGCCCGCCCGTGGGGAGGCCGCACGTGGGGAGCCAGTCGTGACGGTCCTCGTCACGGGGGCGAGCGGGTTCCTCGGGCGCGCGACCGCGGCGGCCGTGCACGACGCCGGCCACGCGGTCCGGACGTTCCAACGGCGTCCCTCCGGGGTGCCCGGTGTCGACGACGTGCTCGGGACGGTCACCGACGCGGGGGCGCTCGAGCGTGCCGTCGAGGGCGTCGACGCGGTCGTGCACCTCGCCGCCAAGGTCTCGCTCGCCGGCGACCCTGCCGAGTTCGTCCGGGTGAACGTCGACGGCACGCGCGCGCTGCTCGGAGCGGCACGCGCCGCCGGTGCACGGCGGTTCGTGTTCGTGTCCTCGCCGTCGGTCGCGCACACCGGCTCCTCGCTCGCGGGCGTCGGTGCGGACGTCGCCGAGCCGGCCCGCGCGCGTGGCGAGTACGCGCGGACGAAGGCGGCCGCGGAGCGGCTCGCGCTGGCGGCGGACACACCCGGGTTCGCCGTCGTGGCGGTCCGCCCGCACCTGGTGTGGGGACCGGGGGACACCCAGCTCGTCGGGCGGATCGTCGAACGTGCCCGCGCCGGCCGCCTGCCGCTGCTCGACTCGGGGGCGGCACTCATCGACACCCTCTACGTCGACAACGCCGCGTCGGCGATGGTCGCTGCCCTCGAGCACGCGGCCGACGATGGCGTGCACGGCTCGGCGTACGTCGTGACCAACGGCGAACCCCGTCCGGTCGCCGAGCTCCTCGCCGGGATCTGTGCAGCCTCTGGCGTGCCGGAGCCCCGGTGGCACGTGGCAGCCGGTGTCGCCCGGGCCGCCGGGTCGGTCGTCGAGGCCGTGTGGCGGGTGCGTCCCGGCCAGGACGAGCCGCCGATGACGCGGTTCCTCGCGGAGCAGCTCTCGACCGCGCACTGGTTCGACCAGCGACGCACCCGGGCGGACCTGCACTGGACTCCGTCGGTGTCGATCGACGAGGGGCTCGCCCGGCTCGCCGCCGGCCGCTGAGCCGACGCGCTGACCGGCCCGGTCCGGCGTCCGGCCCGGTCCGGCGCGCTGGCCGGTCCGGCGTGCTGCCCGGTCCGGCGCGCTGCCCGGTCCGGCGCGCTGCCCAGCACGGCGCGATGCCCAGCACGGCGCGATGCCCGGCCCTGCTCTGGACGTGACCGTGCCGGGTCCGCGTTCGGGTCGCGGACCCGGCACGGGGTCGGGTGGTCGGGTGGTCCGGTGGTTCGGTCGTCGCGGGACCCGGAGATCCGGAAGATCCGGAAGTCGGGGGATCCGCGGCCCCGGGGGTCCGGGGACCCCCGGGGATCAGCCGAGGCCGAACCGCCGCTGCAGTGCCTTCCGCCGCTTGCGCGCGCGGCGGTCGGCCAGCGCCCGGCGCGCGGTCTCGGACTTCGAGGTCTTCACGACGGGGCGGTTCGCTCGAGCGCCGAGCCAGAACCCGAGCAGGACGACCAGACCGACGAGGATGATGCGGTTCCGCATGGTGGAGCTCCTTCCGAACGGCAGGTGGCGGCGGGCGTCAGCCCGTGAACCGCTGCCAGAGGTCGGTCACGATCGGCCAGACCTCGCCGGCGCGGTCCGCCGACGAGATGGCCACCGTGACGACGGGGTAGGCCGTCACCGCGAGGGCGACGAGCACGGCGAGCACCACCGCGACGACGCTCGTCGCGGTGTGTCGTCGCGTGAGGGCGAGGAGGACGAGCGCGAGCACGACGACCAGGCCGAGCAGTGCCACGAGGGTGACCCGGACGAACGGGAACGGCACGAGGCCGGCGGTCGTCGCCGTGACGCCGCCGAGGAACCCGACGAGGGGGAAGAATGCCCCGAAGACGATGGCGAGGAGCAGGACGACCCCGATCCCCGAGGTCACCCAGACGCCCCGCGGGCGCGGTCGGGACGCCCGGGAGCGCTCCCGTCCGAACCCCCGGAGCGCGGTCACGACCGGGCCTCACCCTCGGGCTCGGTGCCGCGCGGACCGGTGTCCCGCACGGCGTCCTCGCGGCCCTCGACGGACTCCTCACGGATCGCGTCGGCCGCGCGGGCGAGGTCGTCCGAGGCGTCGTCGAGAGCGTCGGCGACGCGGTCCTGCTCGGACCCCGTCCCGACCGTCACGCGGTCCTCGGCCACCGCCGCGTCCGCGACGGCGTCCTCGGCGTGCCCACCGGCCGCGCGTGCGGAGTCCGCGGCCTCGTCGGCGGCGCGGGCAGCCCGGTCCGAGACCTCGGCGCCCGCCTCGACGGCTGCGTCCCGAGCGGCCCCGGCTGCGTCCACCGCGTGGTCGACGGCGTCCGAGGCGGCGTCGCGAGCGCGCTCGGCCCCGTCGCGGGCGCGGTCTGCCGCATCTGCGGCGCCCTCGCGAGCGCGGTCGGCAGTGTCGGCAGCGACCTCGCGTGCCCGGTCGGCGGTGTCCGCGGCGACCTCGCGGGCGCGGTCGCCGGCGTCGGAGACGACCTCGCGCGCCCGGTCGGTGGCGTCCGCGACGGCCTCTCGTGCCGTCTCGGCAGCGTCACCGGCGCGGTCCACCGCACGCGCCGCGGCGTCGCGGGCGCGCTCGGCGACGTCCGCCGCGTTCTCCTTGACGTCCGCGGCGGCGCCCGCTGCGGCGTCCTTCGCACGGGCGACGGCGTCCTTGCCCGACTCCACGGCACGGTCGAGCGCGGTCGGCTCGTCGTCGAACGGTCCGTGCACGTCGAGCACGCGAACGTCGACCGACACGGAGCCGTCGCCGAGCTGTGAGACGGCCTCACGGACCTGTCGACGCACCTCGTCCGCGACGGCCACGACGGGCTCGGGGTACTCCACGACGATCGAGACGACGACGTCGAGCGAGTCCTCGGCCTCGTCGACCTGGACCCCGGTCGTCCCGGCGGAGCGGCCGAACTGGGAACGCACCCGGTCGGCTGCGCGGGCCAGGAGGTTGCCGAGGTGGTGGACCCCGTGCACTCCGAGGGCGGTCTCGGCGGCGGTGCGGGCGGCCACGGTCACACGCGAGGCGTCCTCGGGCAGGGGCTCGGTGAGCTCTGCCGGCAGGGGGACCTCGGTGATCTGCGTCCGGGCGTTCGGGTCGTGCTGCATGACTTCCTCCTTGCTCCGGGACGACGGACGCCGCCCACCGTGGGCGGGCGGCGTCCGGGTCCGTTGCGGGTTACTTGAAGACGTCCTTGACGTCCTCGCCGGCCTTCTTCGCGCTGGCAGCGGCCTGGTCCTTCTTGCCCTCCGCGACCTTCTGGTCGTCGTTGGTCGCCTTGCCGACGGCCTCCTTGGCCTTGCCGGCGAGGTCCTGGGCAGCGTTCTTGATCTTGTCGTCGAGACCCATGACGGGCTCCTCTCTCTCGTCCGGGCGTCAGCCCGGTCCTTCGGTGGGACGGCCGGGAGGCACGGCGTGCTCCCCGGGGTCTGGTGCGGTCTGGTGGGTGGTGCGCCCTACTGCACGCGGGTGGGCTTGGCGAGGGCGGCGCGGGTGCCGCCGGTGAGGTGGACCAGGACCGGGACCTGCCGGCCGAGGGTCCGGTCGAGCACGGCGACGGCGTGGTCGACGGCGTCGAGGACGGTGACCGCGTCACCGCCGCGGCGCACGTTCACCCGGATCCGGGCGGCGCGTTGCTTCTTGACCAGGTACGTGTCGACCT
>CAJYUW010000023.1 GCA_913778205.1 uncultured Curtobacterium sp.
CGGGCCCGCACCGCGCCTCCCGTCCGACCCGTGGCGTGGCCGCGCCGGGGCGACCGGCCGCGTCGCGTCCGGCACCACGCATGTCGGCCGATCGCCGGATCGTCGCCGTCGCGAGGGACCGCGCCTCGTCCCCGGTGGCGTCGTCCGGACCACGGTGCCGAAGGGGTGGCGACCCGGCGACGCGCGCCGATCGTCAGCTGGTCGCGGAGTCCGTCGCGGTGCGCGGGGCCCGGGCCCACACGGTCGCGCCGACGGCGGCCGACACGCACACGACGACGGCGACGACCCACGTCACCGGGGCAAGGTGTGTGCCCGCGGCGCCGGAGTAGACCGCGGCCGTCAGCGCGGCGGCGACGACCACGAGCGCGGCGTACGGGGCGCGCGGACCGGCGAGCAAGGCCATCCCCGCCGAGCCGGGGAACGGCAGGAGCGACACGACCGCTGCCCCGAGCCCACCGACGCAGAGCGTGATCGCGACGTCGGACACGAGCGACGACCCGATGCCACCACGCGTGACGACGCTGTGCACCGCCCACCCGGCCACCGCGAGCCCGAGGAGCGTCGCCGTCCGCCAGGTCGCACCGCGGAGCCGCGCGACGACGTCCGATCCGAGGCACATCGGCCCCGTCCCGAGTCCGGCGCGACCGGTGGGCACGAGGACGACACCGACGACGAGGGCTGGCGCGAGGTCACCGGCGCGGGTCAGGGCGCACGCGACCAGTGCCGCGAGCACGAGCACGGGGGAGACCCGGTACCCCACCAGGTGTCGCTCACGTCCGGCGGCCCAGCGGGTGGCGAGCACCAGCCCGGCGGTCAGGAGCGTCGAACCGATCGCGACGGCGATCGCGAGCCGGGCGTAGCGGGCCTCGAGTGCGACGCCCGTTCCGAGGAGCGTGGTACACGTCGCGATCGCCACCGAGGACACGATCGAGACCCACGTCGGGAGTGCGTCGTCCGCTCGCGATCCGGTCCGGGGACGGTTGCGACCGAACAGGGCCGCGAACGGCGACCGGAACCGACCGCGGGCGACACCCGCCACGACGGCAAGGGGCGCGACGATGAGCAGGAGGAACCCGGCGGCCACGGCGGTCGCGACGACCACGGTGTGCCACGAGGAGACCGACTGCATCGTGGGGACCGCGCGGTCGTAGGCGGTGCGGGCGCTCCAGTCGCCGGCGGGCCCGGCCCAGTCGGGACCGGCGGCCCCGGCGTGGAGGCCTCCGGGGGTGACGGCACCGCTGCCGGAGCCGTCCGTGGCGCCCCCCGCGCCGGACCCGGCACCACCGCCGGCGCCGGAGCCGGAGCCGCTGGCGGTGCTCGGCCGGTCCACGGTGTCGGAGGTGCCGTCCGTACCCGTCGCGCTCGGGCCGAGCGTGTCCGACCCGGTCGCGGACGGCGTCGCCGAGGACGGCGTGACGACGATCGCCACCGCCGAGGACGAGCGCGAGGTGTTGCCGGCGACGTCCCGCTGCACCGCTGAGAGGGTCCGGGCACCCGGGGCGATCGTGCCCGACGTGCGGCACGTCCAGGAGCCGTTCGCGGACACCGTCGCGATGCAGACCGGGGCACGGTCGACCGCGACCGTCACCACGGCCCGCGGCTCACCGGTCCCGGACACCAGGACCGGCTGGGTCCGGACGCGCTCGCCCGAGCGGGGGTCGAGGAGGCGGGGAGCGCTCGGAGCCGACCGGTCGAGGGTGATCGTGCGGGGTGCGGACGCGGCGCTCCGGAGGTCCGAGCGGTATCCGGTCGCCGTGCTGGCGGTCTGCGTCGCGACGATCGTGAGGTCACCGTCACGCACGTCCCGGGGCAGCGCGATCCTCCAGCGGCCGTCCGGGCCGACCTTCGCGTCCCACTCGGCCGAGGCGCCGGACGCGCTCAGGCTCACGGTCGCGCCCGGGTGGCCGTCGCCGGCCACCGTGCCGGTCGTCGTGCCGCGTGTCACGAGCGTCGGGGGCGTGACGACGTCCGAGGGCGGGGTCGCCGCCGGTCGTAGCGACGGGTCCGTGCGGTCGGTCGCGGTGAAGACCTGCGCGGGCGCCGAGGTCACGGTCCCCAGGCACGACCACGTCCCGTCGCGCACGACCCGGACGGTGCAGGTCGTCGCGGCGCCCGAGGCGACCCGGATGGAGTGCCCGGGCGTGCCCTGACCGTGGAACCGTGCGGTACCGGTGGTGATGTCGCCCGGGTCGGCGATGGTCGGACGGATCGGCGTCGTCGTGGGCGGACCGGTCGGCGTGGGGTCGCCGAAGACCGGGCCGGTCGGGCTGGCGGAGGGGTCCGGTGTGGCCCCGGGCAGGAAGCCACCGGAGTCCGCGGCGCCCGCGTCCCCGCCGCCCGTCGAGGCGTTGCCGGTCGAGGCGTCGCCGGTCTGGGCGTCGCCGGTCTGGGCGTCGTCCGTGGGCGCGTCGGACGGGGCGGCTGCCGACGCCCGGGCGGCGGTCGCCCCCGTCTGCGTGGCGCTGCCGTCCGCCGTCGCGCCGACAGCGGGCACGGCTCCGAGTCCGAGCACGGTCACGAGCGCCGCGACCGCGATCGCCGTGCACGCCGTGAGCACGGCCTGCCCGCGCGCCCGCCCGATCGCGGTACGACGGACGGACCCACGCAGGACCGGGATCCCGCCCGGACCGGTGCCCCGAGACCCGAGTGCCCGATCGGTGCGAGCTCGGTCGGACCGGGGTCGCCGGAGTGGGCCGTCGCCCCCGACGGCCCACTCGTCCACGTTCTCCCCGGGCGTGTTCACCGGTCCCATCCCACGCGATCCGCGCCCGTTGGTCAATCCGCCTCGCGGATGATCCGGCCGACGAGACGACAGTCCGAGCGTGCGGTGTGCGCCGCTCGGGAATCGGCCGTGAACCACCGCACGTGACGGGAGCGTGACCTGTGCGTCGTTAGACTCGACGGTGGTCCGTGCGGCCGCAGCACGGCCGTTCCCGGCCGTCCCCGCCGCCCGGTCCCGCCGACCGCGATCACCGCGCGGTTCCCGACGCGCAAAGGAGTAGCCCCGCATGGACACCGGACTCGTCACGACGCTCATCGTCGTCGGGGTGGTGGTCGTGGTTCTCGCGGTCATCGGCATCTACCTCTGGGTAACGTACAACTCGCTCGTGACGCTCAAGGTCCGCGTCGACGAGGCCTGGAGTGACATCTCGGTCCAGCTGAAGCGGCGTGCGGACCTCATCCCGACGATCGTGGACACGGTGAAGGGCTACGCGGCCCACGAGAAGGCCGTGTTCACCGACGTCACCCAGGCGCGCTCGGAGACCCTCAGCGCGGGCGACGCCGGTGCCGCATCCGTAGCCGAGGGGCACATGCAGAAGGCGCTCCGGAGTGTGTTCGCGGTCGCCGAGGGCTACCCGCAGCTCCAGTCGAGCCAGAACTTCCTACAGCTGCAGTCCGAACTCGTGGACACCGAGGACAAGATCCAGTCGGCACGACGCTTCTACAACGGCGGCGTCCGTGAGCTGAACACGAAGATCCGCGTCTTCCCCAACTCCGCGTTCGCGAGGAGCCGCGGCTTCACCGAGGCGACGTTCTTCGAGACCGCGGAGCCGGCGGCCATCGCCGAACCGCCGCGCGTCCAGTTCTGACCCGCCGGACCGTCAGCACCGTCCGACCGTGTACCGCGCGATCGCGCAGAACAAGCGCAACACCGTCCTGATCGTCCTCGCCTTCTTGCTGCTCGTCGGCGCCCTCGGGTTCCTCGGCGGGTACCTCGCGGGCAACGTCTCGATCGGGGTCGTGGTGCTCGTCGTCGCGATCGGGTACGCCGTGCTGCAGTACTTCACGGCCGCGCGACAGGCGACCGCGATCGCGGGAGCCGTCGAGATCGACCGGAACACCGAGCCACGGCTCTGGCGGACGGTCGAGAACCTCGCGATCGCCACCGGGATGCCCATGCCGCGCGTGTACGTCGTCGACGACCCCTCGCCGAACGCGTTCGCGACCGGGCGCGACCCCGAGCACGCCGTCGTCGCCGCGACGACCGGGCTGCTCGCGATCATGGACGACCAGGAGCTGCAGGGCGTCATGGCGCACGAGCTCGGACACGTCCGGAACTACGACATCCGTGTGTCGACGATGGTGTTCGGGCTGGTCGTCGCCGTCGGGCTCATCGCCGACGTGCTCCTGCGCATCTCGATCTTCAGCGGCCTGAGCGGTCGCAACCGCAGCAACGACAACGGCGGGAACAACCCGGTCCTGCTGATCGCGGGGCTCGTCGCGGTCCTGGTCGCCCCGATCGCGGCGGTCGCGGTGCAGGCGGCGGTCTCGCGGCAGCGGGAGTACCTCGCCGACGCCACCGGCGCGATGACGACCCGGCACCCGGAGGGACTCGCCCGTGCGCTGGAGAAGCTCGGTGCGTACGGCCGTCCGATGCGCACGCAGAACTCGTCGATGGCGCACCTCTGGATCGCGGACCCGATGCGTCCGGGTGTGATGGACCGGCTGTTCTCGACGCACCCGCCCCTGCCGGACCGCATCGCCCGACTGCGTGGGAGCCTCGACCGCTTCTGACCCCCCCCGGTCGTCGCTGCACCATCTCAGTGCGGAGGACGGCGGCTGGCGGCTTGCGCCGGGCATGGAGCGTCGCGCGCAGGCCGGGGCCGTGACGGCGTCGCGCGTCGGGTGTGCAGCGTCGCGCGCCGGCCGGGGCCGAGACAGTGTCGCGCGTCGCGCGCCGGCCGGGGCCGAGACAGTGTCGCGCGTCGCGCGTTGGGTGTGCAGCCCCGCGCGCCGTCCGGGAGGCCCGTGACGGCGTCCGCACGTGCCTCCCGGCCGGTCAGGCGGTCGCGTCGAGGCCCGGAGCCGCTTCCGCCACGTCGGCGTCGTCCGCCGACGCGTGCGGCACCAGCCGCACGCCGAGCGCGCCGGCCAGCGCCGCTGCGCCCGTCCCACGGTCGGTGACCTCGATCCCCTCCAGCCCCTGCCACGCGGCCGTCCGGCGCAGCACGTCCGCGAGTCGCTCGGCGTCGAGGTGCTCGCCCGGCTCCTGCCACGCGGTCCGGACCCGGAGCACCCCGCGCTGCCGGTCGTTCTTCAGGTCGATGCGCCCGGTCAGCCGGTCGTCCTGCAGGACGGGGAGCACGTAGTAGCCGAAGACCCGCTTCGGGGCGGGCGTGTAGATCTCGATCCGGTAGTGGAAGCCGTACATGCGCTCCGCGCGCCGACGGAACCAGACGACCGGGTCGAACGGGCTGAGCACGGCGTCTGCGGTGAGCGACCGGGGGACCCGTGCCCCGGAGTGCACCCAGGCACGCTCGGCCCACCCCTCGACCTCGACCGGGGCGAGGTCGCCCGACTCGGTGAGCTCCGCGAGGGCGCGACCGGTGTCGTCCGCCCGCAGCCGGTAGTAGTCGGCGATGTCGGCCCGGGTGCCGACGCCGAGCGCCCGAGCGGCCCGCAGCACGAGCTCCCGCACCGCGTCGGCGCGGTCGGGGGCGTCGTCGAGCAGATGATCGGGCAGGACCTGCTCGGGCAGGGCGTAGACCCGCTCGAACCCGGAGCGGCCGGCGCTGACGACCTCGCCCCACCGGAACATCTGCTCGAGGCCGATCTTGACGTCGCTCCAGCCCCACCAGGGCCCGCGACGGACGTTGGACTCGTGCTCGACCTCGCTCGCCCGCATCGGTCCCTCGGCGCGCAGCAGGGCGCGGAGCTCGCGGCGGACGCCCTCTGTGCGGACGACGGACTCGACCCGGTTCGGTCGGGCGTCCCGATCGCGGAACGCGTCCATGCGCCAGCGGAATAGCCGGAGGTCGTCGCGCGGGATGAAGGCGGCCTCGTGGGCCCAGTACTCGAGGTACGGCCCGCGTCGCGCTGTGGTGAGGCGGTCGAGGGTGGCCCGGTCGTACGCCCCGAGCCGGGCGAAGAGCGGCAGGTAGTGGCTGCGCTCGAACACGTTGACGGAGTCGATCTGCAGCAGGCCGAGCCGGGCGACACCGGCGTGCAGCGTCCGTGTCGACACGGCGGCGGGCAGCGTGGCGCCGAACCCCTGCGCCGCGAGCGCGACCCGGCGTGCCTCGGCGGCGGAGAGCGTCGTCCTGACCATGCCCCGACGCTACCGATCGGCACCGACATGCCCGGTCGACCGGCCGTATGCCTGATGCGGAACCTGTCAGGTCGTACATCGCTACAGTGGCGGGCATGGCCTGGGGCAAGAAGACTCATCCGGACCCTGTCGTCGAGGACTCGGTGCCCACGGGCATGCGGATCGCGGGGGCGTGGTCGTGGCGCGTGCTCGTCGTGCTCGGTGTGGTGGCGGTGTTCATATACCTCGTCATGCTGTTCAGCGAGGTGCTCATCCCGTTCCTCATCGGCATCGTGGTGGCGTCCCTGCTCGTCCCGCTCTCGAACTGGATGCAGCGGCACCACGTGCCGAAGTGGGTCGCGGTCGTCGTCAGCCTCGTCGGCGGTCTCGCCGCGGTCGCGGGCCTCATCTGGCTCGTGGTCGACCAGATCGCGGCCGCGTGGCCGTCGCTCCGGGACCGCGCCCTGCAGCAGTACGACTCCGTGCAGCAGCTCCTGCAGAACTCCGGGCTCGACATCAGCGAGAAGGACTTCAGCAACTACCTCAACCAGGCGACGAGCTGGCTGCAGGACAACTCCGGCTCGATCCTGTCGGGTGCCGCGAGCGTCGGGTCGTCGCTGACCCACGTGCTCACCGGCTTGTTCGTCGTCCTCTTCACGGTGATCTTCCTGCTCATCGACGGCAAGAACGTCTGGCGCTGGGTGGTGCGGATCTTCCCGCGCAAGGCCCGCCCGGCCATCGACGGCGCCGGCGTCGCGGGCTGGACGACGCTCACGAGCTTCGTCAAGGTGCAGATCTTCGTCGCGTTCGTCGACGCCGTCGGCATCGGGATCGGTGCCGCGGCCCTCCAGCTGCCCCTCGTCGTGCCGATCGCCGTGTTCGTCTTCCTCGGTGCGTTCATCCCGGTCGTCGGCGCCATCGTGACCGGCATCCTGGCCGTCATCGTGGCGCTGCTGTTCAACGGCTGGGGCGCGGCGCTCATCATGCTCGCCGTCGTCCTCGCGGTGCAGCAGATCGAGGGGCACATCCTCCAGCCGCTGGTGATGGGCAACGCGGTGAAGGTCCACCCGCTGGCCGTCGTCCTCGGCGTCACCGCGGCATCCGGCCTGGCGGGCATCGCGGGCGCGTTCTTCGCCGTCCCGCTCATCGCCACCCTCAACTCCATGGTCACGACGATCGCGAGCGGGAAGTGGCGCGGACTCGACTCCGACCACGTCCTCCAGGCCCAGCAGCGCGAGCGCGCGGCGGCCGGGGACGAGAAGCGTCAGCGGCGGCGTCGCGGGCGCCGTCGTGGGGACGTCCCGGAGCCGGGCAGCGACCAGCAGCCGACCGCGACGAAGGGCACCGCGGGCTGACGGAACGTCACGAGTTCGCGGCGGCGTCCGCGAGCGACGATGATGGGCACGTGACCGACACCAGCGCGCCCCAGCTCACGTCCGCAGCGATCCCCACGCTCGCGGACATCGAGGCCGCGCGTGCGACCATCGCGGGCGTCGCCCGGGTGACCCCGATGGAGTCGTCGCAGTACCTCGCGGAGCTGCTCGGCTCGCCGGTGCACCTCAAGTGCGAGAACCTCCAGCGCACCGGGGCCTACAAGATCCGTGGCGCCTACAACCGCCTGTCCACGCTCTCCCCGGAGCAGCGGGCGAAGGGCGTCGTCGCCGCGAGCGCCGGCAACCACGCGCAGGGCGTCGCCCTCGCCGCGCACGAGCTCGGGATCCCGGCGACGATCTTCACCCCGGTCGGGGTCGCCCTGCCGAAGCTGCAGGCCACCCGTCACTACGGCGCCGAGGTCGTGCTGCGCGGGCACTCCGTCGAGGAGGCGCTCAGCGCCGCGAAGGACTTCGCGCACCGGACCGGCGCGGTGTTCATCCCGCCGTTCGACCACCCCGCGGTGATCGCCGGTCAGGGCACGCTCGGCCTCGAGATCCTCGACCAGGTACCGGACGCCGACACGGTCGTCGTACCGATCGGCGGCGGCGGCGTGATCGCAGGCATCGCCCTCGCGGTGAAGGGCATCGCGGAGCAGCAGGGCCGGTCGATCCGGGTGATCGGTGTGCAGGCCGCGAACGCCGCGGCGTACCCGACGTCGCTCGAGGCGGGCGAGCCGGTGACCGTCGCGACGACCCCGACCATCGCCGACGGCATCGCGGTCGCCCGCCCCGGTGACATGAACTTCCCGATCATCCGCGACCTCGTCGACGACATCGTCACGGTGAGCGAGGACGACGTCGCCCGGGCGCTCCTCGTCCTGCTCGAGCGTGCCAAGCTCGTGGTCGAGGCCGCCGGCGCCGTGGGCGTCGCAGCGATCATGGCCGGTTCGGTGCGCGACACCGGCAAGACCGTCGTGCTGCTGAGCGGCGGCAACATCGACCCGTTGATGATGGAGCGGATCATCACGCGCGGTCTCGTCGCGGCGTCGCGCTACATCGGCATCCGGATCATGCTCCCGGACCGTCCCGGACAGCTCGCGCGGGTCGCGCAGGTCATCTCGGACGCGGGCGCGAACGTCGTCGAGGTGCTCCACACGCGGCACGGGCAGGGCCTGGTGATCAACGAGGTCGCCCTCGACCTGTCGATCGAGGCGCGCGGACCCGACCACGCGCAGGAGGTCCTCGGGCGGCTGCAGGAGGCCGGCTTCCGCCCCGAGATGCTCGAACGCTAGACGCACGGGTCGCGCGGGGGCGTGGCACGCCGGCGCTCCGTGTGCGGGCGCGGGCGGTGCGCCGCGGGCCCGTCAGGGGACCGCACGGGTGCGGCCCCGGCGCGTCAGGGATCCGTTCGTGGCGGTGCCGCCGGCCGGGAGGCGCGTGAAGCTGCCGTCATGACCCTCACGTCGATCCTCCCCACACTCCGCGCCTCGCTGCCCGACCCCCTCGACCCGACGCTGTGGCCCGCCGTCACGGTCGCGACCGTGGACGACGTCACGGTCCGCGCGGTGTCGATGCAGCGACTCGCCGCCGTGGTGGGGACGCCGTGCGTGCACACGGCCGAGGAGGCCCCGCCGCGGTACCGTCCCCGTGACTGGCGCCCGCGGACGGTCTGCGTCACCGTCGCCGCCGTCACCCGGGTCCGTCGGCCGTGGGGTGTGCTGCTCGTCGAGCTCGACGCGGTACTGCCGGACTGCGCGGTGCTGACCGAGGCCCGGGTGATCGGCCGCTCCTCGGTCGCACCGGCGTCCGCCGTGACGCTCACGACGAACCCGGCCGGCACCGCGGGCCTCGACGCCGTGCTGCCCGCGGACGTGGCCGTCGGCGACCTGGTGTGCTTCCCGTGTCGCCGGGCGGTCACCCACCGCGACGTGGTCGTGCACTGAGCGCCCCCGACCGCACGCCACCGCCACGTCGAGCGCCCAGACCGCGCTCCGCCGCCACGCCGAGCGCCCCGACCGCGCTGCTCCGCCACATCGCGTGCCCCGCCGTCGCCCACCGCAGAACGGACCCAGCACCGCGGAGTTCCGCGGTGCTGGGTCCGTTGCGTGGTGCTGCGTGCGCGCCTACGGCTGGTAGCGCTCGACCTTCGTGACCTCGACGGCGATCTCCTTGCCGTTCGGGGCCGTGTAGGTGGTCTTCTCACCGGCGCGGAGGCCGAGGATGGCCGCGCCGACCGGGCTGACCGGGCTGTAGACCGTGAGGTCCGAGCCCTCGCCGACGATCTCGCGGTTGCCGACGAGGAACGTCGACTCGTCGCCGGCGATGACCGCCGTGACGACCGTGCCGGGCTCGGCGGTGCCGTCGAAGTCGGCCTCGCCCACCGTCGCGTGCTTGAGCAGCTCGGTGAGCTGGCGGATGCGGGCCTCGATCTTGCCCTGCTCGTCCTTCGCGGCGTGGTAGCCGCCGTTCTCCTTGAGGTCGCCCTCTTCACGCGCCGCCTCGATGCGGTCCGCGATCTCCTTGCGGGCCGGACCGGAGAGCTGCTCGAGCTCCGCCTGGAGGCGGTCGTGTGCCTCCTGGGTCAACCAGGTGCCCTGGGTGTCGTTGCTCATCGTGATCCCTTCGACAAAGAGCGAGACCGGCCGGTGTGGCCGGTCTCGCTCTGCGGATCACAGCAGTCTAGGGAACCCAGCAGTCGTGGATCAAGCCGGTCACGCCGCGCGTCGTCGTGCGGACGTCGGTCGTGATCGTGCGCGAACGCTGCTCGCTCGCCGGCAGCGTCACGACCCTCCACCCGACGATCGTGAACGAGCGGTCGAGCACCTGCACGGCGCACCGGGCCTCGGTGCCGGGGTCGACCGAGACCTGCGACCGCACGACGGTGGCGTGGTCGGACACGACCTCGTACCCGACGTCGTCCGTGTCGAGGCCGTGCGACGTCTGCCCCGGACCCGCCCAGACCACCCAGACCGCGAACACCACGACGATCGCGACGGCCGCCGCGATCGCGAGGAGCCGGCCCCGGCGGTGGCGCCCGGGCGTACGGCCGTACCGGTCGTCGAGCGCGGCGGTGGTGGCCGTCGCCGGTGCCGGTGTGACGGGGTGGTGCTGATCGGACAGTTCGGGGCTCCCGGGGTGATTATCCTGATGACCAGGGTAGTTCACGCCAGGCTGTGCGCCGCCCGCGTCCGCGACCGCCCCGACCGCGAGGGAACCCACGTGCCGTACCGTCTGCTCGCCGTCCACGCCCATCCCGACGACGAGTCGAGCAAGGGTGCCGCGACCGCCGCGAAGTACGTCGCCGAGGGCAACCAGGTCCTCGTCGTGTCCTGCACGGGCGGCGAGGCGGGCGACATCCTCAACGACCGACTCGGCGAGCCCGCGACCACGCGTGCGCACCGTGACATGGCCGGGTACCGCCGCACCGAGATGGCCGCGGCGCAGCAGTCGCTCGGGATCGACCACGTCTGGCTCGGTTACCACGACTCCGGGCTCCCGGAGGAGGGCGAGTCCGTCCGCCCCGGCACGTTCGCGACCGTGCCGCTCGAGTACTCGACCGAGGCGCTCGTCCGCGTGGTCCGCCGCTTCCGACCGCACGTGCTCGTCACCTACGACGAGAACGGCGGCTACCCGCACCCCGACCACATCCGCACGCACGAGGTCTCCGTGGCCGCCTGGCGCGACGCCGCGGACCCGTCGAAGTACCCGGCGGCGGGGGAGCCGTGGGCGGTCGCCAAGCTCTACTACGAGCGCACCATGAACCCGCGCCGCTTCACCGCGATCTACGAGGCGATGCGGGAGCGCGACCCCGCGGACCCCGCACTCGAGCAGCTCCACGAGTGGGTGGAGCGGTTCGCGGACCGGCCGGACCTCTCGACCACCCACGTCGACGTCCGTGGGTACTTCGACGCCCGCGACGCGGCACTGCACGCGCACGCCAGCCAGGTGCCCCCGGACAGTGCGTTCTTCTCCTGGCCGAACGACCTCCTCGCGACGGTGTGGCCGACCGAGGACTACCAGCTCGTCGAGGCCCGCGTGCCGGCGACGACGCCGGAGTCCGACCTCTTCGCGGGGATCCCGGCAGACGAGGACACCACCGCGTGAGCACCACCTGGGCGGCACTCGCCGCCGCCACCCCCAGCCCGAGTCCGACCTCGACCGTCCCGGACGTCGACGTCACCCCCGGCGTCGCGGGCTTCATCGCGATCGCGGTCGTCGCGGTCGTGACGATCCTGCTCGTGGTCGACATGACGCGGCGCATCCGCCGGACGCGCTACCGCGCCGAGATCCGCGAGCGGCTCGAGGCCGAGGCGGGCGCCGACGGCGCCGCGACCGACGAGCCGGAGCGGCGTGCGGCCGAGGACGGCCGCGCCGACGTCGGCGACGACACCGAACGCGGGTAGACGCAACGCGGAACGGTCTGGAGGCTCGGGGCGGGGCCGCCCCGAGCCTCCAGACCGTCAGGTGGCTCGGCCGGACGCGCGCTCAGCGCACCGGGTCCAGCGCGACGATGAGGACACCCACCCACTGCGCCGCGAAGGCGACGACGGTGAGAGCGTGGAACACCTCGTGGAACCCGAAGACCGTCGGCGACGGGTCGGGGCGCTTGAAGCCGTAGACGAGCGCGCCGAGGACGTAGGCGAGTCCGCCGGAGAGCACGAGCACGGTCATCGGGATGCTCGCGGCGAAGAACTGGGGGAGCAGTCCGAGCGCCGCGCAGCCGAGCACGAGGTAGATCGGTACGTAGAGCCACCGGGGTGCCCCGATCCAGAGCACGCGGAAGGCGATGCCGAGCGCCGCACCCGACCACATCACCCACAGCACGACGACCATGAGCGTGTGCGGCAGCGCGCAGATCGCGATGGGCGTGTACGTGCCCGCGATGAGCAGCAGGATGTTCGTGTGGTCGATCCGCTTGAGGACCCGCTTGACCGTCGGACCCCACGGGAACCGGTGGTAGGTCGCCGAGACGCCGAACATGAGCAGCGAGCTCGCCATGAAGACGGCGCTGCCGGCCTTCGCCGCGGGTGACGCGGCGAGGCAGACGAGGACGACGCCCATCGCGATCGCGAACGGGAACGTGCCGAGGTGGATCCAGCCACGCCAGGCGGGGCGGGGCGGTTCGGTCGCGGTCGACGCCTCTTCGGTGAAGGGGACGTGCGGGAGGGTCCCGGTGTCGTTCGTGGCCTGCATGGGGCGACAGTAGGGCCTCAGTCCGAACGTCCGCCGAACAGGGGCGGTCCGGCCGGTTCGGAGCCGCGGTGCACTACAGTCGTCCCGTGGTGAGCAGGGTCGGACCGACGGGGCGGGGGATCCTCTACCGCGCCTACCAGCGTCGTATCCGCAGGCAGATCGACGGCGCCCCGATGCCGAAGCACGTCGCCATGATCGTCGACGGCAACCGGCGGTGGGCGAAGCAGCTCGGGCTCGAGACCGCGGCCCACGGACACCGCGCCGGCGCCGCGAAGATCCCCGAGTTCCTCGACTGGTGCGACGACCTCGGCATCGAGGTCGTGACGCTCTACCTGCTCTCCTCCGACAACCTCACCGGCCGCGGCGGCGAGGAGCTCGACGAACTCGTCGGCATCATCGCCGAGCTCGCCGGGGTGCTCGGGGACCACCGCGACTGGCGGGTCCAGCACGTGGGGTCGAACGAGGGACTGCCGTCGTCGCTGGTGGCCGCGCTCGTCGCCGCCGAGGAGCGCACGGCCGACCACACGGGGCTGCACGTCAACCTCGCGGTCGGGTACGGCGGACGCCGGGAGATCGCCGACG
Source organism: uncultured Curtobacterium sp. (assembly GCA_913778205.1). Lineage (GTDB taxonomy): Bacteria > Actinomycetota > Actinomycetes > Actinomycetales > Microbacteriaceae > Curtobacterium. The sequence continues at coordinate 13,177 of CAJYUW010000023.1, forward strand.
CCATGCGGAGCATCGTCCGGGCGCACGGGGAGGGCGGCGGGACGCTCGACACCCTGGCCGAGGTCCTCACGCCCGAGCTCATCGGCGACCACCTCTACACGCAGGGACAGCCCGACCCGGACCTCGTGATCCGGACCTCGGGGGAGCAGCGGCTGTCCGACTTCATGCTGTGGCAGAGCGCCCACAGCGAGTTCTACTTCGTCGAGGCCTTCTACCCGGACCTCCGCGAGGTCGACTTCCTCCGTGCGGTCCGCGACTTCGGACTGCGGTCGCGGCGGTTCGGCGGCTGACCGGACTGCGGTCGCGGCGGTTCGGCGGCTGACCGAAGTGCGGGCGGCGGACCGGGTTCGTCGGGCCGTGGTTCGTCCCAGTACACTCACAGGGTTTCGCCCCACGGAAGGTCGTCCCTGTGAACACCGACGAGTACGCCGCTGGCTTCGCCGAGGAGCCCGGCTACCTCGACCACGCCGCGTTCGGTCCCGTCCAGACCGCGGTGCTCGAGGAGCAGCGCGTGCTCGGCACCATCCAGGAGCGCATGCGCTTCGGCGCGATGGAGACCCTGGCGGAGCAGGACGCCCGGGTCCGCACCGTCGCGGCCCGACTCGTCGGCCGCCGTGCCGACCAGGTCGTCTCGCAGACCGCCACGACCCCCGGGCTCGTGCACACGGCGTTCGGGTTGACCGGCGGGGTGCTCGTGTCCGCGGACGACTACCCGTCGATGCCGCTCGCCCTCGCGTCCGCCGCGTCCGCGACGGCTGGCCGCGTGCAGCCGGTCGTGATCGAGTCCGGTGCGGGAAGGACCACCCCCTCGCTGATCCGGGAGCGCCTGACCGACGACGTCACGGCGGTCGCGGTGTCCCTCGTGGACTGGCGGACCGGCTACCTCGCCGACCTCGCCGGCATCCGGGAGGTCATCGGCGACCGGCTCCTCGTCGTCGACGCGATCCAGGGCTTCGGCGTCGTGGACGCGCCCTACGAGGTCGCGGACGTCGTGGCAACCGGCGGGCAGAAGTGGCTCCACGCGGGCTGGGGCACCGGGTTCGTCGCGTTCAGCGACCGTGCGCTCGGCCGCCTGCGACCGGCGCTCTCCGGCCCCGCGGGCACGACCGGGTGGCCCGAGGAGGTCCCGTCGGTCCGTCCGGGCGCCGCGGCGTTCGTGTCGACGCGGATCGATCCGGTCGCACAGGCCCGGCTCGCGGTGTCGCTCGAGCGGCTCGTCGCTGTCGGGGTGCCCGCCGTGCAGGAGCGCGTGTCCGAGCGGGTCGAGCGGGTCTTCGACATCGCGGACGAGTTCGGACTCGTGGTGGAGTCGAGCCGGGACCCGCGCGAGCGTGCGGGCATCGTCGTGCTCCGACCGCCGCAGGGACGTCTGACCGCCCTGTCCGCGGCGCTGCACAACCACGGTGTCACCGTCACGACCCGGTCCGGGACCGCCCGCGTGTCCGTGTTCGCGTCCACCACGGACGAGACGCTCGACATGTTCCGCGACGCCTGCCTGTCCTACGCCACGATGCCGTAGCGCCGCTGCGCGCGGGCGCGCGGGCGCGCGGCGCCGCCGCGCCTTCACCGCGGAAGCGACAGATCCGACTGGACGGACGGGCACAGACTGTCGCTTTCGCGAAAGCGACCGCCCGACCGGACCAGACCGGTCGGCCGACCGAACGCCGGACCGGCCGACCGCCGGACGGGAGGCGCGGGGCGGGCCCGCACCGTGCCTCCAGGCCGGCAGGCACGCGCGTCGGACGCGGGGCGCACCGCGGGTCTGCGTTCACGCGACCGTAACCGGACAGGCCGCGTGTCGCGATTCCCCGCCGCGCGCCCCGGTCGTAGGTTGACCGCATCGGGCACCGCGCCCGATCGAAGCGGCCGCAGCAGGTGCTTCGAGACCCGCTCCAGTGGCCGCGTCGAGGACAAGGACCGGGTCCTTCGCGGCCCGGGGATGGAGTGGTCGTGACCTCTCAGAACGTCTCTCGCGGAACGCAGCAGCAGCACACCGCGGACTCGTCCACACCGGTCGCCCAGCGCACGTACGTGCTCGACACCTCGGTGCTCCTCAGCGATCCGCGGGCCCTGTTCCGCTTCGCCGAGCACGCGGTCGTCCTGCCCGTGGTCGTCGTCAGCGAGCTGGAGTCGAAGCGCAACGACCCGGAGATCGGGTACTTCGCCCGGCAGGCGCTCCGGATCCTCGACGACCTGCGCGTCGAGCACGAGCGGCTCGACTTCCCGATCGCCATCGGTGACGGCGGATCGTTGCGGGTCGAGCTGAACCACTCCAACCAGGCGGTCCTCCCGTCCGGGCTGCAGCTCGGCGACAACGACTCGCGGATCCTCGCGGTCGCGATGAACCTCCAGAACGACGGGCTCGACGTGGTCGTCGTGTCGAAGGACCTCCCGCTCCGGGTCAAGGCGTCGTCGATCGGCATGGCGGCCGAGGAGTACCGCGCCGAGCTCGCGGTGGACAGCGGGTACACGGGCCTCACCGACCTGCAGGTGTCCGGCGAGCAGATGGCGGACCTCTACGAGCACGAGGAGATCCGCTCCGCAGCCCTCGCCGACGTTCCGGTCAACACCGGGGTGGTCATCCACTCCGAGCGCGGATCCGCCCTCGGCCGTGTGCACACCGCCGGCTCGGTGGCCCTCGTCCGCGGCGACCGCGAGGTCTTCGGCCTCCGGGGCCGCTCCGCGGAACAGCGGCTCGCCATCGACGCGCTGCTCGACTCGGAGATCGGCATCGTGTCCCTCGGTGGTGCAGCGGGGACGGGCAAATCGGCCCTCGCGCTCTGCGCCGGGCTCGAGGCGGTCCTGGAACGCCAGCAGCACAAGAAGATCATGGTCTTCCGTCCGCTCTACGCGGTCGGCGGACAGGAGCTCGGCTACCTGCCGGGTGACGCGGCCGAGAAGATGAACCCGTGGGCGCAGGCCGTGTACGACACCCTCGGCTCGGTGGTGTCCGACAACGTCCTCGACGAGGTGGTCGAGCGCGGCATGCTCGAGGTCCTGCCGCTCACGCACATCCGGGGGCGTTCGCTGCACGACGCGTTCGTGATCGTCGACGAGGCGCAGTCGCTCGAGCGGAACGTCCTGCTCACCATGCTCTCGCGCATCGGGCAGAACTCGCGGGTCGTCCTCACGCACGACGTGGCGCAGCGGGACAACCTGCGGGTCGGTCGGCACGACGGGATCGCCTCGGTGATCGAGCGGCTCAAGGGGCACCCGCTGTTCGCGCACGTGACGCTGACGCGCTCGGAGCGGTCGGCGATCGCGGCGCTCGTGACGGAGATGCTCGACTCGCCCGACCTCGTGTAGCGCAGCGCGGCGGGCGACCGCGCGGCCGGGCGGCTGCGCTCGGCACAACCGAAGTCACCTCGAACTGCGTGATCGCGCGGTTCGAGGTGACTTCGGTTGTGCGGCGGCGACCCGCGCCGGAAGATCGCCACCACGCGACGGACGGGAGGCGCGGTGCCAGCTGGCACCGCGCCTCCCGTCGGTGTGTCGGTCGCGTCGCGCGCTGCGCGTCAGCCCGGGTGCGTCATGGAGAGCACGTCGAGTGCGCTGTCGAGCTGCTCCTCGGAGACCTCGCCACGCTCGACGTAGCCGAGCGCGATCACGGACTCACGGACCGTGATGCCCTCGGCCACCGCGTGCTTCGCGACCTTCGCGGCAGCCTCGTACCCGATCACACGGTTGAGCGGCGTGACGATCGACGGCGACGACTCGGCGAACGCTCGGGCACGGTCGAGGTTGGCCTCGAGCCCGTCGACCGTCTTGTCGGCGAGGACGCGGGAGCTGTTCGCGAGCAGCCGGATCGACTCCAGGAGCGCGGTGCCCATGACGGGGATCGCGACGTTCAGCTCGAACGCGCCGGAGGCCCCGGCCCACGCGACGGTCGCGTCGTTGCCGATCACCCGCGCGGCGACCATGAGGGTGGCCTCGGGGATGACCGGGTTGACCTTGCCGGGCATGATCGACGACCCCGGCTGCAGGTCGGGGATGTGCAGCTCGCCCAGGCCGGTGTTCGGACCGGAGCCCATCCAGCGCAGGTCGTTGTTGATCTTCGTCAGGCTCACCGCGATGACCTTGAGCGCGCCGGAGGCCTCGACCAGGGCATCCCGGGCTCCCTGGGCCTCGAAGTGGTCGAGCGCCTCGGTCACGGGCAGACCGGTGTCGGCGGCGAGCCGGGCGATGACCTGCTGCGGGAAGCCCACGGGCGTGTTGATCCCGGTGCCGACGGCGGTGCCGCCGAGCGGGACCTCGGCGACGCGGGGGAGGGTCGCGGTGACGCGTTCGACACCGAGCCGGATCTGGCGCGCGTACCCGCCGAACTCCTGGCCGAGGGTGACCGGCGTGGCGTCCATCAGGTGGGTCCGGCCGGACTTCACGGCATCGGCCCAGAGCGTCGCCTTGCGCTCGAAGGCCTCGGCGAGGTGCTCGAGCGCAGGGACGAGCGTGCGGATCAGTGCCTCGGTCACGGCGACGTGCACGGACGTGGGGAACACGTCGTTCGACGACTGCGATGCGTTCACGTGGTCGTTCGGGTGCACCGGCGTCCCGGCGATGTCGGACGCCAGGGTCGCGAGGACCTCGTTCATGTTCATGTTCGACGAGGTGCCGCTGCCGGTCTGGTAGACGTCGACGGGGAACTGGTCGTGGTGTTCGCCGGCGATGATGCGGTCCGCCGCCTCGGCGATGGCGTTCGCGATGGGCTCGTCGACGATCCCGCGTGCGCCGTTCTCGAGTGCCGCGGCACGCTTCACCCGTGCGAGGGCGACGATCTGCGACGGCTCGAGGCCCCGGCCGGAGATCGGGAAGTTCTCGACGGCCCGCTGCGTCTGCGCGCGGTAGAGGGCCGACGCCGGCACACGGACCTCGCCCATGGTGTCGTGCTCGATGCGGTAGCCGTCGTCGGTCGTCGCTGCGGTCTGGGTGGTGTCGGTCACGTCGTCGTGGTCCTTCCTGGGAGTGCTCCGGCGCGGTCGCGCCGGTCGGTGCTGCGGCGGTGGTGGTCCGCCGCGCCGGTCGGTGCGGCTGGTCGCCGTCGTGCCGGTGGTGCGTGGTGCGTGGTCGGGGTCGGCCCGGTGGTGCGTGGTGCGTGGTGCGTGGTCGGGGTCGGCCCGGTCGTCACGGGCCGGTCCGTCCCGATCGTGCGGCTGGGCCGTCCCGGTTGTGTGGCCGCGCCGTTCCGGTCGTGCGGCCGGTACGGCTGGCCGGTCGTCCGGGGCTGGTCAGGCCTCGCCGACGACGGTGTCGATCGACACCTCGCCGGTGGCCAGGTCGTAGGTCGCCCCGACGACCGCCAACGTACCCTCGGCGACGGCGTCGGACACCGCGCCCGAGCGCTCGAGGACCTGCGCGAGGGTGTTCTCGAGGTGCGCGGCACCGATCGACTCCTGCGGCATCTCGGCATCGGCGGCGCGGACCTTCTCGACGCTCGGCGCGATGGCGTCGACGAGCGACTGGAGGTGCGGCGCGGGCACGGGCTCGCCCGACCGGGCCGCCGCGACGGCACCGCACCGGGTGTGGCGCAGGACGACGACGAGGGGCGTGCCGAGCGCGACGACCGCGAACTCGATCGAGCCCAGCACGACGTCGTCGACGATCTGCCCGGCGTTGCGGATGGCGAAGAGGTCGCCGATGCCCGCGTCGAAGACGTGCTCGAACGGCACCCGCGAGTCGGAGCACCCGAGGATCGTCGCGAACGGTGCCTGCGACCCGGCGAGCTCGGACCGGCGGTCGGGGTCGGTCCGGCCGGTGCGGCGCTTGTCGGCGGCGAACCGGGCGTTCCCCTCGACGAGGAGACGCAGTGCGTCGGACGGGGTTGAGGCGGCGCGGTCGGGCATGGGGCTCCTCGGGGTGTCGCGGTCGGTCGGTCGGGTGGTTCGGGTCACTGGTCCGCGAACTGCTCGGACACGGCGGTCGCGAGCGTGCGGAACGAGGCGTCGTCGGCGGTCCCGGCGAGGACGAACGTGTACCTGCCGTCGGTGCGGACGAGCGCGTAGGCGTCGTTGCCCGCGTCCTTGCCCTCGTCGCGTCGGTCGTAGACGGTCCACTCGGCGCCGTTGATCGTGGTGGACCCGGTCGCCGGCTTCTGCTCGAGCTCGTTCGCCACCCAGGAGGCGTTCGCGTCCACCCCCTGCCGCAGGCCGATGTACTGCTTGTCCGGCGTCAGGAACCCGACGGTCCACACGTCGACGCCGTCGCCGGACTTGTCGCTCCAGTCGGCACGGTTGGACGAGAAGCCGTCCGGCAGCGGGGGAGCCGCGAGCGTGACGCCGGGGACGTCCGCGTCCTTCGCGACCTGCTGGTAGTCGACGGTACGGTCCGCGATCTGGGTGTCCGGCCGGACGACGACCGCGACGAGGAACAGGACGATCCCCAGGGAGGCGATCAGCGCGATGACGAGGTTGAAGGCCGTCTGGTGCTGTCGGCGCGCGGTGCGGGCGGCGTCCTTGCGGGCCCAGGTCTCCTCGGGGGTCTCGGCGCGACCCAGCTCCGCGACGATGGGCCGACCGTCGGCGTCGGTCACCGCGCACCGCCGTCCGTCGCTGCGCCGCGGTCGTCGGAGGCGGCACGCGCGGCGTCGAGCCGGGCTCGGGCGCCGACCAACCATTCCTCGCACCGGGTGGCGAGGGCCTCGCCCCGCTCCCACAGTCCGAGCGACCGTTCGAGCGTCGCGGACCCCTGCTCGAGCTCGGCGACGACGCGCACGAGTTCGTCGCGCGCGGCCTCGTAGCTCAGCGTGGCGACGTCGGCGACCTGCTCGGGTTCCTGCTGGGATGACACACCACGATCCTACCGAGCGTCCACCGACGCGGCGCCGTCGTGCCGGAGCCTGTGGAGGGACGTCGACCCGGCCGACCCTGTGCAGGACCGATCCTGTGTGGCGGACACGGGTCGGGCCTCCGGACCGGAGACTCAGACCGCGCCGTCGGGACCCGGTCCGTCGGGCTCGAGCGTCCCGGTGGCGGTGCCGGCCCCGAGCGTGACGTGCACCGCGGTCGCACCGTCGAGGTCCTCCGACGCCCGCACCACACCGCCGTCCGCGGTCTGCACGATCGCGTAGCCCCGGCGGAGCGTGTCCCGCGGCGACAGCGCGCGGAGGCGGGCCGTCAGGTGACCGACGTCGGCGTGCGAGCGCTCGAGCCGCCGGTCGAGCAGCTCCCGGGCGCGGGAGAGGTCGCGGGCGACCTCCTCCGCGCGGGTGTCCACCAGCCAGGCCGTCGATGCGAGTGCCGGCCGCGAACGCAGGGCGGCGATGCGGTCGGCCTCCACCGAGAGGGTGTGCGCGAGCCGGAGTCCGAGCCGGCCGCGGGCCTGTCGGACGTTCGCGAGCTCCTCGGCGACGTCGGGGACGACCCGCTTCGCCGCGTCGGTCGGCGTCGATGCGCGGAGGTCCGCGACCTCGTCGAGGATCGGGCGGTCGGCCTCGTGCCCGATCGCCGAGACGATCGGGGTGGCCGCTGCCGCGGCCGCGCGCACGAGGGTCTCGTCGCTGAAGCCGAGGAGGTTCTGGAAGTCGCCGCCGCCGCGCGCGATGACGATGACGTCGACGGTCGGGTCCGCGTCGAGCTCGAGGATCGCGGCCGTGACCTCGCCGACGGTGCGCTCGCCCTGCACGGCGGTGTGCACCGTACGGAACTCGACCTGCGGCCACCGGAGCTGCGCGTTGCGCTTGACGTCCTTCTCGGCGTCGGAGTCCTTCCCCGTGATGAGCCCGATCCGGTGCGGCAGGAACGGCAGTCGCTTCTTGCGCGCGGGGTCGAACAGCCCCTCGGCCGCCAGCGTCCGGCGCAGGCGTTCGAGCCGCTCGAGGAGGTCGCCGAGCCCGACGTGCTTCATCTCGACGACCTGCATCGTGAGCGAGCCGCCCTTGACCCAGTAGTTCGGCTTCACGGCCGCGACGACCCGGTCGCCCTGCTTGAGGTCCGCCGGCACCCGGGAGCGCACGCTCGACCAGATCGAGAACGACACCGTCGCGTCGACCTCGACGTCCTTGAGCTTGCCGTACACGTTGCCGCCCGCGACGTTCCACTGCGTGATCTCGCCCTCGACCCAGGCGGTGCCGAGCCGGTCGATCCAGTCGCGGAGCTTCGCGCCGAGGAGCGCGACGGGCCAGGGGTTGTCGGCCGTCGGCGGGCCCTGATCGATCGCCATGTCGCTCCTTCCGAACGCGGGACACCCATGCTGCCGCAGACCGGCGACACGACCGACCGCACCGCGCCGCCGAGAGGTTCTCCACAGGCGGGTCGGCGCCCAGGTCGTGCGCGTACCGCTCACCTATCATCGGGGACGTGACGATCACGAACGGCCACACGGTCCCCCTCGCCCCGCCGCGGGTGCACGCGGCGCGCGGGCGGCTGCGGGACGAGCCGGTCGCCGGCACGAAGAAGGTGCTGCTCGCCGCCCCGCGCGGGTACTGCGCCGGGGTCGACCGGGCCGTCGTGGCCGTCGAGCAGGCACTCGAGCAGTACGGCGAACCCGTGTACGTCCGGAAGCAGATCGTCCACAACGTCCACGTGGTGTCGACCCTCGAGCAGCGCGGCGCGGTCTTCGTGGACGACGTCACCGAGGTCCCGCGCGGTGCCCACGTCGTCTTCAGCGCCCACGGCGTGTCGCCGGCGGTCGTCGCCGGCGCGGCCGAGCGCGACCTGCACGCGATCGACGCGACGTGCCCCCTCGTCACGAAGGTCCACCGCGAGGCCACCCGCTTCGCGAAGGCGGACCGCACGATCGTCCTCATCGGCCACGCCGGGCACGAGGAGGTCGAGGGCACGATGGGGCACGCGCCCGACCGCACGATCCTGGTCAACGGACCGGAGGACGTCGCTGCGCTCGACCTCCCCGACCCGGACAACCTCGTCTGGCTGTCGCAGACCACGCTGAGCGTCGACGAGACGATGGAGACCGTCCGGCTGCTCCGCGAGAAGTACCCCACCATCCAGGACCCGCCGTCGGACGACATCTGCTACGCGACGCAGAACCGTCAGGTCGCGATCAAGAAGGTCGCGCCCGCAGCAGACCTCGTGATCGTCGTCGGTTCCGCGAACTCGTCGAACAGCGTGCGGCTGGTCGAGGTCGCGCTCGAGCACGGGGCGAAGGCCGCGCACCGCATCGACTACGCCGAGGAGATCCAGCAGGACTGGCTCGACGGCGTGCGCACCGTGGGCGTGACGAGCGGCGCCTCCGTCCCGGAGGAACTCGTCACCGAGGTGCTCGAACAGCTCGCGGACGCCGGCTACGCCGCCGTGGAGGAGGTCGTCACCGCGCACGAGGACCTCATGTTCTCGCTGCCGAGGGAGCTCCGGACCGACGCGGCCGGCAAGCCGACCCGCGCCCTCGGCGGACGGCGCGCGTGACCGGCGACTGGTCGGACACCCCGGCGCACGACCCACAGCCGGTTCCGTCGCGGGACGGCCGGGAGGCACGGCACGGCGCCGCCTCGTCGGCGTCGGCCCCGGTACCGGGTCGCGTCCACGGCACGCCGGCTCCGCAGTACGGCGAGTACGCCCCGGAGGGCTGGGTGAACCCGGTCCTGGTCGAGCAGGAGCGTCGGGAGCGGGAAGCCGCGGAGCGTGCACTCCGCGGCGAGACCGAGCGACCCGGTGCTCCGACGGCCGGACGGACTCCCGCCGCGCGGCCCGGCCCCGACCGCCGGGCAGGAACCCGTCCCGGCGCCGACCGCCGGGCAGGAACCCGTCCCGGCGCCGACCGACCGGCCGGCGCACGTCCCGGTGCTCGGCCGGACGGTGACGTCGTGCCGAGGAGCCGCTTCGGTGCGTCCCCGCTCGACTTCGGCATGACCGTCGGGCTCCTCGTGCTCGGCGTGTACAGCGTGTTCGAGGCGCTGCTGGTCGGCGACGTGGCGTCGTCGATGCGGATGCTCGTCGAGCGTCAGTACACGGCGCTCGCCGACCCGTCGGCGCTCTCCGGCGCCGCGGTCGTCCGCGCCGTGGTGCTCGTCGTGGCGTTCGTCCTCGTCGCGTGGTGGTCTGTGCGCAGGCTCCGCGCGCGCCGACGCACGTTCTGGGTCCCGCTCGTCGGTGGAGCGGTCGCTTCGGTGCTCGGCTCGGTGCCGATCCTCGTCGTGGTCTTCCAGGACCCTGCGATCCAGGAGTACCTGCACCGTCTCGCCTCCGGGGGCTGACGGACCGCCGGTGCGGTGTCCGGCCAGGCCGACGCACCGCCCCCAAGGTGCGGTGTCCAGCCGGACCGCGCCTGGTCGTGCGGCATCCAGGCGGAACAGCCGGAGACGGTCAGCCGGCGAGGAACGCGGCGACCGCCCCGTGCAGCGCCGCGAGGTCGTCGACGTGCACGAGCTCGCGGACCGAGTGCATCGACAGGAGCCCGACCCCGATGTCGATCGTCGGGATGCCGAGGCGCGTCGCCGCGATCGGGCCGATGGTGGAGCCGCCCGGGATGGTGTTGACGTTGACGAACGGCTGGTACTCGACCCCGGCCTGGTCGCACGCCGCCGCGAACACCGCCTCGCCCTTCGCCTCGGTCATGTAGCGCTGGTTCGCACTGATCTTGAGGAGCGGGCCACCGCCGGGACGCGGCCGGTTCGTCGGGTCGTGCTTCTCGGGCTGGTTCGGGTGCACGAGGTGCCCGGCGTCGCTCGACAGCAGCCACGACGCGCGGAACGCCCGCGCGGCTTCGGACCGGGTCGCGCCGAGGCCCTCCTGCACCCGGCCGAGCACGTCCTCGAGGAACGGGCCGCCCGCACCGGACGGCGTCGACGAGCCGATCTCCTCGTGGTCGAACGCCGCGAACACCGCGATGTGCCCGGCGTCGGTCGGAGCGTCGATGATCCCGCGGAGCCCGGCGTGCACGCTCGTGAGGTTGTCCATCCGACCGGACGCGAGGAACCCGCGGTCGATGCCGATGCGCGCCGGTGCCTGCGTGTCCGCGAGGAAGAGGTCCCACGACACGGCCTCGTCGCCCGCCCGGTCCCGGAGCCAGGCGAGGACGTCCGTCCCGCCGACGTCGCCACCGACGCCGACGATCGGGATCGTGTGCCGCTGCCGGTCGATCTCCTTGCCGTCGTTCACGCCCCGGTCGAGGTGGATCGCCAGGTTCGGGATGCGTGCCACGGGGCCGGTGGCGACGAGGTGGACGGTACCGTCGGCGTCGACCACCCGGCCGGCGATCGCCAGGTCGCGGTCGAACCAGGTCGACAGGAGCGCCCCGCCGTAGACCTCGACGTTGAGCTGCTCCCAGCCGAGGGTGCGGACGGCGGGGTTCGGCTTCACCCGGAACGTGGGCGAGTCGGTGTGCGCGCCGAGGATCCGGAAGGGCGTGGTCGCCGTCGCACCCTCGGGCACGCGCCAGGCGATCACGGCACCGTCACGCACGACGACGTGGGCGCCTGGTCCGGTGGGCCAGGCGTCGAGCTCGGACAGCTCGGTGAAGCCGGCCGCCACGAGACGGTCCCGTGCCGCAGCCGCCGCGTGGAACGCGGTGGGGGACTCGATGACGTACTGGGCGAACTCGGAGGCGATGGCGTCGGCGGTCACCCGACCATCGTGGCACGGCGGGTCGCCCACCGTGGCCAGGGCGACCGGACGCGCAACGGGGCGCGTCCGTCGGACGCGCCCCGTGCCTTCCGGCTGGTCCCTGCCGGATCAGCCCGTGGTGTGACCGGCCGAGCCGAGCACCTTCGCGGCCTCGCCGACGCGGGCCGCCATGGCGGTCTCGGCGACCTTGCCCCAGGCGCGCGGGTCGTACTGCTTCTTGTTGCCGACCTCGCCGTCGATCTTGAGGACGCCGTCGTAGTTCCGGAACATCGAGTCGGCGATCGACCGGGTGAACGCGTACTGCGTGTCCGTGTCGATGTTCATCTTGATGACGCCGTTGCGCACGGCCTCGTGGATCTCGTCGTCGGTCGAGCCAGAGCCGCCGTGGAAGACGAGGTCGAGGGGGTTCTCGCCGGTGCCGTGCTTCTCGGCGATCGCGGCCTGGATCTCGCCGAGGAGCTCCGGACGGAGCTTGACGTTGCCGGGCTTGTAGACGCCGTGGACGTTGCCGAAGGTGAGCGCGGCGATCCAGCGGCCCTGGTCGCCGAGCCCGAGCGCCTCGACGACCTTCTCGACGTCGTTCGGGGTCGTGTACAGCGCGTCGTTCGTGCCCTCGTGCTGGACGCCGTCCTCCTCGCCGCCGACGACGCCGATCTCGACCTCGAGGATCGCGTTGATGTTGCGCGTCTTCGCGATCATCGTCTTCGCGATCTCGATGTTCTCGTCGAGCGGCACCGCGGAGCCGTCCCACATGTGCGACTGGAAGATCGGGTTGCGGCCCTGGCGGACCTCTTCCTCGCTCGCGGCGATGAGCGGGAGGACGAACCCGTCGAGCGCGTCCTTCGGGCAGTGGTCGGTGTGGAGGGCGACCGTGATGTCGTAGTTCTTCGCGACCTCGTGGGCGAACTTCGCCATCGCGAGCGCGCCGGCGGCACGGTTCTTCACCGTGTGCCCCGCGAAGTAGTCCGCACCGCCGGTGGTGACCTGGAGGATGCCGTCGGAGCCGGCCTCCTGCAGGCCCTGGAGGACCGCGTTGATCGTCTGCGACGACGAGACGTTGACCGCGGGGTAGGCGAACTTGCCGGCCTTCGCTCGTTCGAGCATCTCGGCGTACTGTTCCGGCGTTGCGATGGGCACTGCGATCTCCTTCGACTTCGGTGGTCTCCTCGCCGAGCCTAGTCAGCACGGACTGGAGGCGCGGTGCGGGTTACGACGCCGGTTCCCATCGCACTGCACATGCGTTCACGGCTCTCGACGCCCGGCCGCTGGGCGGCGGGGCGTCGGTACGCTGTGGCGGTGACTCCGGGGGCTGGCGGAGCACCGGTTCCCGTTCCGCTTGGAGGGACCGGGCGGCGGGGCGTCGGTACGCTGGGGCGGTGACTCCGACGACTGAAACCGGTTCCCTGTTCCTCCAGCCCGACCGCAACCTGGCGCTCGAGCTCGTGCGTGCGACGGAGGCGGCGGCGATCCGTGCGCAGCCGTGGGTCGGGCGTGGTGAGAAGAACCTCGCGGACGGTGCTGCGGTGGACGCGATGCGGAAGTTCCTCGGCACGGTGAACTTCGACGGTGTCGTGGTGATCGGCGAGGGCGAGAAGGACGACGCCCCGATGCTCTTCAACGGCGAGCACGTGGGCAACGGTCACGGGCCGGCCTGTGACATCGCGGTGGACCCGATCGACGGCACCTCGCTGACCGCGGCGGGTCGGCAGAACGCGATCTCGGTGATGGCGGTGTCGGACCGCGGGTCGATGTACGACCCGTCGGCGGTGTTCTACATGGACAAGATCGCCGCCGGGCCGGAGGGTCGTGGGGTCCTGGACCTGGAGAAGCCGATCGGGGAGAACATCCGGGCGTTGGCGAAGGCGAAGCACAAGGACATCGAGGACATGCAGATCGCGGTCCTCGACCGGCCCCGCCACGACGAGCTGATCCGTGCGATCCGTGCGACGGGTGCCGGGACGCGGCTGCTGCTGGACGGCGACGTCGCGGGCGGGATCTCGGCGGCGCTGCCCGGCTCGAAGATCGACATGTGCGTCGGGGTCGGCGGCACCCCGGAGGGCATCATCACCGCGTGCGCGATCAAGGCGCTCGGTGGGGTGATCCTCGGCAAGCTCCAGCCGAAGGACGACGAGGAGCGGCAGAAGGCGCTCGACGCCGGGCACGACCTCGACAAGGTCCTCGACCAGGACGACCTGGTCACGGGCGACAACACGTTCTTCGTCGCGACGGGTGTCACGGACGGAGTGTTGGTGGACGGTGTCCGCCGTTCGCGGGGTGTGATCCACACGGACTCGCTCGTGCTGCGCTCCCGCTCGAACACCATCCGTCGCATCCAGGCCGACCACCGCGCCGAGAAGTGGTTCTGATCCGCTGAGTCGCGAGCTGGCGGTCGCGGTCGCGTTCGCGTTCGCACAACCAAAGCCCGTTCGAACCCGGCGATGCCGTGGTTCGAACGGGCTTTGATTGTGCGGCGACGGCGACGGCGACGGCGCAAGCGACCGCACTGGGGCGCGGCAGCCGTGCGGCCGGCGCGGCCGTTGGAGGCGCTCCGCCGCGCCCGCGGGGAGCGGGCCCGCGACCGCGCAGCTGCGCTCGGCGCCGCGCCGCCGGGTCAGTCGTCGTCGAGGGCGCCGACGAGCTCGGGCGCGGTGAGCAGCCGCGGCTCGTCCTCGATCGTCGCGGGGTCGGCGATGACCTTCGACTCGTCGAGCAGCGACAGTCGCCGAGCACTCGGTAGCACCTGGCGCTCGAGCGACCCCACGAACCGGTTGTAGTCGACGACCGTGCCCCGGATCGCCCGACCGAGCTTGTCCACGTGCCCGGCGAGCGTGGACAGGCGTCCGTAGAGCTCTCGGGAGACCCGGAAGAGCTCACGCGCCTCGGCCGCGACGACGTCCTGCTGCCAGGAGAACGCCACGGTCTTGAGCACCGACCAGAGCGTCACGGGGGAGGCCAGCGCCACGCGCTTGCGGAACGCGTGGTCGAGCAGTCCCGGGTCCGTGGCGAGTGCGCTGGCGATGAGGGACTCCGACGGGATGAACGCGACCGTGAGCTCGGGCGAGGCGTCGTAGCCGGACCAGTACTCCCGCGCGGCGAGGGCGTCCACGTGCGCCCGGAGCGCCCGCACGTGCTGCTGCAGGAGCTGGTCGCGCCGGGCGCCCTCCGCGCCGGTCGCGGTGGCCGGGATCTCCGCCGCCTGCAGGTAGGCGCTGAACGGCACCTTGGCGTCGACCGCGATGGTCTTCCCACCGGGCAGGTGCACGACCATGTCCGGCCGTGCCGCCCCGGCCGACGTCGTGACGGAGGACTGCACGTCGAAGTCGACACGCTCGAGGAGGCCGGCCGCCTCGACCACGTTGCGCAGTTGCGTCTCGCCCCAGACCCCGCGCGTGCTGTTCGAGGAGAGGGCGCTCGCGAGGGTGTCGGCCGTCGCCCGGAGGCGCTCCTCGGACTCCGCCGCCGACCGCAGCTGGGCGGAGAGCGCCCCGTACTGCTCGCTCCGGGACTGCTCGAGCTCGGCGATCTTGGCGCGCATGACGTCGAGCGTCTGCGCGACCGGGCTCAGCGCGGAGAGGACCTTCGACTCGTTCTGGTTCCGCGCCGCGTCGGCCCCGTGCATCCGCTGCACGAGGTGCTCGAGCTCCGCGGCCCGTCGTTCGAGCGAGTCGACCTGTCGGCGGTACTGCGCGTCCTGCGCGTCCAGCCGTCCTTCCGCATCCGTGCGGACCGTGTCGAGCTGCGCGCGCAGCGCGTCCGCGGTGGCGCGCGCGGCGGCGGCGTCCACGCCGGCGCGGGAGCGCGCGAGCGCCCACGCGACGACGGCGCCGACGGCCGCCCCGATGACGAGGCCGATGACCAGGGCGAGGATCTGCATGACGCGATCCTGGCAGGACCCACCGACACCGTGCCTCCAGGCCTGGTCGGCGGCCACCGACCGTCCGGGCCAGCCATGTAATGACATTACGGCAAAGCCCGTGTACAGTCGTGACCGTCCGCCGACGAAGCCGTACGGAAGGTCCATCCCGTCGCATGACGAACGCAGTGCCACACGCCTACGACGTGATCACGATGGGTCGCGTCAGCGTCGACGTCTACCCGCAGCAGACGGGCCCGCTCGAGGACGTCGCGACGTTCTCGAAGTCCGTCGGGGGCAGCGCCACGAACGTCGCGATCGCGGCAGCCCGTCACGGAGCGGACGTCGCGGTGATCACCCGCACGGGCAACGACCCCTTCGGCCGCTACATCGCCCGCACCCTGCCCGAGTTCGGCGTGACGAACGCCTTCGTCGAGACCGTCGACGGCTTGAACACCCCGGTCGCGTTCTGCGAGGTGTTCCCGCCGGACGACTTCCCGCTGTACTTCTACCGCGCGCCGAAGGCGCCGGACCTCATGATCACCGCGAGCTCCATCCCGCTGCACGCGATCGAGCGGGCGCGGGTCTTCTGGACCACCGTGACGGGTCTCAGCGAGGAGCCGAGCCGGCACGCCCACCACGTCGCGCTCGCTGCGCGGAGCACGTCCACGGCGGCGACGGAGCAGCACACCGTGCTCGACCTCGACTACCGGCCCCAGTTCTGGTCGTCGCCGGCGGCCGCGAGCCGCGAGGTCGCCGTCGCGCTCGAGCACGCCACGGTCGCGGTCGGCAACCGCGAGGAGTGCGCGGTCGCGGTCGGCGAGACGGACCCGGTGCGCGCGGCCGACGCCCTGCTCGAGCGCGGCGTCGAGGTCGCGATCGTGAAGCAGGGGCCGAAGGGCGTGCTCGCGAAGACGCGCGACGAGTTCGTCGAGTTCCGCCCGCACGCGATCGACGTCGTCAACGGGCTCGGATCGGGTGACGGCTTCGGCGGGGCGCTCACCCACGGGCTGCTCGAGGGCTGGGGCCTCGAACGCGTCCTCGCGTTCGCGAACGCGGCCGGAGCCATCGTCGCGACCCGGTTCGAGTGCTCGACGGCGATGCCCACGAGCGCCGAGATCGATGCGTTCACGGCGTCGAACCCCGCGGTCGGGGTCGTGCACACCACCGCGCCGCACACCGGGGAGACGGCCGATGCCTGAGCTGACCACCGCCGACTTCCAGCGCCTCCGTGACGTCCGCGCCGCCCGGCCCGAGGTCGTCCGGCAGACGCTGCACGCCCGTCGGAAGCGCGACCTGCTCGGCGACGACGGCAAGCTGTTCATCGTCGCCGCCGACCACCCCGCCCGCGGGGCCCTCGCCGTCCGCGACGACGCATCCGCGATGGCCGACCGGTACGACCTCCTCGAACGCCTCGTCGTCGCCCTCGGGCGCCCCGGCGTCGACGGGGTGCTCGGGACGCCCGACGTCATCGAGGACCTCGCGCTCCTGGGTGCCCTCGACGACAAGGTCGTGGTCGGCTCGATGAACCGCGGCGGCCTGCGCGGGGCGACGTTCGAGATGGACGACCGCTACACCGCGTACTCGGCTCGCGCGATCAAGGACGACGGACTCGACTTCGCCAAGCTCCTCGTCCGGATCGCGCTCGAGGACGCCGGCACCGCCCCGACCCTCGAGGCCACCGCGCACGCCGTGAGCGAGGCGGCAGCGCTCCGGCTGCCGATCATGCTCGAACCGTTCATGTCGTCGTGGCGCGACGGGAAGGTCGTCAACGACCTCACGGCCGACGCCGTGATCACCTCGATGGCCATCGCGGCGGGGCTCGGCGAGTCCAGCGCCTACAGCTGGTTGAAGATCCCCGTCGTCGACGACATGGCGCGGGTCATGGCGGCGACCACCCTCCCGACGCTGCTGCTCGGTGGCGACCCGTCGGGCAGCCCCGACGCGACCTACCGCTCCTGGGCCGACGCGCTCGCCCTGCCGGGCGTCCGCGGGCTCGTCGTCGGACGGACCCTGCTCTACCCGCAGGACGGCGACGTCGTCGCCGCGGTCGACGTGGCCGCCGGGCTCGTCCACGGCGCGGACGCGACGGCAGGCGCCGCCTCGCCATCCGTCCACGGCGCGGACGCGACGGCAGGCGCCGCCTCGCCGTCCGTCCACAGCCTGGAGGCCCGGGTCGGGTCGTCCACAGATCCTCGCGAACGCGACACGCGGCTCGCCGACGTCACCACCATGGACCCGTCCATCCCGGAAGGAAGCAACGCATGACCACCACGGAGCAGACCACGACGGAGCAGACCGCGACGACGGTCGGGCACTGGATCCACGGCGCGCACGTCGCCTCCACGTCGGGCAACACCGCTCCCGTGTTCGACCCGGCGCTGGGCGTCGCGACGAAGCAGGTCGCGCTCGCCGACGAGTCCGAGGTCCAGGCCGCGATCGCGAGTGCCAAGGCGGCGTTCCCGGCGTGGCGCGACCTGTCGCTGTCGAAGCGCCAGCAGATCCTGTTCGCCTTCCGCGAGGTGCTGAACCGCGACAAGGCCGAGCTGGCCGAGATCATCACGAGCGAGCACGGCAAGGTCATCGACGACGCCCTCGGCGAGATCGCCCGTGGGCTGGAGGTCGTCGAGCTCGCGACGAACATCCCGTCGCTGCTGAAGGGCGAGTTCTCCGACCAGGTCTCGACCGGCATCGACGTCTACTCGATCCGGCAGCCGCTCGGTGTCGTCGGGATCATCTCGCCGTTCAACTTCCCGGCGATGGTGCCCCTGTGGTTCCTGCCGATCGCGATCGCGGCCGGCAACACCGTCGTCCTGAAGCCGAGCGAGAAGGATCCGTCCGCCGCGATCTGGCTGGCCGAGAAGTTCCAGGAGGCGGGACTGCCGGACGGCGTGTTCAACGTCCTCAACGGCGACAAGCTGAGCGTCGACGGGCTGCTGACCAGCCCGGACGTCGAGTCGATCTCGTTCGTCGGGTCGACCCCGATCGCGCAGTACGTCTACGAGACCGGCACGAAGCACGGCAAGCGGGTGCAGGCCCTCGGCGGTGCGAAGAACCACATGCTCGTCCTGCCGGACGCCGACCTCGACCTCGTCGCCGACAACGCGGTCAACGCGGGCTTCGGGTCGGCCGGCGAGCGCTGCATGGCGATCTCGGTCGTCGTCGCCGTCGAGCCGATCGCCGACGAACTCGTCGAGAAGATCACCGAACGCGCGGCGACGCTGCGCATCGGTGACGGGCGTCGCGGCTGTGACATGGGCCCGCTCGTGACGGAGCAGCACCGCGACAAGGTCGCCTCGTACATCGAGGTCGCCGAGCAGGACGGTGCCGTGGTCGTGGTGGACGGCCGCAGCGTCCGGCCCGACGGCGACGAGAACGGCTTCTGGCTCGGCCCGACGCTGATCGACAAGGTGCCGACGACGAGCCGCGTGTACACCGAGGAGATCTTCGGCCCGGTGCTCTCCGTCGTCCGCGTGCAGTCCTACGAGGAGGGCCTCGAGCTGATCAACTCGGGCGCGTTCGGCAACGGCACGGCGATCTTCACGAACGACGGCGGTGCTGCGCGGCGGTTCCAGCGCGACGTGCAGGTCGGCATGATCGGCATCAACGTGCCGATCCCGGTGCCCGTCGCGTACTACTCGTTCGGCGGGTGGAGGAACTCGCTGTTCGGCGACCACAAGGCGTACGGCGCCGACGGCGTGAGCTTCTTCACGCGTCAGAAGGCGATCACCAGCCGGTGGACGGACCCAGCCGACCGGGGCGGCCCCTCGCACGGTGGCATCGACCTCGGCTTCCCGTCGAACGGCTGACGCACCCGATGACGAACGACGACTGGTTCATCCCCGCCGGATCCCGGCCCGAGGCGGGCTGGACGGACGTGGTGGACGGACGGGTGGAGGGGTGGGCGCACACCGGTCTGCGGACCGGCGCCCTCCGTGACGGGGGCGAGCTGCGCCTCCCGGCCGACGCCGTGGAACGCCTGGTGGTCCCGCTCGCCGGCAGCTTCGCGGTGGCGTACGACGACACGGTGCAGGCCCTCGACGGACGCGCCAGCGTCTTCGAGGGACCGACGGACGTCCTCTACCTCGGCTCCGGCACCGCCGCGACGATCACCGGGACCGGCCGTGTCGCGGTGGCCGAGGCCCCGACCGCGACCGTCAAGCCGACGACGTACATCGCCCGGCAGGACGTGCCGGTGGAACTCCGTGGCGCCGGGCAGGCGAGTCGGCAGGTGCACAACTTCGGCACCCCGGCTGCCCTCGACGCGGTCAGGTTCATCGTGTGCGAGGTGATCACGCCGGCCGGGAACTGGTCGTCGTACCCGCCGCACAAGCACGACACGACCGTCCCCGGCGAGGAGTCGGACCTCGAGGAGATCTACTACTACGAGGCCGCGGTCGCCCGGGGGCGCACCGCCCCCGAGGGTGCCGACCCGTTCGCGCTGCACCGGACCTACGCGTCCGACGACCGTCCCATCGACGAGTTCCGGGAGGTGCGGACGGGCGACATCGCCCTCGTCCCGTACGGCTGGCACGGCCCCGCGGTCGCGGCGCCCGGCTACGACATGTACTACCTCAACGTGATGGCCGGGCCCGACCCGGAGCGCGTCTGGAACATCACCGACGACCCGGCGCACGGCTGGGTCCGCCAGGCCTGGGCATCCGAGCCGATCGATCCCCGCCTGCCCTACGAGAAGGAGGACGCCCGATGACCACGACGCGTCGGATGACCGTCGGTCAGGCGCTCGTCGAGTTCCTGGCGAACCAGTGGACCGTCGACGGCGACCACCGTGAACGCACCATCCCGGGGATCTTCGGCATCTTCGGCCACGGCAACGTCGCTGGCCTCGGGCAGGCGATCAAGCAGCTCCACGTCGAGCAGCCCGGCCTGCTGCCCTACCACCAGGCACGCAACGAGCAGGCGATGGTGCACGAGGCCGTCGGCTTCGCGCGCATGCACCGCCGCCGGGCGACGTTCGCGGCGACGGCGTCGGTGGGCCCCGGCGCCGCGAACATGCTGACCGCCGCCGCCCTCGCGACGACGAACCGGTTGCCCGCGCTGCTCCTGCCGTCGGACACGTTCGCGACCCGGACCACCGACCCGGTGCTCCAGCAGATCGAGCAGCCGCACGACACCTCGCTGCAGGTCACGGACGCGTTCCGACCGCTGTCGAGGTTCTTCGACCGGGTCGAGCGACCCGAGCAGCTGTTCTCGATCGCCCTCGCCGCGATGCGGGTCCTGACCGACCCGGCCGAGACCGGTGCCGTGACCATCGCCCTGCCGGAGGACGTGCAGGCCGAGGCGCTCGACGTCCCGGTGTCGTTCCTGCAGCCGCGCGAGTGGCACCTGCGCCGTCCGCTGCCCGAGCAGGGACCCCTGGCCCGCGCGGAGTCGGCGATCCGTGCCGCGGAGCGCCCGGTGATCGTGGCCGGCGGCGGGGTGCTCTACTCCGGCGCCGAGCGGGAGCTCGCCGCGTTCGTCGAGGCGACCGGCATCCCCGTCGGCACCTCGCAGGCGGGCGGCGGCTCCCTCGTCTGGGACCACCCGCAGTACCTCGGCGGGGTCGGTGCGACCGGCACCGCCGCGGCGAACGCCGTCGCCGCCCACGCGGACGTGGTGATCGGCATCGGCACGCGCTACAGCGACTTCACCACGGCGTCCCGGACGGCCTTCCAGGACCCGGACGTCACGTTCGTCAACGTGAACGTCGCGGCGTTCGACGCGTACAAGCACGGCTCGCAGCTGCCGCTGGTCGCGGACGCCCGGGAGGCACTGGTCGCCCTGACCGCGTCGCTCGCGTCCGACTCGCCGTACGCGGTCGACGCCGACTACGCGGCCGAGATCGCGGACCGCAAGCGCTCCTGGGACGCGACGGTCGACGCCGCGTTCGCGCCGTCCGGGCGTGCGGTCCCGGGCCAGTCGGAGATCATCGGCGCCGTGCAGGCCGCGACCGACCCGCGCGACGTCCTCGTCCAGGCCGCCGGGTCGCTGCCGGGGGACCTCCACAAGCTCTGGCGCGTCCGGGACGCCCTCGGCTACCACGTCGAGTACGCGTTCTCGTGCATGGGCTACGAGATCGCCGGCGGCATCGGCGTCCGACGGGGTGCCCCGGACCGCGACGCGATCGTGATGGTCGGCGACGGCTCGTACCTGATGCTCCACACCGAGCTCGTGACGGCCGTCGCCGAGGGCATCAAGATCGTCGTCGTGCTCGTCCAGAACGACGGGTACGCGTCGATCGGGCACCTGTCCGAGACGGTCGGCTCCGAGCGGTACGGCACGAAGTACCGCTACCGCGACGACAGCGGCTCGTTCGAGAACGACGCGGTGCTGCCCGTCGACCTCGCCGCGAACGCCCGGTCGTACGGCGTCGACGTGATCGAGGTCCAGCCGGGGCCGGACGCGATCGCCGACCTCACCGCGGCCGTCCGACGGGCGAAGGCGAACGACCACACCACCCTGGTGCACGTCCACGCCGACCCGCTCGTCTACGCCCCCGACGGCGACGGCTGGTGGGACGTCCCGGTCGCCGAGACGTCGACCCTGCCGAGCACCCGGCGGGCCCGCGCCGAGTACGAGCAGCGGGTCGCCGCGCAGCGACCCCTGCTCGGCTGACCCCCCCTCCCGACGAGACCCCACGAAGGACGACGACGTCATGACCGACACCGCCACGGACGCGATCCGCATCGGCACCGCCCCCGATTCGTGGGGCGTCTGGTTCCCGGACGACCCGGGCCAGGTGCCGTGGCAGCGCTTCCTCGACGAGGCCGCGGCCGCGGGGTACCAGTGGATCGAGCTCGGGCCGTACGGCTACCTGCCCACCGATCCGTCGCAGCTGTCCGACGAACTCGAGTCCCGCGGGCTCCGGCTGTCGGCGGGGACGGTCTTCACGGGCCTCCACAAGGGGGACGACCAGTTCCAGCGGGCTTGGGACCAGGCGGTCGCGGTCGCCGGACTCGCGTCGGCGCTCGGCGCCCGGCACCTCGTCACGATCCCCGACCTGTGGCGCTCGGACGCGACCAACGAGCTCCTCGAGCCGCGGACCCTGACGGACGAGCAGTGGACGCGCCTCGGGAAGGGCCACGACCAGCTCGGCAAGGCGCTCGTCGAGGAGTACGGCGTCCACCAGCAGTTCCACACGCACGCCGACAGCCACGTCGGCACCCACCGCGAGACCGTCCGGTTCCTGGCGGAGACGGACCCCGCGTACACGAACCTCTGCCTCGACACCGGGCACTTCGCGTACTACGGCGGCGACAGCCTCCGCCTGATCGCCGAGCACCCGGAGCGGATCGGGTACCTGCACCTCAAGCAGGTCGACCCCGAGATGCTGTTCGACGTGCTGAAGAACGACGTGCCGTTCGCCACCGCCGTCGCACAGGGGATCATGACCGAGCCGCCGAAC
This sequence comes from uncultured Curtobacterium sp., assembly GCA_913778205.1. Classification (GTDB taxonomy): domain Bacteria; phylum Actinomycetota; class Actinomycetes; order Actinomycetales; family Microbacteriaceae; genus Curtobacterium. The sequence continues at coordinate 35,945 of CAJYUW010000023.1, forward strand.
GGGACCCCGGAGCTGGCACCGATCATCGAGGCCGTCGCGGCGATCGACCCGGACGTGTTCGCGATCGTCGAGCAGGACATGTACGGCTGCTCCGTCGACGCCCCCGGGCCGATCGCGGAGCGCACCGTCCAGCACATCCTCGGGTCGACCCCGGCCGCCCGCGTCGCGTAGCAGCGTCGTCCACCACCAGCCGTCCGATCAGGAGCACCACATGAGCACCACCGAGAACCTCCGCGTCGCCGTCGTCGGTGCCGGCGCGATGGGCAGCGACCACGTCCGTCGCATCACGTCCACGATCGCCGGCGCGGACGTCGTCGCGGTCGTCGACCCGGACGCCGCGCGCGCCACGGCCGCCGCCCGTGAGGCGCCCGGCGCGATCACCGCCGCGTCGTTCGAGGACGCCCTCGACGCCACCCCCGTCGACGCCGTCATCGTCGCCACCCCCGGGTTCCTGCACGAGCCCGTCCTCGTGCCCGCGATCGAGCGCGGGCTCGCCGTGCTGTGCGAGAAGCCCCTCACGACGAGCGCCGAGGACTCCCTGCGCATCGTCGAGCTCGAGCAGGCACGGTCCGACCGGCCGCGGATCCAGGTCGGGTTCATGCGGCGGTTCGACAAGGGGTACCAGGAGCTGCGGGACCTCCGCGCGTCCGGTGCGAACGGCGCGCTGCTCGCCCTGCACCACGCCCACCGCAACCCGACGACTCCGCCGAACTTCAGCGAGTCGATGCTCATCCACGACTCGGTCATCCACGAGATCGACATCATCCCGTTCCTCACCGGCGAGCCGATCGTGTCCGTCGAGGTGCGGAAGCCGCGCCGGAACTCGCTCGCACCCGCCGACCTGCCCGAGCCGCAGTTCGTGCTGTTCACGACCGTGTCCGGCACGATGGCGATCGTCGAGATCAGCGTCAACGTGCAGTTCGGCTACCAGGTGACGACCGACGCCGTGTTCGAGTCCGGGGTCGCGTACATCGGCCGGGAGACGAGCATGAACGTCATGTCGGGCGGGATGTCCGGGCAGGGCGTCACGCCGTCGTACATCGAGCGCTTCGGGGCGGCCTACGACGAGGAGGTCCAGCGCTGGGTCGACGCGGCGCGCACCGGCGGCATCGACGGGCCGAGCGCGTGGGACGGCTACACGGCGTCCCTCGTGGCCGAGGTCGCGGTCCGCGCCCAGCAGTCCGGCGCGCTCGAGCAGGTCACCTACGCCACCGCGAAGCCCGCCTTCTACGAAACCACCTCGACCGACGCCGACGCGCTCGCCGGGGTCGGCCCGACCACGAGGGGATCGACACGATGACCACCACCTCCGAGAGGGCCGGCGACCGGTCCGCGGTCGACACCAGGCCGGTGACCCTGCAGGCCGCGAGCCAGACCCCGACCGCCCTGTGGAACGACTCCGCCGACCCGCGGGAGCTGGCCACCGCCATCGACGAGTTCGGCGCCGTCGGCGCGACCTGCAACCCGGTCATCGCGCTCACGTGCATCCGGCAGGACCCCGAGCGGTGGGTGCCCCGGATCCGCGAGATCGCCGCTGAGCACCCGACCGCGGGGGAGTCCTGGATCGGCTGGAAGGCGGTCGAGGAGCTCTCGATCGCCGCTGCCGCGCAGCTCCTTCCCGCGTTCGAGGCGTCCGGTGGGCGCAACGGCCGGTTGAGCATGCAGACCGACCCGCGCCTGCACCGCGACCGCGACGCCCTCGTCGAGCAGGCCGTCCGGTTCTCCGGGCTCGCGCCCAACATCATCGTGAAGATCCCCGCGACGAAGACCGGCATCGCCGCGATCGAGGAAGCCGCCTACCGGGGCGTCTCGATCAACGCGACCGTGTCGTTCACCGTGTCGCAGGTCGTCGCCGTGGGCGAGGCCATCGAGCGCGCACTCGACCGCCGGGCAGCCGACGGGATGCCGCAGCAGGAGTCCGGTCACGTCGTCACGCTGATGGCGGGCCGGTTCGACGACTGGCTGAAGACGGTCGTCGCGCGCGACCGGGTCATGGTCGACCCGGGCGTCCTCGAATGGGCCGGCATCGCCGCGGTGAAGAACGCCTACCGGGTGTTCCGGGAGCGCGGGTTCCGCTCGCGCGTCCTCGTCGCAGCGTTCCGCAACCCGATGCAGTGGTCGGAATTCCAGGGCGGGGACCTCGTCGTCTCGCCGCCGTTCCAGTGGTCGGCGGACATCAACGCCGCCGCGTTCCCGTGGCGCCCGGACGCCATCGACGACGAGGTGCCGGCCGAGGTCATCGCGGCGCTGCGAGCGGCGACGCCCGAGTTCGCCCGCGGGTACGACGTGGACGGCATGACGATCGACGAGTTCGACGGGTTCGGTGCCACGGTGACGACGCTGCGCCAGTTCCTGGACGCCGACGCGCAGCTCGACGCCCTCGTCCGCGACGTCATCGTGCCGGCCGCGTGAGCACCACCACGACCACGCTCGGGGTCGGTCTCGTCTCCGTCGGCTGGATGGGCCGACTGCACTCCCGGGCCTACCGCGCGCTGCCGGACCACTTCCCGGAGCTCGGCGTGCGGCCACGGCTCGTCGTCGCCGCCGACCCGATCGAGGCCGCACGGGACCAGGCCACCGCCCGACTGGGGTACGAACGGGCCGTCGCGGACTTCCACGAGGTCCTCGACGATCCCGAGGTCGACGTCGTGTCGATCTGCTCGCCGAACTTCCTCCACCGCGAGGTCGCCGTCGCCGCGGCCGAGGCCGGCAAGCCGTTCTGGATCGAGAAGCCGATGGGCCGGTCCGTGGGCGACTCCCGCGCGATCCACGACGCGGTCCGGTCCGCGGGCGTCATCACGGGCGTCGGCTTCAACTACCGGCACGCCCCGGCGATCCAGCGCGCACGGGACCTCGTCCGCAGCGGGCGGCTCGGACGGATCACGACCGTCCGCGGATCGCTCCTCGCCGACTACTCGTCCGACCCGGACGCCCCGCTGACCTGGCGCTTCGAGCGGGACCGCGCGGGGTCCGGCGTGCTCGGGGACCTGCTCTCGCACGGCCTCGACCTGGCGCAGTACGTCGTCGGTCGGATCGCGAGCGTCAGCGCCCTCGCGGAGACGTTCATCCCGGACCGCCCGGTGCCGGGCGCGGGCATCGTCGACCGTTCCGCCGCGGCCTCGGGGGAGCGGCGGCCCGTCGAGAACGAGGACTACGCCGCACTGCTGCTCCGGTTCGCGGACGGCGCCGTCGGCACGATGGACTCCAGTCGGGTGATGCGCGGTCCGCACGCCGAGTACGCACTCGAGGTCTACGGCACCCGCGGCTCGGTGCGGTGGGACTTCCAGCGCCTGAACGAGCTGGAGGTCTTCCTCGACGGCCAGGAGGTCGCCGGCTACGCCACGCACCACTCCGCACCCGGAGACGGCGAGTTCGCACGGTTCCAGCCCGGCGCCGGCACCGCGATGGGGTACGACGACCTCAAGACGATCGAGGCGGCCCAGTTCGTCGCGAGCGTGCTCGGCGGCGAGCAGCTCGCTCCCTCGGTCGCCGACGGTCTCGCGACCGCCTCGATCGTGGCGGCGGCGGAGGCGTCGATCGCCGACGGAGCCTGGCACGACGTGGCGGAGGTCGACGGGCTGCTCACGTACCCCGAGGCGACCCCGGTGCTGTAGGCGCACCGACAGACGGACGGAAGGCGCGGTGCAAGCTGGCACCGCGCCTCCTGTCAGCGGGGCGCCCGCGTCTTCCCCCTCACCCCGACACCAGGAGGCACCATGCCGCTCGTCCGTATCGACCTCGTCACCGGCCGGAGCCCGGAGGAGGTCCGGTCCATCGCTGACGCGATCCACACCGCCATCGTCGACCAGTACGGCATCCCCGAGCGCGACCGCTTCCAGATCATCACGGAGCACCCGGCGCAGCAGATCATCGCCGAGGACGCCGGCCTCGGCTTCGAGCGCACCGACGGCGTCGTGCTCGTGCAGGTGTTCACGCAGCGTGGCCGCTCCGACGAGGCGAAGCAGGCGCTCTACGCCGCGGTGCACGACCGTCTCGGCGCAGTCGGCGTCGCCAGCGAGGACGTCTTCATCGGCTACGTGGAGAACGGCCCGCAGGACTGGTCGTTCGGGTTCGGCCGCGCGCAGTACGTCACGGGCGAGCTCGACGTCCCGTCCGCGGACTGACGCGGGTCCGACACGGCGGGGAGGGGTGCGCCACCGGGCTCGGCGCGCTCCCGCCCCTACTTGTCGACGAGCGTGACCTCGAACGAGTAGCGGTCCGGCCGGTAGCAGTGCACGCCGTACTCGACCGCCCGTCCGGACGCGTCGTAGGCCGTGCGGCTCATCGTCAGCACCGGGTCGCCGTCCTCGATCTCGAGCAGTCCGGCCTCCTCGTCCGTCACGGCACGGGCGCCGATCCGCTGCTTCGCCACCCGCATCGTCACCCCGCGACCGCGCAGCAGCTGGTAGAGCCCGTGCGTCGCGAGGTCCTCGTCGGTGATGTCGGCGAACTCGGGCGGCAGGAAGTTCTCCAGGATGGCCATCGGCACGTCCTCGGCGAGCCGGACCCGACGCACGTGGGCGACGCTGGAGCCGGGTGCGACGCCGAGTGCCTCCGCCACGGTGTCCGTCGCCGGAACGTCGTCGCGCACGAGGAGCCGCGTCGCCGGTGCCTGCGACCCCTGCGCCAGGTCGTCGTAGAGGCTCGTCAGCTCGACCTTGCGGGTGACCGGGCCGTGCACGACCTGGGTGCCGATGCCCCGACGACGGACGAGCAGGCCCTTGTCGACGAGGTCCTGGATGGCGCGGCGGATCGTCGGCCGCGAGAGGCCGAGGCGCTCGCCGAGGGCGATCTCGTTCTCGAGCCGGGCCCCGGGTGGCATCGCCCCGGAGCGGATCGCCTCCTCGATGCGCGATGCGACCTGGAAGTAGAGGGGCATCGGGCCCGACCGGTCCAGGTCCATGAACAGGTCGGACGGCAGCTGGCCCTCGTTGGTCATCGCGGTCCTTCGGGGAGATCGAGCGCGGCACCCATGCCGCCGGGATTGTCCTGACAATACCACCGGGGCGTCGGGCGACCGCCGTCGCGGACAGGCCGGGCCTGCGTTGCGAACAGGCCGGGCCCGCGCCGCCGGACCCATGCCGACGGGCCGTGTGCGATCAGTCGGAGAACACCATCGGCCGACGCGAGAGGCGGGGCTGCGGCGTCGCCGCACGGGGCTTGTCCTCGCGCGGTCGGACCGGCGCGACGTGCACGCGGGTCGCTGCGCCGAGGGCCTCGACGGTGTCCGCACGGTGGAGCTGCGCGGCGTGCACCACGATCGCGGCGCAGGCCTCGGCGTCCGCGGCGGCGTCGTGGTGGGCGAACCCGACGTGGCCGGCGGCCTGCGCGGCCATCGGCAGGCGGTACGAGTCGAGCGTGTAGGTCTTCCGCGCGACCTGCAGCGAGCACAGCGAGTGGTGCTCGGCGAGCGGGGTCCCGGTGGCGGCGCACCCGCCGGCGATGACCCCCATGTCGAACCGCGCGTTGTGGGCGACGAGGACGTCGCCGTCGGCGAACGCCACGATGTCGGCGTACTGCTCCGCCCAGCCCTTCGCGCCGACGACGTCCGACGCGACGATGCCGTGGATGCGCGTGTTCCACTCGAGGAACGCGTCGTGCCCGACGGGCGGCTGGATGAACCACGAGGCGCGCTCGACCACCCTGCCGGCGCGGATCTTCACGAGCCCGACGGAGCATGCGCTCGCGGGGGAGCTGTTCGCGGTCTCGAAGTCGATCGCGGTGAAGTTCAACGGCACGGACCCGATCGTCGCACGGGGCTCCGACATCGGCTGCGGTTGTCGACGGCGTTGCGCCGCGTCGGACGGGAGGCGCGGGGCGGGGCCGCCCCGCGCCTCCCGTCCGCCCGTCGGTCGCGCCGTGCGCGACCCGGTCGCGGGTAGGCTGTCCTCCCGTGGCTCTCACCATCGGAATCGTCGGTCTCCCGAACGTCGGCAAGTCGACCCTGTTCAACGCCCTGACCAAGAACCAGGTCCTCGCCGCGAACTACCCGTTCGCGACGATCGAGCCGAACGTCGGCGTGGTGAACCTGCCCGACCCGCGGCTCGACCAGCTCGCCGACCTCTTCCACTCGGAGAAGACCGTGCCCGCGCCCGTGTCGTTCGTCGACATCGCCGGCATCGTCAAGGGCGCGAGCGAAGGTGAAGGCCTCGGCAACAAGTTCCTCGCGAACATCCGCGAAGCCGACGCCATCGCTCAGGTCGTGCGCGGCTTCGCCGACGACGACGTCGTGCACGTGGCGAACAAGGTGTCGCCGAAGGACGACCTCGAGGTCATCAACACCGAGCTGATCCTCGCGGACATGGAGACCATCGACAAGGCGCTCCCGCGCTACGAGAAGATGCTCAAGCTCAAGCAGGCCGAGCCGATCGTGCTCGAGACCGCTCGTGAAGCCCGCGCCGCGCTCGAGCAGGGAACCCTGCTGTCGGCCACCTCGATCGACCTCGAGCCCATCCGTGAGCTCGGGCTGCTCTCCGCGAAGCCGTTCATCTTCGTGTTCAACGTCGACGAGGCCGTGCTCACCGACGAGTCCCGCAAGGCCGAGCTCTCCGCGCTCGTCGCCCCCGCGCAGGCCGTGTTCCTCGACGCGAAGATCGAGTCCGAGCTCATCGACCTCGACCCGGCGGACGCCGCCGAGCTCCTCGAGTCCACCGGCCAGACCGAGTCCGGGCTCGACCAGCTCGCACGCATCGGGTTCGACACCCTCGGACTGCAGACGTACCTCACGGCCGGGCCCAAGGAGTCGCGGGCGTGGACGATCGGCAAGGGGTGGAAGGCGCCCCAGGCTGCCGGGGTCATCCACACCGACTTCGAGAAGGGCTTCATTAAGGCCGAGGTCATCTCGTTCGAGGACCTCATCGCGGCCGGCTCGATCGCCGAGGCCCGTGCGCAGGGCAAGGCGCGGATCGAGGGCAAGGACTACGTCATGCAGGACGGCGACGTGGTGGAGTTCCGCTTCAACAACTAGTCGGTTGCCGAGACGAGCGAGGTCCGTACGACACTGCGCCCAGGCTCCAGGAGCCGGGGCGCAGTGTCGTTCAGGCCTGCAGTGTCGTTCAGGCCTGCAGTGTCGTTCGGGCGTGATGACCCGTGGCGTGCTCAGCTCGCGTAGGGCCAGTACCGGAAGGTCGTCTGCTCGCCCCGCTTCTTCTCCGGGAGACGGTGGCCGTACGCTCCGACGATCTCCTCGTACAGAATGCCCTCGCGCACGACCTCGAACCGGAACCCGCTCCGGCGGTCGGTGCCCGATCCTCGGTGTTCCCACGAGCCCGGGACGATCCGGAGGAGTGCACGGGTCACACCGCGATGAGCGGCGACCGCGTACTCGATCCCGTGTCGCGCGACCGTGGCCTCGGCGAACTTGAACCACTTCGATGCCGACTGGCCGATCTCCTCGCCGTGCTGCTCGCGCTCCGTCCGGGGGAGCCACTCCGCCTTGTAGCCGTAGCCGTCCAGGACCGACCCGTCGATCGCCTCTTCCCGGCTGGTGACCCACGGGCCGAGCGTCACGATGAGCAGGGGCTCCTCGGTCTGGAGTGGCGGCGCTGCCATCTCTTCGACGAGGTCCTGCAACCGCATCATCCCGTGCCCCCTGGCCGACTCCCGTCGAGCGTTCGTGAGCTGCGCGGCGTGTGCTCCGGGCAACCGCACGCTTCCGGGCGCCTGTGCGAGCACCGGCATCGAGCGGAGCAGATCGATGCAAGCCGCCTCGACGGACGTGTACTCGGGATCGGAACCCATCCCGTACCGCAGGATCCAGATCTCCGGCTCATCTCCGAGTTCGCGGATCGCGTTGATCTTGGCGATCTTGCTCCCTGTGGCCTCGGAGTCGCTGGTCAGCAGTGCTTCCCGACCGTGGGCTGCGAACCGCTCGCCCTGCCCTTTCCCGACGTAGAACGGCACGCCCGTCGCCGGGTCGACGAGCATGTAGACGTAGCGCCCGAGCTCGTCCGCGACCTGTTGCTGGATCGCCGGCTCGATGGTGACCGGTGCTGTCATGGAGTTTCCCCATTGTCTTGATGTTTACTCAACAAGCGTAGGGGAGTGCGTCGGGGAAGTCGCGCGGGGCGCGCTGAGTCCTCGTGTCAGCGCCGGCCCCGTCCACGGGTCACTCGGCGACCTCGTGCATGTTCTGCGCCTGCCAGCCCTCCGGCACGGTGCTCCGGTACGCGGCCAGTGCGGCGTCGTAGCTGGGCCCCGTGGCCTCGTGCGGCCGGAGTGCGGTCGAGCGGGCGATCGCCCGCACGGTGGACTCGCCCGTCGCCTTGCTCGTCACGGTGTTGACCTGCAGCAGCTGGAACCCGTCGAGGTCGAGCGCCGCGATCGCCGCCTCGCGCGCCTCGCCGATGGTGGCGCCGCTGCCCTCTGCCTCGCGGGTCTCGGTCGATCGCAGGGTGCCTCGCAGTGTCGTCACCGTTCCAGTATGGCGGGCTGACGGCGGGTGCCGGTGTGCACCAGGATGAGCGCATGACGAACGTGCAGCCAGGGTGGTACGACGACGGATCCGGCACGATGCGGTGGTGGGACGGGAGCGCGTGGACCGAGCAGGTGCAGCCCGCGGGAACTCCGTCGCCGGGCATCGGGGGAGTCCTCGACCGCATCCAGGCAGAGGCGAACGCGGGCGCGCAACCCCGGACGGCTCCCGCCGGCATGAGCTACGTGGTGCTGCAGGTCGTACTCAAGGAGAAGTTCTTCGGCACCGGCTCCGGCAACCTGACGGAGCTGGAGCGGGCGATCAACCAGCAGGCGGCGCTCGGCTACCGCCTGCACACGATCACGACGTCGTCCTCGGGCAGCACGGGCTTCGGTGGTGGCGACCGCATCCAGGCGACGATGGTGTTCGAGAAGCTGGTCTGACCCGGCAGCGTGCCACCGATCGGGTCCCCGTGGCGGAGCCCGGTGCCGCCGCGCTAGGTTGGCGCTGATCACCGACCGTGGCCATCACCGAGAGCGACCAGGAGGGTGCCATGTCGTACGTCGTCGACTTCATGGACGTGTCGACCGTCGGGCTGGAGTCGTCGCCCGTGGCCAAGGCGCTCGCCGGGCTCCGGGCGAACGAGGCCAGGTACTTCGCGAACAAGTACGACCACGCCTTCACGACGGAACCCGCTGCCGACGTCCCGGAACTCGTGGAGTACGTCGCGCGGGTGCTCCACGAGCGCGACATCGCGATCGCGGCGACGCCGCTCGAAGCGACCGACTTCGAGGTCGAGGGTGTCCGCTGGACCTACGTCTTCTACGAGTCCGGACTGTCGATCAACGTGCTGTACACGCTCGAGCCGGGCGGCAAGCGAGCCGTGGGCTTCAAGCTGTCGGACGGCATGGAGGTGCCCGACGAGCTAGCCGAGAAGTTCAGGTTCGTCCGGCAGCGGTCGAAGCTCGCGGGCACGATCCGCGGCTCCTACTTCGTCGTCAAGGGAGAGTACTGAGCGTCTTCCCGCACACCCCAGACCTCAGTCGAGGATCGCCGTGATGACGGCTGGGATGCGATGTTCGACCACATCCCAGACGATCTCCTTCTTCGCCGTTGTTCCGGGTCCGGCGGGGAGCCGACCGACGAGGTCATCGAGGTGGATGATCAGCGCCTGCGCGGCTCGGTACGTGAGGATCCGCTGCGCGTCGAACGCCATCCGCCCAGCGTTCGACCTGCTTCGCCTCGGCGACCCGGGGAACCGGTCGGAAGCGCCCGGTCACAACGGAACCGCCTCGGTCAGGATGTGCGCGAAGTGCAGGTCGTCACCGATGTCGTCCGTCAGGAGGTCGACCTCGAACCCGGTCCTCGCTTCGACGGCGTGGGCGAAGCCACCGAGGTCGAAGAGCGATGCTCCCGGAACGAGCTCCACGAGCAGGTCGATGTCGCTGTCAGCCGTGTCGGTTCCGCGGACGGCCGAGCCGAAGACTCGAACGTTCGTCAGGTGATGCCGACCCGCCTCCGCGACGTTGTCGTCCGCGTAGACACTCAGCGGGATGCTCGGCCGTGTCCGGGCGGCGCGCAAGATGCGTTCGAGCGACTCCGCTCGCGGCTGCTGCCGTCCGCTTTCGTAGGCCGAGATCGTGGGCTGCTGCATGTGTGCCGCAGACGCGAGGGCCTTCTGGGACATCCCGACGTCCTGTCGTGCACGCCGGATCAGCTCTGCAGCCCGGTCAGTGCGCATGCGTCCCTCCCATAGCGAGGGACCATACCGCGCGCGGCGGCGAGGGCACGCTGAGGAACCTCGCTACCGCCCGCTCCAGCGCACCCACGCCTGGACCTGCGCGCGAGCACCCTCGAGTGACGAGTGCGCACCGCGGATCGAGCGGTCCGGCGACGAGACGACGTACTGGCGAGCACGGGTGACCTCGCACAGCGGGTCCGCACCGAACGACACCTTCCAGTGGTCCTCGGCGTCCCTGACCCACTCCAGACGGTTCGGCATGTCGGCTCCCTGATCTCCGGCTCGGTCCTGCGGTCCCGTTGGACAGTAGCCGCCGGCGCCGGTGAATCCGGGGGACAACGATCAGGAACGACGAAGCGCGCCGCCGGCGGACCGGCGACGCGCTGCAAGGGATCGAGCCCGAGCTCGGGCCAGGGTCCGGCCCGACCGAGACCTCGGCTCAGGCGGCGAGCAGGAGCTCCCCGGCGCTGACGTCCTGCGCCTGCAGGAGCGTCCGGCTGGCCTCACCGCGCCAGGAGCGTCCGGGGACGGTCCACCCGGCCTCGCCGCGGACCTCGACGCGATCGCCCGCCGAGACGGGGAACGCGAGGTCGTCGGCGTCGATCCGGACGAGGTACTCCCGGCCGGTCCAGACGTCGCGGACCGGGAACTCGGCGATGTTGTCCGGGGTGGTGCGGGGCGCGGTGAGTGCGGTCCCGATGATGCTCAGTCGGTCGTTGCCGACGATGGTGTTCGTGTTCATGGTGCTGGTCTTCCTCAGTCGTTCGGCGCCGTCGCGTCGTCCGCTGGTCGCTCCGTGACTTCGTGGTCCGGTCGTCCGCGGTGGCCGCTGGCGCGCACGCCGTTCGTCGACGTGCGACTCGTCCGTCTGGACGAGGGTGGTCTCGGGGGAATGCGATCCCGGTTGGATCGGTGTCGAGACGGTCGGTGTGCGCGAGTCAGATGGGTTCGCTGCAGTGCACCAAGGGAACACTATACGGGGCAGGTCGGGAGAAGTCCAGGTTCACGCCAGGAACGCGTCCCACCGCGCACCGCCGGCGACGACGTTGCCCGAGCGGTCGAGGCGCGCTGCGGCGGACGACGGGTCCCGATCGGCCTGACCGTGGACGAGGGCAGCGAACGACGTGGAGAAGTCCAGCCGCGGCAGGGCGTCGGCGACCGCTCGGAGCACGGCCTCGGGGACACGGTCGAAGCCGGTGCCGGAGACGTCGAGCGAGGTGGCCACCTCGAGGAGGTGTCCCTCCACGTCGAGGTCCGGGTCGACCGCGGTCCACATGTGCCGCTCGATCACCGCTCCGACCCGACGGGCACGGCCGGCGTCCCAGCCTGCGCCGAGGGCGAAGACCGTCCCGACAGCGCCACCGGCGGCCTCGAACGCGACGGCGTGCGCGTCGAACGACGGCGTGAGGCCGAGGTCGTGCAGCACCGCCGAGACGAAGAGCAGCTCCCGGTCCGGTTCGAGCCCGGTGGACGACGCGATGACGGACCCCCACGCCCACGAGCGCAGACAGTGGTTCACGAGCGCCGGTGGCGACCACGCCCGGAGGACGTCCAGGGCGCGTGCCGCCACCGGGGTGGGCGGGGCGAGCAGGGCGTCGACGTCGATGGGCACGGCACGACCGTAGCCCAGTCGGCGGCACGGACCGGCGTCCTCCTTCCGGGGGGTGGAAACGCCGCTCCTGCGCCCAGTAGGTTCGCAGTGCGTACCGGGTCCCGAGGGGAAGGCCGCCCGACGCTCCCGAGAGGCGCCTCCCCGTCAGGACCCCCCATGCCCCTCCGCCACCGGTCTGCTCGCCGTTCCCGACTCGCTGCTGCCCTCGTGGTCGCCGTCGCCGTGAGCCTCGTCCCGTTCGCCCTCGCGGCTCCGGCCCGGGCGACCGGGTCCGGCACCGTCTCCGGTCGGATCACGGCCGACACCCGGCCCGTGGCCCACTCGGTCGTGGAGCTCACGGCCGTCGGACGCGAGGCGCACTCCTGCTACGAGTTGTGCAGCGGGACCCAGCTCTTCGCCCTCACCGACGCGAACGGCCGGTACACGATCAAGGACGTGCCGCACCGGACCTACACGCTGCTGGCGTCGAGCCCCGACCAGTACCACGCCAACACCTACCTCGGCGGCGCCTCCACGATCGAGGGCGGCAAGCGCATCACCACCGGCGGCACCCTCACGGGCGTCGACGTCAGCCTGGTCACCGCCGCGACGCTCGACGGCACCGTGACCGCCGCCGACGCCGGCGCGCTCCACGGAACTGTCCAGGTCGAACTCTGGTCGCAGTACCACGGGCACTGGCACTGGGTCACCGAGAGCGGCGGCTACGGCGCCTTCGCCAGACCGGGCACCGCATCCGACCCCGGCCGGTTCTCGCTCGGCGGGGTCATGCCGGGCACGTACAAGCTCCAGTTCCTCAGCGACGACAACGACCCGTCCCACGTCGCCACGACCTGGTGGGGCGGTCGGAACATCACCGAGGCGAAGACCGTCACGGTGCGGGCCGGCGACGACCTCGACGGCTTCGACGTCGCGGTCGGGACCGCCTCACTCCGCGGTGTCGACGCCTCGACGCTCGTGACCGGTCCGGACCGCTGGCGGGTGAGCGCCGCCGTCACCGAGCGTGGCATCCACGACGGCGTCTACACGACCGGCGGAACCGTCTTCGTGACCTCGGGTGAGAAGTACCCGGACGCGCTCTCGGCAGCGCCCGCGGCCGCGCAGCAGCACGCGCCGCTGATGCTCACGGCCGGCGGATCCCTGCCGGCGGCGACCCGCGCCGAGGTCGTCAGGCTCGAGCCCGCGAGGATCGTGGTCGTCGGGGGCGCGGCGTCCGTCTCGGGCACCGTCTGGGACCAGCTCCACGCGGCCGCGCCCGCCGCACGGATGACGCGCATCGGCGGACACGACCGGTACGAGGTGTCGCGCAACCTCGACTTCGCGTTCTTCCCGGGCACGCAGGCGATCATGACGATGGCCGGCGGTCGCAACTTCCCGGACGCCCTGTCCGCGGCGACGGCCGACGGCATCGACCAGCAGCCCCTGCTCCTGGTCGACGGCCGAGGGACGCCCGACGCCGCGACCGAGCGCTTCCTCGATGCGGAACGGGTCTCGTACGCCACCGTCGTCGGCGGCCAGAACATGATCAGCGACGACTACTCGGCGGACTTCCCGGCGCACAGCGACGACGGCGGCACCGGTACCTACGTCCGGGGCAGCACCCGCTACGACACCTCCCGGCAGATCGCCGAGCGGTACGTCGGCAGCGCCTCGACCGCTTTCCTCGTCGACGGCGAGGACTTCCCGGACGCTCTCGCCGCCTCGGCGCTCGCCGCGAACGAGGGCGCGCCCCTCATCACGACCCTGCCGTCCTGCCTGCAGACGCCGAGCGCCCAGGCGCTCGAACAGCTCGGCGTCACCCGGGTCGTCCGCGTCGGAGGCAGCCTCAGCCCGGCGATGGCGCACCTGCCGACCTGCCGCTGACGCGGTCCGGGACGGACGGGAGGCACGGTGCGGGCCCGCACCGTGCCTCCCGTCCGTCGCCTGGTTCAGTTCAGGGCCGGGGTGTCCTCCGGCACGACGCCGTCACCGTAGAGGTCGGTCGCGAGGTCCCGCAGCGCGCGCAGCGCGACGCGCTGCGTCAGCGGACCGTAGGAGATGCGCGCGACGCCGAGGGCCTCGTACTCGGCGGCGGGCAGCGCACCGGGCAGCCCGATCACGGACAGCTTCCCGCGTCCGAGTCCGTCGACGAGCCGTTCGACGACGTCACGCTGGATCGCTCCGGGGACGAAGACGAGTGCCGCGCCCTGGTCGAGGAACGCCTTCCCGCGGGCGATGGCGTCCTCGATGCTCTCGTCGAGCGGGCGGTCGCCACCCCGGGCGATGGCGTCCGTGCGCGCGTTCAGCTGGAAGTCGATGCCCTCGGCCTCCACGGCCTTGGTGATCGCGGCGACCCGGGCGACGGCCTCGTCGAACGGGCGGAGGCGGTCCTCGACGTTCGCGCCGACGACGCCGGCGGCGATCGCACGCCGGATCGTCTCGGCCGGGTCCTCGTAGCCGTCGTCGAGGTCGGCGGTGACCGGCAGGTCGGTGGCGGCGACGACGGTGGCCGCTCCGGCGAGGGCGACGTCGAGGGGCATGCCACCGTCCTCGTAGCCGTGGCTCGCGGCGATCGAGTGCCCGGCGGTCGCGATCGCCTTCGTCCCGGGCAGGTCGCTCACGACCTTCGCGCTGATCGCGTCCCACACGTTCACGACGCGGAGGATCTCGGGGGCCTCGTGCAGCTGCTTGAGGGTGGACGCCTTGTCGGCGGTGCTCGTGCTCATGCCGCCGACAGTAGGCGGTGACCCGGGTGACGGCTCAGGGTGTGCGCCCACGCGACGCGGGATGACGTCCGGAGTCGCGCCGCGCCTCCCGGCCGGTGCATCCTGGGACGCATGGCGCACGACGAGCAGGACCCGGTCGGGGACCTCCGCGGGGTCCGGACGAGCATCAAGTGGACGCGGTACGCACCCGACGTGCTGCCCCTGTTCGTCGCCGAGATGGACCACGAGGTCGCGCCGGAGATCCGGCAGGCGCTCATCGAACGGGTGCAGCAGTCCGACCTCGGGTACCTCGACGGGCCGGGGCCGCTCGCGCCCGCGTTCGCTGGGTTCGCCCGGGACCGCTGGGGGTGGGACGTCGACCCGGGGCGGGTGTACCTCGCGACCGACGTCAGCGTCGGGATCGTGGAGTCGCTGCGGCTCGCGCTCCCCGACGGCGGCCGCGTCGCGATCACGCCGCCGGTCTACCCGCCGTTCTTCGAGCTGGTCGAGGAAGCGCGATGTCAGGTGGAGGAGGTGCCGCTGCTCGAACAGTGGGGCGTCTACCGGCTCGACCTCGCCGGCCTCGAGCGCGCGTTCGCCGACGGGGTCGGGGTCTTCCTGCTCTGCAACCCGCACAACCCGGTCGGCCTCGTGCACGACCGCGACGACCTCGTGGCGCTCGCCGAACTCGCCGCCCGGTACGACGTGCTCGTGATCAGCGACGAGATCCACGCCCCGCTCACCCACCCCGGCGTCCGCTTCACGCCGTTCGCGATGGTCGCCGGACCCCTCGGTGCGCGGAGCGTGTGCGTGACGAGCGCGAGCAAGGGGTGGAACCTAGCGGGCGTGAAGTGCTCGGTCATCGTCGCCGGGGACGAACGGACCGCGGCGCTCCTCGACACGCTCTGGGAGGAGGTCGCCTGCCGCACGAGCATCCTCGGGCTGCACGCGAACACGGCGGCGTTCACGCTCGCGACCGAGTGGCTCGACGACGTCGTCGGGCGCATCGTCGCGAACGAGCGGCTCCTCGGGTCCCTGCTCGCGGAACACCTGCCCGGGGTCGTCTACACCCGGCCGCGCGCGGGCTACCTGGCGTGGCTCGACTTCCGGGGCATCGGACTCGGGGACGACCCGGCCGTGCCGCTCCGGGAGCACGCGTACGTCGCGCTGAACTCGGGGCTCGGGTTCGGGTCGCAGGGGCGCGGCTTCGCCCGGCTCAACCTGGCGTGCTCACCCGAGACCCTGCGGGAAGCCGTGTACCGGATCGCCGCCGCCTACCCGTCGAGCACGCAGGAGGGGCTCGTCTGGCACGTGGCCTGAGCGGGTCGGTCAGGCGTCGGTGGGGTCGGCGTCGACGTACTGGTTGCGACCGACCACGCGGATCCGCAGGTCGTCGTCACGGTCCATCGCGAGGAATTCGCGCGCCACGAACCCGACCGACGGCCACCGGGTGACCTCGGTGACGAGCAGCCCGTCGATGAACACCTGCCACGCCCCGCGCTCGCGGACCGCCTGGACCTCGTACGTCGCCATGTCGCGAGCGTACCGGCCGGCGGGAGCGGCGCGCCGACGGCCGGTCGGCGGGAGCGGCGCGCCGACGGCCGGCCGGCGGGAGCGGCGCGCGGACGGCCGATCGGCGGGTGGGCGGGCGCGCATCGGGCGGGCGGGCGCGCGTCGCGACGGTCAGCCGACCCGCTTCGCGTAGAACCGGAGCGTCGGGACGGCGCCGTCCGCCGTGCACCAGTCGGCCGGTCCACGACCCGTCATGCTCCAGCCACGGCGTTCGCAGAGCCGCCAGGCGCATGCCGAGTCCTCGCTGACGTCGAGGCGCACGTGCGAGCCGTGCACCGACTGCTCGGCGGCGTCGAGCAGCGCGTCCGCGATGCCCTGGCCGCGGTGGTCCGGGTCGACGAACAACCGCGTGACCTCGGGCATCCGCCCGGGCGCCGGGACCGCGACGCCGACGTGTCCGACGATCCGGTCGTCGACGACGGCGACCCAGGAGCCGCGGAGCCCCGTGGGCGCGAGCCACGCGGCGGGGTCGTCCGGCCAGATGGTCGGGTACCCGAAGACGTGGGCGCGCCAGAGGACCTCGACCAGGGCGTCCTGGTCGGCATCGGCCCGTTCGTGGATGCGCATCTCGCCCGACGCTATCGACCGGGGGTGCGCGGCCGTCAGGCTCGACGGGCCTTCGTCCCCCGGCGGTGCCGCTCGGCGAGCGATCGATCCGGCGACCCCGCGAGCCGACAGCCGGGCGCGAGCGGGACGAGCCGGCAGCGGAGCGGAGCCCCGCGGGCCGAACGAGCCGGGCGCGACCCCGCTCGGGTCGACAGCCGGGCGCGACCCCGCCGGACCGGCTCAGGCGAGCGGCAGGACCGGGGCCCGGTGGTGGCCGAGCTCGTCGTCGTGCCAGGGGCGCGCGCCGGCGAGTTCGAGCCCGAGCTGCACGAGCACGAACCGGACGTGCGGCTCGACGTCCGGCTCCCACGTGCCCTCGACGCCCAGCCCGATCGTCCCGAGCTCGTCGTCGGCTTCGTCGTGGACGCCGAGTCGCCAGCGCCCGTCGCCGTCGTCCGACACGACGGCCCAGCGAGCGGCGGCGAAGCGAGAGGTCATGGCGTCACGGTAGCGGCGACCACCGACTACGCGGTCTTGGCGACGTCCTCGGTGAAGCTCCGCACCCGGCGGAGCAGCGCCTCGCCGCGCATCGCGATGGTGGCGGGCGGGTTGAGGTGCGGCGGCGCGGTGCGGATGAGCATCGAGCACCCGAGGTCCTCGCAGATGTACGACCCGATCGTGTTCCCGTTCCGCCCGGACTCCCCGGCGCGCGCCGCCGAGAAGAGACGGACCTGCGTAGCGGGCTGCGGCGAGTGGCAGAACGAGCACATCGCGGCGATGCCCGGCCGGAGCGACCCCCCGGCCGACCGCACGACGATGCCGACCGGCCGGTCGTCGATCCACGAGACGATGTACCCCCGCCGGGCCGCCTGCGGGTCGCGCCAGCCGAGGAACTCGCGCTCGCCCCAGAGCATCTCGTGCAACCCCGGGATCGGGAGCTGCTCGAGCTCCTCCGGGGTGGCGTTCACGAACGACGAGCGGATGTCTGCTTCGGTCAGTGGCTTCACGGTTCCGCCACCCTAACCCTCCAGCCTGGAGGCGCGGATCACCCCGAGCGCGCTCGTCCCGTCCGCCACGAGCACGGCCCGGCGGACCGCGTCACGGCCGAGCCGCCTGGCGGCGGCGTCGTCCGCCGCGAACTCGACGAGGACGCGCGTCGAGCGCGCCATGGCGCGCGCGCCGGGCACCCACGGGACCGCGCGCTCGATCGATTCGGCGACCGCGACCGCGACCGCGTGGTGCTGGGACAGGTGGGCGCGTTCGTGGGCGACCACGGCCTCCAGTTCGTCCGTCCGCAGCCGGTCCGCGAGCCCGGTGCTGACCAGCACGCCGCCGGCCCGACCGGGCACGGCGCAGGCGAGTGCGTGGTCCGCCTCGACCAGGGCGACCGGGACGCCGTCGATCTCGCGCTGCGGGGCGGCTCCCGACCGCATGGCCTCCCGGACGGCGTCCTGCGCGGGCCCGGGCCGCACCCGCACCGCGACGGCGAACGCGAGCACCGCGACCACGGCGACGCCGACGTTGAGCCCGTGCGCGGGGGACGCCACGACGTCGAACGGGCCGGTGATGGGGCGGTCGGCGAGGACGACGAGGGCGATCCCGGCGACGAAGCCGACGACGCCGAGCAGCACAGCGAGCGACCAGGACGCGAGCGCGGTCCGGGGACGGTCGATCGTCCACGCCGAACGGGTCAGGACGCGCGGCGCGACGACGACGACCGCGAGGGCGAGCGCGATCAGGACGACACCGACGACGACCACGGCGCTCCCGGTCAGCCTCGGGTGCGGGCGTCGAGGGCGCGTCGGAGGACGTCGAGGTCGTCCGACGCGAGCGAACCGGTGAACTGGAGGAGTGCGGCCTCGCGGTCGGCGGCGGCGGCGAGCGCGTTCGACATGAGGGAGGCGGTCTGCTCCTCACGGCTGTTCGTGGCGCGGAAGGTGAGCGGAGCGTCGTCGTGCTGCTCGCGCTCCACCTGGCCCTTGCGCCCGAGCCGGTCGAGCACGGTGAGGACGGTCGTCAGGGCGGGCCGTGGCTCGGGGAACGCGTCGAGCACCTGTCGTGCCGTGAGCCCGTCGGGCGCCGACCAGAGGGCGTCGAGCACCGCCTGTTCGAGCTGCCCACGGGGGCGCGATCGCTGTCCAGCCACGCAAGGATCTTACGACGGCGCTTCTACGAGATGTCGAACCGGCGGCGACACCTCCCGGAAACACGGCGGCGGTATGCTCGTCCGCGACAACTGAAGCACGGCCGATCACCCGCCGCGGGAGACGCCGGACCCCGGTTCGCCGGGTGTCCTGCACCGAAGGAGCAACGTCCCCGCCAATCTCTCAGGTCCAACACCGCGACGGACAGGCCACTCTGAAAAGCAGGCGCGCCCGACCACCGGTCGGGCGGCGTCTCGCCCACGGTGAAAGCCGACGGACCTCACGGGCCGCGGTGAAACTCTCAGGCCCATGACAGAGGGGGAGTTCCCACCCGACGACGGTCGTCGGGTGTCGTCGAGGACGAGAGAACTCCGCCATGCGTTCATCACCGCTCGAGGCCGCGCACGAGGCCGCAGGCGCCACCTTCACCGACTTCGCCGGGTACCGGATGCCCGTGCGGTACTCCTCCGACCTGGCCGAGCACCACGCCGTGCGGCAGGCCGCCGGGGTGTTCGACCTGTCGCACATGGCCGAGATCGGGGTCACCGGACCGGACGCCGTCGCGTTCCTCGACCACGCGCTCGCCGGGTCCTTCGGCGCGATGCCCGTCGGCCGGGCCAAGTACTCGCTGCTGCTCGCCGAGGACGGCGGGATCCTCGACGACCTCGTCGTCTACCGCACCGAGGAGCACGTGTTCCTCGTGGTCGCGAACGCCGCGAACCGTGCCGTCGCCGTCGACGCCCTGACCGCGCGGGCCGACGGCTTCGACGTCGAGGTCTCCGACGACTCCGACACGACGGCGCTCGTCGCGATCCAGGGCCCGGCCGCCGCGGGGACGCTCGACGCGCTCGTGGTGGCCGACCGGCTGCAGCCCGAGACGCCGCTCGACGAACTCCGGTACTACCGGGTGCTGCACGCGCTCTTCGACGGCGCGGAGGTGCTCGTCGCCCGCACCGGCTACACCGGCGAGGACGGCTTCGAGATCTACAGCGACCCGTCCGTCGCGGGGGACGTCTGGGACGCCCTGCTCGAGACCGGTGCCGACCGCGGGGTGGTCCCCGCCGGCCTGGCGGCGCGTGACACCCTGCGGCTCGAGGCCGGCATGCCCCTCTACGGCCACGAGCTCGGCACCGACGTCCGTCCCGCACAGGCCGGGCTCGGCCGGGTGGTCGCGACGGAGGGCGACTTCGTCGGTGCAGCAGGCGTCTCCCCGGCCGACGGTGCCCGCGTGCTCGTCGGACTCGTCACCGAGGGTCGTCGCGCTCCCCGCGCGGGCTACGACGTCGTGCTCGACGACGAGGTCGTCGGCACCGTGACCTCGGGTGCACTGTCCCCGACGCTCGGCCACCCGGTCGCGATGGCGTTCGTCGACCCGGCTGCGCTCGACGCCGCGTCGTCCGGCGAGCGAGTCCTGCACATCGACGTCCGGGGCACGGCCGTCCCCTGCACCGTCACCCCGTTCCCCTTCTACCGCCGCCCGTCGAAAGGCTGACCCCGTGACCGACCAGACCGCACTCCAGTACACCGCCGACCACGAGTGGCTGCTCGTCGAGGGCGACACCGTCACCGTCGGCATCACCGACCACGCCGCCGAGCAGCTCGGCGACGTCGTGTTCGTCGAGCTGCCCGCCGTCGGCACCGCCACGACCGCGGGCGAGCAGATCGGCGAGATCGAGTCGACCAAGAGCGTCGGCGAGCTGTTCGCCCCGATCGAGGGCGAGGTCGTCGAGGTGAACGACGCCGTCGTCGACGCGCCCGACACCGTCAACCACGACCCGTTCGGCGCCGGCTGGCTCGTCAAGATCAAGGTCGACGGCACCTCGTTCCCCGAGGACCTCATGGACCACGACGCGTACCGGGCGTCCCTCGCATGAGCGGCGCGCAGCAGAACCTCCGGACGTCGCCGAACCTCCAGACGTCCTTCGCCGACCGGCACATCGGCACGACGAGTGCCGACCAGCAGGCCATGCTCGACGTGGTCGGCCAGCCGTCGCTCGACGCCCTCGTCCGCACCGCCATCCCGGAGTCGATCCACGCCGCGCCGGTCACGGACTCGGTGATCCCGGCCGCCGTCGGGGAGACCGAAGCCCTCGCGGAGCTCCGCGCGAAGGCCGGACGCAACACCGTCCGCCGCGCAATGATCGGCCTCGGCTACCACGGCACCCACACGCCCGCGGTCATCCAGCGGAACGTCCTCGAGAACCCGAGCTGGTACACGGCCTACACGCCGTACCAGCCGGAGATCTCGCAGGGCCGGCTCGAGGCGCTCATCAACTTCCAGACGATGGTGTCCGACCTCACCGGCATGGCGACCGCCGGCGCGTCCATGCTCGACGAGGGCACCGCCGTCGTCGAGGGCATGCTCCTCGCCCGTCGGGCCTCGAAGGTGAAGGGCGACGCGTTCCTCGTCGACGCCGACCTCCTGCCGCAGACCCGTGCGCTGCTCGACCACCGCGCCGACGCCGTGGGCATCACGTTGCGCGCGTTCGACGCCGCCGACGGACCGACCGACGACCAGCTCGACGGCGCGTTCGGCGTGGTCCTGCAGTACCCGGGTGCGTCCGGTCGCATCGTCGACCCGAGCGCCACGATCGAGCGCGTCCACGCCGGTGGCGGCATCGCGGTCGTCGCGGCCGACCTCCTCGCGATGACGCTCCTCGCGGCGCCGGGTGACCTCGGCGCCGACGTCGCCGTGGGCACGAGCCAGCGCTTCGGCGTCCCGCTCGGCTTCGGTGGCCCGCACGCCGGGTACCTCGCCGTCCGTGCCGGTCTCGAGCGCCAGCTGCCCGGCCGACTCGTCGGGGTGTCCTTCGACGCCGACGGCCAGATGGCCTACCGGCTGAGCCTCCAGACCCGCGAGCAGCACATCCGCCGCGAGAAGGCCACGAGCAACATCTGCACCGCGCAGGTGCTCCTCGCGGTCATGGCCTCGATGTACGCCGTCTACCACGGACCGGAGGGCCTCCGCTTCATCGCCGACCGGGTCGCCCGCACGACGACGGCGCTCGCCGACGCCGCTCGCGGGGCCGGGCTCGAGGTCGTGCACGACGCGTGGTTCGACACCCTGACCCTCCGGGTGCCCGGTCGTGCGGCGGAGCTCGTCGACGCAGCACGCGAGCGCGGCTACCTGCTGCACCTCGTCGACGCCGACACCCTCCAGGTGTCCGTCGACGAGACCACCACGCCGGACGACGTGACGGCGCTCGCCGGCGTCCTCGGAGCCGTGGACGCGTCCGTCCCGGCGACCGAGACCGCCGTACGGGACGCGGCCACGGGCCTCCCGGCCGGTCTGCTGCGCAGCAGCGAGTACCTCACCCACCCGGTCTTCAGCGCGCACCGCAGCGAGACCCGGATGATGCGGTACCTCAAGCACCTGTCCGACAAGGACTACGCGCTCGACCGCGGCATGATCCCGCTCGGCAGCTGCACGATGAAGCTCAACGCGGCGACCGAGATGGCGGCCGTCACCTGGCCGGAGTTCGCGAACGTGCACCCGTTCGCCCCGGCCGAGGACGTCGCCGGGTACCTCGACATGATCGGCGACCTCGAGTCGTGGCTGGCCGAGGTCACCGGGTACGACACCGTGTCGCTGCAGCCGAACGCCGGCAGCCAGGGCGAGCTCGCGGGCCTCCTGGCGATCCGCGGCTACCACCTGGCGAACGGCGACACCGAGCGCACCGTCTGCCTGATCCCGTCGAGCGCGCACGGCACGAACGCGGCGTCGGCGGTCCTCGCCGGCATGCGGGTCGTCGTCGTGGCGTGCGACGAGGACGGCAACGTCGACCTCGACGACCTCCGCACCAAGACCGCGCAGCACGGCGACCAGCTCGCCGCGCTGATGATCACGTACCCGTCGACGCACGGCGTCTACGAGCACGACATCACCGACGTCACGGCAGCCGTGCACGACGCCGGCGGCCAGGTGTACGTCGACGGCGCGAACCTCAACGCGCTGCTCGGTCACGCCCGCTTCGGGGACTTCGGCGGGGACGTCTCGCACCTCAACCTGCACAAGACGTTCTGCATCCCGCACGGTGGCGGCGGACCCGGCGTCGGACCGGTCGCGGCCAAGGCGCACCTCGCCCCCTACCTGCCGGGCCACCCGATGGCGCAGCAGGCCGACCGCCGCACCGGGGCCACCGCCGCGGACGCCGACGGACGGCTCGCGCACGCCGGCGGGCCGGTGTCGAGCGCGCCGTACGGCAGCCCGAGCATCCTGCCGATCACGTGGACGTACGTCCGCATGATGGGCCTCGAGGGGCTCACCCGTGCGACCGAGGCCGCGGTGCTCGGCGCGAACTACATCGCCGCGCGGCTCCGTGACGCCTACCCGGTGCTCTACACGGGACAGGACGGGCTCGTCGCGCACGAGTGCATCCTCGACCTCCGACCGCTCCGCGACACCACGGGGATCACGGTGGACGACGTCGCGAAGCGCCTCGTCGACTACGGCTTCCACGCCCCGACGATGTCGTTCCCGGTGGCCGGCACGCTCATGGTCGAACCGACCGAGAGCGAGGACCTCGCCGAGCTCGACCGGTTCGTCGACGCCATGCTCGCGATCCGTGCCGAGGCCGCCGCCGTCGAGCGCGGCGAGTGGTCCGCCGAGGACAACCCGCTCGTGCACGCGCCGCACACCGCCGCGTCGGTGATCTCGGGGGAGTGGACGCACGCGTACACCCGCGAGCAGGCCGTCTACCCGCTGCCCGGCATCAGCGCGCGCAAGTACTGGCCGCCGGTGCGCCGGATCGACCAGGCGTACGGCGACCGCAACCTGGTGTGCGCCTGCCCGCCGGTGGAGGCGTTCGCGTAGTCGTCGGGGCGCGCTCGCGCGGACGGACGAACGGGGCGGTTCGTGGCACGATGGCCACGGGCCGCCCCGTCGTCGTCCGCGGGAGGGCGCATCGTGAGCGGGACGGCGCGTGGGCACGGGCGCCGTGGGCCCGGGCGCCGTGGACCCATACGCCGTGGGCGCGCTCCAACGCCGTGCGCTTGCACATCCTGCACAGGACTGCAAGAGCGTTCCCGCGGGTGCAACAATCTCGCGGATGTCGCACCGTCGCGCCCGAAACTTGCATCGTCCCGCAACGATCCTGCAAGTTGGTTTCCGATTTGTAACCGATCTTCCCTGGAGTTGGAGACCTCTCCTGACACTGCATACAGTGCAGAGGTCAAACGCCCCGGGTGCACTCGTGTGCCCGGAGCGTCCCATGCACCAGGAGGAATCTTGATCAAGAAGCGCGCTGGGCTCGCAGCCCTCGCCGTGGTCGGGGCCACAGCAATCGCCCTGGCCGGCTGCTCCAGCAACAGCAGCAACGGGGGTGGCTCCGGTTCCGCGAACGCGGCCGGCATCGTCACCACCAACGGCAACGAGCCCCAGAACCCGCTCATCCCCTCGAACACCACCGAGGTCGGCGGCGGCAAGATCATCGACTCGATCTTCGAGGGCCTCGTGTCCTACGACGCCAAGGGCAAGCCGGTCAACGAGGTCGCGAAGAGCATCGACACGAGCGACTCGAAGACGTTCGACATCAAGCTCAACACGGACTACACCTTCACCAACGGCGAGAAGGTCACGGCCGAGTCGTTCACCAAGGCGTGGGACTGGGCGGCGAAGTACTCGAACAAGCAGAGCGCCAGCTACTTCTTCGAGAACATCGAGGGCTACGACGCCACGAAGGACTCGGACCTCACCGGCCTCAAGGTGAAGAGCGACGACGAGTTCACCGTCACGCTCAAGTCGGCACAGTCGGACTTCCCGCTGTCCCTCGGCTACTCGGCGTTCGTGCCGCTGCCCTCGGCGTTCTACAAGGACACCAAGGCGTTCGGCGAGGACCCGATCGGCAACGGCCCGTACAAGCTCGACGGCAAGGGTGCATGGACGCACAACCAGTCGATCAAGCTCGTGACCAACAAGGACTACGCGGGCAAGCGCAAGCCGAAGAACGGTGGTCTGACGATCACGTTCTACACCTCGCAGGACACCGCGTACTCCGACGCCCAGGGCGGCAACCTCGACGTCCTCGACGCCGTGCCGGACAGCGCGTTCGCGAACTACAAGTCCGACTTCCCGGACTCGAACGTGAACCAGGCCGCCGCGATCTTCCAGGCGATCTACCTCCCGTACTACCTCGACCACTTCAAGGGCGAGGAGGGCAAGCTCCGCCGCGAGGCGATCTCGATGTCGATCAACCGCAAGCAGATCACCGACAAGATCTTCGACGGCACGCGCACCCCGGCCAAGGACTTCACCTCGCCGGTCATCGCGGGGTGGAACGACAACCTCTCCGGCTCGGACGTGCTCGACTACAACAAGTCGAAGGCGAAGGAGCTGTGGGCCGAGGCCGACAAGATCTCGCCCTACAACGACACCCTCACCGTCGCGTACAACGCTGACGGCGGCCACCAGGCCTGGGTCACCGCGGTCACCAACTCGATCTCGAGCACGCTCGGCATCAAGGCGGAGGGCAAGGCCTACCCGACGTTCGCCGAGGCCCTCGCGGTCCAGACGGACAACAAGCTGACCGGTGCGAGCCGGACCGGCTGGCAGGCCGACTACCCGTCGCTGTACAACTTCCTCGGCCCGACCATGGGCGAGGGGTCGTCGAGCAACTACTCGCGCTACGACTCGACCGAGTACAACGACCTGCTGGCGAAGGGCCGCTCGGCCGCGACCGTCGAAGAGGGCAACAAGTACTTCGACCAGGCGCAGGAGCTCCTCTTCAAGGACCTGCCGCAGATCCCGCTCTGGTACTCCAACGTGACCGGTGTCTGGAACGCGGACAACGTCTCGAACGTGCAGTTCGGCTGGAACTCGGTGCCGCTGTACTACGACATCGAGGTCAAGAAGTAACACCAGTCTCCTCGTGAGACACATCGCGGACGGGTATCCTGCTCCGCGACCACCGGACGGGGGTCCGGGAGCCCACCAGGCTCCCGGGCCCCCGCACCACGGCGGCAACACCTTCCCCACCACCGCGGGCGCCGCCGCCCGCAACGGACCCCCGTGCCGACCCGCGGATCGTCCACCACTCACGACATGAACCTGAACGACATGCGCGTCCCGGACCAGGCAGCGATCTGATGGCCTGGTACCTGGGCAAGCGCCTCCTGCAACTCATCCCCGTGTTCTTCGGGGCCACGTTCCTCATCTACTTCATGGTGTTCTCCCTGCCGGGGGACCCGATCGCCGCACTCTTCGGCGACCGGCAGCCCTCGCCGCAGGTGATCGAGCAGCTCCGGCAGCAGTACAACCTCGACAAGCCGTTCCTGGTGCAGTACTTCCTCTGGATCGGCGGCGTGTTCCGCGGCGACCTCGGCCTGACCTACTCGGGTCTGCCGGTCAGCTCGCAGCTCGCGCAGGCGTTCCCGATCACGGCTCGCCTGGCGATCCTCTCGCTGCTGTTCGAGTCGATCGCCGGCATCGTCGTCGGCGTGATCGCCGGACTCCGGAAGGGCAAGCTCTTCGACGCGAGCGCCCTGGTCGTGAGCCTGCTGCTCATCTCCGTCCCGACGTTCGTCGTCGGCTTCCTGCTGCAGTACGTCTTCGGCATCAACCTCGGGCTGTTCCGGGTCACGGTGTCGAGCGACGCCCCGTGGTCGGAGCTCGTGCTCCCGGCGATCGTCCTCGCGACGGTGTCGTTCGCGTACATCGTGCGTCTGACCCGCGCCAGCGTGTCCGAGAACATGAGCGCCGACTTCGTGCGGACCGCGACGGCCAAGGGCCTGCCGCGCCGTCGGGTGATCGGGGTGCACATCTTCCGCAACTCGCTCATCCCCGTCGTGACCTACCTGGGCGTCGACATCGGCAACCTCATGGTCGGCGCGGTCGTCACCGAGGGCATCTTCAACATCCACGGCGTGGGTGGCACGGTGTTCCAGGCCGTCAAGCTCGGCGAGGGCCCCACGGTCGTGTCCTTCGTCGCCGTGATGGTCATCATCTTCATGCTCGCCAACCTCCTGGTCGACCTGCTCTACGCCGTCCTGGACCCGAGGATCCGCTATGCCAAGTAACACCGAACCCCGCTCGGCGACGCACTACGTCGCCCCGATCGAGGAGACCCCGCTCCAGGCGATCGACCAGGTCGACGAGAGCGAGAAGACCCGCTCGACGTGGACCGACGCGTGGGACGCGATGAAGATCCGCCCGATGTTCTGGGTGTCGTCCGTCCTCATCCTGTTGATCATGCTGGTGGCGATCTTCCCGGGGCTCTTCGCCCACGTGGACCCGCGTGCCTTCGACCTGGCGAAGAGCAACGAGGGCCCCGAGCCCGGCCACCTCCTCGGCTTCAACCGCCAGGGCAACGACGTGTACGCCCGCACCATCTGGGGCACGCGCAACTCGCTCATCGTCGGCGTCGTCGCGACGGTCCTCGTGTCGGTCGTGGGCATCGTCATCGGCGCCCTGGCCGGCTTCTTCGGCGGATGGCTCGACACCATCGTGTCCCGCATCGGCGACATCTTCTTCTCGATCCCGACCGTCCTCGGCGCGATCGTGATCATGTCGGTGATCCCGGCGCGGAACGCCCTGACGGTGTCGCTCGTCCTCGCGGCGTTCGCCTGGCCGCAGATCGCCCGCATCATGCGCGGCGCGGTCCTCAGCGCGAAGCAGTCCGATTACGTGACCGCCTCCGCCGCGCTCGGCGTCAGCCGGTTCACGACGCTGGTCCGCCACGTCATCCCGAACTCGCTCGCACCGGTCATCGTGGTCGCCACGGTCTCCCTCGGCACGTTCATCGTGGCGGAGGCGACACTGTCGTTCCTCGGCATCGGTCTGCCCGACTCCGCGCTCAGCTGGGGTCAGGACATCGGCAACGCGCAGGCGTCGATCCGCACCGCGCCGTCGACGATCTTCTGGCCGTCCGCCGCCCTGTCCATCACCGTGCTCTCGTTCCTCCTCCTCGGTGACGTGGTCCGTGACGCACTCGACCCGAAGGCGAGGGCCCGCCGATGAGCGAGACACTGACCCAGCCGAACACCAGCCGCACCGGCGGCACCGGAGCCCCGCTGCTCGAGATCACGGACCTGCAGGTCGGGTTCAAGACGCAGAGCGGCTTCGTGTCGGCCGTCCGTGGCGCCAGCCTGACGCTCGAGCAGGGCGAGCGCCTCGCCATCGTCGGCGAGTCCGGTTCCGGCAAGTCCACGAGCGCGCAGTCGATCATCAAGCTCCTCCCCGGCACAGGTGCGGTGACCGGCGGCTCGATCAAGTTCAACGGGCGCGAGCTCGTCGGGCTGAGCGACCGGGAGATGGCCGAGATCCGCGGGAAGGAGATCGGCTACGTCCCGCAGGACCCGATGTCGAACCTCAACCCGCTGTGGTCCATCGGCTTCCAGGTCGAGGAGGCGATCAAGGCCAACGGCATCGCGACCGGCAAGGCGGCCATCCGTGCCCGCGCGGTGGAGGTGCTGCAGGAGGCCGGGCTCGGCGACGCCTCGACGCGGCTCAAGCAGTACCCGCACGAGTTCTCCGGCGGCATGCGGCAGCGCGTGCTCATCGGCATCGGCCTGTCGAGCCGCCCGAAGCTGCTCATCGCCGACGAGCCGACGAGCGCCCTCGACGTCACGGTCCAGCGCGTCATCCTCGACCACCTCGAGACGCTGACCCGCGACTTCGGCACCTCCGTCCTGTTCATCACGCACGACCTCGGCCTCGCTGCCGAGCGCGCCGAGAAGCTCGTCGTGATGTACAAGGGCCAGGTCGTCGAGGCGGGGCCGTCGAAGGAGATCCTGGCGAACCCGCAGCACCCGTACACGCAGCGCCTCGTCGCCGCGGCACCGTCGCTCGCGAGCCGTCGCATCCAGTCGAAGGTGCAGCACCAGCGCGTCGACATCGCCGACACCGGCAGCGACGACGCCGAGCTCCTCGCCCGCGCCCAGCAGCGCGAGCAGGCGCCGGCAGCGGACCTCATCGTGGTGAAGAACCTCGAGAAGGTCTACAAGCTGCGCGGCAAGGGACTCGCCTCCCGCGAGCTCAAGGCCGTCGACGACGTGTCGTTCTCGATCCCGAAGGGCACCACCACGGCGCTCGTCGGCGAGTCCGGCTCGGGGAAGTCGACCGTCGCGAAGCTCGTCCTGCAGCTCGAGTCGATCACGAGCGGGACCGTGCAGTTCGACGGAATCGACGTGGGTGCGTTGAAGGGCAAGGACCTCTTCGACTTCCGTCGTCGCGTGCAGCCGGTCTTCCAGGACCCGTACGGCTCGCTCGACCCGATGTACAACGTCGGCAACACCATCGCGGAGCCGCTGCTGACGCACAAGGTGGGCGACAAGGCATCCCGCCGTGCCCGGGTGCTCGAGCTCCTCGACCAGGTCGCGCTGCCGAAGTCGATGGTCAACCGGTACCCGAACGAGCTGTCCGGCGGGCAGCGACAGCGCATCGCGGTCGCGCGTGCGCTGGCGCTCAAGCCCGAGGTCATCGTCCTGGACGAGGCCGTCTCCGCACTCGACGTGCTCGTCCAGGGCCAGATCCTCGACCTGCTCACCGAGCTGCAGTCCGAGCTCGGCCTGACGTACCTCTTCATCACGCACGACCTCGCGGTCGTCCGCCTCGTCGCGGACAACGTGTGCGTCATGCGGAAGGGGCAGATCGTCGAGAAGGCGACGACCGACGAGGTCTTCGCGAACCCCCGGGAGCAGTACACGCAGGACCTCCTCGCCGCCATCCCGGGCGCGGGGTTCGAGTTCGGACGCTGATCCCACTGGACACGAACGAGGCCGGACGCCCGATCGTCCTCCGCGCAGGTCGCGGTGGCACGGTGGCGTCCGGCCTCGTCGCCGTCCTGGCCGTGTTCCTGCTCGCCGACGCGGCGGTGCGCGGGAGCTGGGACGTCGTCTTCCGTGCCCTCGGCCCGCTCGCGGCGCTCGTGTGGGGGATGTGGGTGCTCACGTTCCGACCGCACATCCGGATCGACCCCGACGCCGTGACCGTCGTCAACCCGCTGCGCCGCACCGTCGCGCCCTGGGGTGCGGTCGAGGACGTCCGGATGCGCTTCCAGATCGTCCTGGACCTCGTCGGCGGGCGACGGGTGACCTGCTGGGGCGGCCCGTCGCTGCCGCGTCCGAAGCCCGCCCGCCGCGGCGAGCCCCGTGTGCTGCGGCAGCCCGACGAGTTCGTCGTGCTCCGTGACCGCTGGTCCGAGCGGCACGACGGGGCGTCGGACGGTCCGGTGGTGCGTGGCTGGGACGTCCCGGCACTCGTCGCCGGCGTTGTCGTGGTCGTCCTCTGCATGGTCGCCCTACTCGTCTGACGTCGCGTCCACGGAGCGATCACCGGCGGACGCGGGGCGGGCTGCTCGTCCGACGTCGCGTCCACGACGCGACCACCCACGCACGCGAGGCGGGCTGCTCGTCGGACGTCCGCGACCACCGACGGACGCGAGGCGGGCTGCTCGTCGGACGTCGCGTCCACGACGCCACCACGGACGGACGGGAGGCGCGGTGCCGGCGGCCACCGCGCCTCCCGTCCGTCATGGTGGTGGCGATCCGGTCGCCTACGCGACGGCCGCCGCGCGCTCCGTCAGCAGGTGGTTCTGGTCGGTCTGCACGCACGCGACCCCACGCCCGTGCACGTCCTGCAGCCGCGGGTCCACGGAGCGGCACTGCTGCTGCCGGCCCTCGTCGAGGAGCTGGTAGAGCGGGCAGCGGGTCCGGAACCGGCAGCCCTCGATCTTCTCGGTGGGGGAGGGGAGGTCCCCGTCGAGCAGGATCCGACCGCGCGCCGCCTCGGCCGACGGGTCCGGCACGGGGACGGCGGACAGGAGTGCCCGCGTGTACGGGTGCTGCGGGTCGTCGAAGACCCGGTCTCCCTCGCCGTACTCCACGATCCGACCGAGGTACATGACCGCGACGTCGTCGGCGATGTGCCGCACCACCGAGAGGTCGTGCGCGACGAAGAGGTACGACAGACCGAGTCGGTGCTTGAGGTCCTCGAGGAGGTTGATGACGCCCGCCTGGACGGACACGTCGAGGGCGGAGACCGGCTCGTCGAGCACGAGGATCTTCGGCTCCACGATGAGCGCCCTGGCGATGCCGATGCGCTGCCGCTGCCCGCCGGAGAACTCGTGCGGGTACCGGTCGATGTAGCTCGGCTCGAGGCCCACCAGCTCCAGCGAGTCGCGGACCCGGCGGCGGATCTCGTCCTTCGGCACGCCGTGCACCGTGAGGGGCTCACCGATCACCGACCCGATGTCGAGTCGGGGGTCGATCGAGGCCATCGGGTCCTGGAAGACGACCTGGATGTCGCTGCGCAGGGCCCGACGGTCGTGCTTCGAGAGCGTGCCCGTGTCGACGCCGTTCACCTTGATGGTGCCCTGCTGGGCGCCGGCGAGCTCGAGGATCTCCATGATCGTCGTCGTCTTGCCGCAGCCGGACTCGCCGACGAGCCCGAGGACCTGCCCGCGCTTCAGGGTCAGGGAGATGCCGTCGACCGCGTGCACCTCGCCGATCCGGCGCCGGAAGACGGCCCCCTTCGTCAGCGGGAACGTCTTCACGACGTCGTCGAGCTCGAGGACCACGTCGTCGCCGTGGTCGACCGAGGCCTCGGGGACGTCGTCCGGTCGGGGGAAGATCTCGGAACGGGCGAGGGTGCCGGCGGCGATCTCGTCGCGCCGGATGCAGGCGGCGGTGTGCTCGTCGTCGAAGACGCCGTTGGTGATGGTCGGCGTCACGCCGGTCAGCACGGGGTTGTCGGCGCTGTTCGGCACGCTCGGGGCGACAAGGGCGGGCTCGCCCTCGCGGCACGCGTCGAGCACCGCGGGGCAGCGGTCGGCGAACGGGCAGCCGGTGGGCTTCTGCGTGAGGAGCGGCGGGCGGCCCTCGAGCGGGACGAGCCGCTCGGAGCGCGACGACGTCATGTTCGGCATCGACCGGAGCAGGCCGATCGTGTACGGCATCACCGGCTCGCGGAAGAGCGGCTCGACCGGAGCCGTCTCCACGATGCGGCCGGCGTACATCACCGCGACGCGGTCCGCGTTGCCGGCGACCACGCCGAGGTCGTGCGTGATGAGGACGACGGCCGCGCCGGTCATGTCCTTCGCGGTCTGGAGGACGTCGAGGATCTGCGCCTGGATGGTCACGTCGAGGGCGGTCGTCGGCTCGTCCGCGATGATGAGCTTCGGGTCGTTCGCGATGGCGATGGCGATCATCGCGCGCTGCCGCATGCCGCCGGAGAACTCGTGCGGGAACGCGTCGAGCCGCCGGGCCGGGTTGGGGATGCCGACCGCGCGGAGGAGCTCCTCGGCACGGGTGCGGGCAGCGTGCGGGGTGAGCGCGCGGTCGTGGAGCTTGAGGCCCTCGATGATCTGCTGCCCGATCGTGTAGACGGGCGTCAGCGCGGACAACGGGTCCTGGAACACCATGGCGATGTCGCCGCCGCGGAGCCTCGACAGCTCGCGGTCGTTCAGCCCGAGCAGCTCGCGGCCGTCGAACCGGATGCTGCCCTCGACCTTGGCCGACGACGGCAGCAGGCCCATGACGGCCATCGACGACACCGACTTGCCCGACCCGGACTCGCCGACGATGCCGAGGAACTCGCCCTGGTTCACCGTGTAGTCGACACCGCGGACGGCGTACACGGGCTTGGTCGACGGGTTGAACGTGACGGAGAGGTCGGAGACGGTGAGCAGCGGCTCAGTCACGGTTGGCTCCAGAGGTGGGGTCGATGGCGTCGCGCAGGGCGTCGCCGAGCAGGCTGGTGGAGAGGACGGTGGCGACGAGCGTCGCAGCGGGCAGGACGAACAGCCACGGACGGGTGACCGCGGACTGGCTGCCGGCGGCGAGGAGCGTGCCGAGGGACACGTCCGGCACCTGGATGCCGAAGCCGAAGAAGCTCAGGGCGCTCTCCGACAGGATCATCGCCCCGATCCCGAGCGTGGCGTCGATGATGAGCAGCGACGCGACGTTCGGCAGGATGTGCCGGCGGATGATGGTGAACGAGGGAACGCCCATGAACCGGGCGGCCTTGACGTAGTCGCGTTCGCGCAGGGACATCGTCTGTCCGCGGATCACGCGCGCCATGATCATCCAGCCGAAGATCGCCAGCCCGATGATGATCGCGACCCAGCTCAGGTTCTTGAAGACCGGGCTGAGGAGCACGAGGGCGTAGAACGAGGGGATGACGAGCAGGAGGTCGATGCCCCAGACGAGCGCGCGGTCGACGAAGCCGCCGAAGTAGCCCGCGATCGCGCCGACGATGCCGGCGATCAGGGTCGCGGCCGGGCCGGCGATCAGTCCGATGAGGAGCGACTTCTGCAGGCCGACGAGCGTCTGGGCGTAGATGTCCTGCCCGATGTCGTTCGTGCCGAACCAGTGCGATGCGCTGGGCGCCATGCCGAAGGCCAGCCCGTCGGAGTCCACCGCGTTCCAGTGGTAGAGGTGCGGGCCGACGAAGGCCCACAGGATGATGAGGAGCAGCGCACCGCCACCGATGCGCGCGCGCCAGGTGCCGAACACCTTGCGCCAGAGCGGTGTGCGGCCGCCCTTCACCTCGACGACGTGTGCCGGGTCGCCGGCCTTGCCGTCACCGGGGTCGCCGGCGGTGGTCGTGGTCGTGGGGTCGAGTACGGACACGGGTCACACCCTCACTCGCGGGTCGAGCGCGGCGTAGAGCAGGTCCGCGAGGGTGCCTGCGATGAGCACGAGGATCGCCGTGAAGAGGATCGTGCCCGATGCCGCGTTGATGTCGTTGTTGCTGATGCTCTGGACGAAGTACTCACCCATGCCGTGCCAGCTGAAGACCAGCTCGGTGATGCTCGCTCCGGTCAGGATGAGGCCGAACGAGTAGGCGAAGAAGGTCGACATGGGGATGAGCGCCACGCGGACGCCGTGGCGCATGATCGCCGATCCCCGGGTGCGCCCCTTCGAGCGCGCCGTCCGGATGAAGTCGTTCGACAGGACGTCGAGCATCGCCGAGCGCTGGTAGCGGGAGTACGAGGCCACCGCGCCGACGGTGAGCGAGATCGTCGGGAGCAACAGGTGCACCAGCCGGTCGCCGAGGACGGGGAAGAACCCGGTCACCCCCGGGGTGTACTCGCCGGTGAAGCTGATCACCTGCGTGCCGAGGGAGTTGTTCAGCGTCGTCGCGAGGATCATCAGCACGACCGCGATGACGAACGGCGGCGTGGCGAGCACGGCGAACGACAGGTAGGTCGAGACCTGGTCGGAGGTCCGGTACTGCCGGACGGCGTTCCACACGCCGAGCAGGACGCCGAGGACCGCGCCGAGCAGCGTGCCGATCACGAGCAGCCGGAGGCTCGTACCGGAGCGGGCGATGATGTCGGCCGTGACCTCGGTGCCGCGGGAACTCAGTCCGAGCGACCCGTGCGTGACGAGGTCCACCCACCAGTTCCACGTGCGCACCAGGAGCGGCACGTTCGGGTCGGCGCCGAGCTTCTGCAGCGAGGCGTCGATCGTGCCCTGCGGGACCGCGGGGTTCCGGCCGAGGAAGCGAGCCGCGGGGTTCAGCGTGGAACTGGCCAGGAGGTAGCCGAGGGTCGTCGCGACGATCGTCAGGATCACGTAGTTGACGATCCGCTTCGCGAGGAAAGCAAGCATGTACTGGGACCTCAGGGGTGCGGCCGTCCGTCCGGACGGCGTTGTTCGGTGTCGACAGGTTAGCCGGTCCCGAACCGTGGTGGGTGATCACCCCGACGCTAGGCTGAAGACGTTACGAGCATGTTTCGATCTGTCGTGGCCACTCTTGTGCGGTCTTCCGATGTGACTAGGGTTCTTCTCCAACAGGCGTGTCAGCCGGGGGCTGTCGCGTGTCTGCGCTTCGGCGCGAACCACAACGAAAGGGAATCCTCGCCATGCGAATGAGGATCAAGACGACGGCCGTGCTCGCCACCGCAGCCGCCGCGGCACTCGTGCTCGCGGGCTGCTCGGGCGGCGGGAACGCCGGAGGAAGCAGCTCGGCCGTCGCGACGTCGTCGCTGAAGTCGACGGGCTGGACCGCCGCTGACCGGGGCGACATCAAGGACGGTGGGTCGCTCACGCTGCCGATCGACTCGGCTCCCGCGAACTTCCAGATCAGCAACCTCGACTCGGGCACGGTCGACGACCAGACCGTCTCCGGCCTCTACCTGCCGTCGTTCATCCAGTACAAGGCGAACGGCGAGTGGGAGGCGAACCCGGACTTCGCGGAGTCGGTCGAGCTGACGAAGGACTCCCCGCAGACCGTCGAGATCAAGATCAACCCGAAGGCCACCTGGTCCGACGGCACGCCGATCACCGAGAAGGACGTCGAGGCCAACTGGAAGGCCCTCAACGGCACGAACAAGGCCTTCTCGCCCCTCGCCACCAACGTGTGGGAGGACGTCGACTCGGTCAAGCAGGGCTCGGACGAGCGCGACGTCATCATGACGTTCTCGAAGACGAACGCCGACTGGCCGAGCGTCCTCGGGAGCATCTACCCGTACTGGGCGATGGAGACCCCGGACGCCTTCAACAAGTCGTGGGCCAAGGGCCCGTACGCGGCCGACGGCAAGACCTACGTCTCGGGCGGCCCGTACATCGTGAAGTCGTTCGACGCCAACGGCGGCGTGCTCACGTTCGAGAAGAACGCGAAGTGGTGGGGCGACGCGCCGAAGCTCGACACGATCGTCTTCAAGACGGTGTCGCGTGACGGTGTCGCGCAGGCCTACGCGAACAAGGAGTTCGACGCCTTCAACCTGAACGGTTCCGCGGACAACTTCAAGACGGCGAACAGCCGCAGCGACTCGAAGATCGAGCGCTCGCTCGGCACGACGCAGCGCCAGATCACCCTCAACGGCACCTCCGACGTCTTCAAGGACAAGGAGGTCCGCCAGGCCTTCGCGCAGTCGATCAACCGTCAGACCGTCGCCCAGGCGATCCTGTCGCCGGTGAAGAGCCCGGTCACGGTGCTCAACAACCTCATCTACCTGCCGGGTCAGAAGGGCTACACCGACCACGCCTCGAGCGTGTACGGCTACAGCGTCGACAAGGCGAAGCAGAAGCTCGAGGACGCCGGTTGGAAGATCGGCTCGGACGGCTACGCGGCCAAGGGCGGCAAGACGCTGTCGGTCCGCTTCGTGATCCCCTCGGGCAACCAGAACTCGGCGAACGTCGCGCAGCTCGTGCAGCAGCAGACGAAGCTCGCCGGCTTCAAGGTGACGATCGACACCGTGCCGACCGACGACTTCTTCACGAAGTACATCACCACGACGACGCGGAACTTCGACGCGACGTACTTCGCCTGGCAGGGCACGCCGTTCCCGGTGTCGTCGACCAAGTCGATCTACTACCCGGCCGACGCCGGGCAGAACTACAGCGGCATCACCGACGAGTCCCTCGGCAACCTCTGGGACACGGCCAACGGTGAGCTCGACGCCAGCACCCGCATCACGGACGCGAACAAGATCGACAAGGTGATCACGTCGCTCGCCGGCACGCTGCCGCTGTTCCCGGAGCCCTACGCGTGGGGCGTCCGCAAGGACCTCGTCAACTACGGTCCGGCGCAGTTCCAGCAGTACTCGGTGAAGTGGCAGGACGTGGGCTACAAGAAGTAAGCTCCCTCCGCGGGATACCCCTGATGCCGACGGCATTGGGGGTATTTCGCTGTGGTTGGCGACCTCCCGACCGACAATCGAGGACTCCTTTCTGTGCGGTCGAGGTCGGACAAGCGCAATGGTCTTCTCGCAGCACCCAAGGCGGGCGACTGCTGCCTTTGTCGGAGTTCAGAATTCGCGGTTGAAACATGAGGTCTGGTCTGACATGATTCAACAGGCGGTAGGGGTTACCGTGACCATGAATTTGGGGGAAAAATGCGGGTAAAGAAACTCTTCGTTGGCGTGATCGCGATGTCGATGGCCATAGTTGCATTCAGCGCCTCAGCAGCGAACGCCGCAGAGGTGGTCATCGTGCACATTGGCAGTAGCACGGTCGTCGGCGCCTCGAACACGTACAAGGATCTCGACGGCAAGACCAACGTCTTCCGCACAGTCGCAACGTTCAGTGAGGTGAAGTCATCCAGCGCCCGTTTGGTGAGTTTCCGCGTCTGCTTCAGTCGGACTGGCGGCGGGCAAGCCACGATCTCCCCTTACACGCGAAACCAGAGCGGGGCTGAGGGTACCTTCTGGGATTCGGGTGTGTACAAGGTCATCACCTCGGGAACCTGCTACACCTACAAGCCCAACAAGGTCTACAGCAAGGGCGGCACTGGGGAAATTGTGCGCGTGGTGAATCGAGTCTCGCCCAACCGCGAGGAGATCGTCGGATTCTATCGCTGACGAGAGCTTCGCTTAAGACTGTTGCTGTCAGCCTGGTCTCCGACAAGCGTCATTCTGAGCTGGCCGGTGCCTCGTCCCTCAGCCTGTCCGCCGCTACGCGTGTTCTTCGCGACGGCTAGGCAAACGAAGAGGGCGTGTGCCTGAAGATGTGACACCCCCGACGTTCTGCGTCGGGGGTGTTACGTTCCGCGTGGGCGCCGCGGCGCTCAGGGCGACGCGGCCGCCAGGGTCGAGACGAAGGCGAGGACCACGATCACGAGGATCGTCCACCCGTGCACGCGGTGCGTGATCGGCGCAGCGGTCACGGCCGCCGGAGGCGGGCCGTCCGCCTCGGGCGGCGCCGGGACGAAGCCGCGGATCCGCTCGGCCGCAGCGTCGACATCGAGGCGGCTCACGCTTCTTGGAAGACCGTCGACCATCGAGCCGAGCCGAGCCGACCTGCGGGACGCCCTCGCTCGTGACGACCTCGAGGCCGTACTCAATGCGGATCTCGGTGATGCGTCGCCAGGGGTAGATGCTGGTGCGCCGGACGTCGACGATCCGCAGGTGGTCGTCGGTGAGCTCGAAGCGCGGACGCCAAAAGACGGCCCACGCGATGAACGCGATGCAGAAGTCCGGCGGGTCGGCCCGAGCCTGGCGTGTCCCGCCCCCGGCGTGTCGGGCGCCAGGGGGTCAAGACCGTGACAGATAGACCGCGGGTCCGCTCGGCCTGCGCGAGCGCCGCTGCCGGATCGTCGATGCCGACGGTGCTGACCCCGAGGGGCCCGAGGTCGACGACGCCGGCCTGGACCTGACGCCAGACGCGAAACACGGTCTCCTCCGAGCACGTCCACGAGCCGCGCACCGCCCCCGGGAGCGCGCCCCGTCGTCCGCGGCGGGGCCGCGTCAGAGCTGCGCGGCCGCCATCGTCGCGACGAGTCCGAGCACGATGAGCGCGAGGACGGACCAGCCGTGGGCGCGGTGCACGACCGGGGCGGCCGTGACGGTCGCCGGAGGCGGGCCGTCCTGCTCGGCCTCCGCGGGGACCATCGCGCGCACCTCGTCAGCCGCGGCCTCGACGCTGAGCCGCACCGTGCCTCCAGGCCAGAGCGAACCGAGACGGGCCGTGGGCCGCGTCGCGATCCAGGTGCGTCGGACGCCCTCGCTCGAGACGATCTCGAGACCGTACTTGGTGCGGACCTCGGTGACGCGCCGCCAGGCGTAGGTGCTCGTGCGGCGGACGTCGACGATGCGGAGCTCCTCGGGTGTGAGCACGATCCGGGGCCGCCAGAACACGGCCCAGCCGACGAACGCGAGGAACAGGCTCGGGAGGGGCGCCAACCAGGGGGATCCGTCGCCGACGACCGCGAGGGGGACGAGCACGACGGACACGGCCCACAGCACGACGGCGAGGACGCGCATCCCGGGCGCGACGATGATGGTCACCCGTCCAGGGTAGGAGAGTGCCTCCCCTCAGTGCGCGCTGTGGCGTCCGGGGCGTGGGTGTTTCGAGAGTGCCTCCCCTCGGTGCGCGCTGTGGCGTCCGGGGAGTGGGTGTTCCGAGAGTGCCTCCCCGGAGACATCCGGGGAGCGGGTGTGACACACCGGCGCGTATCTCCGGACGACCCGATTCTCCGGGGAGGCAAGTCCGTGTCGGACCTCTCGTCCCGTCAATGGTCCCCGGACCCCTGTTCGGGTGTCAATAGCCGAGCCTGGGAGATCCCGGAGACCGACACGCCGTCAGGAGACGATCTGCTCGATCTGTTCGCGGATGACCCCGGCCTTCGGGAACCGCAGCCCGACGAGTCCGACGTGCCGCCACCGGACCACGCCGTCCGGCCCGACCAGGAACACCGAGCGGCGGAGGCCGATCCCGGGCGCGCGGACGCCGTAGGACCGCACGACGGCGCCGGACGGGTCGCTGAGGAGCGGGAACGTCAGTGACGACCCGCGGGCGAAGTCCTCGTGCGAGTCGAGCGCCTGCGGGCTGATGCCCCACACGACCGCGCCGAGCTCGTCGGGGTCGTCGAGCTCCTCCTGGTAGCTGCAGAGCTGTGCGCTGCAGACCGGGGTGGCGTCGCCCGGGTAGAACGCGAGGACGACCGTGCGTCCGATCTGGGCGGAGAGGTCGTAGACGCCGTCGGTCCGGGTGCCACCGCGGATGACGGTCCCGGCGAGGCTGAAGGGCGGCGCTGGTTCGCCGACCTCGGGGATGCTCATGCGCTCACGGTAGGGCCAGGGGGTCCGTGATCGGACCTGGATCGCTGTGGATGAGCTGTGCGGACCCCGAACTGGGGTGCGGGTGGCCGGTGGCGCGGACCGAGGGTCAGCGGAAGAGCGAGGGGAACGACGCCGCCACCCAGGGGTAGCCGACGAAGACGACCGCGTCGAGCAGGCAGTGCGTGATGACGAGGGGGAGGAGCCGCCCCCACTTCGTGTAGATCCAGCCGAAGACGACGCCCATGACGGCGTTCCCGACGAACGCCCCGAAGCCCTGGTACAGGTGGTAGCTCCCGCGCAGGACCGCGGTGGACAGGATGACCTGCCACCGCCCCCACCCGAGGCCGCCGAGCCGCTCGTAGAGGTACCCGATCACGATGACCTCCTCCTGCAGGCCCGAGCGGATCGCCGAGAGCAGGAGCACCGGCACCGTCCACCAGTACGAGTCGAGCGCCGCGGGGTCCACGTTCACGGTGATGCCGAGTGCTCGGCCCGTGAAGTACAGCGCGAGGCCCGGGATGCCGATGCACAGGGCGATCAGGGCGGCGCCGCCGAGGTCGGGCTGCACCCGGAACCGGTCGATGCCGAGCCGGCCCAGGTGCGGGCGGGTCGTGCTCCACAGGAGGAAGCAGACGAGCGCGACCGGGGCGAGATCGATCGCGATGCCGACGAGCTGCCGCGCGAGGTCGACGTACTGCACCGTGGTGGTCGACGTGTTCAGCGCGGTGGACTGCTGCCCGAGCGGCGTCGTCTGCGACAGGTCGTCGATGATCTGCAGGATCGAGTACAGCGCGCTGCCGCCGAGCGACAGCATGAGGACGATCGTGACCTCGATCCACGTTCGCCGTCGGCTCATGCGCTGTACTCCTGTCGGTTGCGAACTACCGGTAGACTGGCGTGTCGGGCGTTCTGCCCACCTCCGGGCAGTGCCACCGCGGCGCGAGCGCCACAGTCGGCCGCCCGATCTTCTTCCGAACACCAAAGGATGTCCTGTATGGCGCTCGCCACCCGGTCCGACCTGCGCAACGTCGCCATCGTGGCACACGTCGACCACGGCAAGACCACCCTCGTCGACGCGATGCTCACGCAGACCAACTCGTTCGACGCCCACTTCGAGGGCGAAGACCGGATGATGGACTCGAACGACCTCGAGCGCGAGAAGGGCATCACCATCCTCGCGAAGAACACCTCGGTGCTCTACAACGGGAAGCACGCCGAGGAGTTCAACCCGGGCGGCCGCATCACGATCAACGTGATCGACACCCCCGGCCACGCCGACTTCGGCGGCGAGGTCGAGCGCGGGCTCTCCATGGTCGACGGCGTCGTGCTGCTCGTCGACGCGTCCGAGGGCCCGCTGCCGCAGACCCGCTTCGTGCTCCGCAAGGCGCTCGCCGCGAAGCTCCCGGTGATCCTGCTCGTCAACAAGACGGACCGTCCGGACTCCCGCATCGACGAGGTCGTCTCCGAGTCGCAGGACCTCCTGCTCGGCCTGGCCTCCGACCTGTCGGACGAGGTCGACGACCTCGACCTCGACGCCATCCTCGACGTCCCCGTGGTCTACGCCTCGGGCCGTGCCGGTGCCGCTTCGCGCAACAAGCCCGCGGACGGCAGCCTGCCGGACAACGAGGACCTCGAGCCGCTGTTCGAGGCGATCCTCCAGCACGTCCCGGCCCCGACGTACGACGACGAGCACCCGCTCCAGGCGCACGTCACGAACCTCGACGCCTCGCCGTTCCTCGGCCGCCTCGCGCTCCTGCGCATCTTCCACGGCACCATGAAGAAGGGGCAGACGGTCGCGTGGGTCAAGCACGACGGCTCCGTCCAGAACGCTCGTATCACCGAGCTCCTCATCACGAAGGCGCTCGACCGCTACCCGGCCGAGTCCGCGGGTCCCGGCGACATCGTCGCCGTCGCCGGCTTCGAGGACATCACCATCGGTGAGACCCTGACCGACCCCGAGGACGTCCGTCCGCTGCCGACCATCACGGTCGACGACCCGGCGATCTCGATGACGATCGGCACGAACACCAGCCCGCTCGTCGGTAAGGTCAAGGGCCACAAGCTCACCGCCCGCATGGTCAAGGACCGCCTCGACCGCGAGCTCGTCGGCAACGTGTCGCTCAAGGTGCAGGACATCGGCCGCCCGGACGCCTG
Organism: uncultured Curtobacterium sp.; assembly: GCA_913778205.1. GTDB lineage: Bacteria > Actinomycetota > Actinomycetes > Actinomycetales > Microbacteriaceae > Curtobacterium. Next base: position 77,249 of record CAJYUW010000023.1, read on the forward strand.
GGAGGTCCAGGGACGCGGTGAGCTCGCGCTCGCCATCCTCGTCGAGCAGATGCGCCGCGAGGGCTACGAGCTCACGGTCGGCAAGCCGCAGGTCGTCACGAAGCGCGACGAGAACGGCAAGCTCCTCGAGCCGTACGAGCACATGACGATCGACACGCCGGAGGAGCACCTCGGCGCCATCACCCAGCTCATGGCCGCCCGCAAGGGCCGCATGGAGAACATGGTGAACCACGGCACCGGGTGGATCCGCATGGAGTTCATCGTGCCGTCGCGCGGCCTGATCGGCTTCCGCACGTCGTTCCTCACCGAGACCCGCGGCACCGGCATCGCGAACGCGATCTCGCACGGCTACGGGGAGTGGGCTGGCCCGATCCAGACCCGCATCAACGGCTCGATCGTGTCCGACCGTTCCGGTGTCGTCACGCCGTTCGCGATCACGAACCTCCAGGAGCGGATGACGTTCTTCGTCAACCCCACGGAGGAGGTCTACGAGGGCATGGTGATCGGCGAGAACTCGCGCGCCGACGACATGGACGTGAACATCACGAAGGAGAAGAAGCTGACGAACATGCGTTCGTCGACGGCGGACACCTTCGAGTCGATGACCCCGTCGCGGCAGCTCTCGCTCGAGGAGTGCCTCGAGTTCGCCCGTGAGGACGAGTGCGTCGAGGTCACCCCGGACGCGGTCCGCATCCGCAAGGTCGAGCTCGATGCGCAGGCGCGTCAGCGCGCCTACGCCCGCCTCAAGCGCCAGGACGCGTAGGTACGTCGCGTCGGCACGTCGCGTCGGCGCGTCGCGTCAGCAGCAGCCGGGAGGCCCGTCCTCCGTCCGACGGCCCGGTCACCTCGTCGAGGTGGCCGGGCCGTCGGCATGTCACGGCCCGGTTGTACGGTGGTCCGCGTGACGTTCGATCTGCTTGCCATCTACCAGGACCTGCACGCGCACCCGGAGCTCGGTTTCCAGGAGCACCGGACCGCGGGGGTGATCGCCGAGCGGCTCGCGGAGCTGTCCGGCGTCGCGGTCACGACGGGCGTGGGCGGAACGGGCGTCGTCGCGGTGCTCGAGAACGGCGAGGGACCGACGATCTGGCTCCGCGCGGACATGGACGGGCTGCCCGTGCAGGAGCGCACCGGCCTGCCCTACGCGAGCGAGCACACCGGCCAGGACGAGTCCGGTGCCACCGTGGCCACGATGCACGCGTGCGGGCACGACATCCACGTGACCTGGCTCCTCGGCGCGCTCGAACGGCTCGTCGCGACCACGGACGAGTGGCAGGGCACGGTCGTCGCGGTGTTCCAGCCGGCCGAGGAGGTCATCTCCGGTGCGCGGGCGATGATCGACGACGGGCTCGTCGAGCGGTTCCCGACGCCCGACGTCGTCCTCGGCCAGCACTCCGCGCCGGCACCGGTCGGCACGGTCGCGGTCGGTTCCGGCCCGGTGATGGCGTCGAGCGACCGCCTGACGATCACGTTCAACGGCCGCGGCGCGCACGGGTCCGCCCCGCAGGCGTCCCTCGACCCGATCGTGACCGCGGCGTCGGCCGTGGTCCGGCTGCAGACGGTCGTCGCGCGCGAGGTCGCCCCGAGCGACGCCGGGGTCGTCACGGTCGGGTCGTTCCACGCCGGCACACGGCCGAACATCATCCCGGACCAGGCCGTCATCGAGATCTCCACCCGGGCGCGCAACGAGGAGACCCGCGCGCGCATCATCGCCTCGATCGAACGGATCGTCCGCGCCGAGAGCGACGCCGGCGGTCTCCCGGAACCGACGATCGAGCGGGCCCCCGGCGCCGACGTGCTCGTGAACGACCCGGAGCAGGCCGCGAAGGTCCTCGCCGCGGTCCGCGACGTCGTCCCGAACGCGATCGACCTCGAGTCGGGCCTGGCGATGGCGTCGGAGGACGTCGGCCAGCTCGCCACCGCGGCGGGCGTGCCGATCGTGTACTGGTTCACCGGCATCACCGACCCGGAGCTGTTCCGCACCGGGCAGGAGATCCCGAGCAACCACTCGCCCTTCTACGCACCCCGGGCCGAGACGTCGATCCCGGTCGGTGTGGACGCCGCCGTGGCGGCGGCACGGGCGTACCTGGCCTGATCGCGCCGCGCTCCGCCGCGATCGCCAGGCCGTGCGGTTCCGGGCCGGAGCTTCACAGCGAACGTTCGCCGTGCCTCCCGGCAGACCATCTAGGGTGCTGCGCATGCGCACCCCGACCCGCACCCTGATCGCCGCCGTCGCCGCAGGCATCGCCCTGGCCGGCCTGAGCGGCTGCTCGTCCGAGTCCGTCAAGCAGGCGACTGACTTCGGGTCGAGCGTCGCGTCGGACGTGTCGACCGCGGTGCAGGGCATCGACGGCAAGGCCATCCAGGACGGCATGGCGTCGGTCGCCGGCGGCATCGACGGCGCGCTCGACACCGCGCTCAAGGGCGCGAAGGTGACCTCCGACGGGCAGCTGCCCGACGGGTTCCCGACGAAGGACGTGCCGCTCGTCGACGGCACCGTCCTCGGTGGCGGGTCGGGTCCGGACGGCTCCGGATGGGTCGCCCAGGTCCGGGTCGGGTCGGTCGACGAGTTCGCGGCAGCGGCCGACGCCCTGACCGGCGCCGGGTACACCGAGTCGGTGAAGCGTGCGGACTCCTCGAGCGCCTTCGGGCTGTTCCGGAGCGACGGGTACCGCGTCGTGCTGACCTTCGCGAAGACCGACGCCGGCGTGACCGCGACGTACATCGTCACCCCGCGGTAGACCGTTCCCGTACGCTGGGCACCGATGTCCGAGGCCCCCGTCACGCGCCCAGAGCGCGTCCTGTTCGTGCACGCCCACCCCGACGACGAGACGCTCGTGTCGGGCGGGACGATCGCCACCCTGCTGGAGCTCGGCGCCGAGGTGACCGTCCTCACCGCGACCCGCGGCGAGCGGGGCGAGATGCTCACGGCCGAGGCCGCACCGCTCGCGGGTGACGGTCCGCGTGTCGCCGCACACCGCGAGGGGGAGATCGCCGCGGCGCTGGCCGCGCTGGGTGGCCCCGCGCACCTCTGGCTCGGGGGAGCCGGCGCGCGCCCGACCGACCTGCCCGAGCGGCGGTACTCCGACTCCGGGATGCAGTGGGGGCCGGATGGCAGAGCGGTCGCCGCCGACGACGCCCCGGCGGACTCGCTCACCGCAGCGGACCTCGGTGAGGTCGTGGACGACGTCCGGGCCGCGATCCGGTCGACGATGGCCGACGCGGTGGTGAGCTACGCCGACGACGGCGGGTACGGGCATCCCGACCACGTGCGGGTGCACCACGCTGCCCGGTACGCCGCCCGCGCCGAGGAGGTGCCCTTCTCGATGATCGTCGCGGTCGACTCCGGCGACGCCGACCTGACCGTCGACGTCGTCCCCGTGCGCGCGAGGGTCCGGGCCGCGCTCGAGCAGTACCGCTCGCAGCTCACCGTCGACCCGGTCGACCCCGCCGACCCGACCGCGCTGTCCTGGGTGATGCCGCACGGTGCTCGGCAGCACGCCCCCGCGGTCGAGGCATTCCGGCACGATGCCGACCCGACTCCGCCGGCGCCGCAGACATACGCCGAGCTCACCCCCGGGTGGAAGGCCACCGCGGTCGTCGTGTCGTTCGTGGTCGGACTGGTCGCGGGTGGCCTCGGCTCCGTGACGCACCAGCAGACGATCGGCACGTTCCCGATCGGCATCCTCCTGCCGACGCTCATCGTGATCGGGCTGCTCGCCGGCCTCCGGCTGCTCTTCCGCTCCCGGGTGCTCGTGGTGGCGGCGTGGCTCGGGATCGCGGCCGCGACGACGTTCCTGCTCCAGCTCGTGCTCGCGAACGCCGCCGGCTACACGTGGATGATCGCGCCCACGGCCGTGGCGTTCGTCGTGCTCGTGTGGCCGGACTTCGGCGACGGGCGGCGCCCGGCCGGAACCGGTGGGGGACCGGCGACCGTGGCCACCCCGGCGGGGACCGGGGGCGCCGCACCGGGGCGGTCGGACACCGGGCTGTCCGGCTCCGCCCAGGGCCGTGAGTAGGATCGAACCGTGACGTACGTGATCGCTCAGCCCTGTGTGGACGTCAAGGACCGCGCCTGCATCGACGAGTGCCCGGTCGACTGCATCTACGAGGGCGACCGCTCGCTGTACATCCACCCCGACGAGTGTGTCGACTGCGGTGCCTGCGAGCCGGTCTGCCCCGTCGAGGCGATCTACTACGAGGACGACCTCCCCGAGGAGTGGGCCGACTACTACAAGGCCAACGTCGAGTTCTTCGACGAGGTCGGTTCGCCCGGCGGTGCCGCGAAGGTCGGCGTGATCCACAAGGACCACCCGGTCGTCCTGGCCGAGCCGCCGCGCGGCTGACCCGGGTCCGGCACGTGGCGCTCGACCTCCCCGACTTCCCCTGGGACCAGCTCGTCCCCGTCAAGCAGCGCGCGGCGGCGGTCGAGGGCGGCATCGTCGACCTCAGCGTCGGCTCGCCCGTCGACCCGACGCCGGAGCTCGTCCGACGTGCCCTCGCCGAGGCGACCGACGCCCACGCCTACCCGCAGGTCGCCGGCACCCCCGCGCTCCGCGAGGCCATCGCGGCGTGGTACGGCCGACGGCAGGGCGTGACGCTCACGGCCGACCAGGTCCTGCCGACCATCGGCTCCAAGGAGTTCATCGCGGGCCTCGCGCTGTGGCTCGGCGTCGGGCGCGGCGACACCGTCGTCTTCCCGGAGGCCGCCTACCCGACCTACGAGCTCGGGGCCGCCCTGGTCGGCGCGACCGCGCTCGCCTCGGACGATCCCGCGGCCTGGCCCGCGACGACGAAGCTCGTGTGGCTGAACTCGCCGGGCAACCCCGACGGCCGGGTGCTGTCGGTCGACCAGCTCCGCGCCGCGGTCGCGCGAGCGCGTGCGCTCGGCGCCGTCATCGTGGGCGACGAGTGCTACGCCGAGCTCGGGTGGGAGCCGCCGTACGACACCGCGCCGACGCCCACCATCCTCGACCCGCGGGTCGTCGGCGATTCAGTCGACGGCGTGCTCAGCGTCTACTCGCTGTCGAAGCAGTCGAACCTCGCCGGGTACCGTGCCGCCTTCGTCGCCGGTGACGCAGCCCTGCTCGCCGAGGTGCTGGCGGTCCGCAAGCACACGGGGATGATGCCGCCGTTGCCCGTGCAGCAGGCGATGGTCGTCGCCCTCGAGGACGAGACGCACGTGCAGCAGCAGAAGGCGCGCTACCGGGCCCGCCGGAACATGCTCCGTCGAGCACTCGACGGAGCAGGCTTCCGCATCGACCACAGCGAGGCCGGCCTGTACCTCTGGGCGACGCGCGGTGAGCCGGCGTTCGACACGGTGGAGTGGCTCGCCGACCGCGGGATCCTCGTCGCCCCCGGGACCTTCTACGGGCCGGCGGGCGCCGAGCACGTGCGGGTGGCGCTCACGGCGACGGACGAGCGCATTGCGGCGGCCGCGCAGCGGCTCGCGAGCGGGCGGCGGCTCGCCGGGTCCTGATCGTCCCGGTCGGCGGGCGGTGGCTCGCCGGGTGCTGATCGTCCCGGTCGGCGGGCGGTGGCTCGCCGGGTCCTGATCGTCCCGGTCGGCGGGCGGTGGCTCGCCGGGTCCTGAACGTCCCGGTCGGCGGGCGGTGGCTCGCCGGGTGCTGATCGTCCCGGTCGGCGGGCGGTGGTCCGCCGGGTCCTGAACGTCCCGGCCGCGAGCGGACCCGAGCCGCCGTCCGGCGTGGCTCGGGTCCGCCGCGGGTACCCGTCAGCCGATCAGGTACACGCCGTAGAAGCCGGTCGCGACGGTCGTCGCGCCGTTCCGCTCGGCGATCTCGCCCGCGTGGAACCCGCTGCTCCACCCCGGACCGATCGGGATCGACCACCGGCCGTCCGCGCGGACCACGGCGGAACCCGTGAAGGCGCCGGAGCGCGGGTCGAGCTCGACGAGGTTGCCGGGCGTGCCCGTGCCGGTGAGCACGAAGTCGCCCGTGGCACCACGGGACGCGGTCGGGTCGACCGTCAGCGCGGAACCCACGGTGCCCCGGACGTCGACGCTCACGAGCGCCGTGGCGCCGGTGATCGCCGAGGTCCCGACCGCGAACACGCGATCACCGGGGACGAACGTCGCGCTCGTCACCCAGGTGCCGTCCGCGCCGACCGTGGCGTCGGGGAACACGCCCGCACGCCCGCGGTCGTCGGCGAAGGTCACCCGGTCGCCCGGGGCTCCGAGGCCGGTCACCGTGACCGTCGGGCCGTCGACCGTGGTCCCGTAGCCCGGCGAGGTCACCACGAGAGGAGCGGCTGCTGCGGCGCCGGTCGCAGCAACGGGGGCCGTCGCGGCGCCGGGCGCAGCAACGGGGGCCGTCGCGGCACCGGATGCGGCCGTGGGCGTGTCCGTCGTCGTGGCGGCGGCCGCGGGCTGCGGGACCGCGAGCCCGATCACGACGCACGTCGCGACGGCGGCGCCGGTCGCGAGTCGTCGGGCGCGAGCGCTCGGCGTGCGGAGTCCTCCAGTCCCGGTCATCGCAGCGTGATGATCTCGTCGCGCGTCTCACCGGGCGCGAGGTGGGTCGTCACGGTCGCCTTGGCCAGGCCGTTGTACGTGCTCGACGCGGTGGACACGTCCACCGTCCACGTGCCGTCGGCCGCCACGATCGTCGACGCCGACGCGAAGCCCCACGACAGGGTCAGGAACGCGCCCGGCGTGCCCGTCCCCGATCGCGTGCCGTGCGAGTTGGCGATCGGGTACTTCCAGTCCAGCGTCGCCGGCACGTACTCCGACCCGACCGTCGGCGCCTCGACGGTGAACCGCGCCGCGACCCGGTCCGCGGACCCGCCGACGCTCGAGACCGTGAAGAAGGCCGTCGAGGTGGACCTCGGCACCTCGAGGAACACGTCGGCGGACCAGGTGCCGTCGGTGCCGGCCGAGGCACTCGCGTACCGCGTGCCGAAGGATGCCTGGTAGGTGATGAACAGCTCGCTGCCGGGGCTGGCGGTCCCGGTGACGGTGTTCTCCCCGGCGGTGTACCGGGTGCCGGACGCGATCGTGATCGGCTGGGCGGTGGTCTGCGACTCCGATGCCGGCGTCGCGGCGGCGGACTGCGACACCGGCGCGGAGGTGGGGGCGGAGAGCGAGGAGCGGGTCTCGGCCTGGGCGGCGGCGGGCACGGCGACCGCGGCGGCGGCCGTGATCGCGGTGATCGCGGCGGCGACGGTCAGTCGATGGCTGGGGTGCATGGTGTTCCCTTCGATCGGCGAGGGTGTTCCCTCGGGACACCGTTCGACCGGCGTGCACCGAACGACTGCCGCCGCGGGGTGTCCGGTCGCCGGAGCGCTCCGAGCGCGAGCCGGGGTGGGGACCCCTGCGGACCGCACGCCGCGCTGCCGACCCGGGGCGTGCCTCCCGGCCGGTCCGCATCTCGCAGTCGTGACCGGACACGACGTCGAGTCGGCCGTCGGGCGACCCGATCCACCTGCCTGGTGATGGCGCAATCCGTGGTTCCCACCAATTGCGGAGCGCGGGAGTGTGCACGACCGACAGTGGGCGCGATTAGGCTGTCATCGTGACTGACACTGCCAACGACGCTCAGAAGACGGCCACACCGCCCACCACGCCCGTCCCCGTGAGCCCGGCTGCGGAGCAGCAGACCGAGACCGCGACCCTGACGTTCCCGGGTGGCTCGGCGGAGTTCCCGATCCTGCCGAGCGTCGACGGTGCGTCCGCGGTGGACATCTCGACCTTCAAGAAGCAGACGGGAATGAACACCCTCGACTACGGCTTCGTGAACACCGGTTCGACCAAGAGCGCCATCACGTACATCGACGGCGACGAGGGCATCCTTCGCTACCGCGGGTACCCGATCGACCAGGTCGCGTCGAACTGCACCTTCCTCGAGGTCGCCTGGCTCCTCATCTACGGCGAGCTGCCGACGGCCGCCGAGCTCGAGTCCTTCGACGCCCGCATCCGTCGCCACACGCTCCTGCACGAGGACCTCCGCCGACTCTTCGACGCGCTCCCGCACTCGGCGCACCCGATGTCGGTCCTGTCGAGCGCGGTCAGCGCCCTGTCCACGTACTACGAGGACGACATGAGCGTCGACGACCCCGAGAAGGTCGAGCTGCAGACCGTCCGGCTGCTCGCGAAGCTGCCGGTCATCGCCGCCTACGCGCACAAGAAGTCGATCGGGCAGGCCTTCCTGTACCCGGACAACTCGCTGTCGTTCGTCGACAACTTCCTCCGGCTGAACTTCGGCACCATGGCCGAGACGTACGAGCCCAACCCGGTGCTGTCGAAGGCGCTGGAGCGGCTCCTGATCCTGCACGAGGACCACGAGCAGAACGCCTCGACCGCGACCGTCCGGCTCGTCGGCTCGACGAAGGCGAACATGTTCGCGTCGATCTCCGCCGGCATCAACGCCCTCTACGGCCCGCTGCACGGCGGCGCGAACGAGGCCGTTCTCGAGATGCTCCAGCAGATCAAGGACTCCGGCGAGCCGGTGTCGCGCTTCGTCGAGCGGGTGAAGAACAAGGAGCGCGGGGTGAAGCTCATGGGCTTCGGGCACCGCGTCTACAAGAACTACGACCCGCGCGCCAAGCTCGTGAAGGAGTCCGCGCACGAGGTGCTCGAGGCGCTCGGCGTGCAGGACGACCTGCTCGACATCGCGATGGAGCTCGAGGGCATCGCGCTCGAGGACGACTACTTCGTCAGCCGCCGCCTCTACCCGAACGTCGACTTCTACACGGGCATCATCTACAAGGCGATGGGCTTCCCGCCGCGGATGTTCACCGTGCTGTTCGCGATCGGGCGGCTGCCGGGCTGGATCGCCCAGTGGCGTGAGCTCAACAACGACCCGCTGAACAAGATCGGCCGCCCGCAGCAGCTCTACGTGGGGTACCCCGAGCGGGACCTGCCGGCGCGCTGACGGGCGGCCGCTGCGCTGGCGGGTGCTCGGGCTGCGCCGCGCACGAGCAAAGACACGTCGCACCACGGAGACACGTGGTGCGACGTGTCTTTGCTTGTGCGGACGCGTCGGACGGGAGGCGCGGTGCGGGACCGCCACGCGACTCCAGGCCGGCGGAGCGGGCGCCGTGTACCTGGTGTGGTGCCGGGTGTCGGCGCACAACCAAAGACGTGTCGAACCAGAGACGCGCGCGGTTCGTTCCGTCTTTGGTTGTGCGGACGCGTCGGACGGGAGGCGCGGTGCGGGACCGCCACGCGACTCCAGGCCGGCGGAGCGGGCGCCGGGCAGGGCAGCTGCCAGGCCGTGCAGCTAGCGGGTGGGTCGCGTCAGCGCCCAGGCGGTCACGAGGTCGAGCGTGGTGTCCGAGTCCGGCGTGCCCGGACGGTCGAGGAACGCGTGCCGAGCACCCGGCAGGACGTGCCGTTCGACGTCGACAGCGGCGGTCCGTAGTTCCAGCGCGAACCGGTCGCCCGACGCCCGCATGGTGTCGTGCTCGGCATCCACCATCAGGACGGGTGGGAACCCCGTCAGGTCCTGCCCGCCGGGGAACGCGGTCTCCGTCGGGGCCCCGCGTCCGACGAGGTTCCGGTTCGCCCGGTCGAGCAGCGCTGGGTGGTGGGTCAGGCGACGGTGCCCCCGGACGGATCCGGTGACGGCGGCGTCGCGCGGGGTGCGGGCGTGGAAGAAGCCGTAGGCCAGGAACAGGCCGTCGGGTCGGGCCTCCGCAGGCAGCGTCCGGGTGACGGCCGCGGCCAGGCACGCGCCGGCGCTCGCGCCGCCGAGCAGGAGCGCTCCTGCGTCACGGTGGCGGACGGCCTCGAGCACGGCGCGCACGTCGTCCGCCGCAGCCGGGTGTCGTCGCCTGCCGCGGGGACCGCGGCGTCCGAGGAACGGCAGCCCGGGCACCGGCGCGAGACGGTAGTCGACCGCGACCACGTCGATCCCGCGGTCCGCCAGGGTCGTCGCCACCGCGTGCGACTCCGGGAGGTCGAGGTCGCCGCGGAAGAACCCGCCGCCGTGCAGCCAGACGAGCGTGACGGCGGACTCCGACCCGTAGCGCCGGATCGGGACCGGACCGTGCGGGCCCGCGATGGTCGATGCGGGATGCACCGCCCTACGCGTGCAGGGCGGTGTTCAGCTGGATGCCCTGCCCCTGGCGCTGCAGGGCCTCGACCGCGCCCGTGACCGAGTTGCGACGGAACAGCACGTTCGGGGTGCCGGACAGCTCCGCCGCCTTGACGGTCTTCGGGGTGCCGTCCGGGTTCGGGGCAGCCCCGACGAGGACCACCTTGGTGCCGGCCGTGACGTAGAGCCCGGCCTCGACCACGGAGTCGTCGCCCAGGGAGATGCCGAGCCCGGCGTTCGCGCCGAGCAGGGCACGCGCACCGAGCGACACCCGGTGCGTCCCGCCGCCGGACAGCGTCCCCATGATCGAGGCGCCGCCGCCGATGTCGGTGCCGTCGCCCACGACGACCCCCTGCGAGACGCGCCCCTCGATCATGGCGTCGCCGAGCGTCCCGGCGTTGAAGTTCACGAAGCCCTCGTGCATGACCGTGGTGCCGGGTGCGAGGTGCGCGCCGAGCCGGACCCGGTTCGCGTCGCCGATGCGCACCCGGTCGGGGACGACGTAGTCCACCAGCCGCGGGAACTTGTCGATCGCGTGCACCGCGATGCCGGCGCGCTGGAGGGCGGGGCGCAGACGGGTGAGGTCCGCGGGGGAGACGGGGCCCGCGTTCGTCCAGGCGACGATCGGCAGGTGCGCGAAGACCCCGTCGAGCGCGATCTCGTTCGGGCGGACGTGCAGGTGGCTGAGGAGGTGCAGCCGGAGGTACGCGTCCGGCGTGCTGGCCGGGGCGGCGTCGATCGCGATCTCGGTCGTGACCGCCTCGATCCGGACGGCCCGGCGGGGGTCGTCGCCGACGTGCTCCCGCAGCTCCTCCGGGAACGTCGCGTCGGCGGGGACCGTGCCGAGGTGCGTCTCGGGGTACCAGGTGTCGAGCGTCGTGCCGTCGGCGGCGATCGTCGCGAGGCCGTGGCCCCAGGCGGAGGTCGGGCGGGCGGAGTCGGTCGTGTCGGTCACGGGTCCAAGGGTAGCGAGGCGACGGGACCGGCCACCCGTCCAGCCGGACGCCTGTGGAGGACCCGCACCGTGCCTCCCGGCCAGCCGGAGGCCTGTGGAGGACCCGCACCGTGCCTCCCGGCCGGCCTGGAGGCACGCCACCTGTGGGCAGGCGGCCTCCCGTCCACAGGGGGCCGCCCCGAGGGCTCCCGGCAAGCGTCGGCCGGTAGGCTGCCCGCATGCCGGAGCCGCTCGACCTCACCGCCTCGTCCATCGACATCACCCGAGCCATCTGCGACATCGAGTCGGTGTCGGGGAACGAGGGCGCGCTCGCCGACGCGATCGAGTCCGCGCTCGCACCGCTGCCGCACCTCGCCGTCGTCCGCGACGGGGACGCGATCGTGGCGCGGACGAACCTCGGCCGCGAACGCCGCGTCGTCATCGCGGGGCACATCGACACGGTGCCGCTGAACGACAACCTGCCGACCGAGTTCCGCACCGCGGAGGACGGCACCGAGATCCTCTGGGGCCGCGGCACGGTCGACATGAAGGCGGGCGTCGCGGTGCAGCTCAAGCTGGCGTACGACCTCGCCGAGCCGACGAACGACGTCACCTGGGTCTTCTACGACCACGAGGAGGTGAGCGACTCGCTGAACGGTCTGGGTCGCCTCGCGCGCACGCGGCCGGAGCTCCTCGCCGGCGACTTCGCGATCCTCGGCGAGCCGTCCGGCGCGCAGATCGAGGGCGGCTGCAACGGCAACCTCCGTGCCGAGGTCCGGACCTTCGGCAAGCGGTCGCACAGCGCCCGGAGCTGGATCGGCGACAACGCGATCCACAAGGCGGCACCGATCCTCGCGACCCTGGCGGCGTACGAGCCCCGCACCGTCACGGTGGACGGGCTCGACTACCGCGAAGGGCTGAACGCCGTGGGCATCAGCGGCGGCATCGCCGGCAACGTCATCCCGGACGAGGCCATGGTCCACGTGAACTACCGGTTCGCGCCGTCCCGAAGCGCCGACGAGGCCGTCGCGCACATCCGCGAGCTCTTCGACGGGTACGACGTGCAGATCGTCGACCTCGCCGCGGGCGCCCGACCCGGCCTCGACGCCCCGCTCGCGCAGGAGTTCGTCGCCGCGGTGGGCGGTCCCGCGCCCCGACCGAAGTACGGGTGGACGGACGTGGCCCGCTTCTCCGCGCTCGGGGTGCCCGCGGTCAACTACGGGCCCGGCGAGCCGGTGTTCGCCCACCACGACGACGAGCAGGTCCCGCTCGCGCAGATCACGTCGGTCGAGGACGGCCTCCGTCGGTGGCTGACCGCCTGACGACGGACGGCGTGCTCCGGTCCGGGGCCGGTCGGGCGGTCCGCTGGCGCGCCCGGTACCGAGCGGTGCCGTGGTGGGTCCGGATCACGCTGGTGTACGCCCTCGCCCGGGTGGTCACCACGATCATGATGCAGGGCTTCGCTGCGGCGCAGTCCGCGAACTCCTTCACCGGCGAGCACCCGTCGTACCTGTCCTTCGCCGCCGTCTGGGACGGTGCCTGGTACCGCGTCATCGCGACCGGCGGCTACCCGTCGACCCTCCCCGTCGACGCAGCCGGGCACGTCGCGGAGAACGCGTGGGCATTCATGCCGGCCTACCCGTTCCTGGTCCGTGGCCTCATGCTGCTGACCGGAGCGTCGTTCGAGGCGGTGGCCGTCACGGTGTCCCTCGTCGCCGGGTGGGGAGCCGCGCTCGTCTTCCGGCGCCTGGTCGGCCGGTTCCTCGACGCACCGCGGGCGACCTTCGCCACCGTGCTGCTGTGCGTCGCACCGACCTCCGTGATGTTCCAGGTCGCGTACGCCGAGTCGATGGGGCTGTTCCTGCTCTTCGTCGCGCTGCTCCTGGCGGTGGACCGACGCTGGTGGACGATGCTGCCCGTCGTCCTGCTGCTCGGGATGACGCGGCCGACCGGGCTCGCGTTCGCCTGCTTCCTCGCGCTCGTCCTGGCCGTGTGGTGGTTCCGCCCGTCGTGGGTGCGCGAGGATTCCCGTCCGACGCTCCGGACCGGTCTGCCACCGCTCGTGGTCGCGGTCGTCTCGGGCCTCGTCGGGCTCGCGTGGCCGGCGATCGCCTGGGCCGTCACCGGTGTGCCGAAGGCCTACACCGACACCGAGCTGGCGTGGCGGTCGTCGTACGTCGGGTGGGGCGAGCTCGTGCCGTTCTCCTCGTGGGTGGAGGGCTTCGCCTGGTGGCTGCGCTTCCCGGGCGGCTGGCCCGCGGCCCTCGCGATCCCGCTCGGCCTGGCGGGCATCGCCGTCCTCGTCTGGATGCCCGCGGCACGGCGGGTCGGCCTCGAGCTGCGGCTCTGGGTCGTCGCGTACGTCGTCTACCTGCTCGCGGTGTTCTTCCCCCAGTCGAGCACCTGGCGGATCCTCATGCCGGTCGCGCCGCTCCTCGCGGTGGTCGCCCTGCCGCGGTCGTGGGCGTACCGGGTCGCGCTCGTGGTGGTGGCACTCGTGCTGCAGTGGGTGTGGCTGTACGCGAACTGGTGGGTCGACGGCTACGACTGGACGCCGCCGTGACCGGGGACGCCCGCTAGTCCTCCGCGGGTTCGTGCCGCTCGATGCGTTCGATCTCCGAGAGCGGCACGCCGTCCTCCGGGCGCCAGGCCGCGGCGGCGTTCACCATCGCGTTCACGGTGGCGATGAACGGCACCGCGAAGAACGCTCCGACGACGCCGGCGACGGTCGTGCCCGCGGTGACGCCGAGGACGACCCCGAGCGGGTGCACCTTGACGGCGCTCCCGGTCAGGAACGGGTGCAGCACGTGGCTCTCGAGCTGCTGCACGAGCACGATGATCCCGAGCATGATGAGCGCGGGCACCCAGCCGTTGAACACGAGCGCGATGACCACGGCGACGATGCCCGCGACGATCGCGCCGACCACGGGCACGAACGCACCGAAGAACACGATCACGCCGATCGGGATCGCCAGCGGGATCTGCAGGATGAGCGCCCCGATGACCACGCCGAGCGCGTCGGTGATCGCGACGACGAGCTGCACGCGGATGAAGCTCGTCAGGGTCTTCCAACCGGCGTGTCCCGCGACGTCGATCCGGGGGCGCGCGCGCCGCGGGAAGATCCGGACGACCCACTGCCAGATGCGCGGGCCGTCGATCAGCACGAACAGGGTCGTGAAGATGATGATGAACAGGCCCTCGAACACGTGGATCGCGCCCGACCCCGCCGCGATGAACCCGGAGAAGATCGACGACGCGTGCGACTGCAGGTAGTCGGAGCCGTCGGAGATCCACCGGTTGACCTGGGACGCCGTGATGCCGAACGGCTCCGAGGCGAGCAGGGTCTGCAGCGACGAGATGCTCGTGTGCAGCCGCTTCTCGAGCGACGGCAGGTCGTACCGGATCTGCGCGGTGACGATGAGCCCGAGCCCGCCGATCGCGACGAGCACGGACACCAGGCTCGTGAGGATCGCGACCCACTTCGGCCAGCGGTGCCGGCGCAGGAACGACGACAGCGGCACGAGCAGCGCGCAGAGGAGCAGCGCGATGAGGAACGGCACGATGATGTCCTGGAGCAGGACGACCAGGAGGACCAGGACGGCCAGCGCTGCGCCCACGACCAGCAGCCGCCACGAGAAGGCCGCCGCGATGCGCATACCCGCGGGGACCGCGTCGTCGGTGGGGGCTGGGTCGGATCCACGGAGCATGGAGCGGATGTTCGGCATCCACATAGGTTAGGGACGGCAGCCGCGAGAACGTCGCGTTTCGCGACCCCCAACCTGGGCGGTTTCGCAGTTGCCCCGGGGATACGGGATAATGGGCGGGCATGTACTGCACGAAAGGGGACATCTGATGGCAGCCATGAAGCCGAGGACCGGTGACGGGCCGATGGAGGCTGTTAAGGAGGGTCGACTCATCATCGTGCGGGTTCCGCTCGAGGGTGGAGGCCGCCTTGTCGTCTCGGTCAACGATGCCGAGGCCAAGGAACTCCACGACGCACTCGCCGAGGTCGTCTCGGCCTAGTCCGTCGAAGCACCGAACGACGAAGCCCGGAGCGCGTACGCTCCGGGCTTCGTCGCGTCCCGGGGCGGAACATCGGTGGTCTCCGCCAGGATGGCCCCGTGCGCAGGTCCCACATGCCGATCACCCGGGTCGAGGAGTTCAACGACCCGCTCCCCATGCCCCGTGACGTCTGGCCGGCGACGTTCCCGCCCGTCCGGCAGCTGCTCGACGAGGGGCTCGACCTCGACCCGGTCACGGTGTTCGTCGGCGACAACGGCGTCGGGAAGTCGACCATCGTCGAGGCGATCGCGCTGCAGTTCGGCATGGGGCCGGAGGGCGGGGGCACGGGATCGCAGCACTCGACCCGGCCGTCGGAGTCGTCGCTCTGCGAACACATCCGGCTCCGGCGCGACTTCGGTGCACCCCGGGGCGGGTTCTTCCTCCGCGCCGAGACCATGCACGGGCTGTTCACCTACCTCGAGCAACACCCGAATCTGAGCCGCCCCGAGCCGCGCTTCCACGAGCGCAGCCACGGCGAGTCCTTCCTCGACTTCGTGATCGACCGTGCGCGGTGGCCGGGGCTCTGGATCCTCGACGAACCCGAGTCCGCGCTGTCGTTCTCGGGGTGCCTCGCGCTCATCGGGCTGCTCCAGTCGATCGTCGACAGCGGCATCGGCCAGGTGATCCTCTCGACGCACTCACCCGTGCTCGCGGCGTTCCCCGGGGCCACGATCCACGAGGTGGGCGAGTGGGGGCTGCGCCGCACAGCGTGGGAGGACCTCGACCTCGTGCGGCACCAGCGCTCGTTCCTCGAGTCGCCCGAGCGCTACCTGCGGCACCTCGGCGTCGAGGACGACGACTGACCGCGGCCCCGCACGGCGCCGGACGGCACGGCGCCCGGCCGTCGGAGGACGCCTACGCCGTGAGCTTCGTCAGCTGCAGCAGCCCGTCCCCGGCCGGCGACAGCGCACTGCGGACGGCCCCCGATGTCGACACCTCGGTGAGCAGCAACCGGAAGTCGGTCGTGGCACGGTCCCGCTTCACGGGGTCCGCGACGCGTCCCCGCCACAGCGCGTGCGGCACCAGGACGGTGCCGCCGAGCCGGGCGAGCCGCAGTCCGTGCTCGACGTACTCGATCACGTGCTCCGGGTCGGCGTCGACGAGCACGACGTCGTACGAGGCCTCGTTCATCCGCGGGAGCACCTGGTTCGCCCGGCCCGGGATGAGCCGGATGCGCGCGGGTGCCGTGCCGGCGGCGATGAACGCGTCACGGGCGGCCTGCTGGTGGTCCACCTCGACGTCGATGGTCGTGAGCGTCGCCTCGGGGGCACCCGCGAGCAGGTAGAGCCCCGAGACGCCGAGCCCGGTCCCGATCTCGATCATGCTCGTCGCGCGGGAGGCAGCGGCGATCACGCTGATCTGGGCTCCGATGGCAGGCGAGACCGCCTCGACCCCGAGCTCCAGCGAGTGTTCACGCGCGCGGGCGATCGTCTCGGGTTCGGCGACGATGTCCTCGGCGAACTTCCAGTTCGACTCTTTCTCTGACACGCACACTCCGTTCGGAGGACAACTCTACGGGTGTTGCGCGGGGCGGACGGGTTACGCTCGTACCGTGTTCGACGGCTTCGAGAAGTTCCTCCTGATCGGGATCATCGGTGTCCTGATCCTCGGGCCGCAACGCTTGCCGCAGTACGCCGCGAAGCTGGCGGAGTTCGTCAAGGCCGTCCGCCGGTTCGCCGACACCGCGAAGGAGCGGATGCGGGACGAGATGGGCCCGGAGTTCGACGACATCGAGTGGCAGAAGCTCGATCCGCGGCAGTACGACCCCCGGCGCATCATCCGTGATGCGCTGCTCGACAGCGGCGGCAGCGTCACCGCGGTCGAGGCGGCCCAGGTCACCGCCTCGAAGGTCCGTGCCACGGCGCCGGTGGTGCCGCTCGCCGTCGGCGAGGCCGCCCCGTTCGACGACGAAGCCACCTGATCCGCGCGTCCCGCGCCCGACGTGCAGGAGACGGACTGGAGGCTCGGTGCCAGCGGGCACCGAGCCTCCAGTCCGTCAGCGGGTCGCGCCTACCGCAGGTCGGCGAGGAACCGGTCGGTCCACGCGAGCGCCGGGGCGCTCGGGACCGAGCTGCACGTCGCCATGGCCGTCGTCGAGGAGCACGGCGTGTCGCGGTCGAGTGACCACGTGTGCACCCCGGCCAGGCCGTTCGCCTTGGCGTACGACGTCAGCGTGTCGACGTCGGCGAGGGTGAAGACCTCGTCGGAGGCGTCGTTCACGCCGAGCATCGGGGTGATCTCGATCTTCGACGGTGCGATGCCGTAGGTGTGCTCGAGGTTGGTGACGGCCTGGATCGCCGACCGCCCCATCTCGCAGGTCGAGCCGGAGAGCACGCAGTTCGCCGCGGTCGCCCGGCCGAAGTCCATCGTCATGAGGTTGACCGTGTAGTGCGTCAGGCTCGACGCCTTGATGGCCTTGACGACGGCGTCCCCGGTGCTGTTGAGGCCGCCGTACGACCCGTCGGACGCGGCGAGGGTCGCGAGTGTGAACGAGAACCGCATGCCGGGGTACTTCGACTGTGCGAGCGCCGCGGCGTCCACGAGGTTCTGCACGTCGGCGACGGACTGCCCGCTCTCGATGTCGAAGTCGACCCCGATCATGTGCGAGGTCGCGTACCGGGCGATGAAGGACTGCAGCGCCGTGCCGGAGCACGTGAAGGACCCGGCAGCCCCGCCGGTGCTGACGATGTAGTCCACCCCCGCGGCGTCGAGCTTGGGGATGTTGGCGCTCGCGAAGGCGTCAGCGGCGACCCCGCCCCAGTTCTCGCTGCCACAGGTACCGGTGGCGAACGCGAGCGTGATCGCCTGCAGACCCGGCTCGCGGGTGGCGACCAGGCTGTTCGACGAGCCGACGACGGGGATGCGCGTCCCGGTGACCGCCGTGTTCATGACGTTCGTGTTCCAGTCGAGGTTCACCGTGACGTCCTTGTACGGACTGAACACGAGCCCGCTCGCCGTCCCGCCCGAACCCCCGGTCCCGGTCCCCGTGCCACCCCCGGTCCCGGTCCCCGTGCCACCGCCGGTCCCGGTCCCCGTGCCGCCACCGGTGCCGCCACCGGTGCCGCCGCCCGTGCTCGTCCCGCTGCACGCGCCCGTCGAGGTCCACGGCTGCCCGCTCCCCGTCGCGCCCGAGTGCGTGGCCGGGTCGTCGCCCTGGGTCCACC
Organism: uncultured Curtobacterium sp.; assembly: GCA_913778205.1. Taxonomy (GTDB): domain Bacteria; phylum Actinomycetota; class Actinomycetes; order Actinomycetales; family Microbacteriaceae; genus Curtobacterium. The sequence goes on from CAJYUW010000023.1 coordinate 95,464, forward strand.
AGTTCGCGGTGTAGTTCGTGCCGTTCTCGCTGACCGTCGCGCCGCCGGTGTACGCGGTGCCCGCGCTCCACGCGGTCGCGCACGCCGGGGTGGCCGCCACCGCCGGCGCGACGGCGAACGAGCCGCCCGCCAACGCGGCGGCGACCACCGCGACGATCCCGATCCCGTTCCTCGTCCAGCCGATCCTGCTGGTGCTGCTGATCACACGGTCCTCCTGTCCTCGGTCCGGCGACGTTGCCGGACGGGGTGGGACTCCCGCGGACCGGATTCCGCAGGAGCATTGTGGAATACCCCTGCATATTGCGCCCGAGTGGAACGACCTGTCCATGAAAGGACGTACAGGCGGGCGTGTCAGTCCCGGGTCGCGACCACCGTGAAGGTCGTCGGGACGCGGTCGCGATCCGCGGCGGGCCAGGCGAAGTTCCCGTCGCCGGTCTCCTCCATGCGCTGGCTGAACCGCCACGGCAGCGTCCGGCCCTCGTCCAGGAACCGCAGCCGGAGGCCCGCCCCGAGGAGGGCGTTCACGATCTCCGACAGCGGGTGCGGCCACTCGTAGGTCCGCGTGTTCGCGACCTGTCCGTCGCCGGCGTACGTCCCGGCGTCGTCCCACTGCTGCGCGGTGCCGTCGGCGAAGTAGCGGTACCTGCTCACGAGTCCGTCGGCGTCCTCGTCCAGCGCGTACAGCGCCGGGTGGCCGTCCCGGATGAAGAACACGCCGCCCGGACGGAGGAGCGCCGCGACCTGGGCCGCCCACCGGTCGAGGTCGTCGAGCCAGCAGATCGTGCCGATGCTCGTGTAGACGACGTCGAAGTCGCCGGTGACCGCTGCCCGGGCATCGAGGACGTCCGTCTCGACCCAGGTGACGTCGAGCCCCAGACGGTCGGCGAGTCCGCGGGCCGAGTCGAGCGCCGCGGGGGAGAAGTCGACACCGGTGAGCCGCGCACCCTCCCGGGCGAGCGACACCGTGTCCGTGCCGATGTGGCACTGCAGGTGGCAGACGTCGAGCCCGTCGAGCGTGCCACCGGGTACCCAGCGGGCGAGGACCGGGAGGTCGTCACGGACGACACCGGAGCGGTGCGCCGGGTCCTGCAGGGCGTCGATCTCGTACGCGCCCTCGTGGATCGGCACGCGGTCGTCCCAGTTCGCGCGGTTCGTGTCGCGGGCCTGCTCCCAGTCGACGTTGACGTGATCAGTGCTCATGCCCTCGACCCTAGGTGTACTGAGCCGTCAGGTTGGTGACACTCGGGCTGCGGGCGTGAGGCCGTGGCTCGAGTGGATCCGGCCAGTGTTGCAGTGCTCGATCCAGGGCGCAAGCGCCTCGGCGCGCGCTTGGTTGCTCGTGAATGGCTGCCTGTAAGCCCACTCGGTCGCGAGGGTTCGGTTGAACCGTTCGACCTTGCCGTTCTGCCACGGGCAGTGCGGCTTGATGAATTTCTGCCTGGCACCGAGCGCTACGACGGCGTCCTTGAACGGCTGTGATCGTCGATACGCGAGCGCGTTGTCGGAGATGACTCGCTGGATCCGGATCACGCCGTGACTGGCGAAGTAGGCGGCGGCGCGGGTGAGGAACCCAGCCGCGGTC
>CAJYUW010000024.1 GCA_913778205.1 uncultured Curtobacterium sp.
GTGTCGGCGGGGTGGCGCGGGGGGGCGCCCCCCCGCGCCTCCCGGCCGCTCGTGGGTCGCCGAGCGGCCGCTCGTCGGTCGCCGACGGACGCGGTGCGCTTGTGAGTCGTCATCACACTTGAGATGATGGGAACTTCGGCGCCGGAGCCGGGTTCGAGTAGGGGGATCCGGCTCCGCGCCGGACCCGCGGCACGGCCGGCCGCGCCGACGTCGTCCGAGGCTGCGAACCACCTGCGCGTTCCCGGCGTAGGTTCTCCATCCGTGAGCAGCACAGTCAAGAGTCTCGTACCGGCCCGGATGGACCGGCTGCCGTGGACACGGTTCCACTGGAGCGTCGTCGTCGGCCTCGGGGTCTCCTGGATCCTGGACGGTCTCGAGATCCAGATCGTCTCGAACGCCGGGTTCCAACAGGACCTCCAGCTCTCCACGCAGCAGGTGACGTCCCTCGGCACGATCTACCTCGTCGGCCAGGTCGTCGGCGCACTCGTGTTCGGGCGCATGTCGGACCGACTCGGGCGCCGGAAGCTGTTCATCCTCACGCTCGCGATCTACCTCATCGGCTCGGGCATCGCCGGGCTCGCGCAGGACTTCTGGTTCCTCGCGGCGTTCCGGTTCGTCGCCGGCCTCGGCATCGGTGGCGAGTACGCGGCCATCAACTCGGCCATCGACGAGCTGATCCCGTCGAAGTACCGCGGCCACGTCGACATCGCGATCAACGGCACCTACTGGGGCGGCGCGGCACTCGGTGCCTTCGCGAACATCTACCTGCTCGACACGTCGTACTTCGCCGAGAACGTCGGGTGGCGCATCGGGTTCTTCCTCGGCCCGGTGCTCGGCATCGCGATCATCTTCCTCCGACGGCACATCCCGGAGAGTCCGCGGTGGCTGATGACCCACGGCAAGGAGGACGAGGCCGAGGCGACGGTGTCGTCGATCGAACGGTCGGTCGAGGAGTCGACGGGGCAGAAGCTGCCGGAGGTCGACCCGTCGAAGGCGATGACCGTCACGCCGCTCGACCGCGTGGGGCTGGTGACGATCGCGAAGGTCCTGTTCCGGCAGTACCCGAAGCGCACGCTGGTCGGTGCCACGATGATGATCACGCAGGCGTTCCTCTACAACGCGATCTTCTTCACCTACGCGCTCGTGCTCACGAACTTCTTCGGGCTGAAGACCGCGCAGACCTCCGTCTACTTCTTCCCGTTCGCGATCGGCAACCTGCTCGGACCGCTCATCCTCGGGCGCTTCTTCGACACCTGGGGTCGTCGCCAGATGATCTTCCTGACCTACCTCGTGTCGGGCCTGGTGCTCGCGACGTCGGCGTTCCTGTTCCGGGCCGACGCCATCAGTGCCACCGTCCAGGTCGTGTTCTGGTGCGTGTCCTTCTTCTTCGCCTCGGCCGGCGCCTCGAGCGCCTACCTGACGGTCTCGGAGATCTTCCCGCTCGAGCTGCGGTCGCAGGCCATCTCGTACTTCTTCGCGCTCGCGCAGATCTTCGGAGCGATCGCACCGGCCATCTACGGCGCCTTCATCGGCGACGGGTCCTCGCGGGAGCCGCTCTTCTGGGGCTACCTGCTCGGCTCGGCGGTGATGATCATCGGCGGGGTGATCGCGCTGGTCTTCGGGGTGGACTCGGCCCGGAAGGGACTCGAGGACATCACGCAGCCGCTCTCGGTCCTCACCGGGCAGGAGGAGCCTGCCGAGCGGCGCTGACATTTCGGATGCAGAGTGTTCAGTGTGCTGCGGGTGATCGTGCCACGCTCACCGGCATGGCACTCCTCCACAGCATCTCCGACACGCAGACGATCCACGGCGGTCTCCGTCCCGACCCGGACGGAGACCGCCGTGCGTGATCCTGGCCGGGTGGACCGCACACCAGACCGCCGCCGGACACGCGAGCCGGACACGCTCGCCGTGCGGCGCAACCTGCTCCGCGACGCCGTCTTCGTGATCTTGCTCGAGAACGTCCTGCTCGGCGTCTACCGGCGGGGCGAACGGCTGCGCCTCGACCGGATCGCCGAGGACCTGCAGGTCTCACGCACTCCGGTGCGCGAGGCGCTGGCGCCCCTCGAGGCGCTGCGGCTCGTCAGCGTGCAGCAGTACGTCGGCGTGGTCATCGCGCACTGGACGGTCGGGCAGATGTGCGAACGACTGCGGATCGCACGGTCCATGCTCGTCGCCCCGCTCGGCGCCGGAGCCCCGACGGAGGACCGGTTCGACGTCCGCGCGCTCGCCGAGTGCCGGACCGAGGCCGGGTGCCTGGTCGAGATCGGTGCCTGGGTGCTCCGACGATCCGGGGCGACGGTCAGTGCGGACTGGCTCGAGTCGCAGGCCGCGGTGCTCGACGTCTTCTTCACGGATGACGTGTGCGCGGCGAACGGCATCGACGCCGCCGTCGACCGGCGGGACCGGATGGCACTGCTGGCGCGAGCGCGGTCGGCCGCGGAGCGGGATGCCGTGGCGGCGTGCACCACGGCGTTGGTGGAGTTGGCCGATGCGCTGATCGCGATGCCCGCCCGGTTCCGGGTGGCGTTGTCGGCGTGACCCCGCGCAGACGGTACTCGCGGTCCGGACGACAGGCCGCGGCGAGCAGGGCGCGGACGTCGAGCCCGAACGGCCGGCAGCGGGGGCTGCGTCCGGGGTCGGGTCCCGGACGACCTGCTGAGCGACGTGCTGGGTGACGTGCCGGGCGAGGCGCGTCCCGAGGTCGTGCGCGCCCTGGACGGGGGCGCGGCCGGTGGCCGCGCCCCCGTCGAGTCGCCCCCGCCGGCGGACGCCTCGCGATCGGGCGCGCGGGTCCGGTGGCCGGGGGAGCGACGTCGGGTGCTGTGTCGCGACTACGGAGCAGGGCTCCGGAACGTGATCGCCGCGTCCCGATGATGGTATGCACCGGGGTACGTGTCGACAACCCCCACGTGTCCCCACTTCGGGGGACCGGCTGGAGCACGCGGCGCGCGCGGCCGTCGTGGTCCGGGTCGAGAGCGGGCCAGACCTCCTGTATGGTGGGGGCAGCGCTCGCGAGGGCGCTTGGAGACGTCGCATAGTCAGGCCGAGTGCACCACCCTGCTAAGGTGGAGTCCCCTTTGAGGGGACCGAGGGTTCAAATCCCTCCGTCTCCGCACTCGGGATGTTAACGGTCTCGACCCGTCCATGTTGATGGGTCGAGGCCGTGCATCTCAATGTTGGTGCGGATCGAAGAGCTGGCTTTCGGAAGCACGCGGCGCTCCGTGCGACATCAATTCTGGCCCATGCGACCTCGGCTCCCGTGCCGTCAGTGGTATCGAGGTTGTGCCTGCGGTGCGACCTGCGTTCGGTCTGCATCCAGATCGCGCCGTAGCGGAGGGAACAGACGAGCCGCTGCTAGCGTTTGATTTTGCGACGCACGTGTGGAGGGAGGTCTGACCATGGCACTTGTCAAAGACGTAGCTCGGTCCGCGGCCCTCCGTGCCCTACAGCAGCACTGGGACGGGCAGATCCCAGTCGACCCGGCACGTATCGCGATGAAGCTCTGCATGCGCGTGTACCGTGCCTACCTCGACGATGACGAGTCGGGGAGGATCAGCAAGCGTGCTGGGGAACCGGCCGAGATTGTCATCAATGCAAACGAGCCGCTACTGCGGCAGAACTTCACGTGCGCCCACGAACTCGGCCACTGGTTCGAGAGAGAGCGCCAAGACGACGGTGAGTATTCGTTCGTCGACCATCGCAATGCCAAGCCCAACGACGCGCGCGAGTGGTTCGCAGAGCATTTCGCGGCTAATCTGTTAATGCCGACGCGCGAGTTCATCGCTGCAGCGGACGAGGGCCTCAGCGTCGCGTCGCTGTCGGATCGCTTCGTCGTCTCGCAGCCGGCAGTCCGCAGCCGTCTCCGCGCTCTCGGACTTCTCGATGGCGGGCATTGACGACAACTTGGGTCTTCAGAACGATTCGGAGCCGGATGTTGATCCTCCATTCAACTTTGGTGAAGAGCCAGCAGAAGATCTGAGCGGAGACGTTCCCTACCGGCTTCAGCCGAACTGGCAAGAGGCAATCGTCCGCATGCAGACGGCGTCGACACCGGTCGACGACTACGAAGCGGCGCGGAACAAGCAGGCCGAGGAGGTCGCGAACCAGGCTGGCCAAAACACGAAGTGGAGGCCGGTCCTGTTCTGGACTGTGTACGGGATCGTGCTCGCGTTCGCTACCGTGAGCGTCCTCGGGATCGTGGCTTACATGATCTACTTCGGCAAGGAAGCAAGCCCCGTGGTTCTCAGCACTTGGGCGGGGGTAGCGTGGCGCAGGTAGTCGGCCTGATGCTCGTCATCACTCGTCATTTGTTTCCCCAAACGCACGATCCGATGATCCCGGAGAAGTAGCCAGCACGGTCCCGCGAATGAACGCGGTGTGGCAAATTCAACTTACGTGCGCGCCGTGCCTGAATCCCACTGAACGAGCAACGCGCGCTCCGTGAACGAGGCGACCCGTTCTCCACTTCAAGCGACCAGGTCGATGATGAACGAGCACGGAGTTCCTAGTGCCTCCGACCGCGGCCACCGGACGTCGCGATTAGCGACGGGGACTGATGCCGTGCTTTGCGGCTTGGTGCTCACGCCGTGGCTCTCTGGGACGCAGTGGTTCATGTATCGCCGAACGGTGAACTGATGCGACTCCGGAACGCCGCCGACTTGCTCGGCCTCACCCGCCGCAAAGGGCGACGATCGTGGCGATCATCCGCCAGCGACACCGGTACGATCCTCATGGTGTTCGCGTTCGGCGGTTTCATCACTGCCTTCGCATTCTTGCTGAAGGAACGGTTGGCTAGCGCTGGGCTCTTCGCGATTGCCGGCGTGATTTGCCTACTCCTTGGAGGACTCTGCTTGCTCCTCGGTCGCGCTAGACGACCTCGCCAGAAGTGAGCGCAGCCGTCAACTGACGCAGTGGTGGCAAGCCGGACGCATCTGTGCGTTGGGTAGCCGCGTGGCTACCCGATCATTCGAGGGGATGACGCGACCCGCGTCGCAGCTGCGGTAGAAGGGATCACACGGCACTCGGCCGTACGAGGGGAGCACCATGCGAATCACATCGAAGCGCTCGGCACTGTGGGCATTGCCACTGGGGGCCGTCCTTCTTTCACTCACTCTTGCGGCGCCGGCGCATGCCGACGCCACCACGGCTGACACTGATCAGCCTGTTCTCTCAAGCACGCTGACGATCACCAACAGCGACGGAACATCCAGCACGACATCCTCGACCGGGACCTTGCAGTCCGTCCGAGACGTCACTCCTGCCGATGACGTCAACGCGGATCAGCCGGCGCAGGTCGCGAGTCGGGCAGCGGCAAGCCCCGCAGTCGCCGGGCCACAGGGGACGAAGCTTCTCTGCAACAAGTTCTACAAGTTCTCGGACGCAAACCTCAGCTACACCGTGCAGCACCAGTGCGGAGGGAACACCGTCCCGTGGGGCATCAAGCTCTCGCCAGCCGCCTGCGCGACAGCTACGGGCCTCGTCACCGAAGCCCCGCAGCACTGGACGAAGAACGGGAAGGGACTGCTGCAGGTTTGGTTGACTCCTGACAGGTAGGGGCACTGGTTCCTGCTGGAAGGATGTGCGCCATGGTGAAGGCGTATCCGGAAGAGTTCCGCCGTGATGTGATCGCGGTCGCTCGGAAGGGTGAGGCGTCGGTGCGGCAGGTCGCGAAGGACTTCGGAGTGTCCGAGTCCTGTCTGGCCCGCTGGCTGCGCCTCGCGGACCGCGACGACGGCATCAGCGCTGCAGCGGCTCCGTCGGGGAGAGCGGTCGAGCAGGCGGAGCTGCGGGACGCGCAGAAACGGATCCGGTTGCTCGAGCAGGAGAACGAGATCCTCCGCCGGGCGGCGGCGTACTTCGCCCAGTCGCAGCTCCCAAAATGATCTACCCGCTGGTCCTCGAACTCGCCGCAGACCGGATCCCGGTCGCGGTGGCCTGCCGGGTGCTGGGATTCTCGAAGCAGGCGTTCTATCGGTGGCGTGCGAGCCCCGTGTCGAACCGCGACTGGGACGACGCGCACCTGACCAACGCTGCGATTGACGCGCACCGGGATGACCCGACGTTCGGGTACCGGTTCATCGCCGACGACCTCCAAGCGGCCGGCCACCGGGTTTCGGAACGGCGGGTGTGGCGGTTGTGCTCCCAGCAGCGGCTCTGGTCATTGCACGCGAAGAAACGCGGCCTGCACCGCAAGGCGGGACCACCAGTGCACGACGACCGGGTCCGACGGGCGTTCACGGCACCGGATCTGGACCGGTTGTGGTTGACGGACATCACGGAGCATCGGACCGGTGAGGGCAAGCTCTACCTCTGCGCGATCAAGGACGCGTGCTCGCGGCGCATCGTCGGCTACTCGATCAGTGACCGGATGCGTTCCTCGCTCGCCGTCGCGGCCCTGCAGATGGCAGTGCAGCGCCGGAACCCGGCCGGGACGGTCGTGCACTCGGACCGCGGCAGCCAGTTTCGTTCCAAGCGCTTCGTCCGTGCGATCGAGGACGCCGGGCTGCTTGGGTCGATGGGGCGGGTCGGGGCGTGCGCGGACAACGCGGCGATGGAATCCTTTTTCGCGCTCCTGCAGAAGAACGTCCTCAACCGGACACGATGGGCCACCCGGGAAGAGCTCCGGCTCGCGATCATCACCTGGATCGAAGCGACCTACCACCGGAAACGACGGCAACGCGGTCTCGGCAAGTTGACCCCGATCGAGTACGAGACGATCATCAACCCACAGGTCGCACTCGCGGCCTAAACGAATGAGTCAACTCAACCTGCAGCAGTCCCGAGCGCTCTCGCTACCGGCTCATCCCCCGTAGCGGTTACGACGCCACCCGCGCGCGCCAGTACTCTTACCCGGAGTTCACCGACCCGAAGGTCTACGACGCAGAGTCCGACACCTGGACCGACGTCGTCATCCCGTGCAAGACCGTGAAAGTCCCCGGGGTTCTCAGCGACAAGAACGGCGTCAAGAACCAGAACCACCTCAAGTACGGTCAGGAGTACGAGTACAAGTCCGACGTGTGGCGCGCCTGGTTCGGCAAGCGCAACAACGTCGAGAACGGTAACTCGTGTCTCAAGGACGCGGACCGCGAGGCGCTCGGGGTTCCGATGAAGCGACGCATGCGTGGCCCCTGGATCGTCGAGATGGCCGGCGCCATGGCAGCAGCGAGCGCCGACATCTCCCGCATCATCGACTGGCTCAAGGCCCGCCTCGCTCTCCGTGGGATGAACCGCATGAACCGCTCGAGCGCCGCGCTCTTCGAGCCCGGCCTCGAAAGCCTCACGGTCGAAGAGCACGATCGTCGCAACCCGTTCAACCGACTTGCGGAGATAGAGCAACTCAGACTCATCGCGTAGCGCACTGCGCGCTCCGAACTGAACATCGACCCTCCTGACGGCCGCCCCGGCCGCGGTACCCCCTGCCCGCTTTTCGGGCAGGGGGTTCTGTCGTTGGCGCAGAGCGCCTTTGGCCGAGGGGTGCGGTCGCGTTCGACGTCTCGCAGTTCGTCCCCGGGGCGCCCAACCCGGCTTCCGGGGCCCCCGAGCTCCCCAGCCGGAAAAAGTCTCAACCCGAACGCCGAAAACTCGGATCACCCCGCCGCTCCGCCTCCAGGATTCGAACCCGGACCTAACGGCACCAAAGGCCGTCGTGCTGCCGTTACACCAAGGCGGAACACACCTGACAGGGTGGAGCCCGCCGGGTGCCCGACCATCCTCCCATGTCAGGACCGGTGGCCGTGCGCCGCGGGTTCGGCCAAGATGGGGGGATGCCGCAGGAGGACGAGGTCGACCGGATCGTCGCGGCGTGGGGGCGTGAGCGAGCGGACCTCGACTTCGGCCCCCTCGAGGTGTTCTCCCGGGTGGACCGCCTCGCCCGGCACCTCGACCGGGCCCGGCGGGCGGCGTTCGACGCGAGCGACGTGGAGCCGTGGGAGTTCGACGTGCTGTCGGCCCTCCGGCGTGCGGGCGAGCCGTACGAGCTCAGTCCGAAGACCCTGCTGCAGCAGACGCTGGTGTCGAGCGGCACGATGACGAACCGCGTGGACCGCCTGGCCGCCCGTGGCCTCGTGAGCCGAAGGACGGACCCGAAGGACGGTCGCGGGATCCTCGTGGCGTTGACGGCGTCGGGACGGCAACGGGTGGACGCGGCCATCGCGGACCTGCTCGGGGCAGAGCGGTCGATCCTCGCCGAGGTTTCCGCGCCGGAGCAGGCGCAGCTCGCGGGGCTCCTGCGACGACTCATCCTCGGCCTCGGCGACTGACCGGCCACGCGGACGGGGGGTCCGCGACGGTGCACCGCGCCACTACCGTGGTGGCATGGACACGGGGCGGGTCATCCTGGGGGCTGCGACGGCGGCGGCGCTCGTGCTCACGGCCGGCTTCGCGGTCGTCGTCGGACAGGGCACCACCGAACCGTCCGTGGTCGACACGGGCGGGATCTGCGGCACGCTCCCGGCCGGCAGCACCTCCGCGGCTGCGTGGTTCCTCGTGCCGCTCCGCAACGACTCCGACGTGCCCGTGCGCTTCGACGACCTCCGTCCGCTCGACGTCCGGGGCGTCGACCTGTCGCACCTCTCCGTCGCGGTGCACCCGGGGTCGACCGCGCCGATGCTGGTCGTGGGCGACGACGAGCCGACCGCACCCAGGGAGTTCGGACGGACCGTCCCGGCTTCGCGGAGCGCAGCCGTGGCACCGGGCGACGTCCTCGCCGTCGTCGGCCTGATCGAGCTGCACTCCGACATGGATGCCGGCAGGGTCCGAGGCGTCGTCGCGCGCGGCAGCGGACTCCTCGGGGTGCCGGTCATCGCGACGAGCGAGACGGCGTTCGGCGTCGGGATCGGCCGTGGTCACCCGGAAGCCGAGATCGGTTGCCCGGGCTCGTGACGCCCGCGTGAAGCAGGGCTGATCACGACCGGATTCACGCGGAACCGCGGCTGCGCGTGGTTCGGGTCGCTTCCGCCCCCGCGACGCCCCGTTACACCCCGAGCAACTCCGCGACCTCGAGCCACCGCTCCTCGAGCTGCTCGATCTCGGCCTCGAGCGCGGCCAGACGAGCCTGCAGCGCCCCGAGGCCCGCGTAGTCGGATTGGTCGTGCGCCGCGAACGCGTCGAGGACCACCTGCCGGTCGACGCCGACTCGGGCGATCCGGCGGTCGAGCGCCGACATCTCCTTCTCCGCGGCCCGACGGTCCGCACCCGACAGACCGGACGCGGCCGGCGCAGTGCCGCCGCCCGCGGGACCAGACCCGGCCCCAGCGCCAGCCCCGGACCCGGACCCGGACCCGGACCGGGCCACGCTGCCGGCCGAGGCGGTCCCGCCTGCCGTGTCGGGCCTCCCGGCCGCAGCGGCGGCAGCCGCCGAAGCGGTGGCGGGCACCGCACCCGACGCCCGGAGCCGCATGTACTCGTCGACGCCGCCGGGCAGGTGCCGCAGGTGGCCGCCGAGCACCGCGTACTGCTGGTCGGTCACGCGCTCGAGCAGGTAGCGGTCGTGCGACACCACGAGCAGGGTGCCGGGCCAGGTGTCGAGGAGGTCCTCCATGGCGGCGAGCATGTCGGTGTCGAGGTCGTTCGTGGGCTCGTCGAGGATGAGAACGTTCGGCTCGTCGAGCAGGATGAGCATGAGTTGCAGGCGCCGCTTCTGCCCACCGCTCAGGTCCTTGACCGGCGTCGAGAGCTGCGCGGAGGTGAAGCCGAGGCGTTCGAGGAGCTGCGACGGGGTCATCTCCTTGCCGTCGGCGACGTAGCTCGTCTTCTTGCGCGCGACGACCTCGCGCACGCGGTCGTCCGCGTACTGCTGCAGGTCGGCGAGCTGCTGGTCGAGCACCGCGACCTGCACGGTCTTGCCGGTCTTGACGCGGCCGCTCGTCGGCTGGAGCTTCCCGGACACCAGGTTCAGGAGCGTCGACTTCCCGGCGCCGTTCGGGCCGAGGATGCCGGTCCGCTCCCCCGGCGCGATGCGCCACTCGACGTCGCGCAGGATGACGTCGTCGCCGAACGTCACGCCGGCGTCGAGCAGGTCGACGACGTCCTTGCCGAGCCGCGCGGTGGCCATCTGGGACAGAGCGACGGTGTCGCGGATCGGCGGCACGTCGTCGATGAGGGCGTTCGCGGCCTCGATGCGGAACTTCGGTTTGCTCGTCCGCGCCGGGGCACCGCGGCGGAGCCACGCGAGCTCCTTGCGGGCGAGGTTCTGGCGGCGCTGCTCGGACGCGGCGGCCTGCCGGTCCCGTTCGACGCGCTGGAGGATGTAGGCCGCGTACCCGCCCTCGAAGGGTTCGACGATGCCGTCGTGGACCTCCCACGTGTCGGTGGACACGGCATCGAGGAACCACCGGTCGTGCGTCACGACGACGAGCCCGCCCTGGTTCGCGGACCACCGTCGCTTGATGTGGTCGGCGAGCCACTGGATGCCCTCGACGTCGAGGTGGTTCGTCGGCTCGTCGAGGAACAGCACGTCCCAGTCGCCCACGAGCAGCTTGGCGAGCGCGATCCGCCGCCGCTGCCCACCGGAGAGCTCGTCGACGTTCGCCTCCCACGGGATGTCGGACACGAGGCCGCCGATGATGTCGCGGATCGTCGGGTCGCCGGCCCACTCGTGCTCGGCCCGGTCGCCGACGACGGTCGCGCCCACGGTCGCGCCGGCGGGCAGGACGTCGCGCTGGTCGAGGTAGCCGACCGTCAGGCCGCGCCGCTGCGTGACCCGGCCGTCGTCCGGCTCGATTCGCTGGGCCAGGAGGGCGAGGAGCGTCGACTTGCCGTCACCGTTGCGGCCGACCACGCCGATGCGGTCGCCCTCGTCGATGCCGAGGGTGACGCTGTCGAAGACGACACGGGTGGGGAACTCGAGATGCACGTTCTCGGCGCCGAGGAGATGAGCCACCCGACAAGGGTACGGGGGCGCGCGGAGCGCTTGTGCTCGGCCGTGTTGCGTCGGGCTGCACCGACAGCCGGTGTGGTTCGACGCCGCACGACCAAAGACCGCTCGAACCAGGGAACCGCGTGGTTCGGTTGCACTTTGGTGGTGCGGCGCGGTGCGGCGCGGCGCGGCGCGGCGCGCGGTGCGGCGCGGCCGGCCGGGAGGCGCGGCTCAGCTCGACGGGGTCGGGTCGCCTTCCCCGGCGGCTTCCTTCGCGCGCTTCAGACGCGCCTGCGCCTCCCAGTACTCGATCTCGCGCTCGAGGTCGGCGAGTTCCTGCTCGGTCCCGCTGACGCGCTTGTCGCCGTGGGCGGACCGGGCCTCGCCGAGGGTGGCGTACCGGTCCTCGTGCCGGACCGGGTCCAGGTAGCGGCCGTGGTTCCGCTCCCCGGGCGCCCAGTCGTGCCCGACGGCGAACCAGACGATCGGTCCGACGACCGGCACGAAGATGCAGATGAGGACCCAGGCGAGCTTCGGCAGCCCACGGATCTCGGCGTCGGTCTTCGTCAGGATGTCGATCAGGGCGAAGACGAGCAGGAGGGTCCCCGCCCCGTACAGCAGCACGCTCATGAGGACGAAGTCTATGGACCGGCCGAGAGCCCGGCTACGCCCCGAACGCGTGCCGCCGTTGCGATCGGGCAACGGTCTCCTGCGACGGCGTACAGGATCGTCGCGCGGGCACGCCCACGCCGTCGTCGTACCGACGACGTGGCTCGGATTGCCGTCAGAGCGCGGCGACCCACTCGTCGGAACCGTCGAGGAAGCGCTGGTGCTTCCAGATCGGGGTCCGTTCCTTCACGAGGTCGATGAGCGCCGCGCACGCCGCGAATGCCTGCGCCCGGTGCGGCGAGGCCACGGCTGCGGCGAGCGCGACGTCCCCGACGACGAGGGCGCCGACGCGGTGCAGCACGGCGATCCGGACGTCGGGGTGCTCCTCCGCGATCGTCTCGGCGACTTCGCGGAGCACGGCCGCCGCGGTCGGGTGCCCCTCGTAGTCGAGCGCGGTGACGCCCTTGCCGCCGTCGTGGTCGCGCACGATGCCGGCGAACGTCACCACCGCGCCGTCACGGTCGGACGCGACGACGGTGCTCGTCTCCTCGACCGTCACGGTGCGGTCGACCACGTCGGCGAGCAGGACCCGCGCGGAGCGCACCCGGTCGGCCGCGCCGGAGCCGGTCGGCTCGTGCCCGGTCACGAGGCGCTCCGCGGGGCGTGGCCGGCGCCGTGGAGCTGGGCGAGCACGTGGTCGAGCAGCCCGTCGAGGACGTCCAGGCCGTCGGCGACGCCGCCTCGGGACCCCGGCAGCGTCACGACGAACGTGCCGCCGGACGCGATCCCCGCGACCCCGCGGCTGAGGAGTGCGGTCGGCCCGGCACCGGCGAGCCCGCGGCGACGGATCTCCTCGACGATGCCGGGGAGCTCGAGGTCGAGCAGCGGCGCGACGGCCTCGGGCGTGCGGTCGGTGGGGGTGACGCCGGTGCCGCCCGTGGTGACGACCACGCGGGCGCCGGCGAGGACCTCGCCCGTGATGGTCTCGGCGATCGGGCCGCCGTCGGCGACGATGGTCGGCTCGGCCGTGGTGAAGCCGCGCTCGCGGAGCCAGGCGGCGATCACCGGCCCGGTGCGGTCGAGTGCCGGATCGGCCGCGCCCTGGGTGGAGACGACGAGCACCGCCGCCCGCCCCTTGGTGGGTTCGGAGGTCATGCGTCCGCCTTCCAGTCGCCCGAGCGCCCGCCGTGCTTCTCGAGCACGCGGACGTCGGTGATCACGGCCGCGCGGTCGACGGCCTTCACCATGTCGTAGACCGTCAGCGCGCCGACGCTCGCTCCGGTCAGGGCCTCCATCTCGACCCCGGTGCGCGAGGTCGTGCGGACGGACACCTCGACCACCACCCGGTCGTCGGCACCGGTGATGTCGACCTCGATGCCGGCGATCGGCAGCGGGTGGCAGAGCGGCACGAGGTCGGCGGTCCGCTTCACGGCCATGATCGCCGCGATCCGTGCGGTGCCGATCACCTCGCCCTTGGGCAACGAGCCGTCCAGGATGCGCGCGACGACGTCGGGGCGCGTCAGGAGCGTGGCGGTCGCCGTGGCCGAGCGGTCGGTGACGTCCTTGGCGGAGACGTCCACCATGTGGGCGGACCCGTCGGCCCGGACGTGGGAGAGGTCGGTCATCTACAGGCTCCAGACGGTGAGCGGGTCGCCGGGTTCGACGGTGGCGGTGCCGACGGGGACGTGGACGAGGTGCGTCGCGGCGGCGAGGTGGGCGAGGAGGTGCGAGCCGGGGCCGCCGACGAGGTGGACCCTGCCGTCCTCCACCCTGCCGCGTCGGACCTGGTGCTTCGCCGCGGGGGACGTCGAGGCATCGGCTGCGGGGAGCACCTGGACCGGGCGCTCGGCGGGCAGCCCGGCGAGCGGCGCCAGCACCGGGCGGAGGAACACCTCGAACGAGACGAGGGCCGAGACGGGGTTGCCCGGGAACGCGACCACGGGGACGACCCGGTCGCCGAAGGACACCGTCCCGAGCGCCTGCGGTCCGCCGGGCTGCATCGCCACCGGGGTCACCGCGAGCCCGCGCGGCCCGAGCGCCTGCCGCACGACCTCGTACGCTCCGGCGCTGATCCCGCCGGTCGTGAGGACGAGGTCGGCCCAGTCGCCCACGGCGTCGGTCACGCCACGGAGGAACGCGGTCTCGTCGTCGGGCACGACGACCGTGCGGGCGGCGACCCCGACCTCGGCGAGCGCCGCGGTCAGGGCGATGCCGTTCGCGTCGCCGATGCCGGCGGCGTGGGCGTCGACGCCGACCAGTTCGGAGCCGGTGCTCACGACGAGCACGCGGAGGGGTCGGACGACGTCGACCCGGTCGATCCCGGACGCCGCGAGCGCGCCCAGCAGCGCGGGCGTGACGGGTGCTCCCGCCTCCGCGACCACCCCGCCGCGGGCCAGGTCCGAGCCGGCGGCGCGCACGAAGTCGCCCGTCCGGACGTCGTCGGGCACGCGGACTCGGTCGATCTCCAACGCCGCGGGGAACGCGCCGACGTCGGTGCGCTCGACCGGGAACACCGCGTCGGCACCGTCCGGGATCCGGGCGCCGGTCATGATCGGTGCCGCGGTGCCGGCGGCGAGCGGGCCGGGCACGTGACCGGCGGGGATCGGCGCACCGACGGCGAGGTCCTGCCCGGCGTCGGCAGCGCGGACGGCGAAGCCGTCCATCTGGCTGTTGTCGAACGCGGGGAGCGCGATCGGTGCGACGACGCGCGTGCCGAGACGACGGCGCGTCCCGGCGCGGGCCTCGGCGGCGAGGTCGACGGTGCTCCGGGCCTCCAGGCAGGAGCGCTCGGCCGTGCCGGGCGTGAGCCGGGCGGTGACCGGGGCGAGCAGGGCAGCGACCGCCTCGGCGTGTCGACCGATCGTTCGCACAGTGCCCTCCGAAGTCGTGTGGCGAGGCCCCTGACGGAACCGCCGTCAGCGAGCCTCAGTAGCGTATCCAGCGCGCATCCCGCGCAGCGGACGATTCGGAGGACCTGTGGAGAACGACGTGACGATCGGTGTGATCGGTGGATCGGGCCTGTACGAGCTGTTCGAGGCGGGCACGGCCGAGGAGCGGACCGTGCCGACGCCGTTCGGTGCGACCTCCAGCCCGATCAGCATCGGCACCATGTCCGGCCGACGCGTGGCGTTCCTCACCCGCCACGGACGCTCCCACTCGGTCGCGCCGCACCGGATCAACCACCGCGCGAACACCTGGGCGCTCCGGTCGCTCGGGGTCCGGGCGATCGTCTCGTCGAGCGCCGTCGGGGGTCTGCACCCCGACTACGCGCCCGGCACGTTCGTCGTGACGGACCAGCTGATCGACCGGACCTGGGGCCGCGCCGACACCTTCTTCGAGGACGAGGTCCAGCACCTGTCGTTCGCCGACCCCTTCGACCCGGTGCTCCGGAGCACGGCCGTCGAGGCCGTCGCCGCGCTCGGGGTGCCCTACCGGCCGACCGGGACGTGCGTCGTGGTCCAGGGGCCGCGCTTCTCGTCGCGCGCCGAGTCGGTGTGGATGCGCGAGGCCGGTGGTCACACGATCAACATGACGATGACGCCGGAGGTGCCGTTGGCCGCCGAGCTCGGGATGGGCACCGTGAACCTCTCGTTCGTGACCGACGCGGACGCGGGCCTCGAGCTCGCGGCGGGCCCGGACGACGAACCGGTGACGCACGCGGCCGTGATGGAGCGCCTGGCACGGGCGAACGAGGTCATCGTGCGGGCGATCGGCTCGATCGTCGCCGCCGTCCCGGACGACTTCACGCCGCGCGAGCTCGTGCCGGCGGCGGCGAGCGCGTCCGTGCTTGCCAGGACCGTCGACCCGGGGACCCGCTCGTGACCCGCCTGCTCGTCACCGGCGGGGCGGGGTTCATCGGATCCGCCATCGTCCGCCGCGCCCGCACGGAGGGGTACGACCTGCGCGTGCTCGACTCGCTGCGGCCGGACGTGCACGGCGCAGGGTCCGCCGACGCCCCCGTGCCCGACGGCGTCGAGTTCGTGCGCGGCGACGTCCGTGACGACGCGGTGCTCGACGCGGCGCTCGACGGCGTGGACGTCGTCTGCCACCAGGCCGCGAAGGTCGGCCTCGGCGTCGACTTCCAGGACGCCCCCGACTACGTCTCCTCGAACGACACCGGGACGGCGCACGTCCTCGCAGCGATGGACCGGCACGGCATCGGCCGGCTCGTCGTCGCGAGTTCGATGGTCGTCTACGGCGAGGGCGCGTACGCCACCGCGTCCGGGGAACCCACCCGACCGCCGGCCCGCCGCCGCGAGGACCTCGACGCCGGGCGGTTCGACCCGATCGGACCCGACGGCGTGGCGCTCGTCCCCGGACTCATCGACGAGGCGGCGGCGCTCGACCCCCGCAACGTGTACGCGCAGACGAAGGTCGCGCAGGAGCACCTCGCCTCCTCGTGGGCCCGTGCGACCGGGGGCCGGGCGATCGCGCTCCGGTACCACAACGTCTACGGGCCGGGCATGCCCGCGAACACGCCGTACGCCGGCGTCGCGTCGCTGTTCCGGTCGGCGCTGGCCCGTGGCGAGGCGCCCCGCGTGTTCGAGGACGGCCGACAGCGACGGGACTTCGTGCACGTGGACGACGTCGCCGGGGCGAACGCCGCGTCGATCGCCGCGACGGCCGAGCTGCCCGCGGACTCCTTCCGGGCGTACAACGTCGGCTCCGGGACCGTGCACACCATCGGCGAGATGGCGGCCGCGATCGCCGGACCCGACGGGCCGCAGCCGGTCGTGACGGGCGAGTACCGCCTCGGCGACGTCCGGCACGTGACCGCGTCGTCGGAGCGGATCGGGCGCGAGCTCGGTTGGCACGCCGAGGTCGGCTTCGAGCGGGGCATGCGCGAGTTCGCGACGGCGCCGCTGCGGGCCGCGGTGCGCTGAACGAGCGTGGTGTGGGCCCACGCCACGCCGACCACGTCCGTCGCGTACCCGGGGCCGCACCGCGCCCACGCCCGTGACCCCGCCCCAGTTCGGGGGACGCACCAACCGGATGTCGGGGTACAACGCCGACCGGTTCCGGTCAGCCCGCCCGGGCACGGTGGGTCCATGTCGACGATCCCAACGGGCCCCGGTCACCACGAGCCGGACGCGGATTCCCGTCGATCCGGTCGTCCGCACCGAACAGACGGCATGAACGTCGACGTGATCCTGCCGTGCCTCGACGAGGCCGACGCCCTCCCCCGTGTGATCGGTCGGCTGCCGCAGGGGTACCGGGCGGTCGTCGTCGACAACGGCTCCACGGACGGGTCGGCTGACGTGGCACGCGCCCACGGCGCACTCGTCGTCACCGAACCCCGCCGTGGCTTCGGATCCGCCTGCGCCGCCGGTGTCGCCGCCGCCACGGCCGACTACGTCGCCTTCTGCGACGCGGACGCGTCGATGGACCCGGCGGAGCTCCCGGATCTCCTCGACCGGGTGGCGTCCGGCCGCACCGACCTCGCCCTCGGCCGGCGCGTCCCGACCAGCCGTGGCGCCTGGGCGCCGCACGCCCGGTTCGCCAACCGCGTGCTCGCGGTCCTCATGCGTCGCGCCACCGGGTACCGCCTGCGTGACCTCGGCCCGATGCGCGTGATGCGCCGCGACCAGCTCGTCGCGCTCGACCTGCAGGACCGCCGGAGCGGCTACCCGCTCGAGATGGTCCTCGCCGCGCATGCCGCCGGGCTCCGCGTCGACGAGTCCGACATCGGCTACGCGCAGCGCATCGGCGACAGCAAGGTGACCGGCACCCTCCGCGGCACCGTCAACGCCGTCCGCGACATGTCGCGCCTGCTGCGCGCCTACCGTTCCGGCGAACGCCGACCGAACGCCGTCCCCGGCCGGGAGGCACGGCCCGCCCCCGCCACGTCGGCGCCGGTCCGCGACACGGTCGCGCCCGTCGAGGAGGTCCGCTCGTGACCGCCGTGACGGTGGCGGTGGTCGCCAAGGAGTGCCTGCCCGGTCGCGTGAAGACCCGCCTCATCCCGGCGCTCGGTGCCGAGGGCGCCGCCCGCGTCGCCGCGGCGAGCCTCGCCGACACCCTGGCGACGGTGCGCACGCTGCCCGCCGCCCGTCGCATCCTGTTCTTCGACGGCGAGGTCGTCCCGCCCGCGGCCGAGGGGTTCCACGTCCTCCCCCAGCCCTCGGGCGAGCTCGACGAGCGCCTGGGCACCCTGTTCGACGCCGTGCAGGGCCCGCTCCTCCTCGTCGGCATGGACACGCCGCAGGTCCGGGCCGCCGACGTCGCGCCGGTGTTCGCGCAGCCCGAGCGCGACGCCTGGTTCGGTCCGGCGGAGGACGGCGGGTTCTGGTCGCTGTACATGCACGAGCCGAATGGTGGGCTGATCCGCGGCGTGCCGATGTCCCGCGACGACACCGGTGCCGTGCAGCGCGCGCGTCTCACGGACGCCGGCCTGGACGTCGGCGACCTCGTGCCGTTGCTCGACGTCGACGAGATCGCCGACGCCGACCGGGTCGCCGCCCTCGCTCCCGACTCCGCGTTCGCCGCCGCCCTGGCGTCCGAGCGCACCACCACCGGAGGTGCCCGATGACCATGCACGCCCCGATGACCTTCGGCGCCGGCGGCGGCGAGCCGTACGCCCGCGCACTCCGCTCCGACGGCCGCCTGCGCCTGACCGACCCGAGTCGTCCCGGCACGGTGACGACCATGGACGTGAGCCGCTGGAGCGCCGCGGCGGACCGGGTCGACCGCTCGCTGCTCGACGACGCCGACGGCCCGGTCATCGACATCGGCTGCGGCCCGGGTCGCATGCTCGTCGCCGCACGCGCGGTCGGCCTGCCCGCACTCGGCGTGGACGTCTCGGCCGAGGCGGTCGCGATCGCGCGTCGCTCCGGCGGGAACGCGGTCCAGGGCTCGGTGTTCGACCCGGTGCCCGACGAGGGCCACTGGGACACCGCGCTCGTGATCGACGGGAACATCGGCATCGGCGGGGACGCCACCGCGCTGCTCGCGCGCTGTCGGGAGATCGTCCGGGTCGGCGGCCGCGTGGTCGTCGAGACGAACCCGGACCGTGCAGCCGACCGTACCTACACCGCACGCGTGGTGGACGCCGACGGTCACGAGAGCGCCGCGTTCCCGTGGGCGGAGACCGGTCTGGACGCTCTGCACGGCCACGCGGCAGCGGCCGGACTCCTCGCCCGGCAGAGCTGGACGGCCGAGGGTCGGACGTTCTGCGAGCTCATCGCCTGACCCACCGCCCGACCATCCGCTTCTTTTGCATGATGCAAGAGAACGGCGTAGGCTGTTCGGCATGCAGAACCGCGACTTCCCCCTCGGCGGCTCGTTCGTGAGCGACACCGCCCAGCGCGACGAGCTCGGCGCCTACGCCGTCACCGCGGCACAGCGACCCCTCGGCACGTACACCGGCGTCCCGGTCACCCGTGCGCTCGGACGCTTCGTCGACACACGTGCCTCCCGCGGCTCGTCCGCGACGGGTTCGCTGCGCACCGCGACCGGCTCGTTCCGGACCGCGACCGGGTCCCTGCGCACCGCGACGGGCTCGTTCCGCACGGCCTGACGCCCCCCTGGACCGCGAGCGGTCGCCCACCGGATCGTCCCCCCTACCGATCCGGACGGGGCGGCCGCTCGCTCGTTCGTTCGTCGGCACGAGCCGGACACGGCGTCGCCACGAGCCGGACACGGCGTCGCCACGAGCCGGGAACCGCGTCGACACGAGACGGGCACCGTCATCGGGCCGGGCGGTCGGGCCGGGGCGGGAACCGACTCGCCGACGCTGGCCGCGGACGAGCGACACGCGCCGGGACGCGCAGCGCGCCCGGGTGCCAGGATGGGCACATGAACGACCGCGCCGGAACCCCCGCGACCGCCGACGACCTCGTCGACCTCGACGCCCTGCTCGCCGCCTACCACGAGCGGGTCCCGGACGTGTCGATCCCCGAGCAGAAGGTCGTCTTCGGCACCTCGGGACACCGCGGCTCGTCGCTCGACAGCGCCTTCAACGACACCCACATCGCCGCGATCACCCAGGCGATCGTCGAGTACCGGGCCGAGCAGGGCACCGACGGCCCGCTGTTCATCGGTCGCGACACGCACGCCCTCTCCGCCCCCGCCGAGCGGACCGCGCTCGAGGTGCTCGCGGCGAACGGCGTCCGCGTGCTCGCGGACAGCGCGGACGGCTTCGTGCCGACCCCGGCCCTCAGCCACGCGATCATCGCGTACAACCGGGCCGGGAACCCCGACACCGCGGACGGCATCGTCATCACGCCGAGCCACAACCCGCCCCGCGACGGCGGCTTCAAGTACAACCCCCCGCACGGCGGCCCGGCCGACAGCGACGCGACGAGCTGGATCGCCGACCGCGCGAACGCCATCATCGCCGGCGGCAACGCCGAGGTCCGCCGCCAGGAGGACACCGCGGCCGAGGGCTACGACTACCTCGGCTCCTACGTGGCCGACCTCGAGAACATCATCGACATCGACGCGATCAAGCGCGCGGGCGTGAAGATCGGCGCCGACCCGCTCGGTGGCGCGTCCCTCCCCTACTGGGAGCGCATCCGGGACCACTACGGACTCGACCTCACGGTCGTGAACCCCGAGGTGGACCCGACCTGGGCGTTCATGACGCTCGACTGGGACGGCAAGATCCGGATGGACCCGTCGAGCGCGAGCGCGATGGCCTCGGTCGTCGCGCGCAAGGACGAGTTCGACGTGCTCACCGGCAACGACGCCGACTCGGACCGCCACGGCATCGTGACGCCCGACGGCGGGTTGATGAACCCGAACCACTACCTCGCGGTCGCGATCGAGTACCTGTACGCGCACCGGCCGATGTGGCGCGACGACGCGGCGATCGGCAAGACGCTCGTGTCGTCGAGCATCATCGACCGCGTCGCCGAGTCGCTCGGCCGTCGGCTGTGGGAGGTCCCGGTCGGCTTCAAGTGGTTCGTGCCCGGTCTCATCGACGGGTCCGTGGCGTTCGGCGGTGAGGAGTCCGCCGGAGCGAGCTTCCTCCGCACGGACGGCACCGCCTGGACGACCGACAAGGACGGGATCATCCTGGCGCTCCTCGCGTCGGAGATCATCGCGGTGACGGGCAAGACGCCCTCGCAGCTCTACGCCGAGCTGACCGACCGCTTCGGCGACCCGGTCTACCAGCGCGTGGACGCCGCGGCGAGCAAGGAGCAGAAGGCCCGGCTGTCCAAGCTCGACGGCGACGCCATCACCGCGGACACGCTCGCGGGCGACCCGATCACGGCGAAGCTCTCGAGGGCGCCCGGGAACGACGCGGCGGTCGGCGGCGTCAAGGTGGTCACGGACCGGGCGTGGTTCGCCGCACGGCCCTCCGGCACCGAGGACGTCTACAAGATCTACGCGGAGAGCTTCGTCGGGCAGGAGCACCTCGAGCAGGTGCAGCGCGAGGCAAAGGAGATCGTCGACGCCGCCCTGGGCGCCTAGGACCCGGCAGGCGTAGCCTCCGGCTGGTCGGCAGCAGCCGGAGGTCTGCCGATCCACTCAGGAACGGGCTCCGGGCGGACCTTCGCCTTGCGGAGGTTGTAACTTTGCACGCAGCGCAAAGTTTCGGGAGACCTGCTCATGACCCAGACCGCGACCGCACCCGCGGCTCCCACGACGTCCTCGAACGCCGTGATGAACCACCGGCAGATCCTGCTGGTGATCTACGGCCTGATGGCCGGCATGTTCCTCGGCGCCCTCGACCAGACGATCGTCGGCACCGCGATCCGCACCATCGGCGACGACCTGCACGGCCTCGACCAGCAGGCGTGGGTGACCACCGGCTACCTGATCGCGTCGACGATCACCACGCCGATCTACGGCAAGCTGTCCGACATCTTCGGCCGCCGTCCGCTGTTCCTCACCGCGATCGGCATCTTCATCGTGGGCTCGCTGTTCGCGTCGTTCTCGACCTCGATGCTCATGCTCGCGGGCTTCCGTGCCCTGCAGGGCCTCGGCGCCGGTGGCCTGATGTCGCTACCCCTGGCGATCATGGGCGACATGCTCGCTCCCCGCGAGCGGGCGAAGTACCAGGGCTACTTCCTCGCCGTGTTCGGCATCTCCTCCGTCATCGGCCCGCTCGTCGGCGGACTCTTCGCGGGCGCGAGCGAGATCGTCTTCATCGCGGGCTGGCGCTGGGTGTTCCTCATCAACGTCCCGATCGGGATCGTCGCGCTGGTCATGGTCACGACGTTCCTGCACCTGCCGAAGTTCGGTGACCGGGGCAAGCCGCGCATCGACTGGTGGGGCGCATCGCTCGTCATCGTCACGCTCGTCCCCCTGCTGCTCGTCGCCGAGCAGGGCCGCACCTGGGGCTGGTTCTCAGCCGGTGCGATCGCCTGCTACGTCATCGGCGCGGTCGGCCTCGTGTCGTTCGTCATCGTCGAGCGGGCAATGGGCGACGACGCGATCCTGCCGTTGAAGCTGTTCAACTCGCACGTGTTCTCGATGGCCGCCGTCCTCAGCGTGCTCGTCGGCTTCGGCATGTTCGGCGCGATGCTGACCATCCCGCTGTACCTGCAGATCGTGAAGGGCGTCACACCCACCGAGTCCGGCTTCTCGATGCTGCCGATGGTCCTCGGGCTCATGATCGCGTCGATCGCGTCGGGTCAGATCATCTCCCGCACCGGCAGGTACCAGGTCTTCCCGATCACCGGCACGGCGCTCACCGCGATCGGCTTCACCGTCCTCACCTTCCTGACGGCCGACAGCCCGCTCTGGTTCCTCATGCTCGGCATGTTCGGCATCGGGCTCGGGCTCGGGCAGCTCATGCAGACTCTGACCCTCGCCGCGCAGAACTCGGTCTCGCCGCGGGACATCGGCGTCGCCACGAGCGCCGCGACCTTCTTCCGCCAGATCGGCGGCACCATGGGCACGGCCGTGTTGCTCTCCGTCCTGTTCTCGCTCATGCCGACGAACATCACGACCGCCCTGCAGAACGAGTCCACGCTGAAGAGCAGCCTCAACGCCGCCCTCACGCCCTCCGTCGCGAACGCCCCGGAGAACAAGGCGGTCATGGACCAGATCTGGAACAGGATCGTCGACCCGATCCAGTCGAACGTGCAGGACGGACTGAACTCCGCCGCCGCGCAGGCCAAGGCCGCCGCGGACGAGGCCGTGACCAAGCAGGTGACCGCCAAGGTCGAGCAGGCCGTCGCCGCCGGTCAGGTGCCTGCGGCGTCCGCCGACTCCGTCATCGCCGAGCAGGTCGCGGCGGCCAAGCCCGACGCCGAGCAGCAGGCACTCGCGCAGGTCGCGTCGAAGGCCGAGGCCGAGGTCGTCGACGGCACCGTCCAGGTCGACTACGCGAACGCCACGCAGCGGAAGAACGTCGTCGACGAGGTCGCCCCGACGATCGAGAAGCAGCTCGAGAAGGGCACGACCAGCTCCTCGAGCTCCTCGACGACGAGCGACACGTCGTTCCTCAACGGCGCGGACCCGCGGCTCACGCGGTCGTTCCTGGTCGGGTTCAGCAGCTCCGCGGTCACCGTCTACTTCGTCGGTCTCGGCGTGATCCTGCTCGCGTTCGTGCTCACCTGGTTCTTCCGGGTCCCGCCGCTCCGCAAGGTCTCGGCACTCCAGGAGCAGGCGAACGCCGCCAGGGGCGACGACGACCGGCTGGCCGCCGCCGCGCAGCAGGCTGCCGCGGACACGGGCTCGCTCGTCACGCCACACACCGGGTCGATGCCGGAGGCGCCGACGTCGCCCGACGTGTCCGTGCCGCAGGACCGTCCTGGAGGCGCGGCCTCCCCCACACCGCCCGTCGCGTCCGACGGACGGCCGACGCCCACACCGCCCGTCGCGTCCGACGGACGACCGACGCCCACACCGCCCGTCGCGTCCGACGGACGGCCGACGCCCGACGCTCCCGTCGCGTCCGACGGCCCGCAGGCGTCGCCCGGTCCCCGCGACACCCGGTGCCCGCTCCCCGACGCGACGACCCACGGCGCACACGCCGCGGCCGCGCCCGTCGACGAGCCGCCGACCACGACGAGCACCATCCGGACCGCACCCGCGCACGCTGCGCCGACCGCACCGGGAGCGGGGACCGGGGCGACCACCCCGGATCCGGAGGCCGATCCCGTGTCGGCGAACCGTGCCTCCCGGCCGGAGCAGGCCGACCACCCGCACGGCCGCCACTCGGCGGGGTAGCCGGGCCGCGCGCGTCCTCCGCCGTCAGCCGGCGGCGGAGGACGCAGCACCCGTCAGCCGGCGACGGAGGACGCAGCGCCCGTCAGCCGGCGACGGAGAACGTCGCGCCCGGCAGCCGGCGGCGCATGACGTCGATCGCGGCCGGGTTGTCGTCGACGAGCACGTAGCGTCGACCGAGAGCGGACGCGACGGCACCGGTGGTGCCACTGCCGGCGAAGCAGTCGAGCACCCAGTCGCCCTCGCGCGAGGACGCCTGCACGATCCGACGGAGGATCCCCTCGGGCTTCTGCGTCGGGTAGCCGGTCTTCTCCTGGCCGGTGGGCGACACGATCGTGTGCCACCAGACGTCGGTCGGGAGCTTGCCGCGCTCCCGCTGCTCCGGGGTCACCAGGCCAGGCGCCATGTACGGCTCGCGGTCGACGGCGACCGAGTCGAAGTGGTAGCGGTCGGGGTCCTTGACGTACACGAGGATCGTGTCGTGCTTCGTCGGCCACCGCGTCTTCGCCTTGGCGCCGAAGTCGTACGCCCAGACGATCTCGTTGAGGAAGCACTCCCGGCCGAACACCGCGTCGAGCAGCACCTTCGCGTAGTGGGACTCGCGGTAGTCGAGGTGCAGGTACAAGGTGCCGTCGTCCGCGAGGACCCGCCAGGCCTCGAGCAACCGCGGCTCCAGGAACGACCAGTAGTCGTCGAACCGGTCGTCGAACCGCATCAGATCGCCGCGCACCCGCTCGTAGGAGCCCCCGCGGAACCCCGTGACGGTCTCCCGTCGACGTGGCGCGTCGACCGCCCCGGCGTCGGTCGTGCTCCGGACCGCCGTGCTCGCGTGCCGGCGCTGCTTGCGACCGGTGTTGGACGGCGGGTCGAGGTACACGAGCGTGAACGATCCGTCGTCGAGCGTCCCGAGGACGTCGAGGGCGTCGCCGTGGACCACCCGGTCCGGTCCGCGGTCGTCGTGCACAGGACCATCCTCGCGCACCGGCCGGAGCGTCAGGTGCAGGTGATCCGCTCGAGCCGAGCGGCGTCCTGTGCCGTCGCGCCGGCCGCGTAGATCGTCACGGGCGTGCCGGAGACCAGCGGCGTGTACTCGACGACGGTG
Source organism: uncultured Curtobacterium sp. (assembly GCA_913778205.1). Classification (GTDB taxonomy): domain Bacteria; phylum Actinomycetota; class Actinomycetes; order Actinomycetales; family Microbacteriaceae; genus Curtobacterium. Next base: position 24,690 of record CAJYUW010000024.1, read on the forward strand.
TGCGGGTCGTCGAGGATGCCGACGGCGTCGTCCACGCGGTACACGACCTGGGCGAGCGAGCAGGTGTCGTGCGGCGTGACCGTCCAGCCCGCGCAGCCGAGGTCGTCGCAGGCCACCGGCCACGACGTCTCGGCACCGCTGCTGAGCGGTTGCGTCCCGGCGAGCGACTCCGGTGCCCTGGTCGAGGCCGCGGTGCAGCTCGCGTCGAGGACCTCCGCGTACTGCTCGTCACCGGTCTCGGTGAACGCGGCCGGCACCCCGGACTCGAGCGGGAACGTCCGGCTCACCGTCCGGGAGTCGACGCCGTCCGCGGTCGCCGAGAACCCGATCGACACCGTGAGGGCACCACTGCACCGCCCGGTGGCGTACCAGGACCAGCAGCCGTCCGTGTCGCCCGCGGCGGTGCCGCACGTGGCCTCGGTGCTGTCGTCGTCGCCGAGGAAGGCGATCTCCACGGTGCCGTCCGCGGACACGAACGGCTCCGGGTCCTTCCAGTCCGGCCCGTAGTCCTCGCCCGGGGTGTCCTCGGCCCCTGGGGTCCCCTGGTCGCCGGGCGTGCCCTGGTCGCCGGGCGTGCCCTGGCCCCCGGGCGTGCCCTCGTCTCCGGGGCCGGTGAGGGGGTCCGGCTGGAGCCCCAGCGCGACGGCCTGACCGCCGGCGGCCCGCACGAGCGCGTGCGTCGTGGGGACCGCTGCGGCGCCGACGCCGATGACGAGCGCCCCCGCGGCCACGAGCGTGACAGCGGTCAGCGCGCGTCGACCGTCGCGGCGCACCCGCTGGTCGAGGCCGGAGGGGTCCGCCTCGGCGAACGGGACCGCGGCCGGGACGCGCCAGGCCTCGGCCGACCACGCCGCGACGGCGTCGGGGTCCGAACGTCCGGGGTGCGACGCGTGCGCGGTCGCCCGGACCGCCTCGGCTCGCGCACCGCGGGAGCGGCGGGCGACCTCGCGCGCCGCCACGGCCGACAGGTCGAGGTGCCGCGCCGCGGAGACCACGACCATCGCCGCACCCGCGACGATGACCGGCAGCACCGCGAAGGCGACGACGCTGTCGAGCGCGGCGGCGATCACCGCGACGCAGAACCCGACCGCGAGGAGGACGAGGCCGACGAGCTGGACCGTGCGGAGTCGTCGGGCCGAGGCCGGCAGGAGCGCGAGGAACGGCCGACGCTCGGTCTGCCAGAAGCTCCACCCGGGCGGGGCCGGTGGGATGCCCGGCGCGGGCGACCATCCCGGCGCCGGTTCGGCGAGCTGGTGGATCGCCGTCCACTCGTCGGAGGGGGTGGGCCATCCGGGCGGGGTCCGGAACCGGAAGGGAGGCGCGTCGTGCTGCACGACCAGAGGCTAGTGCGTCGGTCGGACGCCGCACAGCCCCTTCTCCGGGAGGTCGGGCGTAGCGTCTCCGACATGGCGACACCCGAGGTGCGGAACGACACCGAGCAGCAGCAGTACTCCCTCGTCGAGGACGGCGAGGTGATCGGACTGGCCGCGTACGAGATCGACGGCGACACGATCCGATTCGTGCACACCGAGGTCGACCCGGAGCACCGCGGCGGCGGCCACGCGTCCATGCTCGTGCAGGCCGCGCTCGACGACGTCCGGGCGAGCTCGACGCGCACGGTCGTCCCGCAGTGCAGCTACGTGCACGCGTGGATCGACCGGCACCCGGACTACCAGGAGCTCACCACCCGCTGAGGGGCCCCGGCGCCGACGTCAGTACGTGCGGTCGTGCGTCCCGGCGCGGACCTCGGCTCGGTCACCGGTGCGGGCGCCGGGCACCTTGATGAGGACGCGCCCGCTGAGGAGGTCGTGGTCGTCGTCCGCCGGCGTCGGCGCCTCCCGAGGGAGCCGCGACTGCCGCTCGTACTCGGCATGGGCTTCGTGTCGGGTCGGCGCGAACACCTCGTCCATCATCGAGACGACACCACCGGACCCACCGCTCCGCGTGGCCTTGTTCGACAGGTCGATCCACCCCACGCGGTCGGCGACCCACATCGCGACGACCGCTGCGGCCACCGCCCCCAGGAGGATCAACCAGTTCACGTGCACGACGCTACGTGGGCGAGGTGGCGGCAACATCAGCCGCGCGGGGGATTCTCCCGATCCACACACGTCGTTCTTGGGGACGACGCGGAGACTGGGTACGCGGCGGCCCGGTTCCCCCCTCCCGGGCCGCCGACCCTGCCCCGGCCCGGCCTGCTGCACGACCGGGCGTCACGCCACCGCGGGCCGCCACATCGACACCGGCGCCGCCGCTCGGAAGCCCGTGATCGGAGCCCCGTCGCCGAAGCCGTGCCGTCGGTACAGCCGCCGGTTGTCCGGGGTCGACGACTCGAGGTAGGCGTGCTGCCCGCGCTCGTCCACCCGGTCGAGCGCGTGCTCGAGGAGGAGCCCGCCGACGCCCTGGCCGCGCGCTGCGGCCGACACCCCGATCTCGGCCAGGTACCAGTGCGGCGCGTCCGGACGGGCACGCTCCATCCGACGGAGGTGCGCGAGCGCCCGCAGACCGCCCGCGATCCCCAGGACCCGGACGAGCTCGGGCACCTGGGACACGAACGCCCGGAGTCCACCCCGGTGCGGGAGCGGCGCCTGCCAGAACGCCGCGCCGAGGACACGGTCACCGGTCACCGCGACGTCGAGCGCCCGGGCGTGGGGCGGGACCGACCGGACCAGCGCCGAGAAGAGCCGGCCGAGCACGGCAGTCCGGTCCTCCCCCGGCCGGCCGGGCCGGATCTCGGCGAGCACCGGATCCTCCGCGAACGCCTCGGCCAGGACGGCTGCGGCGACTCCGATCTCGTGGTCTGCTGCGGCACGGACGACGATCTGCATGATGGCTCCTCCCGGATTCGGCCATGTGGCCAGATCATGATCCTGCCCGACCGTGCTGCACATGCGCCGTACGCTTCCTGTGATGACCGAGGACGAGGGACCGCGCGGGTACCGCAGTCGTGCCGACCGCCGCGAGGAGCTGCTCGACGCAGCCGCCCTCGTCGTCCGGGACGACGGCCTCCCCGGGCTGACCACGCGGGCCGTCGCCGCCCGGGCCGGGGTCGCCCACGGCGTGGTGCACTACGTGTTCGGGGCCCGACGCCACCTCGTCGTCGCGCTGCTCGAACGGCAGGCCAGGGCGTCCCTCCCCCGGGTGCTCGCCGCCGCCGACGCCCACGACGACGTGCGGGGCGCGCTGGACGCCGCGGTCGGCGCGTGGATCGACCTCGTGCGGAGCCAACCGGAGCGGTTCCGGCTGCTCGAGGCCCTGAGCAGCAGCGGTCTCGGCCCGGACGGCGACGGCGCGCTGGTCGACGCGGAACGGCGGCTCTGGCGCGACGCGGTGGCTGCGGGCCTCGACCGGTGGTCGGCCGCGCACGGGGTCGTGCTCGCGGTGTCGACGCCGGATGCGGCCGACGCGGTCATCGCCGTGGTCGACGGCCTGACACGGTCCTCCGTGGGCGACACCGACGGTTCGGCGACGGACCGGAGTCGCGCGCTCCTCGTCCGTGGGCTCGCGCACGTCCTCACCGAGCCGGCCTGACGCCGTCCCCTCCTGGCAGGATGGCGGCGTGCTGGACGACGCAGACCGAGACATCATGCTCGCCTTCGCCCGCTACCTCGAGCAGGCGAACGAACTCGCCGCCTCGGGGCAGCGCGCAACGTTGACGCCCATCGGCGAGCTCGTGCGCGACCACCTCGGCGTCGACCCGCAGACCGTCCCCGCGGTCACCGAGGACCTGGCCGACCACCGCCTGGTCGACGCCGACACGGCACTCGCCGAGCTCGCAGGACGAACCGGGACTCTCATCGGGATCGCCGGTGACGACTCCCGGCACCACACGTCCGTGAGCGAGTTCATCGCGAACGCGCACACCCGCTGGGCGCCCGGCCCGGTGTCGTACGCCGCCCGCGCGACCGGACCGGACGAGACACGTCGAGTGGTGTCGTTCGGTCTGCGCCTCCTGACGTTCGACGGCACACCGATCGCCGTCGTGCAGCGCGCCGCGAAGCCCGAGTACGGTCGGGCCAGCGCCGCCCTCGAAGTCCTTTCCCCCGACCAGGACGTCGCGACGGTGTTCCTCGACCGCGTCCGGGCACTCATGATCGAGCGGAGCGTCCTGCGAGGCCAGGTCCTGTCGTTCGTCCGGACCGAGTACGGCAGCGAGGCGGGCGCGACGTTCCTCCGCCGGCCGGACGTCGAGGCCGTCGACGTCGTGCTGGCAGCGGGCGTCCTCGACGAGGTCGTCGACCACGTCGTCGGGATCGGGACGCAGCGGGACGCGCTCCTCGCCGCCGGCCAGCACCTCAAGCGAGGAGTCTTGCTCTACGGTCCCCCTGGTACCGGGAAGACGCTGACGATCCGCCACCTGCTGTCCCGGACACCGGGCGTGACCGCCGTGCTCCTGACCGGGTCGAGCATCGCCGCGATCGGTGCGGCCGCGGAAATCGCCCGGACGTTCCAGCCGTCGATCGTGGTCCTCGAGGACATCGACCTCGTCGCGATGGAACGACACGCATCACCGCAGCCGCTGCTCTTCGAGGTGCTCGACGCGCTCGACGGGCTCGACGGCGATGCAGACGTCGCGTTCGTGATGACCACGAACCGCGTCTCCGTCCTCGAGCGGGCCCTCGCGGACCGCCCGGGTCGGGTGGACCTCGCGGTGGAGATCCCGCTCCCGGGTCTACCGGAACGCGAACGGCTCTTCGCGCGGTACGCCGGCTCGCTGCCGTACTCGTCCACAGCCCTGTCCGCCGCGGCCGAGCGAGCAGAGGGCACGACGGGCTCGTTCGCGAAGGAGCTGATGCGGCGGAGCGTGCTCGGCGCGGCCCTCCGCGGGGCCGAGCCGGGGGACGGAGACCTCGCCGCAGCGCTCGACTCCCTGCTCACTGAACGGAGCGCACTCACGCGGAAGCTGCTCGGGACCCGGGACTCCGACGACACAGCAGCGGGCACTCCGGACGCGGACGGGCAGACCTTCGCCACCAACGGCGGCGAATGGCACGCGTACGCACCGCGTTCCGGTCACGCCGTGGCGACGCGTGGGCAGGTCCGGCTCCGACTCCGTTCCGACGACGGATCAGGTCCGGGTTCCGAGACCGACCCGGACGCGCGGGACTGACCGCCCCTGCGCGAGCCGGAGCTCACGGCACGCGCTCGAGCCACTCCTTCGTCGAGAACTTCGTCGCGATGAGCTCGTGCGCCCGCTGCCGCTCGGCCTCGGTGACGTGCCCCTCGTGCGCTCCGTACAGCTTCGTGAACGTGCCGATCAGCCGCTCGATGACCTCCGCGCGCGGCAGGCCCGTCTGCGAGCGCAGCGGGTCGACGCGCTTCGCCGCCGAGGTGGTGCCCTTGTCGCTCATCTTCTCGCGCCCGATCCGGAGCACCTGGACCATCTTCTGGCCGTCCATGTCGTAGCTCATCGTGGCGTGGTGCAGCACCGCACCGGTGCCGAGGCGCTTCTGGGCGGCGCCACCGATCTTGCCCTTCGCCGAGGTGATGTCGTTGAGCGGCTGGTAGTACGCGTCGATGCCGAGGGACTTCAGCGCCTCGATCACCCACTCGTCGAGGTAGGCGTACGAGTCGGCGAAGGTCATGCCCTGCACGAGGTCGGCCGGCACGTACAGCGAGTACGAGATGATCGCGCCGGCCTCCATGAACATCGCACCGCCGCCGGAGATCCGTCGCACGACCTGGACGCCGTACTTCGCCGCGCCGTCCGGGTCGACCTCGTTCTTGAGGGACTGGAACGACCCGATGACGACCGCGGACTCGTCCCACTCCCAGATGCGGAGGGTCGGACCACGACGACCCGCCCCGACCTCTTCCGTGAGGACCTGGTCGAGCGCGAGGTGCTCGTTCGGGGAGATCGGCCCTTCGTGGATGACCTCCCAGTCGTAGTCCTGCCACGACGAGGCCCGCGAGAGCGCCCGCCGCACGGCGACGCCGACCGACTCGGGCGTGAAGCCGAGCAGCTGTGCCCCCTCGGGCAGCGCGCCGCGGACGGCGGCGGCGATCCCGGCGGCGTCCGTCGTCGACGGCAGGCCGTTCACGGCCGCGTCGATGAGCGGCAGCGCGTCGTCGGGTTCGAGGAAGAAGTCGCCGGCGAGCCGGAACTCCTGGATGGCGCCGTCGACGACCTCGAGGTCGACGACGACGAGCTTCCCGCCTGGGACCTTGTACTCACCGTGCACACCACGACCCTACGCCCGCCCCCTTTCGGACGGGAGGCGCGTGCCGGGCCCGCCCCGCGCCTCCCGTCCGTCCCGTGGTCGCGCCCACCCCACCGCCGCACGCCGCGCGCAAGCCGCCCACGCAGCGCCCCCACGCACCGCGAGCACGCCGCCTGCGGCGTCAGCGCGCGACGGCGCGCCCCAGCCACGCGACGAGGTCGGCGACGACCTCGTCGCGGTTCGTCTCGTTGTAGACCTCGTGCCGGGCACCCTCGTAGACCCGCACCTCGACGTCCGACAGCTTCCCGCGGGTCCGGTAGGCCCGGGCCAGGCGTTCGACGGACCGGGGGCCGCCGAGGGAGTCCTCCGACCCGACCTGCAGCAGCATCGGGAGGTCGTGCGGGATCCCCCGCCGCGGCACACCGAGCAGCCGCAGGGTGTCCGGGAGCCCGAAGAGCCGGACGACGTCGGCCTCGACCGCGAGGGGGTCCCGGCCGATCGCCTCGATGACCGCCCGGTCGCGACTGATCCACTCGTACTTCGTCGGACCACCGGCGAACCGGGCGTTGAGGTCGCCGCTGTTCATCCACCCGGGCAGCCGGTACGCCGTGGCGGAGAGGACGACACCGTCGTACGCCTCGCTCGACGTGTTCACGATCCGCTGGGCCATGAGCGACCCCCACGAGTGGCCGAGCAGGACGAGCGGGACACCGGGCGTGTCCTCGCGGGCGAGGGCACTCAGCTGCTCGACCACCGCGATCGCGGCCCGGAGGCCCCCGGGACCGAGCCGGCCGAGCTTCGCGTGGTCGCCGTCCCACTGCGCGAGCCCGGTCCGTCCGTGCCCCCGGTGGTCGTTCGCGACGACGGTCCAGCCGGCGCGCACGAGGTCCTGCGCGAGCGGCTCGTAGCGGAGCGAGTGCTCGCCGACGCCGTGGGCGATCTGCACGACGCCTTTCGGCCGGGCGGCGCGCCACGTCGAGTAGACGATCTCGACGCCGTGGGCGTCGGTGAACGAGGAGTCCCCTCGGGCTGCGGAGAAGGTCGGCACCCTCGCATCCTCGCAGACGCGCGGGCGCCGCACGGCCTCCGTGGCGTGTTCACCCGGCGTTCACGCAGCGCGCTCGCACCGGGCCTACCGTTCCGCCCATGGACGTCCTCGTCACCGTCGTGCTGGTGATCGTGGTGGCCCTCGTGTTCGACTTCACGAACGGCTTCCACGACACCGCGAACGCCATGGCCACCTCGGTCGCCACGGGTGCCCTCAAGCCCCGGACCGCCGTGCTCATCTCCGCCGTCCTCAACGTGGTCGGCGCGTTCCTCTCCACCGAGGTCGCCAAGACCGTCTCGCAGGGCATCATCCGCGAGGGCCAGGACGGCATCCACATCTCGCCCGTGATGATCTTCGCGGGACTCGTCGGTGCCGTGCTGTGGAACCTCGCCACCTGGTACTTCGGCCTCCCGTCGTCGTCGACGCACGCGCTGTTCGGCGGGCTCATCGGGGCGTCGATCATCGGCGCCGGGCTGAACTCGGTCGACTGGGCCACGGTCGTGTCGAAGGTCGTGCTCCCGGCGCTGCTCTCCCCGGTCATCGCGGGGATCATCGCCCTCGTCGCGACGTACCTGGCGTACTCCCTGACGAGGAACGCCACGACGCACGGTGCCGCGACGGGCTTCCGGCACGGCCAGACGATCTCGGCGTCCCTCGTCTCGCTCGCGCACGGCACGAACGACGCGCAGAAGACGATGGGCGTCATCACGCTGACCCTCATCGCCGCGGACTACCAGCCGTCCGGCAGCGGGCCGGCGCTGTGGGTGATCCTGGCGTGCGGGCTGGCCATCGGCCTCGGGACGTACACGGGCGGTTGGCGCATCATGCGCACCGTCGGCAAGAAGATCTCGGACGTGCAGTCGCCGCAGGGCTTCGCCGCCGAGGCGAGCTCGGCGGCCACGATCCTGGTGTCGTCGCACCTCGGGTTCGCCCTCTCCACGACCCACGTGACGAGCGGCTCGGTGATCGGCTCCGGGCTCGGCAAGAAGCTCGCGGACGTGCACTGGTCGGTCGTCGGCCGGATCGTGGTCGCGTGGGTCATCACGCTGCCCGCCGCCGCGGTGGTCGGCGCCCTCGCCACCGCGGTCGCGGCGACGTCGGCCGTCGGACTGGTGATCGTCGCCGTGCTCGCGCTCGTGGCCGGGCTCGGCTTCTTCGTCCTGGCACGCCGCAAGCCGGTGACGCAGGACAACGTCAACGAGGACGAGCCGGCGTCGCAGCCGGTCGCGGCCTGACCGGAGGACGAGATGGACATCGACTTCGCAGCGATCGGGACGGTCGCGTGGGTGGGGTTCGTCGCAGCGGTGGGTGTGGTGCTGCTCTACACGCTCGGGCTGCGGCTGCTCGGGGCCGGGCAGCCGGTCGACGCCGGCGGTGAACGGACCCGGTACGCCGAGGAGACGCCGCGGTCCGGGCACACGCCCCTTGCCGCGCTGGTCGGGGCGTGGACGTGCTTCGCGGTCTGCGGCGCGGCGGTGCTGTTCGGGATCTGGCTGACCGTCCCGACCTTCCACCAGTAGGCCGGAGCAGCTGCGAGGATCAGCGGGTGACCGCCCACCGCGTCGACGCCTCGCTCGACACCGCCACCGACGTCTTCGACGCCGCGCGGCCACCCGTGCTCCGGGTCGACCCGGGTGACAGCGTCACCGTCCGGACCCTGAGCGCCGCCGGCTACACCGAACGCCAGCCGGAGCCCGGGACCGACGTCCCGACGCTCCTGCCGTCCCGCCGCGGGCACTGCCTCGTCGGACCGATCGCGGTGACGGGCGCGCGTCCGGGTCAGGTGCTCGCCGTGCACCTCGACGACCTGGTGCCCGACGAGTGGGGGTACACCGGTTCGGGCGGTGTCGACACCCCGGTGAACCGGGCCCTCGGGCTCGTCGAGCCGGCGTCACGCGGTCCGCTCCTCTGGGAGGTCGACGCGGCGGCGGGGACGGCGCGGAACCAGCTCGGGCTGTCGGTCCGTACGGCACCGTTCCTCGGGGTGGTCGGCGTCGCCCCGGAGCCGACCGGCGAGCACTCGACCATCCCGCCGCGTCCGGTCGGCGGCGGGAACATCGACTGCCGGGAGCTCGTCGCCGGGTCCACGCTGTTCCTCCCGGTCACGGTCCCGGACGCGCTGCTCTGGGTCGGGGACGGCCACGCCGCACAGGGTGACGGCGAGGTCTCCGGCACCGCGATCGAGTGCGGCATGACGACGACCATGACCCTCGCGGTCATCGACGACGCCCCCGTGGCCAGCATCCACGCGACGACCCCGGCGGGCCGGATCGCCTTCGGGTTCGACGCCGACCTCAACGCCGCCACCACGACGGCCCTCGACGCGATGGTCGACTGGATCGCGGGGCTGTTCGGCATCGGTCGCGCGGAGGCCCTCGCCATGGCGAGCGTCGCCGTGAGCATGCGGGTCACGCAGGTCGCGAACCGCACGTGGGGCGTGCACGCACTGCTCCCCCACGACGCGATCACGGCGGCGCGCTGACGGCCCGGCGGGCCGACGGACGGACGGGAGGCCCGGATCGCGTGACCGACGTCGGTCACGTGATCCGGGCCTCCCGTCCGCGTGCCCGCGTCAGTGGGCGCTGTAGCCGCCGTCGACCAGGTGGTAGCTGCCGCTGATGAAGGACGCCTTGTCACTCAGCAGGAAGAGCACGAGCGCGGCGACCTCGGCGTCGGTGCCGAGGCGACCGGCCGCGTGCTCGTGCTCGAGCGCCGTCAGCGCCTCGGCCGAGAGCGACGAGCGCACGAGCGGGGTGTCGATGAACCCCGGGCCGACCGCGTTCGTGCGGACGCCCTGTGCGGTGTACTCGAGCGCCGCCACCTTCGTGAGGCCCACGAGGGCGTGCTTCGAGGCGACGTAGGCCGCGTTCTGCGCGATGCCGACCGAACCGAGCACCGACGACATGTTGACGATCGCGCCACCGCCGGCCGCGAGCATCGCGGGGATCTCGTAGCGGAGGCCGTAGAAGACCCCGTCGAGGTCGACGCCGCGGACGCGGTCCCACGCCTCGACGTCGTACTCGCCGATCGGCTGCGGGGCGGCTCCGATGCCGGCGTTGTTCACCGCGAGGTGGAGCGCGCCGTACGTGTCGACCGCGAACCGCACCATGCGCTCGTTGTCGGCGGCGAGCGCGGAGTTCGCTTCGAACGCGCTCGCGGTGCCGCCGGCCGACTCGATCTCGGTGACGACCCGCTCGGCGGCATCGCGCTTGATGTCGGTGACGACGACGCTCGCACCCGCGCGGGCGAGCTCCTTCGCGACGGCCTCGCCGATCCCGCTGCCGCCACCGGTGACGACGGCGACCTTGCCCTCGAACTCGGACATGTGCTCCTTCTTCCGTTCAGTTGAGCAACACCTGTTGCCCACAGTCCGAACGGTACACCTGCGGCGCCCGTTCCGGATCCGCTCTGCGCGCAACTGATTCGTTCACTGAACTAATTTGCTAGGCTAACGACCATGACCGCAACCGCCACCCGCACGTCGCTCGCGACCGACCTCCGGATCGCGGTCAACCGGCTCTCGCGGACGCTCCGGAACCAGAAGGCCGACACGAGCGTCACCGACGCCCAGTTCTCCGCCCTCGCCCGGCTCCACCGCGACGGCCCGATGACCCTCGCGGAGCTCAGCCGGCAGGACGGGGTGACCCCGCCGTCGATGACGAAGACCGTCGCGGTCCTGATGGAGCGCGGGCTCGTGTCGAAGCGCCTGCACGGCGACGACCGCCGCAAGGTGCTCATCGGCACCACCGACGCCGGCGCGGCCTTCGTCGAGGAGACCCGACGCCGCCGCGACGGCTGGCTGAGCCCGCGGCTCAGCGTCCTCTCCCCGGCCCAGCGCCAGACGCTCGCCGACGCCACCGAGATCATGAGGAGGCTCGCCCAGCAGTGACCGCCATGTTCCGGTCCCTCGCGGGACGCAACTACCGCATCTGGTTCGCCGGTGCCCTCGTGTCGAACGTCGGCACCTGGATGCAGCGCACGGCACAGGACTGGATCGTGCTCACGCAGCTCTCGGACAACGACGCGGTCGCGGTCGGGATCACGATGGCGCTGCAGTTCGGTCCGCAGCTGCTCCTGCTGCCCGTCACCGGGCTCGTCGCCGACCGGTTCGACCGCCGCAGGATGCTCATGCTGACGCAGGGGCTCATGGGGGCGCTCGGCCTCGGACTCGGCGTCATGGTGCTCACCCACACCGCGACCCTGCTGTCGCTGTACGGGTTCGCGCTCGCGCTCGGGATCGTGGCCGCGTTCGACACCCCGATCCGGCAGACCTTCGTGTCCGACGTCGTGCAGGGCGAGCACGTGTCGAACGCCGTCGCGCTCAACTCCGCGTCCTTCAATGCCGCACGGCTGATCGGCCCCGCGGTCGCCGGTGTGCTCATCGCGGCGGTCGGCTCCGGGTGGGTCTTCGTCATCAACGCTGCCTCGTTCCTCGCGGTCCTGGTCGCGCTGCGGTTCGTCGACCCGACCCAGCTCGCGGACCGACCGCGGGCGAAGCGGGGCAAGGGGCAGATCGTCGCGGGCTTCCGGTACGTGCGGACCCGGCCGGACATCATCGTCGTGCTGTGCATGATCTTCGTCGTGGGGACGTTCGGCGTGAACTTCCCGATCTTCACGTCGACGATGGCGCGGATCGAGTTCCACCGGGGCGCGGGCGAGTTCGGCCTGCTCAACTCGGTGATGGCGATCGGCTCCGTCCTCGGCGCCCTGCTCTCGGCACGACGGGACCGACCCCGGATGCGCACGCTCGTCATCGCCTCGGCGGGGTTCGGTCTCGCGTGCACCGCCGCCGCGTTCGCCCCGACGTACTGGAGCTTCGCCGTCGTGCTGATGTTCGTCGGGCTCGCGTCCCTGACGTTCATGACCACCGCGAACGCCCTCGTCCAGACCACCACGACCCCGGCGATGCGCGGTCGCGTCATGGCGCTCTACATGGCGATCTTCGCGGGCGGGACCCCGATCGGCGCTCCCATCGTCGGCGCGATCGCCGACGCCGCCGGGCCGCGCTGGGCCATCGCCGTCGGGGCGGCCTCGGGGTTCGTCGCGCTCGCGATCGCCCTGGTCTGGCTCGTCCGGTTCCAGCGCCTCCGGCTCCGCTACGACGCGGACTCGCGGCTGCACCTCGCGGTGACGCACGCGGTACCGGTGGTCAGCCCGCGCGCCGTGCGTGCCGCGCTGCGCCAGGAGCTCTCCCGCGACGAGGCGGTCGCGAACCGGTCCAGCGGCGTCTGACCGGCACAGCGACGCTCGACCGGCACAGCGACGCTCGACCGGCGCAGCGGCGCCGACCGGCGCAGCGGCGTCTGACCGGCCCTGCGACGCTCCGGCGGCGACTGACCGGTCGCCGGCCGTCAGGTGACCGGCGCGGGCGCCGAGAAGACCCGCTCCTCGAGGGCGGCGACCACGGCCGAGGCGGTGTCCACGAGGTGCGCCGTCACCCCCGACAGGGCGGCGAGCGCCTCGTGCGGCGCCACCGCGTCGAGCGCGGCGACCGCCCGTCGGAACCCGGCGACCTCGTCGGCCACGCAGGCGGGCGCCACCCCCGCGAGACCGTCGGCGGCGCGGTGCGCGAGGAACCCCAGCGCACGCGGACTGTGCGTGTCGAGCAGCAGGAACGCAGCGGCCTCGGTCGGCTCGACGTCGCGGTGCGCCCCGCGGTGGAACGCCTCGCGAACACCGCACGCGCGGAGCACGTCGGACCAGGAGTCCGCCGAGTCCGGGTCGAGCAGGTCCGAGCCGAGCAGCGCCGCGGTCGTCCGGCACCGGCCGAGGGACCGCCCGAGGGTGAAGAACGCCCACACCTCGTCGCGACTCGCGTCCCCGTCGACGACACCGACCGCGAGGGCGCTCCGCTCCTTCGCCCAGGTGAGGAAGTCGCGGGCCCGGTCACCGCCGACCTTGCGCGGCATCCGCGACCGGGTGACGTCCAGGCAGTCCCAGAGCTCGGTGGACACGACCTCGCGCGCCCGGCGGGCACCGTCGCGGGCAACGGCGACCGCGCTGGCGATCGACGCGGGCTCGTGCCGGTCGAGCGCCAGGGCGTCGAGCGTGACCGTCGGATCCGGGTCGCGACGCACCGCGGCGCCGACCACCGAGCGCAGCGTGGCGGAACCCGCGGCCGCGTCGGCCGACTGCCGACGGACGACGTAGACGTCGAGGAGCCGGGCCACCGCGTCGGTGTGCTCGATCGCGGCACCGAGGCGGAACACGCTCCCGGCGAGATGGCTCAGCACGTCCGCACCCGCATGCGGCGAACCTACTGAGCGGTCGTTGCCGTGGTGTTTCAGGCAGGGGTCACCGGTGTTGCGTGGCCGTTCGACGCGCACTCGCTAGACAATCTAACTAGAGCGTCTAGCATCGTGGTATGACCACCGAGGAAGCAACACACTCCACGGGGTACTGGTACGGCGACCGGACGAGGGTCGACGCGGTCGACGTACTGAACGCCCTCCGGAGGTACCGGAGCGCCGAGAGCGCCGCACAGCGTCGAGCCCGCGAAGCCCTCGGCGTCGGCGAGAACGCCCTGCTCGCACTGCGAGTGCTCATCGACGCCGAACAGTCCGGTCGGCGCATCAACTCGAAGCAGCTCGCGGAGGAGCTCGGCATCACCGCGGCATCCACCTCCGCGCTCGTGGACCGTCTCGTCCGCTCCGGCCACGTCGAACGGCACCCGGATCCGCACGACCGCCGCGGGGTGTTCCTCACCGCGTCCGGGCAGTCGATGCGGCAGGCGTTCCAGGTGCTCGACCAGCTCGACGAGACCGGCGCCGCCGTCGCCTCGTCGCTCGGCGAGCCGGAGATCCGCGTCATCATCGCGTTCCTCGAGGAGATGACCCGGGTCGTCGACCACGTCGTGGCGGACGACTCCCGGTCGGACGACACCGCGGTCGCGTAGCCTCGCCGCATGACGAGCACGGCGACGGGGACCGAGGGGCACGACCCCGAGGACGACATGCCCCTGGCCGAGCTGGATGCCCGGGCGCGCGCGGACGCGGCGCTCCGGCGCATCCGAGCGGGCGCCGACCCCGCCCGCGAGGCCTTCGACCTCGCCAACACGATGAACGACGAGGCCGTGGGGCGGCTCGTCGGCGCCGTGCGGCGGTGGATCGGACGGCACTGAGCGGAGCCTGCGGCACGCCGGCGCGCCCCGGAGTGGCCGGACAACGGCCGGTCCGCGGCGCCGACCGGGGTCGGACGCGGGGCCGACCGCGGTCCGGACGCCATGCGGACCGCGGTCGGAACGCTGCGCCGACCGACGGTCGGGACGCGGTGCCGACCGCCGGGCCGACCGCCGGTCAGAACGCGGTGCCGACCGCCGGTCAGAACGCGGTGCCGACCGCCGCGATGTCGTCGCCGCCGTGGCCCGCTGCGCTCGCGTCGGCGTAGACCCGTCCGAGGGCGTCCAGCAGGACCGTCGAAACCCCCGAGTCCCGAGCCGCGTCGGTGATCAGGCCGATGTCCTTCCGGATGCCGTCGAGCGCGAACTGCGCGGGGAACTCGCCGCGGATCATCGACTCGCCCTTCGTGTGGGCGTAGGGCGAGTCGCTGGCGCTGCCGTCGATCGCCTCGAGGAACAGCGCCGGATCGAGGCCGAGCGACCGGGCGATCGCGAGGGACTGCCCCGTCGCCGCGGTGATCGACGCGACCCAGGCGTTGGCTGCGAGCTTCAGCGCCGTGCCCTGCCCGACCTGGTCGCCGGCACGGACGGTCTTGACCGCGATCGCGTCGAACACGGGCGCGACCGAGTCGAGCACGTCGGACGGTCCCGCCGCGAGGAGCGTGAGCTTCCCCTGCTCGGCCGGCGTCTTCGTACCGAGCATCATCGCCTCGACGAGCGTCACGCCGTACTTCGCCGCGAGCTGCACGACGGTCTCGGTGCCGGCGGTGCCGATGGTCGACGCCTGGACCCACACCGCAGCTTCCGGGGCGTCGCCGGCGGCCTGCTCGAGGACGTCCACCACGGCGTCGGTGTCGAAGAGGGTGAGGAGCACCACCTCGGCGTCCGAGACGGCCTCGGCGACGTCGTCCGCCACGGTCGCCCCCTGCGACCCGAGGGGCTCGGCGCGCTCCCGTGTCCGGTTCCACACCGTGACCTCGTGGCCTCCGCGCAGCAGCGAGCCGGCGACGCCGGCACCCATCGCACCCGTTCCCAACACCGACACCCGCACGAGCGACTCCGTCCTGCGCGGCTCCCTGCCGCGACCGTCCCGACGCTACGCCGCGGCGGTCAGAGCGCCCCGCGAGCGGACAGCCACTGGGCGGGGTCCGTCGGCGCGCCACGCACGATGACCTCGAAGTGGAGGTGCGCCCCCGTCGAGACCCCCGTGCTGCCGACCGCGCCGATCCGCTGGCCGGCGTCGACCACCTGCCCCTCGACCACGTCGATGCGCGACAGGTGTCCGTAGCGGGTCTGCGTGCCGTCGACGTGCTGCACGAGTACCTGGTTGCCGTACCCGCCGAACACCCCGGCGGACACGACCCTGCCCGGCAGCACGGAGACGACCCGGGTGCCGAGGGGCGCGGCGAAGTCGAGGCCCCGGTGGTCCGTCGAGCACGCGCCGCACCCGGCGACCAGACGCGCCCCGAAGCCTCCGGCCGTGGGGATCGTGCCGGCCACCGGTCGGACGACGCGCCCACCGGACGGCGTCGTGCTCGACCGATCGGTCGCACCGGTCCGCGGCCGCCCGGACGAGCCGACGTCGAACGCGTCGCGCTCGAACGCCGCCGCTCGGGCCCCGGGCGCGACGTACCGCTGCGCGGGGAGCCCGTCCTGCTGCCCGGGGAGCGCGACCGGCCAGGCGACCGCCGCGCTGGTGGTCGGGGGTCCGCCGAGGGTGACCGCCTGGGGCGAGGACGCGACGGCGGACTGCGGCGACCCGACGGACACGACGAGACAGGCGGCCAGGGCGGTGGCCGTGACCGGGACGACCCTCGTGGCTGCCGCCGCGTCGCCGAGCACGCGGAGCGGGACCGTCACCGCCTCGGTGACGACGCCGGACAGCGCCGCCGCGATGCCACGGACCGGACCGGGTCGGGCCGCGGCACGCTCGGCCGCTCTGGCGGCTCGCCGGCCGGGAAGCTCGGGCTCAGGCTCGGGCTCGTGCCGCGCCGCTCGGGCGGCACGCCGCCCGGGCAGCTCGGGCTCGGGCTGCGCCGGTCGCGCGGCTCGCGGATCGGTGCGGTGGGGCACCGGGGCGGCAGGAGGGGACACCGCCGCCCCGGTGGTCTGGAGGGCTTGCTCGCGCTCCGCCGCCCGGAGGGACCGACGGGTCGGGAACGCAGCCTGGGAGTGCCCGGCACCGGTCACGGCACCGGGATGGACGGTCGTCACGAGCGGGCTCAGCCGCGGACGACGCCGTCGCGGGTGATGCGGTCGACCTCGGCCACCACGGCGTCGACGACGGCGCGGGTGACGGCGTCCGCGACGGCCTCGACCAGGGCGAGCTGGTCGGGTCCGACGCTGAGGCCGTCGGCAGCCCGGGCCGTCACCCGCTGGTGGATGTCGTCGATCGCGGCGACGAGCGCCGCCGGGACCGTCGACGAGGGACGGGCAGCGAGGGGCGCGGACATCGGCGAGGTCGGGATCGACAGGGTCTGCGCGGGGACGGCCGCCTGCTCACGGGAGCGGGCGACGGCGTCGAAGAGGGGCGTGGAGGACATGCTGCTTGCCTTCCGGTCGGAGAGAGGGGCGAGCGGTTCGGTCCGCTCGGGTGCCGACGGCACGCCACCATTGCAGCACAGATATTTCAGATGCGCAATACTCAGTCCGGCTCGACGGCAGCGGTCGGGTCGTCGCGTCGCAGGACCTGCTTCACGCGTTCCACGATGGTCGCCGGCGGGTTGTTGTACGCGTTCGCCGGCTCCTGGCCGCTCAGCTCCTGGATCGCGGCCATCACCGCGTCCGTCGCGTGCCGCCGGGCCCGGCCGGAGGACGCCTCACCGAACGACGCCAGGTCGAGCGGCTTCCCGAACTCGATCGTCACCCGGGCGAACCGCGGGATCCGCGACCCGACCGGCTGCACGTCCTCGGTGCCGGTGAGGGCGACGGGGACCACGGGCGCTCCGCTCGTGAGCGCGAGCCAGGCGACCCCCGTCCGGCCCTTGTAGAGCCGACCGTCGAGGGAGCGGGTGCCCTCGGGGTAGATCGCGAAGGCCTCCCCGGCGCGGAGTCGTTCGAGGCCGAGGTCGAGCGCGTGCTGCGCCGCCGAACCCGCACCACGCTCGACGCCGATCGCGCCGATGCCGCCGAAGAACGCCCGGGACACCGCACCCTTCAGCCCCGTGCCCGTGAAGTACTCCTGCTTCGCGAGGAACGACACCTTCCGTGGTGCCATCAGCGTGATCGCCGGGGAGTCGATGAACGACCGGTGGTTGCTCGCGAGGATGACCGCTCCGCGCCGCGGGACGTTGCGACGACCGATGATCCGCGGGCGCCACAGCAGCCTGGCCAACGGCGTGACGACCGTGCGGCTGAGCGCCGTGGCGAACTTCGTCGAACCGGGCACCGGACCTCCTCGTGACGGGAGGTTCCGAGTGTAGTGAGCCGTCGCCCGCGTACATGCCGCACGCGGTACGTACGTCCCGGGGTGCGCAGATCGGTCAGTCGGCGGCCGCGGCGACCACGTCGAGCACGGCGCGTCCGTACCGCTCGAGCTTCGCCGAACCCACGCCGGAGATCTCCCCGAGCTCGTCGACGTCGGCCGGCTTGACGGCAGCGATGCCACGCAGCGTCGCGTCGTTGAACACCACGTAGGCGGGCACACCCTGCTCGCGGGCCTGGCCGGCCCGCCACGCGCGGAGGGCCTCGAACAGGCCGAGCGCCTCCTGCGGCATGTCCGTCACGACCGAGCGACGCGATCGAGCCGCGCGCGGGGTGCGGACCGGGTCGCGGCGCATCCGGACGTCCACCCGGCCGGCGAGGACGTCGGCGCTCGTCGGACTGAGCACGATCGTGCCGTAGCCGTCACCGGACACCGCCATGTACCCCTGCGCGAGGAGCTGCCGCGCGACGGCGCGCCACTCCCCCTCGGAGAGGTCGCTGCCGATGCCGAACGTCGCGAGGGAGTCGTGGCGGAGCTCCTGCACGCGCGGCGACTGCTTGCCGACGAGGATGTCCACGAGGTGTGCGACGCCGTACCGCTGGCCGCGCTCGCGCTCGAGCCGGACCACGGTGGACAGCAGCTTCTGCGCGGGGACCGTGCCGTCCCACGACTCGGGCGGGGCGATGCACGTGTCGCAGTTGCCGCACGCGGTGCTCTCCTGCCCGAAGTAGGCCAGGAGCCGGACCCGACGGCACTCGATGGTCTCGCACAGGGCGAGCATCGCGTCGAGGTGCGCACTGAGCTGCCGTCGGTGCGCGGCGTCGCCCTCGGACTGGTCGATCATCCGCCGCTGCTGCACGACGTCGTTGAGGCCGTAGGCGAGCCACGCGGTCGAGGGCAGGCCGTCCCGTCCGGCACGGCCGGTCTCCTGGTAGTAGCCTTCGACCGACTTCGGGAGGTCGAGGTGCGCGACGAAGCGGACGTCGGGCTTGTCGATGCCCATCCCGAACGCGATCGTCGCGACCATGACGACGCCGTCCTCCCGCAGGAAGGTCGACTGGTTGCGCTCCCGCACCCGGGCGTCGAGGCCGGCGTGGTAGGGCAGGGCCGGGATCCCCTGCTCGGCGAGCGCCGCGGCCGTGCGCTCGACGGAGTTGCGCGAGAGGCAGTACACGATGCCCGCGTCGCCGCTGTGCTCGGTCCGGATGAACGTCAGGAGCTGCTGCAGCGCCCCGGTCTTCGGCTCGATCCGGTACTGGATGTTCGGCCGGTCGAAGTCGGCGACGAAGTGGGCGGCGTCGTCGAGTCCGAGGCGCCCGGAGATCTCGCGGTGGGTCTGCGGGGTCGCCGTGGCCGTCAGCGCGATCCGGGGCACCGTGGGCCACCGCTCGTGCAGGACGCTGAGCTCGAGGTAGTCCGGCCGGAAGTCGTGCCCCCACTGGGCGACGCAGTGTGCCTCGTCGATGGCGAACAGGGCGATCCGGGCACGGTCGAGCAGCGCACGCGTCGACTCGAGCCGGAGCCGCTCGGGGGCGAGGTAGAGCATGTCGACCTGCCCGGACACGACCGCCTGCTCCACGCGGGCCCGCTCGTCGGGACCCTGCGTCGAGTTGAGGAACGCCGCACGCACCCCGTTGGCGGCGAGGGCGTCGACCTGGTCCTGCATGAGGGCGATGAGGGGCGACACGACGACCCCGACGCCGTCGCGCACGAGCGCGGGCACCTGGTAGCAGAGGGACTTGCCGCCACCGGTCGGCATGAGCACGAGGGCGTCGCCGCCGGAGACGACCTGGTCGATGATCGCGGCCTGCTCGCCGCGGAAGTCGTCGTAGCCCCACACGCGGTGCAGGACGTCGAGCGCGGCGGACCGCGACGGGGAGGTCGTGGCCGTCGTGCTCATGCCCCCAGCCTACGAGCGGCCGGCGACACCCGCGGACTCGTCCACAGGACCCGCTTCCGCGCTGCCGACGGCACCCGCGGAACCGTCCACAGGACCCGCACCCGCGCTGCCGACGGCACCGGCGGCGTCCGCCGGACCCGAGCCGGCCGCCCCGTCGACGTGGGTCGGTGTGCCGGCCCAGCCCGTGCCTCCCGGCCGGGCCCAGCGGGACCCGCCCGCCCAGGCCGGTGCCGGACCGCGGAAGCGGGGCGCCTCGTGCCCGGCGAAGCGGCGGTCGAGCCGGCGCCACTTCGCGAGGAGCTCGACCATGCCCCAGTACGCCAGCGACGTGCCCAGGGTCACCAGCCACCCGCCGACCGTGCCGTTCGCGTCCTGCGACTGCAGGTCGATCCGCGACCAGCCGGGCGCCTGCAGCACGAAGATCATGATGTTGTTGAAGGCGTGCTGGAGGACCGTGGCCTCGAGCCCACCGGTGCGGAGCACGATGATCGCGGCGACGAGCCCGAACGAGCCGACGTCGAGGATGCCCCAGACGTTGTAGCCGTTCGGGATGTGCAGGACGGCGAAGACCACCGTCGACACCGCGACCGCGATGATCGTCCCGGCGCGTCGCGGGATCCACGAGGCGACCGTCTGCATGAGGAACCCGCGGAAGATGTACTCCTCGGCGGCGCCCTGGAACGGAACCAGCACGACGACGAGCACGAGCGTGAGGACGAGCGTCGACACCGTCACGGTGGACTGCCCGATGGCCGCGTGGTCCCAGCCGAGACCACCGTCGAACGAGAGCATCGGCAGGCCCTGGAACGCGAACATCACGGCCGCGATGACGAGCGTCGGCACCACGCACCACGCCGTCCACGCCCAGCGGACCCGGAAGCGCACCGACGACAGCACCCCGCGCCCGAGCCGCGCGACCCGGACCGCCAGCACGATGCCCGGGAGCAGCACGACGAGCGACACGAGGGACACCGACAGCGTCAACGGGTCGGTGGGGTCGAGCGCGCCGCCCGACAACTTCTGCTGGAAGTCCATCAGCCCGTCCGCCCCGGACGAGGTCGCGATCGGGACGAGGAACGCGATGACGATGAGGACCTGGGACACGAGGTACCAGCCGGCGAGGAACGCGATCGCCACCAGTGGGCGCCACCACCGCCACCGTGCGTCGATGCGGGTCAGGCGCTGGTAGGGAACACTCACGCCGTGCAGGCTACAAGGGCGGGCAGGATGGGAGCCGTGCTCACCGTCGTCCTCGGCCTCTCCGGCGCGCTCGTCTACGGGTTCGCCGACTTCCTCGGCGGGGTCGCCTCGCGTCGTGTCCGCCCCGTCGTCGTCACGGCGGTCGCGGCGCTCGTCGGGATCGGCCCGCTGCTGGTCGGCCTGCTCGTCGTCGGATCGGCCTTCTCCGGGGCGGCGGTGCTGTGGGGGGCCGTCGCCGGGATCGCCGGGAGCGTCGCGGTCCTGCTGCTCTACACCGCCCTCGCCATCGGCCCGATGAGCGTGCTGTCGCCCGTCACCGCGGTCTTCGCCGCGTGCGTCCCCGTGCTCGTCGCGGTGGTCCGTGGCACGGTGCTCTCACCGCTCGCCGTCACCATGCTCGTGGTCGCGGTCGTCGCCGTGGTGCTCGTCGCCTCCGTCCGGGACGGCTCGGGCGCCCGGCTCACGGCACGCGGGGTGGTCGCGGCGGCCGTCGCGGGGTGCGGGTTCGGCGGCATCGTGCTCGCGTACGACATGACGCCGGCGGACTCCGGTGTCGCGCCGCTGCTGGTGGCGCGACTGCTCCAGGTGGTGGTGCTGGGGCTGGCTGCGGTCGCGACGGTGCGTGCGACCCGGCCGGGAGGCGCGGATCGCCCGGTCCCGGGCGCTGCGGGCGACGGGTCGGCCGCGTCGGCCGCGGGGCGGACGCGGTGGTCCGGTCGGCTGGTCGCGACCGTGGTGGCGTGCGGGGTGTTCGACGCGCTCGCGAACGTGTTCGTGCAGGCGGGACTGCACGCGAGCGACGACCCGCTGACACTGCCGGTGATGAGCGTGCTCAACGCGCTCTACCCGATCGGCACCGTGGTGCTCGCGGGTGCGGTGCTGCGCGAACGGCTGACCGCGCTGCAGGCCGTCGGGATCGTGCTCGCCTTCGCGGCGTCGGTCGGGCTCGCCCTGGTGTGACGCGCGGACGCGCCGGTGCTCCCGGCGACGGGGCGGGGTCTTGCCGGTGCGTCCAGCGACGGGGCGGGGTCTTGCCGGTGCGTCCGGCGACGGGGCGGGAAGGCGGGGCGCGGGCGACGGGGCGCGGTCGACCGGGCGCGGGCGGCTGGTGCGGGGTGTTCCGGGCCGCTCCGCCGCAGCCGCCGGTCAGGCGTCCGGGATGAGCCGCTTGCCGAGCGACACCGTGTGGTCGGGCGCGTACCCGAGCGCCTCGTAGAACCCGAGGACCTGCTCGTTCCCGGCACGCACCTGGAGGTTGAGCTTCGGACAGCCCATCGCGGCGAGCCGCTGCTCGAACGCCGCCATGAACGCTCGCCCGAGACCCGACCCCTGGAGCACGGGCTCCACCGCCAGGTAGTTCACCCGACCACGGTGGCCGTCGAACCCCGCCATGCCCGCACCGACGACCCGGTCGTCCTGGTCCACGGCGACGAGGAAGAGCTCGGGCTGCACCGTGAGCTTCCGCTCGATGTCCCGACGCGGATCGTTCCACGGGCGGACGAGGCCGCACGCCTCCCACAGCGCCACGACCGGTTCGGTGTCGGCGCGGGTGAACGGGCGGATCGTGTGCGGCATCTCCACACGGTAACGGTCCTGTGGAGGAGGACGTCACCGCGGTGTCGGCATGGGATGGTACAACTGTCCGACCACACCAGGATCAGGAGCCACGTGACCGCGCACGACACCCTCCAGTCGCGACCGGGCGACCACGCGGGCAGCGACGACGTCCGTCGCGCCCCTCGACGGCGCCAGAGCGTCGGCGGAGCGATCGTCTCGCTCGTCGCCGAACTCCTCATCATCGCGGGCGCGGCCACCGGGCTCTACGTCGTCTGGACCGCGTGGTGGACCGACGTCGTCGCCGTGCAGGGGCAGACGAAGCTCATCGACGGCCTCGGACAGCCCGAACCGACCTCGGGGACGGGGACCGAGCACCGCGGCCCGGCGCCGGTGCTCGCGGAGCCGAAGGACGTCGAGGACGTGTTCGGCACGATGCAGATCCCCCGCTTCGGGAAGGACTACGACCGCCCGATCGGCGAGGGCACCGACCGCGAGAAGGTCCTCAACACCATCGGGCTCGGGCACTACCAGGACACCGCCATGCCGGGCGCCGAGGGCAACTTCGCCGTGGCCGGGCACCGCGTGACCTACGGCAAGCCGCTGAACCAGATCGCCGACCTCGCGGACGGGGACGCGGTCGTCGTGCGGGTCACCGACAAGGCGACGAAGTTCGACGTCTGGTACGTGTACAAGGTCACCGACTCGCAGATCGTCACGCCGGACAAGATCGAGACCATCGCCCCGGTGCCGAACAAGCCGGGGGTGGAGCCCACGGCCGACGACCGCTGGCTCACGTTGACCGCCTGCCACCCGATGTGGTCCGCCGCCGAGCGCTACATCGTGCACGCGAAGCTGGACTACTGGATGCCGGTGTCCGAGGGCACGCCGAAGGAGCTCGCCAAGTGATCTTCCCCCTCGTCTGGCGTCTCCTGCCGGGTCCGACCGCACTCAAGGTGATCGAGCTCGTCGTGCTGCTCGCCGCGATCGTCTTCGTGCTGTTCACGTGGGTGTTCCCGTGGGTCGCCGCCGACATCCTGCCCCCGCCCGACGGCACCGTCGACACGTCCCCGTCTCCCTAGCGCAGCGCTCGTCCCAGCGCAGCCGTCGTCCCAGCGCAGCCGTCGTCGCAGCGCAGCCGTCGCGCCAGCGCAGCCGTCGCCGGAGCGCAGTCGTCGCTGGAGCGCAGCCGTCGTCCGGCGCACCCGTCACCGGGGCGCGGACGTCCGGCGCCCGGTGGTGTCGGGTCGGCGGTCAGACCGTCGTCGTGACCCGCGAGGCGCCCGACGCCGTCCGACGCACCGCGATGCGCTCCGGGATCCGCTGCTTCAGCTCCTCGACGTGGCTGACGATGCCGACCTGCCGCCCGCCGGCCGTCAGCCGTGACAGCTGCACGAGGACGCCGTCGAGCGCTTCCGGGTCGAGCGTGCCGAAGCCCTCGTCGACGAAGAGGGTGCCGAGGGACACCCCGCCCGCCTCGGCCTGCACGACGTCGGCGAGGCCGAGCGCGAGGCACAGCGACACCGTGAACGTCTCGCCGCCGGAGAGGCTGCGGGGGTCCCGGACCGTGTCCGTCGTGTGGTCGTGCACCGCGAGCGCGAGACCCGTCCGCCGCGCTCGCGACCCGGACTCGCGTTCCTCGGACGTCTCGAGCGTGAACCGCCCGGCGAGCATGCCGCGGAGCCGGTCGTTGGCCGCCGCGACGACGTCCTCGAACCGGCGCATGAGCACGTAGGTGCCGAGGGTGATGCCGGACGGGTTGGCGCCGGCTGCACCGTTCGCGACGTCGGCCAGCCGGACGACCGCTCGGCTGCGGGCACTGGTCGCCTCCCGCGCCCGGACGGCGTCGTCGACCTCGCGTGCGCACCGCTGCGTCGCGACGGACCGGTCGCCGGCCGTCACCGCTGCGCGCGTGGCGTCCTCGAGGACCGCGGCCGTCCGTGCACGCTCCGCGGCGGCACCGTCGAGGTCGAACGCGACGTCCTCGTCGTCGGCGGCCGCGCGGACCGCAGGCTCGGCGAGTCCGGCACCGACGACGCCCCTGGCCGTGGTGGCCTCGTCGACGTCGCGTCGGAGCTGCTGCTCGGTGGTGTCGTCCAGGAGTGCGGCACGGGCAGCCGCGACCTCGGCGAAGCCGTGCTCCTCGAGCGCGGCGTCGACCTCGACCGCGCGGTCGGCCACGACCCGGTCCTCCTGCTCGACGACGGCGTCGGCGCGCGCCACGGCACGGAGGACGGCGAGGTGCGCCTCGATCGTCCGCACCACGGCGCCCAGACCGGAGACCGACGTCGGGCCGGTGTCCGACGTCGACCCAGTGTCCGACGTCGACTCGGACACCGCGACGAGCCCGGGGACGGGGAGCGTCGACAGACGCCCGGCCGCACCGGCCACCGCGACGGCGTCCTGGCGCAGGCGTTCCGCATCGGACTTGATCGAGGCCGCGAGCACCGCACGACGTGTGTCCGCGTCGCCCCGCGCACGTTCGGTGACGCGGGTGGCTCGGTCGAACGACTCGAGCTCGCGGCCGAGTGCGGCAGCCGTCTCGGCGGCCCTGCGCGCTCCGTCCACGCCGGCCGTGGCACGGTCGAGCGCCGCTGCGAGTGCCGCGTCGTCGTGCTCGCCCACCGCCTCGGTCAGCCGTCGGCGCTCGGCCGTCGCGACCCGGAGGTCCGCTGCGGCGTCGCCGAGCACCCGCTCCGCGGCACGGGCACGATCAGCAGCCGCCTCGATCGCGTCGGGGGTCGGGTGGTCGTCACTGGGCGCCGCCGGGGCCGGGTGCTCCGCGGCGCCGCAGACCGGGCACGGGACGCCGTCCCGGAGCGCGGCGCCGAGCTCGCCCGCGAGTCCGGCGATCCGCCGGTCGCGGAGGTCGTGCTCGACCGCGAGGGCGGCCTCGGCATCGGACCGGGCGGCACGGACGGCCTGTTCGGCGTCGGACACACGGCGGGTGGCAGCGGCGAGCGCGGCCCGGTCACGCCGCACCGCCGTGAGTCGTTCGACCTCGTGCTCGGCTGCCGCTGCGCCGGCCGCGGTCCCGGACGCCTCCGAGATGCGGGCGACGAGCGCGTCCCGGGCGGCGGGTCGGTCCGAGAGCTCGCGGTCGAGGACGGCCAGGTGCTCCGTGATCTCGAGCAGGTCGGCCCGGGAGGACGCGATCGCGGCGGTGCGGGACTCCAGTGCTGCGTCGACCTCGACCAGGTGCCGCTCGGCGTCGACCGCAGCGCGCAGCCGTTCCACGAGGCCCTCGACGTCGTGCTCGTGCTCGAGGCCGTGACGTTCCCGCGTGGTGGCGGCGTCGGTACGCGCGGCGGCTGCGCGGTCGCGGGCGGCGGCGAGGCTGTCCGCGAAGGCGACCACCCGGGACGCACGGGCCGAACGCTCGAGTCGGTGTCGGGTCGACTCGACCGCCGCGGTACCGTCGTCGAGGGCGGCGAGCTGAGCGAGCAGCGCACGTCGGCGGTCGACGGCGGCCGCGCGGGCGGTCGACGACGACTCGTGCGTGGCCGCGGCGTCGGCCGCCGTCGCGGCGGCGACGCGAGCGGTCTCGGCACGGTCGGCCGCGTCGCGCAGGGCGGCAGCCGTCGCCGTCACGTCGGTCTCGTCGGCGCTGTCGATGCCCGCCGCCTGCGCGAACCGCGCGAGGGCGTCCCGGACGCGTGCGTCGGCACCGTCGACCTCGGCGAGGACGGCGCGGCGTCGGGCGGCCAGTTCGTCGGCGGTGCGGTCGTAGACCTGTGTGCCGAAGAGCGACTGGAGGAGCCTGCGCCGGTCCTCCCCGGGCGACCGCAGGAACCGCGCGAACTCGCCCTGGGGCAGCACCACGGTCTGCAGGAACTGCGCCCGGTCGAGCCCGACGATCCGCGCGATCTCCGCACCGACCTCCGGGATGCGGGCGGACAGCGGCTCGCCCGCGGGGTCCGCCGGCCCGGTGAGCCGCACGAGCTGCGCCGATGCCTGCTGCTTCACGGAGCCGGAGCCGCGCTGCTTCGGGCGGTCGTACTGCGGGGTCCGTCGGACGCGGAACACCCCGGCGCCGGTCTCGAACACGAGCTCGACGTACGGCTCGACCGACGGGTCCGCGTGCTGGCTGTGCAGGCGGTCGTTGCTGGCGTCGGCACCGGCGAGCCCGCCGTAGAGGGCGAACACCACGGCGTCGATGATGGTCGACTTGCCCGAGCCCGTCGGGCCCTCGAGCAGGAACACCCCCGACGCGGCGAGCGCGGCGAAGTCGATCACGACGGTGTCCGGGTAGGGGCCGATCGCGCGGAGCTCCAGGCGGTGCAGGTACATCAGCGGTCCCCCTCGGTCTGCAGCGCGCGTGCGGCGGCCTCGTACGCCTCGGTCAGCACGGCGAGGTCGTCGGCGCCCGGCGCGGCACCGGTGGCGAAGGCGACGAAGTCCGCGGCGACCTCGACCGGATCGGACGTCGCCGTGACCGCGCGGGCCGTCGGCCGGACGGCGGCGTCGGCCGGTTCGTGCGTGACGGCGAGGGCGTGCGGCAGGTGGTGCTTCACCCGCGCGTACATGCGCTCGGGGTGGACGCTGTCGGTGACCGCGACCCGGACCCAGGCGTCGGCGTCCGCAGCGAAGGCACCGGACTCGATCGCGTCGATCGTCGCACGAACGTCGACGAGTCGGCGCGGGACGGGCGTCGCCAGCAGCTCGACCGCGACGCTGCCGTCCGCCGCGAGGTCGACCAGGGTGACGGACTTGGCCTGGTGCCGCTCCCCGAACGAGAACGCGAGCGGCGAGCCCGCGTACCGCACACGGTCGCCGTCCCCGACGCGCTGCGGTCCGTGCAGGTGCCCGAGGGCCACGTAGTCGAAGCCGTCGAACGTGGACCGGGCGACCATGTCGACCCCGCCGACGCGGATGTCCTGCTCGCTGTCGCTCGGCGCGGCCCCGCCGACGAAGGCGTGCGCGACGACGACGCTGCGCGTTCCCGGTCGGGCGGCGAGGTCCGCGCGGATGCGGTCCGTCGCGGCGCCGACGACCGCCTGGTGCGACCGGGCGAGGGGGTCGTCCGGGACCGCCGCGAGTGCCCACCGGGTGAGGTCCGGGTGCAGGTACGGGATGCCGTAGACGGCGACCGCACCGTCCGGGTCGTCGACGAGGACGGGCGTGGCGATGCCCGCGGGCTCGGCCAGGATCCGGACGCGCGATGCCATCACCCCGGCGCCGAAGCCGAGGCGGGCCGCGGAGTCGTGGTTGCCCGGCGTGATGACGACCGTCGCGAGCTCGGCCAGGCGGGCGAGGGCGGCGGAGAGCATGCGGACGGCTTCGACCGGGGGGATCGCGCGGTCGTAGACGTCGCCCGCCACGACGACGAGGTCGACCGAACGGGCGCGGACGACGTCGACGAGGTGGTCGAGGAACGCCGCCTGGTGTTCGAGCAGGTCCGCGCCGAGGAGCGTGCGGCCGAGGTGCCAGTCGCCGGTGTGCAGGATCCGCATGCGGTCACGGTAGCGCCGCCCACGGACATCGCCGGGGCACCCCACGGCTCCTGTGGACGACGGCCCTCGTGCTCAGGGGGTGACGCAGGTCGCCGTCGCGATGCCGAGGACCGAGGTCACCCGCACGCGGACCGCCAGGTCGCCGGTGACGGTCCAGGTCCCGCCGAGGTTCGTGCGGACCTGCAGCGTGTACGTGGCGCCGAGGGCGAGCAGCCCGCCGCCCTGCAGGGTCGTCGACGACTCGGTGCCGGGCACGCTCGCGACCTGCGTGCTCCCGCTCACCAGGTCGAACGAGTCCGGCGTGCCGACGTCCGTCGGGTACGTCCACGCGATCGTGACGGCGTTCGCGCTCGACTGCACGCAGGTCAGCGTCGGCACGCGCACCGCGGTCGCGGCACCGTACGAGGACCCGGAGCCTGTCACCGCCGCGAACGGCGCCGCGACCGCCGACGGTGACGCCAGCGCCCCGGTCCCGAGCGCCAGGACGACCGCCGCGGCCCCGCCGCCGAGGCGGCGCACGAGACGCCGACGGCGTGCCCGGCGTCGCAGCGACCGACGCGTCACGACCGGCGGACCACCGGACGGGAGGGACGGCGCGGCCCCGCCCCGCGCCTCCCGTCCGGCGCGACCGTCGCTCCCGTCCCGGGGACCGTCGTGGCCGTCGCCGTCGTCCGACGGATCCTCGCCGTCGGACTCGGCGAGCCGACGCAGCGAGCCGTCCGCGGTGCAGAGCGCGAGCACGGCCGCGAGGCCGAGCGCCAGCAGGACGAGCCGGGTCCAGTCGCCGTCACGCAGCCACGTGACCGGCGCGGCGACGAACGGGACCCGGAGGAAGGCGACGCCGTGGACGGCGTCGGGCGCGAGCGGCGTCGAGTCGTTGCCGGGGTTGGCGTCGCCCTTCGTCACCAGGGTGCCGCCCGGCCCCGGCTCCACGTATCGGTGCATCCGGAGGTGCCCCGGCTGGTCGGGGTCGTCGGCGAGCAGGATCCTGCCGGGGAGCACCTCGGCCGGCGGCACCGGACGGGAGACCACGACGTCGCCGGGGACGAGCCGGGGTTCCATCGAGCCGGTCACCACCGTCGTCGGCTGCCACCCGATGAGCGCGGGCGCCGCGGCCCAGAGGGCGAGCCCGAGCACGGTGCCCACGACGCCACGGGCGAGGGTCGCGACGACGACGCGGCCCCAGTCGACGGCGTCGTGCAGCGTGCTGTGCGGTGCACGACCGCCGGGCACTGCGATGCTGACCACGAGGACCTCCGACGAGGGGCGCGACGACGTCGACGGGACGGCTCAGGAGTTCTGGGCCTCCCACGTGAAGCCGAGGGCCGCGGAGCCGCCCTGGACGGTGTTCGGCGCGTTCAGCGGGACCGTGTACGTGAAGCGGTAGACACGGGTCTCCGAGGCCGTGCCCGTCGGGGCGAAGTTGCCGACCCCGGTCGCGAAGTTCGTCGACGTCGAGCCGAAGCCGCCGACCGTGCCGGAGTAGATCGTGCCGTTCGTGGCCGCCGGGGTGAAGCCGGTGCAGGAGCCGAAGCCGCCGCCGGTGCCCTCCTCGATCGTGAGGTTGATGTTCGTCGCCAGCCCGTTGGTCGTCGAGGGGTTCGTGCCGTAGAGCTTCACGGTCGAGGGCAGCGAGCCAGTGGAGGTCACGGCGATGCACTTCGTCCCGGTGGACGTCGGCTTGAGCCCGGTCACGGTGAAGAGCGCCGTGTTGTTGTCGTCGTCGGAGAGGGCGACGGTGCCCGCGGTCCAGTTGCTCGTCGGGTTGGCCGTCGTGGCCGAGAAGGCCGAGTAGGACGCGGTGGAGACGACGACACCCGAGGCCAGGAGGGCTGCGGGGACGGCGATCCAGGCGGCGAGACGTGCGGTGCGAGGGGTGACACGGGACATGGAAGTGCTCCAGCGGAGAAGAGATCTGATCGATGGTCGGCCCGGACCCGCGGTGGTTGGTCGCGCTGCAAGCCGTGTGGCGGTCGTGGTGAGCAACCGTCGTGTTGTTACGATGATCAAGTTACTTGCTCTCCGTGCGACCTGCAAGACGCCGGACGGACCCCGTGCTGGGGCTGGTCCGACGACCCGGACGTCCGCATGATGGGCACACGCCGCGCACGTGCCGGCGACCGACCCGAGAGGACCCGATGCCGGAGCACGCCCCCGTCCTCCCCCCGCGGACGACCGACGCGCTCCCGCCGGCCCCCGTCTCCCCCGACGTCGTCGCCGTGGCGCCCGGTGCCGACCTGGCCCGGCTCCTCGACGCGTTCCGGATCCTGCAGGACCAGCACGCGCGCGCTCTGGACGACGAGTCCGGCGCGCACGGACTCGGACCGACCGACGCTCGCCTCGTGTTCCACCTCGCCGCCGCCGACGGAGTCGGCGTGACGCCGAAGCAGGCCAGCGCGCACCTGGAGCTCTCCACGGGCGCGATGACCTCGCTCATCGACCGGCTCGAACGGCGCGGGCACCTCGAACGACGCCCGAACCCCGAGGACCGGCGCAGCATCCTGCTGCACCTCACCGCGTCCGGCGCCGCCGTGGCCGACGACATCGGCGCGCGGTGGGTCACGGCATTCCGGCAGGCGGTGCCACCCGCCGAGCGCGCAGCCCTCGCGGCCGCCCTCGAGGCCGTCGGGGACGCCCTCGCGCGACGCGCGTAACGTCCTGCGCATGACCCCCGCAGAACTCCTCACCGAAGCGTTCACCCGTGTGCCGGAGACCGTCGGCCGCGCCCTCGACGGACTCTCCGAGGACCAGTTGGCCGCACGTCCCGCCGCCGGGGCGAACACCCTCGCGTGGCTCGCGTGGCACACCGCGCGCGGGCAGGACGCCCAGGTCGCGGACCTCGCCGGGACGGAACAGGTCTGGACGGCGGACGGCTGGGTCACGCGGTTCGGCCTGCCGTTCCCGGCCGAGGCGCTGGGCTACGGCATGTCCCGCGACGACGTCGGCCGGGTGCGGGCGTCGGCGGAGCTGCTGACCGGCTACCTCGACGCGGTGACGGCCAGGACCGTCCGGTACCTCGCCGAGCTCGCGCCCGCGGACCTCGACGCGGTCGTGGACGACGCGTGGGATCCGCCCGTGACGGCGGGCGTCCGGCTCGTCAGCATCCTCGACGACTGCGTCCAGCACGCCGGCCAGGCCGGTTACGTGCGCGGGCTGCTCTTCTTCTCCCGCTGACGCGGCTGTCGCGTCGGGACGGCGACGGACGGGAGGCCCGTGGCGGATCCGCCACGGGCCTCCCGTCCGTCATCGGGCACCTCCGGTGCCCCGCGCGCGTCAGCGCGCCGCGAGCTCCGCGACCAGGCGGTCGCCGGGGGCGGCCTCGACGAGGTCCGCCTCGATCTCGGCGTTCTCGAGGATGCCCTCGATCTTGCGACGACGGTTGCGCGTGACGATCGTCACGACGGTGCCCTCGGCGCCGGCGCGCCCGGTGCGGCCGGACCGGTGCATGTACGCCTTGTAGTCGTCCGGGGCGTCCGCCTGCACGACGAGCGAGACGTCGTCGACGTGGATGCCGCGGGCCGCGACGTCCGTGGCGACCAGGACGTTCACCCGGCCGCTCGACAGGAGCCCGAGGTTCCGGGTCCGCCGCGACTGGTTGAGGTCGCCGTGGAGCGAGGTCGCGCGGATGCCGGCGTCCTCGAACTGGTCGGCGAGGCGCTCCGCGTACGCACGGGTGCGGGCGAACACGATGGTCTTGCCCTCGCCCGCGACGAGCTCCTCGAGGAGCTGGTCCTTCTGGCGCTGCTCGACCACGAGCACGCGGTGGTCGATCGTCGAGGACGCCTGGTCCTCACCGGCGACCTCGTGGACGCTCGGCTCGTGCAGGAACTCCGACACGAGCGACGCGACCTGCGCGTCGAGGGTCGCGCTGAACAGGAGCTTCTGCGCGCGGTTGCCCTGCGGCGTGACCTCGGCGGTCGCGGACAGGATCTCGCGCACCGGCTCGAGGAACCCGAGGTCGCACATGTGGTCGGCCTCGTCGAGCACGGACACGATCACCTCGCTGAGGTCGAGCTTGCCCTTGTTCATGAGGTCCTGCACACGACCCGGGGTGCCGACGATGATGTCGACGCCGCGCTCGAGGGCGCCCTCCTGGCGGCCGTACGGGACACCGCCGTAGATCTGCGTCGTGAAGAGCCCCACCGACCGGGCGATGGGCTGCACCGTGCGGTCGATCTGCAGGGCGAGCTCACGGGTCGGCGCGAGGATGAGTGCACGCGGGGCGCGGCCCATCTTCCGCTTCGTGCCGCCGCCGTGCTCCATGAGCTTCTCGACGAGGGGCGCACCGAACGCGATGGTCTTGCCGGAGCCGGTGCGACCGCGGCCGAGCACGTCCTTGCCGGCGAGGACGTCGGGGATCGTCGCGGCCTGGATCGGGAACGGGTTGGAGGCGCCCATCTCCGCGAGCGTCCGGGAGATGTTGCCGCCGATGCCGAGGTCGGCGAACGTCACGCCCTCCACGTCGGCCGCGACGGTGGCCGAGGCGGTGAGCTTCTCGAGCTTCACGTCGTCGGCGGGCACGTACGGCGTGCGGGACTCGTCGCGGTCGGAGCGGTCGCGGCGCGGGCGGTCCTCGTCGAACGAGCGGCGCGGACGGTCGTCGAAGCGACGCGGTGCACGGTCGCGGTCGTCGCGGTCGAAGCGGTCACGGCGCGGGCGGTCCTCGTCAAACGAGCGGCGCGGAGCGCGGTCACGGTCGTCACGGTCGAACCGACGCGGGCGGTCGTCCTGGTCGCGTCGCGGGGCACGGTCGTCGCGGTCGAACCGACGCGGGGCACGGTCGTCGCGGTCGAACCGACGCGGCGCACGGTCGTCGCGGTCGAAACGGCGCGGACGGTCGTCCTGGTCACGACGCGGGGCACGGTCACGGTCGTCACGGTCGAAGCGGCGCGGCGCGCGGTCGTCACGGTCGAACCGACGCGGCGCACGGTCGTCACGGTTCCACCGGCTCTGGCCGCCCTCGCGCGGCTCCCAGTTCGGGCGCGCGGGACGGTCGCCCTGCGCGCCCCGGCCGCGACGCTCCTCGGCGTCCCAGCGCTGCTTCTGGCGCGGCTGCGACGGGTCGGCGGCACGGAAGCCGCGGTGCTTGCTCGAGCGGGCGGCGGGGGTGCCGTTCGGGTGGCGGACTCGGTCGTCGGCACGCTGACGCGCGCCCTTGTCGTACGGGGCCATGGCTACTTTCCGGGGTGCAGACGTCCGCTTGCCCGGCAGCGACATCGGCGCAGGTCTCAGAGGCGGAGAGGGGGAGAGGGGGTTCTTCCCGTCGCGGATCGACGTGAATCCAGCCCTCGAGCAACACACACCCAAGCAGAAGTCCGTGGTCTCAGTGCCACGGCGCCGAAGGCCGACCGAGCGAGTCTACGCGATGCGACGCGGCCTGGCCACCCCCGCCCCGACCGCGCCGGCCCCGTCCCGCCCTGACCACCCCCGAGGCGGAGGCGCGCCGACCGGCGGAGGCGCGCCGACCGACGGAGGCGGGTCGTGCCTCCAGGCGGACTCGGTCGCGGGTCAGGACTCGGCGAGCCGCCGACGCTGCTCGGCCACGTCGAAGTCCGCGGGCGGCCACGTCAGCTGCATGTCCTCGAGGGCGCGGAGCAGGAGCTGCTGCACCGCGAGCCGGGCGTACCACTTCCGGTTCGCGGGCACGACGTACCAGGGCGCCTGCGCGGTCGAGGTGCGGTCGAACACGAGCTGGTAGGCCTGCTGGTAGTCGTCCCAGAGCAGGCGTTCGTCGATGTCGCCCGGGTTGAACTTCCAGTGCTTGTCGGGACGGTCGAGCCGGTCGCCGAGGCGTTCGCGCTGCTCGTCCTTCGAGATGTGCAGCATGACCTTGACGATCGTCGTGCCCTCGGCGACCAGGCGGTCCTCGAACTCGACGATGGCGCCGTACCGCCGCTCGATCTCCTCCGGCGGCGCGAAGGACCGGACGCGCTGGATGAGGACGTCCTCGTAGTGCGAGCGGTCGAACACACCGAGCTGGCCGGCGCCGGGCAGCTCCCGCTCGATGCGCCAGAGGAAGTCGTGCTCGCGCTCCTGGGGCGTCGGGGCCTTGAAGCCGGCGTAGTGGACGCCGTTCGGGTCGACCGCACCGACCACGTGCGACACGATGCCGCCCTTGCCCGCCGTGTCCATCGCCTGGAGCACGAGGAGCACGCGGCGCTGGTCCCCCGCCGTGGCCGAGGCGTGCAGACGCTCCTGCAGCGCGGAGAGCCTGGCCGCACCGGCTGCGAGCGCCTCGAGCCCGTCGATCTTGCGACCGGGGAAGCCCGGGGTGCCGTCGGGGTCGACGCGGTCGAGGCGGAAGCCCTCCTCGACACGGAGCAGCGGTTCGGGGTCGGCGTTCCAGGCCTTGCGACGGCTCACGGGTCCTCCTGCGGGGTCTGCCGCCCATCCTGGCACCGGCAGGCGCACTGCGCGCGACGGAGGCCCCTGTCCCCGGGGTTCCTCCGTCCTCCGGTGGACGTGGGCGCACGGCACGCCGGGTTAGCGTGGTCGCGATGGGAACCGTTCGCCGCTCACTGCTCGCCACCGTCGGCGTGCTCGCGGCGCTCGTCATCCTGGCCGCGTGCGGACCGGATCCGACCGGCGACCAGAACGCCACCGTGACGACCGACCCGGTGATCTACCCGCTGTCGCTCCGGTAC
Source organism: uncultured Curtobacterium sp. (assembly GCA_913778205.1). Lineage (GTDB taxonomy): Bacteria > Actinomycetota > Actinomycetes > Actinomycetales > Microbacteriaceae > Curtobacterium. The sequence continues at coordinate 59,191 of CAJYUW010000024.1, forward strand.
CACGGCGTCGACGTCGTCGCGGACGTGCCGTACGGCGCCGACCCGCTGCAGCGCCTCGACGTCTGCCTGCCACCCGACAGCGAGCCGGACGCGACCGCCACGCCAGGGGCCTCGGCGGCGGCGACCCCGGCGGCCGCGGAAGGCGGTGCCCGGACGGCCGGTACCCGCCCCGCGGTGATGATGATCCACGGCGGGAGCTGGTCGCACGGGGACAAGGCCACGGCCGCCTACCGGTCGGTGTGCCAGTACCTCGCGTCGGAGGGGTTCGTCACCTTCACCGTCGACTACCGGCTCGCCCCGACGGACCCCTTCCCCGCGGGCTACGACGACGTCCGGCGTGCACTCGACTGGGTGTTCCGGACGAGCACGCTCACGACCTACGACGTCGACCGTGACCGCGTCGGGCTGTTCGGCGGGAGCGCCGGTGGCAACCTCGCAGCCTTGCTCGCCGTCACCGACCACGACTCTCCCGCGTACGCCGACGGCGACCGGGTCCGCGCCGTCGTGGACCTCAGCGGCCCGACGAACCTGACGAGCCGCTCGACCGAGGCAGACGGGGTGTCGGCGTCGTTCCAGCGGAAGCAGCTGCTCTACCTCGGGTGCCGGACGTACACGCGGTGCCCGGCAGCAGAACAGGCGTCGCCGGAGTACCAGGTCACCGCGGACACCCCGCCCTTCTTCATCGGGCACTCCACGGACGAGTTCATCCCGCTGTGGGAGTCGCAGGAGTTCGTGTCGACGCTGCGGTCCCACGACGTCCCGGTGACGTTCGTGCAGGTGCAGGGCACGGCCCACTCGATCGCACAGCTCGACGAGGCGATGAGCAAGCGCGTGGTCGCGTTCCTGCGCGCGCGGCTCGGCTGACGCGTCGGTCCGGAGCGGAACGGCGGACGGGAGGCACGGGGCGGGCGCGCACCGTGCCTCCCGTCCGCCTCCGGGCCGCGTCTGCGACCGCCGGCCGGCCGGGGGCCCGCGCCGACGGGCACGACGCCGCGTCCGTGCCGTACCCCCCTGCCCGGGTGGCACCCGGAGTCGGGACTGCTGCTCGGCACCGGGGCGGCGCAGACTTCCCGGGTGACCGACACGACGACGCGCCCCGCGACCGCTCCGACCACCTGGCAGTACGCCTCCGCCCTGCGGTCGGTGGTCGAGCTGCTCCTCGGGCTCTCGTTCTGCGCGACGGTCGCGTTCGGCGGCTACGCGGCGGCGACCGGGCACGTGCAGGTGCTCGCCCAGGTCGCGGCGATCGTCTTCGTCACGACGCTCGTGGTCGTCCTCGTCAACTGGTTCCGCGCCGTGGAGGCCTCCGGGCGCTGACGGACGCTGCCGACGCCGGGCCCCGCACGGGACCGTGTCCGCGCGGGACGGCGTCCCGCGGTCAGTCCGCCGACGCCGTCTTCCTCCCGCGGACGGCACGCCGCTCCTCGCGCCGCTGCTGCCTGGCCTGCTTGCGCGTGGTGCCCGCCGCGATGCGGTCCGCACGACGCTCCCGAGCGCGCTCGACCACGAAGTAGAGCGCCGGCAGCACCACGAGCGTCAGCAGCGTCGACGACACCAGGCCGCCGATCACGACGAGCGCGAGCGGCTGCGAGATGAACCCCGACTTGCCGGTGAGCCCGAGCGCCATCGGGACGAGCGCGAAGATGGTCGCGAGGGCGGTCATCAGGATCGGCCGGAGTCGTCGCGTCGCACCCTCGACCAGGGCCTCGGCGACGCGGAGCCCTCGCCTGCGGTACTGGTTCACGAGGTCGACGAGCACGATCGCGTTCGTCACGACGATGCCGACGAGCATGAGCAGGCCGATGATCGACGCGACGCCGAGCGGGATGCCCGAGACGATCTGCAGGAGCAGCGCACCGGTCGCCGCGAACGGCACCGACATGAGCAGCAGGATCGGCTGCAGCAGGCTCCGGAACGTCGCGACCATGATGACGTAGACGATGAGGATCGCGACGAGGATCGCGAGGAAGAGCTGGCTGAACGCCGACGACTGGCTCGACGCCACACCGCCGATGGACGCCGATGCCCCCTTCGGCAGGTCGAGCGCGTTCACCGCCGCGGTCACGTTCTGCACCGCCGCGCCGAGGTTCGACGCGTCCGGGGTCACGGTGATCGTCGCGGTGCGGACCGCGTTCGACGTGGTGATCGTCGTCGGTCCCTCCGATCGCTCGATCGTGGCGAGGTCGGACAGCTTCGCCTCGCCGGTCGAGGTCGGGATCGACAGGTCCTGCAATGCGCTGATGGTCTTCGGCGGGTTCGGGTCGGCGATGTACACGTCGAGGGTGGCGTCGTCGATCTCGACGCTCCCGGTGTCGCGCGGGGACACGGCGGCGGCGACGAGCCCGCCGACCTGTTGCTCGGTCAGACCGCGCTCGGCGGCCGCCTGCCGGTCGACCTTGACCGCGAGGTAGGGCTCGGCAGCGGACAGGTTGCTCGTCGCCTCGGTCGTGCCGTCGACGCCGCGCATCTCGCGCAGCACGGTGGCGGCAGCGGTCCGGAGCTCTGCCTGCGTCGGCGCCGTGACGTCGACCTCGATGTCGCTCGAGCCGCCGAAGCCGCCGCCGGCGGAGGACAGCGAGACCTCGCCGACGCCGTCGATCCGCTCGATGCGGTCGCGCGCGGTGGACTGGATCGTCGGCTGGTCGGCCGCGGAGTCCGTGGTGACGTTGTACTGCACCGACGCCGATGCCCCGCCGCCGAACGCCGCCTGGATCGACTGTCCGCTCGACCCGATGGTGGTCTGCACGGTCTCGACCCCACGCACCGCGCGAAGGACCTTCTCGACCTTCGCCGCGGCGTCCGCCTGGTCGTCGAGGCTCGTGCCGGGCTTCAGGTCCTGCGTCACGGTGAAGGTGTTCTGGCCGGAGTCGCCGAGGTAGTTGGTCTTGACGAACGGCACGGCGAACCCGGTGCCCACGAGCACGAGGAACGCGAGGCCGAGGACGATCCAGGGCCGGCGCATGGTCCAGCCGATGACCGGGCGGTAGCCCCGCTGCAGTCGGTCGCGGCGGCCGGCGTCGTGCAGGTCGGCTGCGGAGGCGAGGGCGCCCGTCGCAGCCGAAGCGCCGACGGGCTGCACGCCAGCGGGCTGCACGCCAGCGGGCTGCACGCCGGCGGGCTGGGCGCCTGCGGGCTGTGCCTCGACGGGGTGCCCCGCGGCGTCGACGACCGGCGCGGCCGCGACCTCGTCGCCCTCGGCAGCCAGGTCGGCGGCGGCCTCGGCGTGCCGGTGCGCCTTCGGCGGCCGCAGGAACCAGTACGCGAGCACCGGGACGATCGTCAGGGACACCAGCAGCGACGCCACGAGCGCCATCGTCACGGTGAGCGCGAACGGCCGGAACAGCTCGCCGACGAGCTCCGCGACGAACGCCACGGGCAGGAACACCGCGACGGTCGTGAGCGTGGACGCGGTGACGGCGCCCGCGACCTCGCGGACGGCGTCGAGCACCGCCCGGGACCGGTCGACCCCGGGTTGCATGTGCCGCTTGATGTTCTCGATGACGACGATCGAGTCGTCGACCACGCGGCCGATCGCGATCGTCAGCGCCGCGAGGGTGATGATGTTCAGCGTGTACCCGGCGGCGCGCATGCCGATCGCCGCGAGGAGCACCGACGTCGGGATCGAGATCGCGGTGACGAGGGTGGACCGCACCGACAGCAGGAACACCAGGATCACGAGGACCGCGAACCCGAGCCCGAGCAGGCCCTCCTCGGCCAGGGAGTCGATCGACTGCTGGATGTAGGGCGCCTGGTCGAACACCACCGTGAACTTCGGGCCGCCGGCGACCTTGGACTCGATGCCCGGCAGCGCCTGCTTGACCGTCTCGGAGACGTCGACGGTGTTCGCCTCCTGTGTCTTCGTGATCGCGATCGTCAGCGCGGTCTTGCCGTCGACGCGGCTGATCGACGTGCGCGGGGACTCCTCGATCGCGACCTTCGCGACGTCGCCGAGCTTCGTGGGCGTGGTGCTGGTCGTCGACGTGCCGGTCGCACCGGTGGTCGCACCGGAGGCGCTGCTCCCGCCCGCCGCTCCGGTCCCGGCCGTCGTGCTGTTCTCACCGGACGTTCCGGCCGCAGCCGACCCGCCGGTCGCGGACTGCCCGGTCGCGGACTGCCCCGTCGCGGACTGCCCGGTCGCGGACTGCCCGGTGGTGGCTTGGCCGCTCGTCGACCCGCCGGTACCGGCGCTCGACCCGCTCGAGCTGCCACCGGACCCGGACGAGCTCCCGCTCGAGGACGCCGTCAGCGGCAGCGCCTCGATGTCCTTGAGCGATGCGATCCGCTCGCCCGTCTGCACCGAGAGCGTCGTGCCGTCCTGGGTGATCGTGCCGCCGGGAAGGAGCGTGCCGTTGTCGCCGAGGGCGTCGGAGATCGACTGCGAGGTGAGGCCCTTCGCGGCGAGCTCGTCCTCGTCCGGGGTGATCACGACGCGGCGTCCGGGGTTGCCGAAGACATCGGCCTGGCGGACGCCGTCGAGCTTCTCGAGGTCCGGGACGGCGGACGCGTTCAGCCGGTCGACGAGCTGCTCCTGGTTCCCACCCGCGGTGACGGCGAGCTGGAGCACGGGCAGGTCGTCGAACGACCCGGTGACGATCTGCGTCTGCACGGTGTCCGGCAGGGACAGGGCGTTGACGGCTGTCTGGATCTTGTCCTCGGCGCTGGCGAGGTTCGAGCCGTACTGGAACGAGGCCGAGACGACGCTCTGCCCGGTCGACGACGTCGCACTGGTCGACTCGAGGTTCGGCACCACCTGGATCGCCTGCTCGATCTTCGTCGAGACGTCGTTCGACACGACCTCGGGCGTCGCGCCGGGGTAGGCGCTGACGATCGCCACCTGCGGGAACTCGACGCTCGGGATCAGCTCCTGCTTCAGGCTCGTCAACGAGATGCCGCCGAACACCGCGACGACGATGGTGACGAGTGCGATGAGCGAACGGTTCCTGATGCTGAAGACCGAGAGGAGGTGCACGGTCCGATCCTCGCAGGTCCGGCGGCTCCGAAGCTCAGCCGAGCGCCAGGTAGACGACGAGGACGCCGAGCGCGCCGAGCACGCCGCTGCCGAGCGCGATGACCCGGGCGAGCGGCGTCCGCGCGGTCACCACGCCGGCGGCGACGAGCACCGCGCCGACGGCGATCTCGATCGTCCAGGAGGTCGTGCCGGTGGTCGCGGCGACCTGGAGCAGCGCACGGACGCCCTCGCCGACGAGCACCGCTCCGGAGACGCCCCACGCGGCGGCACGCCACCGGCCGGGGCCGGAGCGGAGGGCCCAAACGACGGCGCCCGCGAGGACCCCGGCCGGCACGCCCATGACGACCCAGGAGTTGGTGACGGCGAGGACGTCCGGGTAGCCGCGCAGGTTCGTCGCCGCCCAGTACCCGACGTGCATGAGCTCGAGGAAGACGACCCCGAGCAGCATCGGGAGCACCGGGCGACGGTGCACCCGGGCCAGCAGGACGAGGAGTCCCGCCACGACGAACCAGGGACCGGCGGAGTTCGCGAGCACGCCGAGTCCGGGGACGGCCTGCCCGTACGAGCACAGCATGCCCGCGAGCAGGGCGAGCCCGGTCGCGGTGCCGATGCGCGCGGCCACGGGCATCTGCGGTCGGTCGGTCTGCCGGTCCGGGGTCCCGGTCGGGCCGGGGCGCACACTGGTCTCCATGCCACCGACGATGCCGCGCCACCGCGCACGGGTCGTCACCCGCGGGGACGCACCGCCTCCGCCGACAGGATGATCCGCGCCGGTCAGACGACGGCGGCGAGCGACCCGCTCGGACCGGCGGACTCCCCACCGACGCGGTCCCACGCGCGCGCCAGGACGGCGACCATCCGCTCCCGGTCGGCCGCCGGCATCGTGAACGGCACCCGGAGGAAGCGCTCGAACCCGCCGTCCGGCCCGAACACCCCGCCGGACGCGAGCACCACGCCCTCGGACCGTGCGGCGAGCACGAGCGCGCTCGACACGGGCCGCCCGAGCCCGACCCACGTCGTCAACCCGCCGGCCGGCGACGGGACGTCCCACTCCGGGAGGCGCGTGCGCAACGCTCCCACCACGCCGTCCCGGGCCTCCGCCAGGTACGCGCGCCGTTCCTCCAGGACGGTCCCGGTCCGCGGGACCAGCTCACGGGCGACGAGCTGGTCGAGCACGGGCGTGCCGAGGTCGCCCGTCGGCCGGGCGAGCAGGAGCCGCTGCAGCAGCGCGGGGCGGGCCCGGATCCAGCCGATGCGGAGGCCGCCCCAGAAGACCTTGTCGGCGGAGCCGATCATGACGACGTCGTCGGACGCCGCGGCGAGCGGCGTCGCGGCCGGACCGTCGATGCGGAGCTCGCCCATGGTCTCGTCGGCGACGACCGTCGTGCCGACCGCTGCCGCGACCGACACGAGGAGGTCGCGGGCGTCCGGCGTCATGGTCGCGCCGGTCGGGTTGTGGAGCGCGGGCATGACGTAGGCCACCGACGGCGTGGTCCGACGGAGCGTGTGCTCGAGCACGGTCGTGTCCCAGCCCGTCCGGGCGTCCACCGGGACCCCGACGAGCCGGCCGCCGGCCTCCCGGAACGCCTCGTGCGCGTGTGGGTAGGTCGGGGACTCGACGAGGACCGCGTCGCCCCGACGGACGAGCACGCGCGCCAGCAGGGCGATGGCGTGTTGCGCCCCGATCGTGACGACGACCTGGGACGGCTCGGTGGGCAGGCCGCGCGCCGTGTACCGGTCGGCGATGGCCTGACGGAGCCCCGGGTCACCGACCGTGTCGTAGCCGATGCCGGCCAGCGCGGCGGGCACGTGCCGCACCGCGCGTTCGACGGCCTCGGCGATGCCCGGCGCCGCGTGCAGGGCCGCCTTGCGGAGGTCGAGCACGTCGCCGCCGACCACACCGCCGAGCCGTTCGGGGTCCGGTCGTCCGACGAGGTCCCGCGGCAGACGCACGATGCTCCCCGAGCCGCGGAGGGAGACGAGGAACCCGTCCTCGCGGAGTCGTGCGTACGCGTTCGCGACCGTGGTGCGGGAGACGCCGAGCGCCTCGGCGAGCCCGCGCTCGGCCGGGAGCCGGACACCCTGCGGGATGCGCCCGTCGATCGCGAGGACCCGCAGCGCGTCGGCGAGCGCCTCGTAGGCCGCGGCGTCGGCGCCGGAGCGCCAGTCGGTGAGGAGGAGCGCGGCGGACCGGGCGCTGAGGAGGACGGGAGGCACGGATCCACGCTAGCGCGATTGGCCCTCGACCAGCAGGCCAATCTGCTCCACGATCGTGAGCATGCCCCGCACCCCCGCGCTCACCCTCCGCTTCCTGCAGCTCGCGGTCGGCCTGTTCCTCTACGGCGCCTCGACCGCGCTCCAGGTCCGAGCGGTCGTGGGCGTCGCCTCGTGGACGGTCCTCACCGAGGGGCTCGAGCACGTCGTGCCGTGGTCGTTCGGGGTCATCACGGTCGTGTCGAGCGGGGTGATCCTGCTGCTCTGGATCCCGCTCCGGCAGAAGCCCGGCGTCGGAACGCTCCTCAACGCCCTCGCGATCGGACCGTCCGCGGACCTGGTGCTCTGGCTCGTCCCGGCACCGGACGGTCTGCTCCCCCGGGTGGGGCTGTTCGTCGCCGGGCTGCTGCTCCTCGCCGTGGCGACGGCGTGCTACATCGGCGCCGGGTTCGGGACGGGGGCGCGCGACGGGCTGATGGTCGGTGTCGCACAGCGCTTCGGGTGGCCGATCTGGATCGCCCGCACGGTGATCGAGGTCAGCGTCGTGGTCGCCGGCTGGCTGCTCGGCGGGGACGTCGGGGTGGGCACCGTGATCGCGGCGTTCGCGATCGGTCCGATGGTGCAGCCGCTCATGCCGGTCTTCCGCCGGTTCCCCTGGAGTCCGGAGCGCACGCGGCTTGCCGCCGCTGCGGCACCCACGCCCGGCCTGGAGGCACGGGTCGCCCCCTGAAGACCCCCTTGCCGCACGCGCGACTCGCGATGTATCGTGTTGCCACCACACGCGATACATCGCGAGTTCGAGGAGGCAACATGGCTCAGGAGAAGTGGCTCGTCGAGGAGCCCAAGGTCATCGACACCGGCATCGTCCGCCGTCTGCGCGTCGGGCTCGTCGGTGGTCAGGTCGACGTCGTCGCGCACGACGAACCGACCGCTCGGGTGGAGGTCCACAGCGTGTCCGGCAAGCCGCTCCTGATCGAGGTCGACGGCGACACCCTCACGGTCGACCACCCGCAGGTCCGGTGGGACGACCCGATCGGGTTCCTCAAGTCGTTCCGCGGCCGGGCGCAGGCGGACGTCAGCATCCTCGTGCCGCGCGACGCCCCCGTCACGCTCGGGGTGGTGTCGGCCGGCTCCCTGCTCTCGGGCACCAACCGGGGCGCGACGCTCCACACCGTGTCGGGCGACGTCGTGGTGGACGGCGTCGCGGGCGACGTCACGGTCAACGCCGTGTCGGGCACCACGACGGTCCGGGAACTCGACGGTGCCCTCACCGTGCACACCGTGTCCGGCGACGTCGCGGCGACCGGGGCGATCCCCCGCTTCCAGGCGGACGGGGTCAACGCCGACGTCGTGCTCGACCTGCACGGCACACCCGACTCCGCCCGGGTCAACACCGTGTCGGGCTCGGTCAGCGTCCGGCTCGAGGACGGCGTGCCGTACCGCTGCACGGTGTCCACCGCCTCGGGCAAGCTGCAGTTCGACGACTCGGAGATCCGCGGCGTGCGCGGCTCCTACGTCAAGCAGGGCGGCGAGCTGTCCGGTCAGTGGCTCGACCTCAAGGTGAACTCGGTCTCCGGCGACATCGCGGTGCTGCACGCGCCGCCCGTCGCCGACGGGTCCGCCGCCACCCCGACGACCGACGGCGAGGTGCCCGCATGAGCCCCGTCTTCGCGCACGGCCACCTGCGCCTCTACCTGCTCGTCCTGCTGGCCGACCACCCGATGCACGGGTACGAGGTCATCACCGCGCTCGGCGACCGCTTCGGCGGCACCTACGTCCCGAGCGCCGGCACCGTCTACCCGAGGCTCGCGAAGCTCCAGGAGGAGGGTCTCGTGACCGGGACGCCCGACGGCCGGAAGACCGTCTACGCCATCACCGATGCCGGTCGTGCCGAGCTCGACGCCCGGGCAGCCGAGGTCGCCGCGCTCGAGGACGGCGTGACCGACTCGGTGAAGTCCCTCGCCGACGGCGTCCGTGCCTCGGTGGGCGAGGCGATGCGGTCGCTCCGCGCCGACCTCGCGGCGAGCACCCAGGCCCCGCGCGGCCAGACGGCCGACGAGCCGGTCGACGTCCCGACCGCCGGTGCCAGCGCCCTCCGCGAGGTCGAGATGGTCCTGTCGTCGTTCCGGCAGCAGGTCCGTGCGGACCTCCGCCGCCAGGCGACGCGGGGCACGCTCACGAGCGGCACCGTGTCGCGCCTGCGCGACGGCCTCGAGGCGCTGCGCAAGTCGCTCTGAACCGAGCGCGGCGGTGCGGGCGCACGCCGTGCCTCCCGATCGGCCGGTGGTCCCCGCCCCGGAACCTGGTTCCGGACACCGCACCGTGCTTGTTCGCGGTGTCGTGTCCGGAACCTGGTTCCGGACGGGAGGCACGGGGCACGACCGCCCCGTGCCTCCCGTCCGTCACACGGTCGCCGACGGGTCGACCCCACCCGTGTCGGCGAGCGCGTGCATCGCGTCGCGGAGCGCTCGCGACGCCCCCGGTCCCGCCCACTCGTAGGCGTGCGTGAAGCGCTCGTCCTGCACGTACATGTCGGCGAGCGTCCGGAAGCGGTCGGCGTCGATCCCCGGCCCGGGGGCCTGCCGGAGCCAGGCCAGCTGCCGTCGGGCGAGGGCCGCGCCCGCCGCTGAGCCCGGACCGTCGCCGGACGCGGCGAGTGCGGCGGCGTCACGTGCGACGGCACGCTGCTCCTCCTGGAAGGCGGTCTGCGCGGCGACGTCCTGCGACGACCACCAGTCCTGGCCGCGCTGCCAGGCGTCGGCACCCCAGCGCTCCTCGACCTCCTGCCGGAAGCGGGTCTGGTCGAACCCGTCGAAGGTGTCCTGTGCGTTCATGTCGTCTCCTCGTCCGATCCTCGTGATGGTGGTGCGTACGGCCGCGAGTTGCCGCGCGATGCGGTCGCGCTCGCCCTCGAGCCACTCGACGTGCGCGGTGAGGGCGGCGACGTCGTCCTGCTCCCCGTCGAGCACCCGACCGATCTGCCCGAGTCCGAGCCCGAGTCCGCGGAGCAGCAGGATGCGCTGGAGCCGCACGAGCGCGCGATCGTCGTAGCGACGGAGCCCGCCGGCACCGGTCGCCGTGGCCGGCAGCAGTCCGACCGCGTCGTAGTGACGGAGCGTGCGGCTGCTCACCCCGGCGGCGCGCGCGACGTCGGCGATCGTGTGCGGCGCTTTCGCAGCCGCGTCCGGCGAGTCTGTCCAGTCCCTCATGCAGGCCACGGTAGAGCTTGACGTGGCGTCAACCACAAGCCCTCTCGGGGGTGACGTTCGGCAGTACCGCGCCGAGTCGGGAATGCGTGCGCGGCGGCCCGTGTTGACTCCGGGTCCGTTTCGAGTAGGTTTGCCGGTCGTGACGAACGAGATCCGGTCGCTGAAGTCGCGACTGATCGGGGATCCCCTCCCCTCCGAGAAGCTCGAGGGACAGCTCCTCCCGAAGCACCTGGCACTGCCGATCTTCGCGAGTGACCCGCTGTCCTCCGTGGCCTACGCGCCGCAGGAGCTGCTCATGATCCTGCTGCTCGGCGGCATGGCCTTCCTGACGTTCGCGCCGTGGGTCGCCGCCCTCGTCGTGCTCCTGCTCGTCGTGGTCGTCGCGTCGTACCGGCAGCTCATCAAGGCCTACCCGTCCGGAGGCGGCGACTACGAGGTGGCCCACCGGAACCTCGGCGAGAAGGCGGGCCTCGTCGTCGCGAGCGCGCTGCTCGTCGACTACGTCATGACCGTGGCCGTGTCGGTCGCGTCCGGGGTGGACAACATCATCTCGGCGCTGCCGGTCCTCAACGAGTTCCGCGTCGAGCTCGCACTGCTCTTCGTCGTGCTGCTCGCGGCAGTGAACCTCCGCGGCGTGCGCGAGTCGAGCAAGGCCTTCGCGATCCCGACCTACCTGTTCGTCGCGTCCGTGTTCGTGATGGTCGTCACCGGCCTCGTCCGCGTCGCCGCCGGGAACGCCCCCGTGGCCGAGTCCGCGGCGTACACGGTGCAGAACGTCGAGCACACCACGCAGGCCGCCTTCGTGCTGCTGCTCCTCCGCGCCTTCGCGTCCGGCTGCTCCGCGCTCACCGGCGTCGAGGCGATCGCGAACGGCGTGCAGGCCTTCCGCCGCCCGAAGGTCCAGAACGCCCAGAAGACCCTCGTCGCGATGGGCGGCATCGCGATCGTCCTGTTCGTCGGGCTGATCACGCTCGCCCTCGTCGCCCGCGTGCACTACGCGGAGTCCGCGTGCGACCTGCAGGGCTTCGCGAACTGCACCACGACCCCGCAGCGTTCGCTCATCGCCCAGATCGCCGCCGCGACCTTCGGCAACGACTCGATCCTGTTCTTCGTCGTGCAGGCGTGCACGGCGGCGGTCCTCCTCCTCGCCGCGAACACCGCGTTCAACGGCTTCCCCCTGCTCGGCTCGATCCTCGCCCGCGACTCCTACGCACCGAAGGCCCTGTCCACCCGTGGTGACCGCCTCATCTACTCGAACGGCGTCATCGTGCTCGCCCTCGTCGCGGCCGCGCTGCTCGTGGTCTACCGGGCGAACGTCACGAGCCTCATCCAGCTGTACATCATCGGCGTGTTCGTGTCGTTCACGCTCGGTCAGACGGGCATGGTCGTGCACTGGACCCGACTGCTGCGCCAGGACCGTGCCGGCACGGCCGACGAGCCGGTGCACCGCGGGCAGGTCGTCCGCTCCCGGCTCATCAACACGGTGGGCGCGAGCTTCACGTTCGTCGTCCTCGTCATCGTGACCATCACGAAGTTCACGCACGGAGCCTGGCTCGTGTTCGTGATCATGCCGGTGCTGTTCGTGCTCATGCTCGGCGTGAACCGCTACTACCGCGACGTCTCGCACGAGATCGAGGCGGACGAGGAGACCCAGTTCGGCGCGACCGGCGACCACGCCGTCGTGCTCGTGAACAAGCTGCAGAAGCCGGTGCTCAAGGCGCTGGACTACGCCATCGCCGCGAAGCACGCGAGCTTCGAGGCGGTGCACGTCGCGATCGACGACGCCGAGGCCGACCGGCTCCGGACGCAGTGGGCGGAGCACGGCATCGAGGTCCCGCTCACCATCGTGCCGAGCCCGTACCGCGACATCTCGATGCCCCTCATCAAGTACATCAAGGCCCACCGCGCGGAGCACGGCTCGGAGGTGGTGACGGTCTACACACCGGTGTTCGTCGTCGGCCACTGGTGGGAGAACCTCCTCCACAACCACCGCGGCCGCCGCATCCGGAAGAAGCTCCTGCTCGTGCACGGCGTCACCGTCGCCCTCGTGCCCTGGCTGCTCGACTCCTCCGAGCTCCTCTACGGTCGGCGCTCGCGTCCGCTGCCGGGACAGGAGCGCCGGGGCGAACCCGTCCGGCCGCCGCTCCGCCGCTCCCCGCACGGCGTCTTCCGTCCCGAGTCCGCGGAGCAGGACCGCCTCCTGCGCTCCGACCAACGCAACAGCCTCGCCCCGCGGGGTGCTGCGGCACGCCGGCGGGCGACCCGGCCAGCCGGCCCGGCCGAGGGCGTCGACCCGGCACGCTGCACGGGCGAGCTCCGGACGATGGTCGCGTCCCCGCCCGTCGTGCGCACGCCGGCCTCGCCGTCCGGCACGGACCGCTCGTGAGCCGTGGCCGTGACTCCGCGTGACGGTGCACGGTCGTACGATGTGACGCCATGACCCCGACCGACCTCCGCGCCTTCGCCACGTTCGACGCGCACGGCGGCAAGGTGTCCAAGCGCGTCGAGGTGCTCGACCACGAGCCGCCGGTCGGCAGCGCGCTGGAGGGCCTCGTCGCGGTGCGGGGCGAGCACCCCCTCGGCGCCGTCGAGGAGCGCGCCGCCGACGCCTCGTCCGCGCTCTCGCGCGGCGAGCCCGCCATCGGGTGGGTCGACCCCGCCACGCTCCGCGACTGGTACCGCCCGGACCGCGTCGTGATCTCCCGACTCGAGGCACGCCGGTCCGGCATCGTCCCCGGCACGTACGCCGACTCGCGTGGACGCGGACGGGTGCGCATCGACAGCCGGGAGGCACTGCTCGCCCCCGACGGTCGGCCCGCGTTCCGCGCGCTGGCCGGCCCCGACGACGCCCCGGTGGTCGACGTGCCGCTGCCGAAGGACCAGGCGGTCCGGCTCGTCACGGTGTCGGAGGTCCCGGACGGGTTCGAGATCGTCACGACCCCGGTGTCCCCCTTCCTGTCCCCGGGCCACCACCGGGCGTTCGCGGCCGATGTCCCCGGCCTGCCACCCCGCCCGACGACCGGGAGCGTCCGGGTCACGGCGTCGGTGCTGCTCGACGGCGCGCTGCACGAGGTCGACCGGATCGACGAGCGTGCCGCGACGATGTGGATCCGGCGCGGGGACGCGGTGGTGCCGGTCGCGACGAGCGGCATCGGGCCGGACCTCGTGCGGTACGCCGTCGCGACCGACTGAGCGGGCCCGCCGGCGACGGTGACCTCCCGGCTCGCGGCCGGGGACGCCGCGCCGGGTGGCCGGCCGGCGCTTCGTCGTGCGCTGCCCGACGGACGCCGTGCTGCCCGACGGGCCCCGCTTCGCCCGGCGGACGCCGCTGCCCGACGGACCCCGCACCTGGGCAGCCCGGTCGGCGGGGTCGCGCGCGCTGTCCGGGGGACGTCGCGCTGGGGTGCTCGCCGGTGACCCCGCGTAGCGTCCGCGGCATGAGCGATGCAGACCAGTCCGACCACACCGGCGAGACCCTCGGCGGACCCCGCCCCGACCCGTCGACCACCGCGAGCAAGGACCCGGAGGACTGGGTCACCGGCGACGAGCCGATGACCGGTCCGCAGCGGAGCTACCTCGACACCCTCGCCCGTGAGGCCGGCGAGGAACTGCCCGCCGACCTCACGAAGGCCGAGGCCTCCGAGCACATCGATCGCCTGCAGGCGCAGACCGGACGCGGTGCCGACACCGCTTCCTGAGCGCGGTCCGCCGAACGGCGGACCGCTCTCTGGGCATGTCCTGGCGAAGCACTGGCGAAGTCCGTCGAGGCCCCCGTCCGAGGGTCCTCGATGACGCGTCACCGGCTACCGTCTCGGGCAGGCGAACGACATCGACCTCGATCGGCCTCACCGTGCTCCGCGTCGTCCTCGGCGTGGTGTTCATCGCCCACGGCGCGCAGAAGTTCGCGCAGGGCATCCCGAACGTCAGCCGGGGCTTCGCGGGCATGGGCGTCCCGCTCGCGGAGCTCGCCGCACCGCTCGTCGCGGGGCTCGAGCTCGTCGGCGGGGCGTTCCTCGTCCTCGGGATCGCCACCCGGGTCGTCGGTGCACTCCTCGCGGTCAACATGGTCGTCGCGGGGCTGCTCGCCCACGCGACGGCCGGGTTCTTCGCGCAGCAGGGTGGCTTCGAGTACGTCCTCGTGCTCGCGGTCGGGTCCCTGGCCGTGGCACTCACCGGCCCGGGTCGGCTCTCGCTCGACGCGCTCCTGCTGCGCACGGTCCGACGTCGGCGCGGCGTCGACGAGCCGCTGCCCGCCTGAGTCCGCACCCCGGCGCAACCAGTCGACGGCGGGGAGAACGGTGCGGTGCCCGTCCCGCGCCGAGCCTGCCGACGCAACCAGCCGACGGTCGGACGGCTCGGCGCCCTGCCGCACCGCACCTCCCGCACGACCACCTGGCGATCGTGCGGCCCGGCGCCCTGCCGTGCCTCCCGACGCCACCACCCGACGGCCGGGAGGCCCGGCGCCCTGCCGCGCCGCGCCTCCCGGCCGTCGTCTGCGTGTCCAGCCGACGGTCGGACGGCTCGGCGACCCGCCGCTCCCGACACGACCATCCGGCGATCGTGCGGCCGGCGCCCTGCCGTGCCGCGCCTCCCGGCCGTCGTCTGCGTGTCCAACCGGCGGAACCGGCCGCCACCGGTGCACGTCTGGGCCAGGCCGTGCCGACGCGGCCCGTGTCGTCGTGGGCGGGGCCGACGCGGGACCGGCGCGTCGTGGCGGCGCGCTCCCGGCGGAACCCGCCGTCAGGCCTCGGCGGCCAGCACGTCGACCACCTGGCGGGCGATGCGGCGTCCGGCGCGGTTGGCGCCGATCGTCGAGGCCTGCGGCCCGTAGCCGGCGAGGAACAACCGTGGCTCGTCGTCGGACCGCCCGTCGGCCACGGCGACGCCGCCGGCCGCGGTCCGCAGCCGCAGCGGCGCGAGGTGCCGGAGGTCGGCGCGGAACCCCGTCGCCCAGATCACGGCGTCGGCGTGCACGTGCTCCCCCGCGACCGTGACGACCCCGGTGGCGTCGAGCCGGCTGAACATCGGGGACGCCACCAGCGTGCCGCGGTCGATGCCGGCCCGGATGCGCCGGGTCACCGGCACGCCCGTCCCGCTGACGATGCTCGGCAGGACCCGTCCGGCACGGGCGGCGCGGTCCTGCTCGTCGACGGCGGCGACCGCGGACTCGAGGTCGAGCGAGGCGGTGTCCGACCAGACGACCGGACGTCGGGTGAACCACCGTGTGGACCGGGCGACACCGTCGAGCTCGAGCAGGAAGCCGATCGCGCTCGTGCCGCCGCCGACCACCACGACGTCCTGCCCGGCGAACTCCGTGGCGCTCCGGTACTCGGTCGTGTCGAGCTGGCGCCCCGCGAACACGTCACGGCCCGGGTACCACGGCACGAACGGGGTGCCCCAGGTGCCGGAGGCGTTCACGACGACCTCCGCGGCGATCCGGCCCGTCCGACCCTCCGGTGTCTGCAGGGTCGTACAGAGTCGGTCCGCACCCTCGACTCGGGTGACGGAGGTCACGGCGACCGGGCGGCGGACCCGCAGGTCGTAGTGCACCTCGAAGCGCCGGTAGTACTCGGAGACGACGTCCCGGGCGGGTCGAGCGCGGTCCGCGTCCTCGAACGACAGTCCCATCGCGCGCATGCCCGGGAGGTCGTGCACGCGGTGCGCCGCGCCGAGCCGCAGGGCCTCCCACCGGTCCTGCCACGCGCCGCCGGAACCGGGGCCGCGATCGAGCACGACGAGGTCGGAGCCCGCCACGAGTCCGAGCCGACGGAGGTGGTAGGCGACCGAGAGGCCCGCCTGCCCGGCGCCGATCACGACGACACGCGCGTGCTGCTCCGGGACGGGGTTCGTGGCGTCGCTCATCACATCCGATTCTGCTGTGTCCGCCGTGCTCGGGGCGACGTCCAGATCGGGGTACATGGTAGAGTGGTCGGCAGATTTCAAACCACGAACCGTCCGATTCCCCGGGTGTCCAATCGCACCCGCCAGGATCGGACCAGAGCCGATCACGAGGGGGTCACGCATGGGGCGCGGCCGTCAGAAGGCAAAGCACACCAAGGTCGCCCGGGAGCTGAAGTACTTCAGCCCGGAGACCAACTACGGTGCGCTCGAGCGCGAGCTCTCCGCCGGGCAACACTCGGACGAGAACTCCTACGTCGACCGCTGGGCTGACCAGTACGGTGACGACGAGGACGACCTCGAGCTCGAGCAACACGAGGACCAGAACAAGTCCGCCTGAGTCCCACTCTCGTGTGACACGCCGCTCACCCTCGGGTGCGCGGCGTTTCCGCGTGGGCGGAGGGTGATCTCGTTCGGTCGCACAACATGCCGGGCGCGAGGCACCGTGGTCGCAGAAGTCGTCGCAGCCCGTGCCCAATGACGGCAGGTCGCGCGACCGACCCGGTCGGCGGGCGGCAGGTCGTGCGACGAACCACCCGTTGGCGCGGCCGCGCGGTTGGTCGCAGAACATGCCGCGCGCGAGTCGCCGTGGTCGCAGGAGTCGTCGCAGCCCGTGGCCGCTGACGACACGTCGTGCGACCAACTCGGTCGGCGGGCGGCAGGTCGTGCGACCAACCCGAGCGTGCCTCGGCCGACGGGGGCGAGTCGTGCGACCCGCCGCCGTGCCCGGGTACCACCCGCGCGCGTCAGGCGGCGTACGACCCCACGAGCCGGACGGCCCCGCCGTCGACGCCCTTCGCGCCCTGCTCGAACCCGGCGAGGTCCGAACGCGCCGCGGTCGAGATCGTCCCGACCGACCACGACGGCAGCCCCGCGGCCCCGAGCGACGCGATCACGTCCGACGCGGCCGCGGCCGAGACCACGGCGAACATCCCGATGCCGAGGTTCCACGTGGCCTCGGTGTCCTCGAGCGACGTCCGCGACATGTCGGCGAGCACCCGGAACACCGGCAGCGGCGACCAGGTCGAGCGGTCCACCTCGACCCAGGAGCCGACCGGCAGCACGCGGGCCAGGTTCGCGGCGATGCCGCCACCCGTGACGTGCGACAGCGAGTGCACGGCGCCGCGGTGCGAGGCCAGCAGGGAGAGCAGCGGGGTCGTGTAGAGCCGCGTGGGCTCGAGGAGCGCCTCGCCGACGGAGACGCCCGCGCCGAACTCCGGCAGCTGGTCGGTGTACTGGACGCCGGCCGTCGACAGGATGTGCCGGACGAGCGAGTACCCGTTCGAGTGCAGGCCCGAGGACGCGATCGCCACCACGACGTCGCCGTCCTCGACCAGGTGCGCGCCGAGCTGCTCGCCGGCCTCGACCACGCCCGTCGCCGCTCCGGCCACGTCGTAGTCGTCCGGGCCGAGGAGCCCCGGGTGCTCCGCGGTCTCTCCACCCACGAGGGCCGTGCCCGTCGCCGAGCAGCCTCGGGCGATGCCGGCCACGATGTCCGCGATCCGGTTCGGCACGACGCGGCCGCAGGCGATGTAGTCGGTCATGAACAGCGGGCGGGCGCCGACCACGACGATGTCGTCGACGACCATGCCGACGAGGTCCTGCCCGATCGTGTCGTGCTTGTCGATCGCTTGCGCGATGGCGACCTTCGTGCCGACGCCGTCGGTCGAGGTCGCGAGCAGCGGGCGTTCGAAGTCCTTCAGGAACGAGACGTCGTAGAGCCCCGCGAACCCGCCGACACCGCCCGTCACCGAGGCGTTGTGCGTGGCCGAGACCGCCGACTTCATGAGCTCGACCGCGAGGTCACCCGCGGCGGTGTCGACGCCGGCTTCGGCGTAGGGGTTCGTCATGCTTCGTCCTCCGCGGGGCATGGCAGACTTGTTCGGTCCCCCCGATTCTACGGTCTGGAGCACACCGCGAATGTGCGGCATCGTCGGGCTCGTCGCCCAGAGTCCTGCCAACCAATCCATCTACGACGCTCTGCTCCTCCTGCAGCACCGAGGACAGGACTCGACCGGCATCGCCACGGTCGAGGGTCACATCCACCACATGCACAAGACGCGTGGGCACGTGCGGGAGGCCTTCCGCACGCGTGACATGCGGTCCCTGCTCGGCACCATGGGCCTCGGCCACGTGCGGTACGCCACGAAGGGCGCCGCGAGCAACGAGGAAGAGGCCCAGCCGTTCTACGTGAACGCGCCGTACGGCATCGTCCTCGTGCACAACGGCAACCTCACGAACACGCGGGAGCTCACCCGCGAGCTGTTCGACGTCGACCGTCGTCACCTCAACACGAGTTCCGACACCGAGCTGCTCGTGAACGTCCTGGCGCACGAGCTCCAGGGCCAGGTGCGGGGCGCGGACCTCGACCCCGGGCAGGTGTTCGACGCGGTCGAGCGCGTGCACGAGCGCGTCGAGGGCTCCTACGCCGCGATCGCGACCATCGCCGGTCACGGTCTGCTCGCCTTCCGGGACCCGTTCGGCATCCGCCCGCTCATCCTCGGCCACAAGTTCGACGAGGCCGGCAAGCCGGAGTGGGTCGTCGCGTCGGAGTCGCTCGTGCTCGAGTCCGGCGGGTACGAGATCGTCCGCGACATCGCACCCGGCGAGGCCGTCTTCATCGAGATGGACGGGCAGATGCACGCCCGCCAGTGTGCGAAGGACCCGCGGCTGGTGCCGTGCTCGTTCGAGTACGTCTACCTCGCCCGCCCGGACTCGGTCATGAACGGCATCTCGGTGTACGACGCCCGACTCCGCCTCGGCAACCGCCTGGCCGACACGATCGAGCGGTACGCCCCCACGGGCGACATCGACGTCGTCATGCCGATCCCGGACTCGTCACGGCCGGCGGCGATGCAGGTCGCGCAGAAGCTCGGCATCGAGTACCGCGAGGGGTTCTACAAGAACCGCTACGTCGGCCGGACCTTCATCATGCCCGGGCAGGCGGAGCGCAAGCGCTCCGTCCGGCAGAAGCTCAACGCGATGTCGTCCGAGTTCAAGGGCAAGAACATCCTCATCGTCGACGACTCGATCGTGCGCGGCACCACCAGCCGCGAGATCGTCGAGATGGCCCGCGCCGCCGGTGCGAACGAGGTCACCTTCACGAGCGCCGCACCGCCGGTCCGGTTCCCGCACGTCTACGGCATCAACATGCCCACCCGCGCGGAGCTCATCGCGCACGACCGGAAGATCCCCGAGATCAACCGCGTGCTCGGCAGCGACCACCTGATCTACCAGGAGATCGCCGACATGCGCGACGCGATCATCGAGGGGTCCGACGTGACGGACCTCGAGATGAGCTGCTTCACCGGCGAGTACGTCACCGGCACCGTCAGCCCGGAGTACCTCTCCTGGGTCGAGGCGAACCAGCTCAGCTAGGGCGGGTCGCCCAGGGCGACCAGCAGACGGACGGGAGGCCCGTGGCGACACCGCCACGGGCCTCCCGTCCGTCCAGGGGTCGCGTCAGCGACCGGCGACGTCGTCGCCGTGCTCCTCGACCTCGCCGTCGACCGTCTCCGGTGCGGGTTCGACGTCCACGCGCTCGGCGGTCAGCGCCGCCGCGCGGCGCGCGAACACACGGTCGAGCATGACGGCGACCACCGCGCCGACGAAGGCGCCGAGGGTCACGCCCCAGAGCGAGAAGTAGCCGACGAGCGAGCCGAAGCTCGCGGTCTCCTGCTGGTCGCCGCGGTCGATGTCCATGGTGGCGGACACGACCACGAGGGTCACGAGGAACCCGACGACCGCGCCGCCGAGGATGAAGACGCCGAACTTCGGCGCACGTCGGATGGTGACCTCGTCGGAGGTGGAGACGGCGTTCGGGGCCGGTCGTCGTTCGGATCCGTCGGTGGTGCTCACCACCCCATTGTCCCCCACTGTGGGACATGTCCGGGCCTGCACCGTGGACGCGATCCGGTGCAGGATGGTCCCCACCGGTCGGCACCCTGACGACGGGTGGGGAGGAGACGGAGGTGACGCGCATGCGCGGACGCACCGAGCGCGCTCCCCGATCCGCTCCTCACCGACGACCACCGGCGCGCATCGCCTGGCCGATCGCCCGCCGGCGCGAGGAGGACCGCGCCGTCGACGTGGTCGCGGGGCACCGGTGGAGCGTCGCGCTCGTGGGTGCCCCCGGACTCGGGAAGACGACCGCCGCGGCGCGCGTCACCGACCGCGTCGTGGGTCGGGAACCGTCCGGACGGACGTTCGTCGTCCCGATCACGGCGGTCGCCGCGGGCCGTGCGATGCCGTTCAGTGCGGTTTCCGGACACTTCGGGGAGCTGCCGACGACGCTCGCCGAACTCGCCGACGAGCAGCAGGCCGCCGAACGGCTCCGGGCACTGGGCGGCGCCGACCGGGACCTCCTGCTCCGGGTCGACGACGCCGATCACCTCGACGCCATCTCGGCCCGCTACGTCGCCTGGCTCGTCCGGCAGCAGGGCGCCCGACTGGTGCTGACGTGCCGCGACTTCACCGCGCTGCCCGAACCGCTCCGCGCACTCTGGCAGGACGACCTGCTCGAGCGCATCGACCTCGAACCGCTCGACCTGCGTGAGACGTCGGACCTCATCGCCGCGGCACTCGGGGCGCAGCTCGAGAACGCCTCCGCCGAGCGCGTGCACCGTGCCACCGCCGGGAACCCGCTGTACGTCCGGGAGGTCGTCCGGTCGGCACTCGCGTCCGGCGCGCTCGAGCAGACCGCGTCCGGCTGGTACTGGCGCGGCCGGGTCACCGCCTCGAACAGCCTCGCGGACATGTACCGCACCGAGCTCGGTGCGCTGCCGGAGGACCTCCGCGACGTCGTCGACATCGTCGCGCTCGCCGACCCCATCCCGCTGACCCGGTTGCTCGCGCTCGTGGCCGGCGGGGACCTCGACCGGGTGGCGGCGCTCGGTCTCGTGCGCATGGACCCCTCCGAGGACGGCACCGTCGTCGTCCGTCCGTCGCACCCCCTGGTCGGCGAGGTCGTCCGCGCCCTCGTGCCGGTCGCGCGACGCACGATGCTGTTCGCGCGCGCCAACGCCTTCCGGACCGACCGTCCGGAGGGCGCACCGCCCGCCGCGCGACTCCGGGCAGCACTGTGGTCGCTCGAGTGCGGCGTCCTGCCCGCGACCGAGGCGCTCCTCGACGCCGCACAGGTGGCCGTCCGGCTGCAGGAGCTCGACAGCGCGGTCGCACTGACCTCCGCCGCGCTCCGGACGCAGCTGTCGTGCTCGGAACGGATCGCAGCGCACGTCACACGGTCCCTGGCGCACTCGTACAGCGCGGGCCGGGAGGCCGGCCGCGCCGACGCCGAGGCCGCGTGGGCGATCGCGCGCGCGTCGGACGACGTCGACGACGCCGCGGTGGTGGAGGCCTGCGAGACCCTCGCGAACATCCGTCAGTTCCACGACGACGACGTCGACGCCGCGGTCGTCCTCGCCGAGGAGGCCGGCTCGCTCGTCGGACCGGGGGCCGCGGAGCGCCTGCGTCTGCTCCGGCTCGCGCACCTCGGTTGGGGCGGACGCTTCGCCGAGGTCCGCGCCGAGGTCGACGCGTCCGGGATCGTGCGCGCGCCGACGGTACCGTTCGGCTTCCTCTGCCTCGCCCCGTGCGCCGTGATGGGACTCGCCACCGCGGGACGCCTCGACGACGCCGCGGCGCTCGGGCGCAAGGCACTGCAGACAGCTGTGGTGAACCTCGAGGACGCGCCGTGGAGCGTCGGGGAGATCGTCTCCGTGCTCCACCAGGTGCAGGTGTGGCGCGGGGACATCGCCGAGCTGCTCACCGAGGTCCCGGTGCGACGCTCGAACCCGTACCTCATGTACGACTTCACGCTCGAGCTGATCGGCGACGGCAACCACGCGATCGGGCAACGCCGGTGGGACGACGCGATCGCGGCGTTCTCGGCGGCGTGCGAGCGGTACGACGTCGCCGACCACGGTGGGTTCGCCGCCTACCCGTGGGCGCGGCTCGCGATGGCCTGCGCCTACGCCGGACGACTCGAGGACGCCGCGGCCGCCCTCGACCGCGCACGGACGACGCCCCTCCGCGCGATGCGGATCACGGGCGAACAGGTCGCGGTGTCGATCGCCTGGACGGAGTGGCTGCTCGGCAACCCGGAGGGGCTGCGCCACATGGACGAGGTGATCGCCCGCTCGACGGCCGCGGGCTCCTGGACGCACGTGATGTACGGCCAGACCCTGCACTACGCCAACGACCTCCAGGCCGGACGCGAGGACGGAGCGTCGCTCGACCGGCTGCGGACCGCCGCACAGCGCGTCGACGGGCCGCTCGCCGGCGCGATCGTCGAGTACGCGGACGCGATCCGTGCGCGCGACCGCACCGGGGTGATCGCGGCGCAGGGCGTGCTCGCCTCCCACGGGATGTCGGTGACGGCCGGCAACACGAAGCCGCCGCTGACGAACCGCGAGTACGAGGTCGCCAAGCTCGCCGCGGAGGGGCTCAGCAACCGGCGGATCGCGGAGACGCTCGGGCTGTCCGTCCGGACGATCGACGCGCACCTGTCGCGGGTGTTCCAGAAGTGGGAACTGCACGCTCGGACCGAGCTCGCCGACCTGCTCTGAACGGGCCCCGGAACGGCGATGCGGGTCGTTCGGAGCGCGTTGGAGACCGCAAGTCCTGTTGCGGGTTGCAGCACGACGCGCCGGATGGTTGACACAGGAGGCCGGAAATCGCGTAGCGTGTGGGTGTCGCCGGGTTCGGACCCGTTCGGGTCGGGTCCGAATCCCGGCGACTTCCACGATAGGGAACCGGTTGCGTGGGGCGCATCGGTAGGACCTACCTAATTCGCTCGGTCGGACGAGCAGTCGTCGAGCGCGCGGTCGTCGCGCGAGCGATCAGGCCGGCAGCCGCACCGGGAGGACCGCGGTCAGGTCGGCCCGCGAACCGGACGCGCTCACCCGCGCGTCCGCGACCGCGTCGTCCCAGCGCAGCGTCCCCGTGGCGAGGGCGATCCACGTCGCAGCGTCCGTCTCGACCACGTTCGGCGGGGTCCCCCGCGTGTGCCGGGGCCCGGGGATCGCCTGCACGGCCGCGAACGGCGGGACCCGCACCTCGACGCTGTTGCCGGGCACCTCCTCGGCCAGGCGCTGCAGGGTCCAGCGGACCGCGGTCGCGACGTCGGTCCGCGCGGTGCCGCCCGCGACGACCGCCGCGAGCGCGCGGCGTCCGTCCTCGTCGTCGATCGTCCTCCGGGCCACTCCCCCAGGCTAGCGACGCCGATCGCAACGCGGGAGCGCGGCTCGGTAGGCTGGTCGGGTGCGAATCCTCGTCCTCGGTTCCGGTGCCCGCGAGCACGCCATCGTCACGGCCCTCCTCGCGGAGCAGGCGGGACACGTCATCACGGTCGCGCCCGGCAACGCCGGCATCGCGGCGGACGTCGAGACCGTCTCGATCGATCCGACGAACGGAGCGCTCGTCGCCGACTACGCGATCGAGAACGGCGTCGAGCTGGTCGTCGTCGGGCCCGAGGCCCCGCTGATCGCCGGCGTCGCGGACCCCGTGCGCACCCGGGGCATCCCGGTGTTCGGACCCGGCAAGGCCGCCGCACAGCTCGAGGGGTCGAAGGCGTTCGCGAAGCGCGTCATGTCCGAGGCCGGGGTGCCGACCGGGCGCCCGGTGTACGCCGGCACGGTCGACGAGGCCGTCGCCGCGCTCGACGAGCTCGGCGCCCCGTACGTCGTCAAGGCCGACGGGCTCGCGGCCGGCAAGGGCGTGCTCGTGACCGAGGACCGGCAGGCCGCCCTCGACCACGCGACGTACTGGCTCCAGCACGGCCGCGTCGTGGTCGAGGAGTTCCTCGACGGGGAAGAGGTCTCGCTGTTCTTCCTGAGCGACGGGCACGACGTCCGGGCGCTCAGCCCCGCCCAGGACCACAAGCGCCTCGGCGACGGGGACACCGGTCCGAACACCGGCGGCATGGGTGCCTACTCGCCGCTGCCCTGGCTCGCCGACCGCTGGGCCTCCGAGGACGCCTTCGTCGCCGAGGTCACCGACCTCGTGGCGCTGCCGACGGTCCGCCGGCTCGAGCACGAGGGCACGCCGTTCGTCGGGCTCCTCTACTGCGGCCTCATCGTCACCGAGCAGGGCGTCCGGGTGATCGAGTTCAACGCACGGTTCGGCGACCCGGAGACCCAGGTCGTCCTGCCCCGCCTGGTCACCCCGCTGAGCGGCCTCATGCTCGCCGCGGCGACCGGCCGTCTCGGCTCCGTGCCCGCGCCGGCCTTCCGTCCGGACGCCGCCGTGACCGTGGTGCTCGCGAGCGAGGGCTACCCGGAGAACCCCCGCACCGGTCGACGCATCACCGGCATCGACGCGGCGAACGCACGCGAGGGCGTCTCCGTGGCCCACGCCGCCACCGGGTTGCTCGACGGCGAGCTCGTCGCGACCGGTGGCCGGGTGCTCAGCGTCGTCGCGACGGGCGCCGACTTCGCCGAGGCCCGCGACCGCGCCTACGCCGGCCTGCACGACATCGCGCTCGAGGGCGGGCAGTACCGCACCGACATCGCCGCGAAGGTCGCCCGGTGAGCGCCCCGGTCGTCGAGGGCTGGCGGCACGTCTCCTCGGGCAAGGTCCGCGAGCTCTACGTCCCGGACGGCACCGCGGACACCGCCGACGCGACCGAGCTGCTGCTGGTGGCGTCCGACCGCGTCAGCGCGTACGACTTCGCGCTCGAGCCGCCGATCCCGGGCAAGGGCGAGCTGCTCACCCGGCTCTCCCGGTTCTGGTTCGACCGGCTGGCCGACGTCCCGAACCACCTCCTGCCGCCGTCCGCCGGAGGGACCCCGGTGCCCGCCGCGGTCGAGTCGCGGTCCATGCACGTGATGCCCCTGACGATGTTCCCCGTGGAGTGCGTGGTCCGCGGGTGGCTGGTCGGCAGCGGCTGGGCCGAGTACCAGGAGTCCGGCAGCGTCTGCGGCGTCCCGCTCCCCGCCGGCCTGTCGAACGGCGACCGTCTGCCGGAGCCGATCTACACGCCCGCGTACAAGGCGCCGCAGGGCGAGCACGACGAGAACATCTCGTTCGAGCAGACCGTCGAGCTCGTCGGTGGGCAGGACGCCGAGACGCTGCGCGACCTCTCGCTCCGCGTGTACGCCGAGGCGGCCGCGATCGCCCTCGAGCACGGCGTGGTCATCGCCGACACGAAGTTCGAGTTCGGGCGCGGTGCCGACGGCGTCGTCCGGATCGCCGACGAGGTCCTGACGAGCGACTCCAGCCGCTACTGGGACGCCCGCGGGGCGAACCGGACGGAGTCCTTCGACAAGCAGATCGTGCGCGACTGGCTCAGCGCGAACTGGGACCGGCAGGGCACGCCGCCCGTGCTCCCCGCCGAGGTCGTCGACCGGACCGCGGCCCGCTACCGCGAGCTGATCGAACGGCTCGGCGCCTGATCCGCGGCGGTCGTCACGCGCGACGACCGAGCCGTGTCAGGCGTCGCGGGCGACGACCACGACCGTGAGGTCGTCGCCGGGGTCGTGCTCGGCCGCCCGGGCGCGGACCCGTCCGAGGAAGTCGTCGATGTCCGCGCACCCGCGGTAGAGCGCACCGAGCCGTGACAGCGACCCGAGCGTCGAGTCCCAGAGCTCGAGCGCGCCGTCGCTGACGAGGACGAGGACGTCCCCGACGCCGAGGTCGAGCGCCCCCGCCGTCCGGCCGAGCCCGACCGGGTGCAGCCCGAGCGGGAGGTCGAACGACCGGAGCACGTCCTCAGAGCCGTCCGCCCGCAGGTGCAGCACGAGCCCGTGCCCCGCGTCGGCGAAGTCGAGGTGACCGGTCGCCGGTGCGAGCCTCCCGTGGAACAGCGTCGCGAAGGACTCCGCGCGGCTGAGCTCGGGGCCGACCTGGGCCTCGAGCGCGGCGACCGCGTCCGCGGGACGGTCGTCACCGCGGGCGAGGAGGGCGCCCCGGATGTTCGCTGCGAGGAGGCCGGCGGACATGCCCTTGCCCATGACGTCGGCGAGGGTCAGGACGAGGTCGTCCCCCGAGCGGTGCCACTCGTGCAGGTCACCGGACACGACACCGTGCGGCACGCTCATGCCGCCGATCCGGTAGCCGGGCAGCGTCACCGGGACCGGCTCGAGTCCGGCGAGCACGGCCCGGAGCCGTTCCTCGTCCGCGCCGGCCGCGAGTTCGCGCTCGGCCCAGACCCCCAGCTCCTCGAGGAGTGCCAGGTCGTCGTCGTCGAGCATCCGCGGGGTCGGGTCGACCAGGCAGAGCGTGCCGACCTTGAGGTCGTCGTCGCCGAGTCGGAGCGGGACCCCCGCGTAGAAGCGCACGTTCGGGTCGTCGACCACCATCGGCATGTCCGCGTAGCGGACGTCGGCCGTGGCGTCCTCGACGACGACCGGACCGACCTCGCCGAGGGTGCGACCACAGAAGGTGTCCTGCAACGGGACCGTCGGACCGAACGCACGGTCGCTCTGCTGCGACTTGATCGTCAGTTCCGACTCGCCCGCGAGGTTCAGGAACGACCCGCTCACGCCGAAGGCCTCCCGAGCGATCCGCGTGATCCGCCCGAACCGTTCCTCCGGCCCACCGTCGACGACGTCGAGCGCCGCGAGCAGCGCCGCCCGCCGGACGGCCTCCGGCGCGGCAGCTGCGGACGTCGACGAGGTGGTGAGGCTCATGCCGTCCACGGTAACGCGCTCCGCGACCGGTCGGTCGTCCCCACAACGGAGGACACCGAACCGGCGGCCACCGGACCCGCGGACGCCGAACCGGCGGACGTCGAACCGGCGGACCGAGTGCCGCTGGACCCTGCGCCGCAGGCCCGGGGCCGCAGGACCGGAGCCGCGCTGGTCCATCGTGACGAATGTCACGGTGCAGTCGTGACGGACCGCAGTCGGACCGGGGTCGCTCGGACGCGACAGTGGAGCCATGAACAGCACAGGACACCCGGACGACGCGGTCATCGCACTGCGCGGTCTCCACAAGCGCTTCGGCGCCGTGCACGCCGTCGACGGCGTGGACCTCACCATCCGGCGCGGCGAGGTCGTCGCCCTGCTCGGCCCGAACGGCGCCGGCAAGACCACCACGGTCGACCTGGCCCTCGGGCTCGCGTCGCCCACCACGGGGGACGTCCTCCTGTTCGGCGGCGACCCCCGGAGCGCCGTCGTCGACGGTCGCGTCGGCGCCATGCTCCAGGGCGGAGCGCTCCTGCCCGACATGACGGTCCGGGACGTGGTCGCCCTCGTCGGCGCCGCGCACCGTGCCCCGATGCCGGTCGACGAGGCCCTCCGCCGGGCGCGCTGCACCGAGATCGCCGGACGCCGCGTTGCCAAGCTCTCCGGCGGGCAACTGCAGCGGGCACGGTTCGCGGTCGCCGTCGTCTCGGACCCGGAGCTCCTCGTGCTCGACGAACCGACCGCGGCGATGGACGTCGAGGCCCGACACGTGTTCTGGTCGTCGATGCACGAGTTCACCGACGCCGGCCGCACGGTGGTCTTCGCCACCCACTACCTCGACGAGGCCGACACCTTCGCCGACCGCATCGTCATCATGCGCGCCGGTCGCGTCGTCGCCGACGGCACCCCGACCGAGATCAAGGCCGCCGCGTCGAGTCGGACGGTCCGCTTCGTCGGCGTCGGCCTCGACGCGCACGTCGCACTGCGCGCCCTGCCGGGCGTCACCGGCCTGGAGGCACGGCACGACTCCGTCACGCTCCGCACCGACCGCAGCGACGAGACGCTGCGGGCGCTCCTCACCACGTTCCCGGAGGCGCACGACGTCCAGGTGGTCGCCTCGACCATGGACGACGCCTTCCTCGCCCTCACCGCCGACCCGCAGGAGGTCTCCGCATGACCAGCTCGACCGCGACCACCGTCGTCGCCCCCGCCGTCCGTCCCGTCACCCGCTCCACCGTCAGGGGCCGCCTGCCGATCCGCTACGTCGCCCTGGAGACCGCCCGCCAGCTGCGCAACGTCAAGGCCATGGTGTTCACCTTCGCGATCCCCGTGGTCATGCTCCTGGTCTTCGGCGCCGCCTACGGGTCGCAGCTCGACCAGTCCACCGGCCTGCGCTACCTGACCGTCACCACGCTGCAGATGGCGTCGTACGGCGCGATGATGGCCGCGCTCAGCCAGGCCTTCGCCATCGTCAACGAACGTTCGATCGGCTGGAACCGCCAGCTCCGCGTCACGCCGCTGTCCGGGTGGGGCTTCATGGTGTCGAAGGTCATCGCCGCGATGGCGTTCGCGGCGCTCTCGATCGGCATCACCATCGCGGTCTCGGTCATCGCCCTGCACGCGTCCCTCGCCCCCGGGCACTGGCTCGCCGCAGCGTTCGGCATCTGGTGCGGCGTCGTGCCGTTCGCGCTCATCGCGATCCTCATCGGGCAGTTCGCGAAGCCGTCCTTCGCGCAGCCGCTCTTCATGGTCGTCTTCATGGGGCTCGCGATCCTCGGCGGCCTCTGGGTCCCGCTGTCGGTGATGCCGAGCTGGATGGGCGGCGTCGCCCACCTGCTGCCGTCGTACTGGCTGAACCGCATCGGCCAGATGGGGGCCGGGGCGACCGGGACCGCGGGCATGGCCGAACCGGCGCTCGTGCTCACCGGCTGGGCGATCGCCCTGGCCGCCGTGATCGTCTGGCGCTACCGCCGCGACGCGGCGCGGCAGTGAACCGGGCCCGGCCGGCCGCTGGCCCTACGCTGACCGACATGACCGAGTCGCCCGCCCGCCCCGTCGCCGTGAGCGACGGGGCGGAGGCGCGCCGTGCCTCCCGGCCGTCGCCCCGTTCGTTCCCGTGGGCCGTCCCGCCGGGGGCGACCGAGGAGGTCATCCGGGTCGGCCGGCGCCGCTGGTACGGCGGCGCGGTCTTCGCGCTGCTCTGGCAGGTGCTCGAACTCGTCGCCGTGTGGAACGACGGCCGTTCCCTCGGGGCGCACGTCTGGTCCACCCTCGCGCTGGCCGTCCTCTACGCGGCGTACCTCTTCGCGCCGGAGCTGATGTGGCGCAGCGGCATGCGGACCCGGGTCCTGGTGCTCGCCGGGATCGCGACCCTCGCCGGCCTGCTGCTGCTCGTCGTCGGGCCGCTCGCGGTCTGGACGTGGCTCCTCGTCGCCGCCCTCACCGGCTTCGTCGCCGAGCGGTTCTGGATCGCCGGGGTGGGGATCCTGACCGTCATCGCGGCACAGGTCGCGGTCGCCGGGTCGCTCGGGTGGGACGGCGCCGTGTCCAGCGGACTGCTGTTCGCGCCGGTGGTCACGGTCTCGGTCGGTGCGTCGATGCTGTTCTTCGGCCGACAGCGCGAGGCGGAGGACCGGCTCGACGTCGCGCAGGACGAACTCACCCGCCTCGCCGTCGTCGAGGAACGCACCCGGTTCTCGCGGGACCTGCACGACGTGCTCGGGCACTCGCTCACCGTCGTCGCGATGAAGTCCGAGCTCGCCGGTCGACTCGTCGACGTCGACCCCACCCGCGCCAGGGCCGAGATGCAGGACGTCGAGCGGCTCGCCCGCGAGGCACTGCACGGCCTGCGACGGGCGGTCAGCGGGTACCGCGAGGCCGACCTGGACGCCGAGCTCGTCTCCGCGCGGGCGGCGCTGGCGGCCGCGGAGGTCGAGGCGGACCTTCCCGCGGACGGCACCGCCGCGGGGCAGGACGTCCGCAGCCTGTTCGCGTGGGTGCTCCGGGAGGGCGTGACGAACGTCCTCCGGCACGCTGCGGCGACCCGGGTCCGGGTGACGCTGACGCGCACGGCGCTGACGGTCGAGGACGACGGGACCGGGCCCGTCCCGGACGCCGGGACGCCACCGGCCGAGGGCGGGGGCAACGGACTGCGGGGGCTGCGCGAGCGCGCCGACGCGGTGGGCGCGACCGTCACCACGGGGACGAGCGGCCTCGGCGGCTTCCTGCTGCGCGTCGAACGGAGGGGCCGTCGGTGACCGACACGATCCGGGTACTGCTCGCCGACGACCAGGCGCTCGTCCGGGGCGCCCTCGCCTCGCTGCTCTCCCTGGAGCGGGACATCGAGGTCGTCGCCCAGGTCGCCCGGGGCGACGAGGTCGTCGACGCGGCGCGGGCGTCCGGCGCCACTGTCGCCCTCCTCGACGTCGAGATGCCCGGGGCCGACGGGCTCACCGCCGCCGCAGCACTCGCGCGCGAGCTGCCCGGCTGCCGGTCGCTCATCGTCACGACCTTCGGGCGCCCGGGCTACCTCCGTCGCGCCCTCGAGTCCGGCGCCGCCGGCTTCGTCGTCAAGGACACGCCCGCCGAGCAGCTCGCGGACGCCGTCCGACGCGTCGCCGGCGGGTTCCGCGTGGTCGACCCCGTGCTCGCAGCCGAGTCGCTCGCCGCCGGCCCCTCCCCGCTCACACGGCGCGAGACCGACGTGCTCATCGCGTTCCGGACGAACCCCACCGTCGCCGGGGTCGCCGGTGCGCTCCACTTGTCCGAGGGCACCGTCCGCAACCACCTGTCCGCCGCCATCGGCAAGACCACCGCCAGGAACGCCACGGAGGCGCTCCGCGTGGCGGCCGACAACGGGTGGCTCCTCGGCACGGCGTAGCCTGGTCGGGTGCTCCACCGTCCCGCCCCTCGTGCCCTCCGCCGTGGTGCCACGGCGCTCCTCCTCGGGGTCGTCGCGTCCGTGACGATGGCCGGCTGCGGCGCGCACGACTCGACCGGGCAGATCGCCGTCACCGTGTCCGGGAACGCCGCGCAGCGTCCGTACGAGGTGGAGGTCTTCGCGGCGACGGGCAAGCTCTCCGAGCACCAGCGGGTGTTCCCCGGTGGGACGGCCGCGTTCGCGGGGGTCCCGCTCGGTGACGTGACCGTGCGGGCTGCGGACCTCTGCCCGGAGCACGCGACGGTCGCGGACGGAACGGTGGCGACGGTCACGCTGACGACGACCGGGTGCTGACGCGGCCCGGGACGCCGACGGGGTCCGTGAGGCCCCGGGGCCGCGCGGGGCGGCCGCGCGGGGCGGCCGCGCGGGGTCCGAGTCGCCAGGTCAGTGTCGCCCCGGCTGCGCGGGGCGGCCATGCGGGCTCAGCGCCGCAGTCCGGACGTCCTGGCGATCGTCTCGTGCGGGCTCTCCCCGAACCGGGCGCGGTAGTGCGCGGCGAAGCGGCCGAGGTGGGCGAACTGCCAGCGGTGCGCGACGTCCCGGACCGTGACGATGCGCCGGCCCCGGGACGTCAACTCGAGGTGCGCACGGTCGAGCCGGGCCTCGCGGAGGTAGCGCATCGGCGTCACCGCGAGCCGTCGCCGGAAGACGTCCTGGAGACCCCGCTCGCTCAGCCCGCAGGCGTCGGCGATGTCCGCGACCGTGATCGGGTCGGCGGCGTGCTCGTGCACGAACGCGATCGCCCGGCGCATCCGCTGCTCGACGTCCGACCGGGCACGGGTGAAGGTCGAGAGGACGACCGTCGCCACCCGCTGCTCGAGTGCTCGCCGCTCGGCGTCCGGGAGGTCGGGATCGAGCACGCGGTCGACGACGTCCCGCAGCAGCGCGCGGAGGGGTTCGGTGCGGTTGTCGGTCGGATCCGGCTGCACGAAGCGCGACGGCTCGTCCGCCTCGCCGAGCAACGACGGTGCGATGAACAGCAGGGTCATCCGTGTCGCGTCGGTCTCGAACGCGTAGGCCACGGGTGCCGCGAGCACGACCGGCAGCCCCGGGCGGACCTCGCAGCGTCGTCCGTCGTCGGCGGTGAGCACCGCGTGGCCGTCGGCGAGCCAGAACACCACGTGGTCGGGACGGGGTCCGATCGTCCCGCTCTGCGGACCGTTCGTCCGGATGCGCTGCACGGAGAGCTGGTCGCCGCCGCCGGTCTGGTACTCGAACGTCACGTCGTCCGTCGGCATGCCTCGACGCTACCGGTCGACTGACCCGGGCGCGACAGACGCTACCCCTTGCCGGGCTCCGGCACGCGGTCCCACGCTTCGCTGTGGCGGGAGAGCACGGTCCACCGCGACACCGGCCACGTCGTGATGAAGGCGCGCCCGACGACGTCGTCCACGGGGACGGAACCGTGCGCCCGACTGTCCGCCGATTCGTAGCGGTTGTCGCCCATCACCCAGATGTGGTTCTTCGGCACCGTCACGTCGAAGTCGTTCGCGGCCACCCGGTCCGAGCCCGCCGCCAGGACGACGTACGACTCGTCGACCTCCTGGCCGTTGACCGAGAGCCTGCCGTCCGAACCGCAGCACGAGACGCGGTCCCCCGGCAGCCCGATCACCCGCTTGATGAGGTCGTCCCCCTGCCCGGTGCCGAGCCACCCGCCCGGGTCCGTGAAGACCACGACGTCGCCGCGCTGCAACGGCACGGCACCGGGCACGAGTTCGTTCACGAGGACCCGGTCACCGATCAGGAGGGTGTTCTCCATCGACCCGGACGGGATGTAGAACGAGCGGACGAGGAACGTCTTCACCAGGAACGACGCGATCAGCGCCACCACGACGATGATCGCGAGGTCGCGGAGGAACCGCCACCCGCCCCGCTGCTTCGGTCCGCTCTCGGACGTCGTCTTGCTCAATGCGTCAGCACCACCTTCACCAGTCCGATCACGAACGCGACCGCGGCGAGCACGATGCCGCCCCAGAGCCCCAGGAACGTCGGACGCGTCCCCGAGAACCGCTGCATGAAGACGCCGACGAGCCCGACGCGGACGACCAGGATCACGACCGCGGCGAGCTGCGCCCCCTCCGCCGGCAGCCAGCCGATCCACGCCGCGGCGTAGAGCACCGCCGGGATCATGCCGGAGGTGGCGATCGGGTTGGCGTTCCGCGCGATGACCGCCGCGGTCTCCCGGCGCGCATCGTCGTCCGCGTCCCGGTCGGCGCCGATGCCGTGGGCGACCAGGTGTGCCAGGACGTGCGCGAGGTAGGTGAGCACGGCGGTGGCGAGGACCGTCAGCACCGCTGCACCGTGCTCGATCTCGGCCGGCCCCACGGCGATGGCGGCGCTCAGGACGGTGATGTTGCCGTAGATGTACGACGACATGCGGTCGCGCACGTGGTCGAGGGGCAGGTCCCTCGGGCTCCGGCGTCGTGGCATCCGTCCATCATGGCCCCCGGAGGCCGCACGCCGCCGACAAGACACCGGGTGCGATGGCACACTCCCATTTGGTTGACGCGTCAACCAAATGGGAGGACACTGGGCGCATGCAGACCCAGGACCTCCTCGCCGCCGACACCGGGATGGGTGCCGTGACCCTCCGGGTCGCCGACCTCGACCGGACTGCGGCGTTCTACACGGACGGTGTCCGGCTCAGCGTCCTGGCGTCGACGCCGGGGCGAGTCGTGCTCGGCCGCGGTGCCGTCCCGATCGTCGTGCTCGAGCACGCGCCGGAACTGCGGCACGCGGGCGCGCACGAGGCCGGCCTCTTCCACACCGCGGTCCTGTTCGACACCCGCGCAGACCTCGCCGCCGCGCTCTACTCCGTCGCGACGCGGTACCCGCAGTCGTTCACCGGCAGCGCAGACCACCTGGTGAGCAACGCCTTCTACTGCACCGATCCCGAGGGCAACGGCGTCGAGCTCTACTGGGACCGCGACCGCAGCGAGTGGTCCTGGACGCACGGCACCGTCGAGATGGCCACGATCTTCCTCGACCCGAACGCGTTCCTCCGCGAGCACCTGACGGAGGCGGCGCTCGACGACGCCGCCGGGCGCCCCGGACGCGTCGGCCACGTGCACCTGTCGGTCGGGGACCTCCCCAGCGCGAAGGCGTTCTACGTCGACCAGCTCGGCTTCGCGACCACCGCAGGGTGGGGCGAGGCGCTGTTCGTCTCGGCGGGCGGCTACCACCACCACATGGCGATGAACACCTGGAACTCCCGCGGTGCCGGACGTCGGCAGCTCGCCCTCGGCCTCGGCCTCGTCCGGATCGAGGTGCCGGGCGCAGACGACCTCGGCGCGATCACCGAGCGGATGCGCGACCACGGGCTGCAGCTCGCGGACGACGGTCGGACCGTCGCGTTCGAGGATCCGTGGGCGAACCGCATCGAGGTCACGGCGCCGGGTCGCGGCTGACCCCGCCACCTCAGCGAGTCCGGAAGTAGCGGTGCAGCGCCCGTTCACGAACGGTCCCGGCCGCCGCCGCGCCACCCGCCAGCGTGGCGACGAACCCGACGACTGCGACCCCGCACGCCCCGACGACCATCGGGAACGCGTCGGGAGGCGCCAGGCCCCGCGTCATCACCACGCTGACGGACACCGGGACCAGGACCGCCACCCCGCCCCACATCGCGTGTTGCACCAGCACCCCGAGCACCTGCGCGCTGCGCGGCACCCCGACGTGCAAGTCCGCGGCCGACGCCAGACGCCGACGCAGCACCGCGGCTCCCCCGACCGCGAAGCCGATGACCGCCGCGGCACCGAGCGGGACACCGACCGGCGGAGCCCCGGACGGTGTGAACACCGCTCCCGGACGGGCGTTGAGCTGGCCGACGGTCGGTCGGTCTTCGTCCTCGGCGCCGGTCGGAGCGAGCACCGTGCGGCGCAGCACCTGGACGGTGTCGTCGCGCTGCGGCCACACGGTCACCCAGCAGGCGTCGTAGGGGTGTCCGTCGTCGATCGCCGGTGCCAGCAACGCGTGGTCGAGGTCCGGGTCCCGGCCGTCGTCCGGGTAGGCGAACGCACCCGACACGGGCGCGGTCGTGTCGTCGGCCAGGACGAGGTCTGACCCCGGGCTCGTCCCGAGGACGTCCCGGACGGAGGGGGAGAGCAGGACGCCCGTCCTCCCGACGCTCGCACCGACTCCGAGGACACGGAGCATCCCGGGCGTCACCTCGTAGGTCGGGATCGCCGAACCGGGCAGTGACGCCACCACCGTCCCGTGCTCGAGCCGTCGGAGGGCGCCGGCGGCCACGACGCCCTCCGACGATCCGAGTGCGTCGCACGCACGGCCGTCGATGCGATCCTCGGCTCGCTGCACCATGGTCGCGGCACCGCTCGCGACGTACGCCGCAGCCGACCGGACGTCCCCGACGAGCGCTGCGGTCCTGAGTCCCACGACGGCCGTCAGGAGCACGCCGCACACCACCGCCCACGTGCCGGCCCACGACGCTCCGGACGCGACGTCACGCCAGGCCTCCCGGCAGACCTCCCGGACACGCATCCGTCCTGCGCCGAGCCGGGAGCTCACCGATGGCTCCCGAGGTCGAGCACGTCGTCGCAGGCGGCCCTCGTGTCGTCGTCGTGCGTCGCGACGACCACGGCGGCCCCGGCACCGGCGAGCGCACCGATCGCCTCGTTCACCTCGGCAGCGGTCGCCCGGTCGAGCTGCGCGGTCGGCTCGTCCACGAGCATGAGACCCGGAGCGCTCGCGATCCCGCGCGAGAGCATGAGCCGCTGCGCCTCACCACCCGAGAGCTCCGCGAACCGCGCATCGACCCGATGGCCCAGCCCGAAGCGTTCGAGCACGTCGCAGGCGTGCACGTCCGCTGTCCGCCGATCGCAGCCACGGGCGACGAACGACAGCGCCACGTGGTCCAGCACACGACGCCGAGCGACGCCGTGCGGGTTCTGGAACACCCACAGCGGACGACACCCCGGTGGGCGGTGCACGGTGCCGTCGGTCGGTCGGAGCATCCCCGCGATGATGGCCAGCAGCGTCGACTTGCCCGAGCCGCTGGGCCCGACCAGCGCGGTGACCGTGCCCTCGGCGAAGGTCCGGTCCACGCCACCGAACAGTCGGACCCCGTTCGACCAGACGTGTCCGACGTCCTCGAGCCTCACCGGCACGGACGTCTCCGGTCCGGCAGCGCTCGTACCCGGTCGAGCGACGCACCGTTCCGCACACGGACGAAGGACTGCCCGAGCTCGGACCCGAGCACCTCGACGTGGACCGGCGCGCCGCGGGTCGGCTGCACGCACGCGGTCGCCCCACGCAGGTCGTACAACGCCGTGGGTGGCAGGACCTGCACGGTCCGCGGCTGCCGCAACGACCACGTCGCGGAGATCACCGGCACACCGTCCGACGAGGCCACGGTGGCTGCGTACTCCGGGAGGGCGGCGATCGCGGCGAGGGAGGCGGCCGACCTGACCACACCGCCATCGTCGACCTCGACCGTGGTCCCGCCGATGCGGAGGTCGCGCGGTCCGGGCACGGGGTCGATCGGCAACGAATCCAGCCGCGCGCCGCGCAGTTCGGCCGGGAGCTCCGCGAGCACGCCGTCCGCGCCGACCGCCGCGCCGACGATCGCCGTGCAGGACCGGACTGTCTGCTCAGCCGCGGGCACCCAGCTGAACGGCGCCCGGGGCAGGGCGTCCTCCCGTTCCCCGGGTCGCACCCCACGCTCGGCGAGGAAGCGGAACGCCGACCGGAGCGTGCCCCGCCCCAGGATGCCGTCCTCACTGAGTCCGGCTCCACCGACGTTGAGCGCACGCTGCAGCCCGCGCACGTCGTCGCCGCGGTCGTCCAGCTCCAGGTCCCGCCACAACGGGACGTCGGTGGCCAGCGCGATCACCGGCTCTCCGTCGACGGTCGCCAGGACGTCGCCGCTGCGCAGCACGGCCCCCGTGGAGCACGTGGACGACGTGACCGTGCCCGTCCGCGAGGTCACCACCGCTCGCGGTGCCCCGGCGTCGAGTGCGACCTGGACCTGCCGCTCGTCGGCGTCCTCGCGTTCGGTGACGAGGACGGTCGCGGCAGGCGTGGCGGTCCGCAGCGACGACGGCGGCTCCGCGGGGAACGCCAGGACGACGGCCGCGGCGGTCCCCGCGGCGACGACCATCGCGACGAGTCCGACGACCGTGGCGGAGGGCAGTCGCGTCACGGCGTGCGCCAGAGGCCCAACGGATCGAGCCGGCACTGCACCGCCGCCTCGGTGGTGTCGTCGAACGGGAACGATCCGGCGTCGTAGTCGGCTCGCCATCGTTCCTCGCTGTAGTCGCTTCCCACGAGGCCCGCGTCACGGAGGCAGGGCACCGTGATCGTCGCGTCGTCCAGCCGATCAGGATTCCGACGGGTCTCGGCGAAGAGGTAGGTGACGTACTCGTCCGACTCCCGCTCACAGGCTCTGAGGACAGGATCGGACCGCTCGAAGAAGTCGTCCGGGTACCGATCGTCGAGGGAGCTCAACTCGAACCCGCCGTCGGGGTCGTAATCGATCCCGAAGCCGGAGTCTGCGAGGCAGCGTCCGACACGTTCGTGCGCCGCCTCGAGTTCCTCCGTGGACACCGTGCCGTCAGCAAGGATCCGCGCCTCGAAGGGCGAGACGTCGTCGGCGAGTGCCGCCCGGAAGTCATCGGCCCACGGCCCGGCTGACTCCAGCGCCGCCTTCGGCACCTGGCTGGGGTCGCTGGCCGTCGTACCTGCGCAGCCCGAGGCGACGAGCACCGCGGCACACGCAGCCGCGATGCCGAGTGGGCCGCGACCGCTCGAACGGCGATCCACCTATCGTGCCGTCATGCCGTAGGAGACCACGTTGGCCCAGCAGAGTTTCTGCCGAGAGATCTTCCCCTTGCCCACCCAGTCGCCGTACTTCGAGGGCGCGTTCTTGATCGCGTTCCAGTGCCGGGCGCTGGAACAGGTGTTGTTCTTGCCCTGCATGAGCGTCACGGATCCGTAGCAGGCAGCCTTCGCCTCCGGCGCAGCGGCAGCGTCGACCGCGACCCCTCCGACGACGACGGTCCCGAGCACGGTGGCCCCGAGCAACATGTTCTTGATCGACATCGATCTCCCCTTCTGAACTGATGTTTCACCGTCAACGTATCGCCGGATCGACGATGCCGCAACCCCGCCCGGTCCGTCCGGCAGACTGGCCCCGTGACTGACGACCGAGTGCGACGACCGTGGCGGAGGGCGGTCGCGTCACGGCGCGCGCCAGAGGCCCAACGGATCGAGCCGGGCACTGCACCGCCGCCGGATCCCACTCGGAGAACGGGGGCCGGCCGTCGTCCGTGTCCTCGCGCCAGTCCTGCTCCGTGTAGGAGTCGTCGACGAGCGCGGCAGACCGGAGACACGCGACGGCGATCCGGGCTTCGTCCAGCTTGTCCGGGTTCCGTCGCACCTCACCGAAGAGGTACGTGACGTCCGAGCTGAACGCACCGGTGCATCGCGCCATCGCGTCGTTGACGTCGTCGGCACTGGCGTCCCGAAGTGCGTCCTCGACCGGCGCCGCCTCGGCCGTTCCGTCGTCGCGGGTGGTGTAGCGGTAGCCGAGGTCCAGCATGCAGGCCGCCGTCCGAGCCTCTGCCTCCCGGAGTTCGGACACCGTGATCGATCCGTCCCGGAGCACCGCCCGCTGGTACTCGCTCGTCGACGAGAACGCATCAGCGAAGGCCGCGGCCCACGGACCCGCTGCCCGGAACTCGGTGGTGGGCGCTGGTGCCCCGGGCTCGGACGCACACCCGACGAGGCCGACGATCGGCACCGACAGCCAGGCAGCTGCCAGGACCCTCCCACGCACGTCAGGCCCGCACCATGCCGTACTGCGCGATGTTCGACCAGCATGCCTGCTCGTAGGACCACGCGTGGTCACTCGCCACCGACCCCCACTTCATGGTCCCGCTGGCGAGTCGGTTGAAGTGCCTGGCCCTGCCGCACCCGGTGTAGTTCTTGCCCTTGCTCGCCGTGATCTGCCCCCAACAGGCCGTGGCCTTCGCCTCCGGCGCAGCGGCAGTGTCGACCGCGACCCCTCCGACGACGACGGTCCCGAGCACGGTGGCCCCGAGCAACACGTTCTTGATCGACATCGATCTCCCCTTCTGAACTGATGTTTCACCGTCAACGTATCGGTGGATCGACGACGCTGCAACCTCGCCCGGTCCGTCCGGCAGACTGGCCCCGTGACTGACGACCCCCGCTGGGAGGTGCTCGAGGAGAGCGCCCTGACCCTCGCCGACCACGAAGCGATCACGGCACTGCTCGCGCAGGCGTTCCCGGACTGGTCGCACTGGTTCCTGGGCAGCCGCAGCTGGAGCGGCATGCAGCCCGAACGGCGCGTCCTCGCACGCGACGCGGACGGCGTCGTCCTGGCGCACGTCGGCATCCGCCGTATCTTCATCACGGTCGGCGACCGCGACCTCCTCGTCGGGGACACCGGGCTGGTCGCGGTGGCGCCCCGGCTGCAGGGCACGGGGATGGGCCGCGAGCTCATGGAGCGCGCACGAGGCGTCCTCGAGGGCCTGGCCGTTCCGTTCGGCTTCCTCGGCACCGGCGAGGACCGCGTGCCGTTCTACGCCCGGCTCGGCTGGGAGACCCTCGGCGACGACGTCGTCACCGACTACACCGCCTTCACCGCGGAGGGCGCCGGCATGCCGATGACCGAGCAGGGTGGCTGGATGGTCCTGCCCGTGACGTCGGCGCGCGAGGACTGGCCGACGGGGTCGGTCCGCCTGAACGCCCAGCAGGTGTGACGGGCTCGGCACCCGACGCCCGCTCGGGTCGGACGGAACGCGCGCGTCACGACCCGACGCGCACCGATCGACGCGCGGTCCGCCGGAACGCGCGCGTCACGACCCGACGCGCACCGATCGACGCGCGGTCCGTCGGAACGCGCGCGTTCCGCGGACCCACCCGCGCCCATGACGGACGGGAGGCACGGTGCCAGCCGGCACCGTGCCTCCCGTCCGTCGTCGGCGTACCGGGCCTACGCCTCGACCGCGACCTTCTCCGGGTCCTCGTTCGAACCGGGCGCGCTCGGCGCGACGGCCGCGCGCACGCGCGCGCCGAGGTCGGCGTCGACGTTCGCCCAGTAGGCGAACACCCGCTCGCGGAGGTCGTCGCGGGTCACCTTCGACACGTGCCCGGCGATGTTGCCGACCAGGCGCTCGCGCGCCGCGTCGTCGAGGACGTCACGGTAGAGCGTGCCTGCCTGGCCGAAGTCGTCGTCCTCCGGGTGCAGGGTCGCGGCGGAACGCTGCAGCGCACCGTCCGACTCCCAGCCCGGCGCGTCGTCCGTGGCACCCTCGGCGGCGTGCGCGCCACCGAGCGAGTTCGGCGCGTACACCGGCACCTCGGCCTTCTGGAAGTCGAAGCGCATCGCGCCGTCCTTCGAGTAC
Organism: uncultured Curtobacterium sp.; assembly: GCA_913778205.1. Taxonomy (GTDB): domain Bacteria; phylum Actinomycetota; class Actinomycetes; order Actinomycetales; family Microbacteriaceae; genus Curtobacterium. Next base: position 99,429 of record CAJYUW010000024.1, read on the forward strand.
GAGTGCACCTCGTTCTTCGGGGCGTTCACCGGCAGCTGCGCGTGGTTCGTGCCGACGCGGTAGCGGTGCGCGTCCGCGTAGCTGAAGATGCGCGCGAGGAGCATCTTGTCCGGGCTCGCCGCGATGCCGGGGACGAAGTTCGACGGCGCGAACGTGGCCTGCTCGATCTGGGCGAAGTAGTTCTCCGGGTTGCGGTTCAGCTCGAGCTCGCCGACCTCGATGAGCGGGTAGTCGCCCTTCGGCCACACCTTCGTCAGGTCGAACGGGTTGAACCGGTACGACTCGGCGTCGGCGTACGGCATGACCTGCACCTTGAGCGTCCACTTCGGGTGGTCACCGCGCTCGATCGCCGCGTACAGGTCGCGGATGTGGAAGTCGGCGTCCTCCCCGGCGATGCGGTCGGCGTCCTCCTGCGTGAGCGTGCGGTGGCCCTGCTGGGTGATGAAGTGGTACTTGACCCAGAAGCGCTCACCGGCGGCGTTGATCCACTGGTAGGTGTGCGAGCCGAAGCCGTCCATCTCCCGCCAGCTCGCCGGGAGGCCGCGGTCGCCCATGAGCCACGTGACCTGGTGCGCCGACTCGGGCGAGAGCGTCCAGAAGTCCCACTGCATGTCGTGGTCGCGCAGGTGCGAGCCCGGCAGGCGCTTCTGCGAGCGGATGAAGTCCGGGAACTTGATGCCGTCGCGGAGGAAGAACACCGGGGTGTTGTTGCCGACGAGGTCGTAGTTGCCCTCCTCGGTGTAGAACTTCAGCGCGAAGCCGCGGGGGTCGCGCCAGGTGTCCGGGGAGCCCTGCTCGCCGGCGACGGACGAGAAGCGGACGAGCGTCTCGGTCTGCTTGCCCGGCTGGAGGAACGCGGCACGGGTGTACTGCGACACGTCGTGGGTGACCGTGAAGGTACCGAAGGCGCCACCGCCCTTGGCGTGGACGACCCGCTCCGGGACGCGCTCGCGGTTGAACTGGGCGAGCTTCTCCACGAGGTAGTGGTCGTGCAGGGCGAGCGGGCCGTCGGCACCGACCCCGAGGGAGTGCTGGTCGCTGGAGACGGGGGCTCCGCTGTTGGTCGTCGTGACGGGGGTGCCGGTGGGCGTGTTCTGGTCGGACACGGTTCCTCCTCGGAACGTTGGTTCGGTCAGGGATGCTCGGGTTGCTCGTGGTCCCGGTTCGGAGCCGGGAGGGCAGATCGACTGCGGCGGGCGTCGTCCGCGCGTCAGGCGGTCGGCTGCCGGGGAGAGGGCTGCGGGTGCGCCGGCTGCCGGGCCGCCGACGGCCCGGCCGGGACGTCCGCACTCTCGACGTCGACGTCGACGTCGGCGCAGCGCTCGCAGATGCCCCAGTACGTGACCTCGGCGGTGGTCACGGCGAAGCCGTGCGTCTCCGCGGGTGTGAGGCAGGGCGCGTGACCGACGGCGCAGTCGACGTCCGCCACCGCACCGCACACGGTGCAGACGACGTGGTGGTGGTTGTCCCCGGTGCGGCGTTCGTACCGTGCGGGACTGCCCGCCGGCTCGATGCGCCGCACGAGACCGGCGCCGGTCAGGGCGGCGAGGACACCGTAGACCGCCTGGTGGCTCGTCGTCGGGAGCTCCGGGGCGACCGCCGTGAGCAGGTCGTCCGCGGTGGCGTGCGGCATCTCGGCCGAGGCCCGGAGGACGGCCAGCCGGGGTGCCGTGACCCGGAGGCCCACGGTCCGGAGCAGCTCGGCGTCGTCCATGCGTCTCCTCCTCGCGGCGCTTCTCTTGCACGGATCAATTCAACGAGGCAACCGTAGCACCAGTCCTGGCCCCGCTCCGGAACGAACGGTCGGTCATGACGAACGCAACACGAGTCACACCTGCGCCGACACCGGCGACGCCGCCGCTCACCCGCCGCCTCGCCGCCGAGGCCGCCGGGACGCTCCTCCTGGTCTTCGCCCTCGTCGGCGCGGCGAGCTACACCGCCGTCTTCCCGGACGCGGGGAACGCGATCGGGGTCGGCCTCCTCGGCGTGGCCCTGACGCTCGGCCTCACCCTGATGGTCGCGGCGAGCACCTTCGGGCCGATCAGCGGCGGGCACTTCAACCCGGCGGTCACCGTCGGTCTCGCCGTGGCGGGGCGGCACCGGTGGGCTGAGGTGGTGCCGTACGCCGTCGCCCAGACGATCGGCGGTGTGCTCGGCGCCGGAGCCCTCCTGCTCATCGCTGGCCAGGGCGACCGCGACTTCCTCGCCGCGACCCTCGACTCCGGCTTCGCCTCGAACGGGTTCGGCCCGATGAGCCCCGGCGGGTTCTCGCTGCTCGGCGTCGCGGTGGCCGAGACCCTCGCGACCGCCCTGTTCGTGACGGTGATCCTCCGCGTGACGGGCGGGGACGGCAGCCCGGTCCCGCCGCCGATCGCGATCGGGGCGACCCTGACGATCCTGCTCCTGACCCTGATCCCGGTGTCGAACGCATCGCTCAACCCGGCCCGCTCGCTCGCGACCGCGCTGTACGCCGGCCCCGGCTGGCTCGCGCAGTGGTGGGCGTTCCTGGTGTTCCCGGTCCTCGGGGCGGTCCTCGCCGGGCTCGGCGCGCGCGTGCTGCGGCGCGGGTAGGGCGCGAACCCGTCAGCCACCCACCGTCTGCCCCGAGGACGTGACCCGTCACATGCCGATCGCGGCATGTGACGGGTCACGATCCGGACGCGATCAGCTGGACCGGAGCTGTGGACGGCGTCGACGGCGGTAGCGTCCGAGCATGTCCTCGCAGCAGAGCGTGCCGGAACGGGCACACACCGCACAGGACGCCCGGGGGCTCATCGCACAGCGCGACCTGGTCGTCGACCTCATCCGGACCGCGTGCGTGGTCCTCGTCGTCTTCGTGCACGTCACGATGGTCGGGGTCGGCACGCCGGCCGCCGGCATCGCGGTCACCAGCCCGCTCCAGGAGCTCGACCTGTACGTCGCCGCGACCTGGGTGGGCCAGGTCATGCCGCTGTTCTTCGTCGTCGGCGGCTTCGCGAGCATCGTCGGCTGGCGGAGCACCGTCGCCCGGGGCGGCGGTGCCCGCGACTGGTGGGCGACGCGGCTCGTCCGGCTCTACCGCCCAGCGGTGCCGCTCTTCGTCGTGCTCGCGGTCGGACTCGGCATCGCCACCGCCGCCAGCACGCCCGCAGACCTCCTGGCCGAGGTCGCCTTCGGCATCGGCTCGCCCCTGTGGTTCCTCGCGGCGTACGGCATCACCCAGTGCTGTGTGCCGCTCATGGCCCGCCTGCACGAACGCGCCCCGTGGCGGACCCTCGCCGCGCTCCTCGTGCTCGCGGCAGCGGTCGACGCCGTCCGCCTCGGGACCGGGGTCGCCGAGGTCGGCCTGCTCAACCTCGGCCCGGTGTGGCTGTTCGCCCAGCAGCTCGGGTTCCTCTGGGCGGACGGCTGGTTCGCCCGTCGGTCGCGCGTGCTGCTCGTCCTCGTCGCCGCGGGCGCGTACCTGGTCCTCGTGCCGATGACGTCGGTCGGGCTGTGGGCTCCCGACATGCTCCAGGACCTCAACCCGCCGATGCTGCCGCTCGCGTTCCTCGCGATCGCCCAGGCGTGCCTCGCCCACCTCGTCCACGGACCGCTCACGCGCGTGATGCGGACCCGCGCCGCGCAGGCTGCGGTGTTCGTCGTCGGGCGGGACGGCATGGCGATCTACCTGTGGCACCTGCCCCTGTTCATCGCGCTGAACGGCGTGGCCCTGCTCGTCGGTGTGCCCTTCCCCGAGCCGGGCGGCTCCGTCTGGTGGGCGACCCGACCCGTCGCACTCGTCCTCCTGCTCGGGGTCGCGATCGGGGTCGCCCGGGCCCTCCGGCGGTTCGACCGGCCGCTCCCCCGACTCGTGCCCGGGACCGATCGGCCGGCGTGGCCGGTCCTCGTGGTCGCCGCGGCGTGCACCGTGGGCCCGGCCTTCGCCGTCATGCAGCTGCACCTCTCGTTCCCGGTGGCCCTCGTCGGCGCACTCCTCGTGCCGCTCGGGGTCTGGCTGCTCACGCGGACCACCCCGGCGGCGGGCGTCACCCGGATCTGAACCGCTTCTCACCCCCGGGGAGGCCGCGAGGGAGCTCGCACGCGCACACCGGGGCGGAGGATGGCTCCGGCAGCACGACCCGCAGGAGGCACCCCACGCCGTCGACACCCGAGTTCTGGTCCACGTGGCGGTTCGACCCGCTCGCGGCCGTGATGATCTGCGCCGGCGCGGTCGCGTACGGCTGGTGGCTGGTCGGCGCCGTCCGCCGCGGGTCCCGTTGGCCGTGGTGGCGGACCGCCGCGTTCGTCGTCGCGCTCGCGCTGTTCGGGGTCGCGCAGTTCGGTATCGTCGGCGTCTTCGCCGAACAGCTCCGGTGGGCCTTCGTGCTCCGGCTGGCGGTGCTGTTCTTCGCGGTCCCGACCTTCGCCGCCGTGGCCGCGCCCGTCTCGCTGCTCCGCACGGGAGGCCCGGATCGCCTCGCGCAGGCGACCACGGCTGCTCTCCGGTCGCGTCCGGTCCGGGTCCTCGGCAACGCGATCGTCTCGCCGCTGGTCGCCCTCGCGGTGTTCTGCGTGCTGTTGACCCCGCTGTCTGCCGCGATCCGGACGTCGCCGGTGTGGGCGGTGGCGATCACCGTGCTCGTGCCCGTGCTCGGGTTCGGGTTGCTCGCGCCGCTGTCGGAGCCCGGGATCCTGCGGTCCTCGACGTTCGTGACCGTGGAGTTCCTGCTGGCCTTCGTGGAGCTCATGCTCGACGCGATCCCGGGCATCGTGCTGCGGATCACGAACCACGTGCTGGACGGTGCGACCACGGTGCTCGTCGGGAAGGCCTGGTACCCATCGCCGCTGCAGGACCAGCACCTCGCCGGGGACCTGCTGTGGTTCATCGCCGAGGTCGCCGACATCCCGGTCCTCGTCTCGCTCTTCGTCCGGTGGCAGCGGACCGATCGCCGCGAGGCCCGCGCCGTCGACGACCTCACCGACGACGAGATGGCCGAGCTCACCCGCGCACACCTCGAGCGGCGCGGGTAGTCGCCCGATGACGAACGACACCGCCGATGTCGTCCGACAACGGCGGCGTCGTTCAACAGCGGCGGCGTCGGTCAACTGCGGCGGCGACTGCGTTCGTCACCGGTCGGGACACGCCTCGGCCGGCCCGGACTACGCCTCGGCGTGCCGCCCGTGGTGGTCGGTCGCGGCGAGCTCTGCCTCCGGCGTCTCCGGGGCGGGCGCAGCAGCGTGCACGCCGTGCCGCTCCGACCCGGCGTCGGCCGACGGGGACTCGGCACCGCGAGCCGGTGCGGGCTGGGTCGCCACCGAGCCCGTCTGGTGCCAGGCCACGGTCTGCTTCGGCTTCGCGAGGAACAGCGCCGCGACGATGCCGACGACGAGCACCAGCGCCGGGAGGGCGAGCGACTGCCCCATCGCCGTCGCGAAGGGCTGCTGCAGGAAGCCCGGGAGCGCCCCGACCTGCTGCTCGGCGCCGCCGGCGGACGAGCTGGTCGGGCCGGACGGGAAGTTCGCCGTGATCCGCGCCTCGATCAGCGCCGCGATGCCGGCCGAGCCGAGGACCGCGCCGATCTGCCGGGTCGTGTTGTAGACCCCGGAGCCGGCGCCGGCGAGCTTCGGCGGGAGGTTCCGCGTCGCCGAGACGGACAGCGGCCCCCACATGCAGGCGTTCGCGAGGCCGAGGAGCGTCGACGGCAGGAGCACCCACCCCCACGCGGCGCCCGAGGTCAGCAGCATCCCGAACCAGAGCAGCGCGCCGGAGAAGCAGGCGAGGCCGAACGCGGCGACCCAGCGGAGGCTCCACCGGTTGAGGTTCTTGCCGACGAGCGGTGCGAGGCCCGCGGACAGCACGGCCTGCGGGACGAGCAGGAGCGCCGCCTGGGTCGGCGTGAAGCGCAGCACGTCCTGCGCCCACAGCATGATCGGGAGCGCGAAGGACGAGATCGCGACACCGACGGAGGTGATGGCGATGTTCGCGAGCGTGAAGTTGCGGTCCCGGAAGAGCCCGAGCGGCAGCAGCGGCTCACCCTTCTGCACGCCCTGCCACACCACGAAGAGGGCGAGGACGACGATGCCGGCGATGATCAGCGACCAGACCGAGATCGGCCCGGTGATGGTGCCCCAGTCGTAGGTCTCGCCCTCCTGGATGCCGAACACCAGCAGGAACATGCCGACTGCGCTGAGCACGATGCCGAGGGTGTCGAACCGGTGCCCGTGCCGCTCGAACGACGGGACGAAGCGCTGCGCGAGCACGAACGCGACGACGCCGACGGGGACGTTCACGAAGAAGATCCACTCCCAGCCGAAGCCGTCGACGAGCAGGCCACCGACGATCGGGCCGACGAGCGAGGCGACACCGGCGACGGCGCCCCAGAGCCCCATCGCGGCGCCGCGGTTCTGCGGCGGGAAGATGCGCGTGATGACCGCCATCGTCTGCGGGGTCATCATCGCGGCGCCGAGGCCCTGCACGACGCGGGCGAGGATGAGCACCTCGATCGACCCGGCGAGGCCGCACCACAGGCTCGACAGCGTGAACACCACGAGTCCGGTCTGGTACAGCACCTTCGGGCCGAAGCGGTCGCCGAGCCGTCCGGTGATGAGCAGCGGCACGGCGTAGGCGAGCAGGTACGCGCTCGTCACCCAGAAGACGGAGTTGATGTCGGCGTTCAGCTTCGCGGCGATGGTGGGGGTGGCGACCGACACGATGGTCGAGTCGACGAGGATCATGAAGAACCCGACGACGAGCGCCCAGAGGGCGGGCCACGGCTTCTTCTCGGTACCCGCGTTCCGGGTGGTCGGCGTCGCGCCGGTGGTGGTCATCGAGTGCGTTCCTTCGTCTCGTCGTCTGCTGTGGTGGGGACGGCCGGGCCGTCCCAGGGGAGCTCGCCGCGCTCGATGCGGTCGGCCGTCGCCGAGATCCACTCGATCTGCGCGGTGAGCATGGCACGGACGTACGACACGTCCAGCCAGAAGCGTTCGGCCAGGCGCTTGGCCTGGAGGCCCGTCGCGGCCTCGTCGTACTCCGCGCGTTCCGCACGGAGCGCGTCGGCGCGGGCGCGGAGGGCGGTCACCGCGTCCGTCACGGTCAGGTTGTCGACGTGGGACACCGCGAGCGGGAACTCCGGGTACTCGTCGGCTGGCTCGGCGATCATCCGTCGGAGGCCGTCCTCGAGCGCAGCACGGCCGTGGTCGGTGATCGCGTACGTCGTCCGCTCGGGTCGGTTGCCCTCCCGCGCGGTGCCGAGCGCCTCGGCGAACCCGAGCTCCACGAGTCGGCCGATCTGGTGGTAGAGCGTGCTCGGCCGGACCTTGACGTTCTGGTCCTCGCGACGCTGGAGCATCGTCTGGAACATCTCGTAGGGGTGCATGGGCGCCTCGGCGAGGAGGCCCAGCGCGGAGAACGCGAGCGGGGTGAGCGACGCCATCCGTGCCTCCAGTCTGCTACTCCAACGCGACTATTCGACTTGGAATATACGCTTTGGAGTGCTTTTCCACAACCGGTCGGGCGCGCCGCGCCCGCCGCCTAGACTGTTCCCGTCCCACCCATCCCCGAAGTGCTGGAGTGAACACGTGCCAACGATCGTCGTCGAGGTCATGCCCAAGGCCGAGATCCTCGACCCGCAGGGCAAGGCGGTGGGCAACGCGCTCGCCCGCCTCGGCAAGTCCGACCTGACCAACGTCCGCATCGGCAAGCGCTTCGAGGTGACCGTCGACGGTCCGGTCGACGACGCGAAACTGGCCGAGGTCCGCGAGATCGCGGCCGACGTCTTCTCGAACGCCGTGATCGAGGACGTCGTGTCCGTGACGGTCGAGGGCGCGTGACCCCGATGCGGATCGGCGTCATCACCTTCCCGGGCTCGCTCGACGACCGCGACGCCCAGCGCGCCGTCCGTCTCGCCGGTGCCGACCCCGTCGCGCTCTGGCACGGCGACCACGACCTGCAGGGCGTCGACGCGATCGTCCTCCCCGGCGGGTTCTCCTACGGCGACTACCTCCGCGCCGGAGCGATCGCCGCGAAGGCCCCGATCATGGCCGAGGTCATCGACGCCGCCGGCAAGGGCATGCCCGTGCTCGGCATCTGCAACGGGTTCCAGATGCTCGCCGAGGCCCGGCTCGTGCCCGGCGCGCACACCCGCAACGCGCACCAGCAGTTCATCCGGCGCGACCAGAAGCTCCGCGTCGAGACCACCGCGACGGCGTGGACGAGCGGCTTCACGGCCCAGCAGGAGATCACCATCCCGCTGAAGAACGCTGACGGCCGGTTCGTCGCGGACGCCGACGAGATCAAGCGCATCGAGGACAACGGCCAGGTGGTCTTCCGCTACGTCGGCGTGAACCCGAACGGGTCGATCGACGACATCGCGGGCGTCTCGAACGAGCGCGGCAACGTCGTCGGGCTGATGCCGCACCCCGAGCACGCGACGGAGCCCGGGTTCGGCCCGGACACCCCCGCGGCGATGGCCTCCGGCACGGACGGCCTCACCTTCTTCACCTCCGTGATCGAGTCGACGCTCGTCAAGTGACCGGCACCACGACTCCAGCGCACACCACCCCAGTGACAGGGAACGACACCACCGTGACGAATACCGTTCGCCCGAAGCCCGACACCGTGCAGGACGCCGCCGCGACGCCCGACAAGGAGCAGCCCTACGAGGCGCTCGGGCTCAAGGCCGACGAGTACGCGCGCATCAAGGAGATCCTCGGTCGCCGCCCCACCTCGGGCGAGCTCGCCATGTACTCCGTGATGTGGTCGGAGCACTGCTCGTACAAGTCGAGCAAGAACTACCTCCGGCAGTTCGGTAAGAAGGTCACGCCGGAGATGACGAAGAACCTCATGGTCGGCATGGGCGAGAACGCCGGTGTGGTCGACATCGGCAACGGGTGGGCGGTGACCTTCAAGGTCGAGTCGCACAACCACCCGTCCTACGTCGAGCCGTACCAGGGTGCCGCGACCGGCGTCGGCGGCATCGTCCGCGACATCATCTCGATGGGTGCCCGCCCGGTCGCCGTGATGGATCAGCTCCGCTTCGGCGCGATCGACCACGAGGACACCCAGCGCGTCGTGCACGGGGTCGTCGGCGGCATCTCGTTCTACGGCAACTGCCTCGGCCTGCCGAACATCGGCGGTGAGACCTACTTCGACCCGGTGTACCAGGGCAACCCGCTCGTCAACGCCCTCGCGGTCGGTGTCCTCCGGCACGAGGACCTGCACCTCGCGAACGCCTCGGGCGCCGGCAACAAGGTCGTGCTCTTCGGTGCCCGCACGGGCGGCGACGGCATCGGCGGCGCCTCGATCCTCGCCTCCGACACCTTCACCGAGGGCGGTCCGACCAAGCGCCCGGCCGTGCAGGTCGGCGACCCCTTCGCCGAGAAGGTCCTCATCGAGTGCTGCCTCGAGCTCTTCCAGGAGGAGCTCGTCGAGGGCATCCAGGACCTCGGCGCCGCGGGCATCTCCTGCGCGACCTCCGAGCTCGCGTCGAACGGCGACGGCGGCATGCACATCTCGCTCGACGACGTGCTGCTGCGCGACCCCACGCTCACGGCGGAAGAGATCCTCATGTCGGAGAGCCAGGAGCGCATGATGGCGGTCGTCCGCCCCGAGAAGCTCGACGCGTTCCTCGCGGTCGTCCGCAAGTGGGAGGTCGAGACGAGCGTCCTCGGCGAGGTCACCGGTACCGGCCGCCTCGTCATCGACTGGCAGGGCCAGGAGATCGTCAACGTCGACCCGCGCACGGTCGCGGTCGACGGCCCGGTGTACGACCGCCCGGTCGCGTACCCGACGTGGATCGACGGCCTGCAGGCGGACAGCGCGGCCGCGCTCGACCGTCCGGCGGACGGCCCCGCGCTCAAGGCCCAGTTCCTGCAGCTCCTCGGCTCGCCGAACCTCGCGTCGAAGAACTGGGTGACGAACCAGTACGACACCTACGTGCTCGGCAACACCGCGCTCTCCTTCCCCGACGACGGCGGCATGATCCGCGTCGACGAGGAGACCGGGCTCGGCGTGACGATCGCGACCGACGCCAACGGACGGTACTGCCAGCTCGACCCGAAGCAGGGTGCGCGTCTGGCGCTGGCGGAGGCGTACCGGAACGTCGCGGTCACGGGCGCGGTCCCGGCCGCGGTCACCGACTGCCTGAACTTCGGGTCGCCGGAGAACCCCGAGGTCATGTGGCAGTTCTCCGAGGCCGTCGAGGGCCTCGCCGACGGCTGCATGGAACTCGGGATCCCGGTCACCGGCGGCAACGTGTCCTTCTACAACCAGACCGGCACGACCCCGATCCACCCGACCCCCGTGGTCGGTGTCCTCGGGATCATCGACGACGTCGCACTGCGCATCCCGTCCGGCTGGCAGGACGACGGCCACAACGTGTACCTCCTCGGCACGACCTCGCTCGAGCTCGACGGATCGGCATGGGCCGGCACCGTGCACGGGCACCTCGGCGGTCGTCCGCCGGCGGTGGACCTCGCACGGGAGAAGGCCCTGGCGGACCTCCTGCACGCGGCGGCGAACGAGCAGCTCCTGACGAGCGCGCACGACCTCGCGGACGGTGGCCTCGGCCAGTCGCTCGCCGAGTCGGTCCTGCGCTTCGGCATCGGCGCGCGCGTCGTCCTCGACGAGCTCGAGACGCGCGACGGCGTCGACACCGCGACGGCGCTGTTCTCGGAGTCCACGGGCCGGGTGATCGTGACCGTCCGCCGCGAGGACGACGTCCGCTTCCAGGGCCTCTGCGAGGGCCGGGGCTTCCCGGTGCTCCGCATCGGCGTGACGGACGCGACGAGCGGCTCGCTCGAGGTGCAGGGTGCCTTCGAGGCGACGATCGACGAGCTCCGCGGCACGCACGCGGCGACGCTCCCGGCCGTCTTCGGCGACGTGATCACCGAGGACGTCACCGAGGGCTACGTCGGTCGCGGCCCGCTCGACGACCACGGGTCGTTCTCGCCGCGGGCCGACTCCTGAGCCGGCCGGACCGCGTCGTGGTGACGGCGGGCGTCTGCTGATGCCCGTCGTCACCCTGCCGTTCCAGGAGCTCGCCGACCGCTTCGGCCCGGTGCCGGACGGTGTCGAGCTCGCCGTGTGGGACGTCGAGCAGCCGTTCGCGCGGCCGGACGAGGTCGCGATCACGCTCCTGCCGTTCTACTTCGCCGGGCGGCACCGCTGGCAGTTCGTCCACGACCTGCCGAACCTCGAGCTGTTGCAGCTGCCGAGCGCCGGGTACGAGCACGCCCTCCCCCACGTCCCCGGGCACGCGCGCCTCGCGAACGGGCGCGGGATCCACGACGACGAGACCGCTGAGCTCGCCGTCGGCCTGGCGCTGACCAGCCTCCGGGAGCTCGGCGCGTTCCAGGCCGACCGGGCGAACGGCGTGTGGGACGCTCGCACGACGCGGTCCCTGGCGGACCGGCGGGTGACGGTCGTCGGCTACGGCGCGATCGGGTCCGCGATCGCCACCCGGTTCGAGGCCTTCCGCACGACGGTCACGGTCGTGGCGCGGACGGCCCGCGAGCAGGACGGCCGCCACGTGCACGGCTTCGACGAGCTGCCCACCCTGGCGGCGACGACCGACGTGCTCGTGCTCATCACCCCGCTGACGGACGAGACCGAGCGGCTGGTCGATCGGGAGCTCCTCGCGGCGTTGCCGGACGGCGCGCTCGTGGTGAACGTCGCGCGCGGCAGGGTCGTCGACACCGACGCCCTCGTCGCCGAGCTGGCCTCCGGCCGACTGTCCGCGGCGCTCGACGTCACGGACCCGGAACCGCTGCCGTCGGGCCACCCGCTCTGGACGACGCCGAACACGGTGCTCACGCCGCACGTCGGCGGGAACACCGACCTCAGCGTGCCGCGGTCGATCGAGCTGATGCGTCGGCAGGTGGCCGCGCTCGTCGAGGACCGACCGTTCGAGAACGTGATCGGACGCTGACGGCGGGGAGCCCGCCTGGTGCGATCGAACGACGGCCGCGCCGCCACCATCAGTCGATGGGCAGCGCCATCCCGAGGCTCGGGGCGACGTCCTCGAACCCGAGCGACCGGTAGAGCCGTTGCCCGGGCGGGTCCCCGACGAGGGTGACGTACGCCCCCTCGGGAGCCCGCGAACGGATGTCGGCCACGATCCACTCCACGACCGCGCGGCCGATCCCGCGCCGCTGGTGCGCCGGGTCGGTGGCGATGTCGGCGACGTGGAAGTACCAGCCCCCGTCGCCGATGGCACGGCCCATCGCGACCACGGCGCCGTCGGCGTCGACCACGTGGCAGGCGGTCCAGCTCCCTGCGATCGCTCCGGCGCCCTGCTCGGCGGACTTGGGCGTGAGCCCGGAGTCGCGCCGCAGGCGGAGGTAGTCCGGCAGCGGTGGCGGACCGACGACGATGGTGTAGGACGTGTCCATGCGCCCAGTCTGGCCGGACCCTGCGACACGTGCCGCGCCTCCCGGCCGGACCCTGCGACTCGTGTCGCGCCTCCCGACGGGTCCGACGCGCGGTCCGCGCGCCGGCAGCCGCTCAGACCGGGATGATGCAGGCGGGCGTGCCCACCGGGATCTGCGCGACCGCAGCGCCGGGGACGCCGTCGGCGCCGAGCGGCAGGACGGCGATCGCGTCCGACATCTGGTTGGCGACGAGGAGGTGGCCCGGCACCCGGGCGAAGTGGCGCGGCCAGGTCCCGCCGGCCGACGCCGACCCCACCGTCCTCAGTCCGCCGTCCGACGCGTCGAGGACCACGATCAGATCGCGCCCCCGGACGGCGACGTGGACGCGTCCGGCGTCGTCGACCTCGACGTGGCTGAGGAGCGACTCGCCCACCGCGCCGTCGAACGTCGGCTCGGACGCCACGACGACGAAGGACCCGGAGGCGTCGCGTCGGAGCCGGTGGACCCGGCCGTCGAGCTCCCCCGCGACGATGAGGTCGCCGTCGTACCAGGCCATGTGGCGGGGGCCGACGCCCGGAGCGACGTGGTGGACCCGGACCCGCTCGATCGTGGGCTCGGCGGTGATGCGGAACTCGTGCAGGGCGTCGCCACCGAGGTCGGCGACGAGCACGGTGCCGTCCGGTGTCGCGACGGACTGGTGGGCGTGCGGGCCCTCCTGACGGTCCTCGTCCGGTCCGGTGACGTCCGGCAGGACCTCGGTGACCACGGCGCCCTCGGGCACCACGACCCGGTCGGCCGTGCCGTGCGCGCCGACGACGCCGTCGCTGGCCTGCACCGACGCCGCGTGGGACTCGGCCCGTTCGAGCGACACCGCCGTGACGGTGCCGGAGGTGTAGTTCGTGACGACGAGCGCACCGGACGGGTCGACCCGGACGTGGCAGGGTGCGTCGCCGCCCGCGGAGGCGTCCCAGAGGTGCTCGAGGCCGGCAGCCGTCCGGCGGAAGGCCGAGACACCGCCGTCAGCGGTCTCGGAGACCGCGTAGACCCGGTCGCCGGAGACGGCCAGGAACGACGGGTCGTCCATCACCGCGAGCGTGGTGGCGACGCCGTCGTGCACGAGCGAGATGCCGGTCGCGGTCCCGCCGCCGGTCGCCGTGTAGGAACCGACGAGCAGGTCCGGCAGCTGCGGCGCCGCGGTGCCGCCGGACGCGGTCACTCGGCGCCGCCCGCGATGCGCTCGTGGTGGTGGATGACCTCCGCGACGATGAAGTTCAGGAACTTCTCCGCGAACGCGGGGTCGAGGTGCGACTCGACCGCGAGGTCGCGCAGCCGCGACACCTGGATCTGCTCGCGGGACGGGTCGGCTGCCGGCATCCCGGCGGAGGCCTTGAGGTAGCCGACGCGCTGCGTGTACTTGAAGCGCTCGGCGAGCATGTGGATGACGGCGGCGTCGATGTTGTCGATGCTCTGCCGGATGCTCTGCAGTTCGGCGACCGCAGCCTGGTCGTACGCGGGCGTGTCCTGGTCGCTCATGGCACGAGCCTACTGGCCGGGGGCGCCGTCTCCGAGTCCGTCGCGGGCTGCCAGAATGGGAGGATGACGGCTTTCCTGGTGATCTCGGGTGTCTGCGCGGTCCTCGCGGGACTGGTGCACGTGTACATCTTCTTCCTCGAGTCGATCGCCTGGACGAGCCCGCGCGTCCGTCGCATCTTCAGCGTCGAGACCGAGTCCGACGCGCTGGCCACCCGGTCGCTGGCCTTCAACCAGGGCTTCTACAACCTGTTCCTGGCCATCGGGGCGATCCTCGGCGTGGTCCTCGTCGTCGCGGGCAACGGCTCCGTGGGCTGGCCGGTCACGGTGTTCGCGACGGCGTCGATGCTCGGCGCCGCGGTCGTCCTGCTCGGCACCGGTCGCCGGTACCTCCGCGCGGCGCTGGCGCAGGGGACGTTGCCGTTCCTCGCACTGCTGGCCGCCCTGCTCGGGTCCACGTTCGGCGCCTGACGCCTCCGGCGCCCTGCCCCACGACGCCTGCGGCGCCCCACTCGCACGAAACCGCGCACGCGGCGTCTCGCACACGCGTCCGCGCGGCGCGCACCCCCACACACCACGCCCCGCGCGGTGGAGCGCACGCGCGGTGGAGCGCACGCGCGGTTTCCCGAACGCACGACGCCCCCGCCGGTGATCCGGCGGGGGCGTCGTCGCAGTGGTCGACCGTCAGCCGAGCTTCTCCGCGAACTGCGACGGCAGCTTGTCGAGCGCCCACTCGATCGCGGCCGTGGTGCCGAGCGAGAACGCGTTCGAGACGTCCGGGTCGTCGAACACGATGTCGTGCCCGGCCTCGACCGAGGGCACCTTGCGGAACAGCTCGTTCGAGGTGACCTTCGACGCGTCGACGAAGATCGGCAGCACGAGCGTCAGGTCGGCGTCGAGCAGGTCGAGGTTCTCGTCGGACAGGCTGACCGAGAACTGCTCGCCGGCCTGCTGGTCGATCGCCTTCGGGATCGTGAAGCCGAGGTTCGTCATGAACTGCGACCGGCTGTCCGACGACGCGTACGCGCCGAACCCCTCGGACGAGTACGAGCCGACGACCGCGGTCTTGCCCGCGAACTCCGGGTGCGCCGTGCGGGCGGCGGCGTAGGCGTCGTCGAGGCCGGACAGGAGCTTCTTGCCCTCCGACTCCTTGCCGAGCGCCTTCGCGACCATCTCGACCTGCTGCTTCGTGGTCGTGAGGTAGTTCGCTGCGCCCTTCGGGACGGCGACGGTCGGCGCGATCGCCGAGAGCTTGGCGTAGCGGTCCTCGTCCCCGGAGCTCTTGGTGTCGAGGATGACGTCCGGCTTGAGCTTGATGATGTCCTCGTAGCTCGGCTCGAGCGTCTGGATGATCTTCGGCGACGTCGTGTACGCATCCTTCAGCCAGGGGCCGACCCCGTCGCCGCCGAACCCGAGCCAGTCGCTGGCACCGACGGGCTGCACGCCGAGCTCGAGCGCCGTCTCGGCGTCGCCCCACCCGAGCGCGACGACGCGCTTCGGCTGCGAGTCGATCGTCGTGGTGCCGAGCGCGGTGGTGATGGACACCGGGAACTGGCCGTCGGCCTTCGTCGACGACGTGGCGCCGTCGGACGAGGAACCGGAACCGGACGCGCAGCCGGCGAGGACGAGGGATGCTGCGACGACGGCGCCCGCGGCTGCGAGCGCGCGGCGGAGTCGGGAGGAAGAGCGGATCACGTAGGTAAGGCTACCCTAAGACTTCCGGTCAGGGTGCGTCGGTACGCTGACCGGGTGCAGTACTCCGAACCGCGCCGTTCCCACCTCGCGGTGCTCGGCTCCCCCATCGCGCACTCGCTCTCGCCCACGCTGCACGCAGCGGCCTACGACGTCCTCGGCGTGCCCTTCACGTACGGGAGGCACGAGGTCGCGTCCGGCGGGCTCGCCGCGTTCGTCGCGGCGCTCGGCCCGGAGTGGCGTGGACTCAGCCTGACGATGCCGCTCAAGCGCGAGGTGCTGCCGCTCCTCGACCGGACGACCCCGCTCGTCGACGAGCTCGGGGTCGCCAACACGGTCGCGTTCCGCGCGGTGGGCGGCCGGGTCGAGCGGCTCGGCGCGAACACCGACGTCGCGGGGCTGGTCCGCCCCGTGGAGGCGCTCGGTCACCTCCCCGGGGAGGCCTCGGTCCTCGGCGGCGGGGCCACCGCGGCGAGCGCCGTCACCGCCGCGGTCCGCCTGGGGGCGCGACTGGTGCGGGTGTTCCTGCGCGATCCGGCCAAGTCCCGGAAGCTCGTGGACCTCGCGGTCCGGCTCGGGGTCCCGCTCGAGGTGCACCCGTTGACGGACCTGCCGGGCACACACCACGGCTTCGTCCTCTCGACGCTGCCCGGCGGGGCCGCGGACGACCTCGCGCTCAGGCCGTCCGACCCCGACGCCGTGCTCTTCGACGTGGCCTACGAGCCGTGGCCCACCGCGGCCGCCACACGCTGGGCGGACGCCGGCGGCCGGGTGCTGAACGGCCTGGACATGCTCACCGAGCAGGCGATCGGGCAGATCCGGTTCTTCCTGACCGGGGACCAGGACCTGCTGCTCCCCGACGAGGCGGCGGTGCGTCGTGCGATGCGGTCCGCGGTCGGTCTGGAACCGTCGATCAGCCCGCGCTGACCACGCCGTCGACGTAGAGCCACCGACCGTCCTCGCGCACGAAGTCGCTCGCCTCCTCGAGGACGCCGCGTTCGCCGTCGGCACGCCAGAACGCACGGAAGGCCACGGCGCCGGCGGTGTCGAACGGTCCGCCGGCGCGGGTGCCCACGATGTCGAGCCGGGTCCACCGCTGGGCGTCGTCGAGCTCGAGCGTCGCCGGGCGGGTGCTCGGGTGCCAGGTTTCGAGGAGGTACTCCGGGAGGCCGAGCGCGAACGCGGTGAACCGGGAGCGCATGAGGCGTTCGGCGGTCGGGGCGGGAGCGCCGGCGTGCAGGGGACCGCAGCACTCGCCGTAGGGGTTGCCGCTCAGGCACGGGCAGCGGTCGGTGTCGGCGATCACCGGACGACGGTAGCGCGTGGAGGCAGGAGCGGTGTTCCGACTCGGCTGGCAGGTGTTCCGCGCTCGGCTGCCCGAGCTCGTCTCCGATCGTGATCGACGGCGGCTCGTGGTGGTGGCGTCGATCGTCGCGCCCGTGGTGTTCGTCGCGCTGGTCGTCGTGGTCGTGCTGACCGATGACGTCTCGGTCGCGTCGGTGGCCGCGTCGGCGGCGTACGCGGCCGCGGCGGGCGCCTTCTCGATGCTGTTCTGCCGGTTGGGCCCGAAGGGCTGGTCGATCCCGGCGGTGCCCTCGATCGGCTGGCGGACACAGGATGCCGTGGCGCGGTACTACCGGCGCAGCGCAGCCGGTCGCTCCGGAGCACCGTGACGCCGTGCTCGCGGGGATGGACGACGCACGTGACCGGATCGTCCGGACGACGTTCCAGAGTTCGTTCCTCCTGGCCTCCTGGCTGCTGGCAGTGGTCGCCGCGGTCCTGGTGGCCGTCTCCGGATCGAGTGTGCACGGTCCGGTCTTCCTGTGGGCTCCGCTGTGGCCGCTGCTCGCCGGCAGTTCCGGCGGTGTCGGAATCTGGACGCTCGGCCGACAGGAGCAGCTGCGCGTCGAGGCGTCGGCGCTCACACCCGTCCCGCCGGCAGCGCCGAAGCGCGGACGACCCGGTGGCCCGAGCGGGAGCAAGCTCGCGCTGCCGGGTGAGTGAGGTCAGTCCGTCGTCGCTGGCTCCGGCAGCGCGCGTGCCGCGAGCCGGGCGCGCTCGGTCCGGCCGAGGTCGGCGACGTACCCGACCAGCGAGCACCCGTACAGCACCACCCAGAACACCGGGAGCCAGTACTCGAACCCCGCGGAGCGGAACCCGACCACGGCGAAGGCGAGTGCACCGAGGAGCGGGGCCGCGCGGCCGATCAGTCCGGTGAGGCCGCGTCGGAGGAGCACGGCGTCGGCGAGCACGGCGTCGCGGTCGGACGGGTCAACGGGGACGGCCCGCCAGCCGAAGTACCGCTTCGTGGCTGGCCGGGAGGCGAGTCGCCAGTCGATCCGGACCTGTCGGCCGTTGATCGTCGCGGCCGGGTCGAGCGGGCGACGGGTCGGGACGCACCCGAGGACGAAGAGCCCGACGCCGAGCGCGAGCAGTGCGATCGCGACCACGCTGCGGACCGGACCGGTGTGGGTCCAGCCGAGCCGTGCCTCCAGGCCGACCATCGCGACCACGCTGATCACGACGGCCGCCGCGGCGATGCCGACCGCGCGCCGGACCCGCGCGGGGTCGAAGACGTCGCCCGCGTGGCGACGGAGGACGGAGCAGCCGAGTCGGAACACTCCTCACGTTCTACCGGATGTCACCCGATCCCGCCATGAGGGGTACAGCGCTGTTCGAAGTCCACATGGCGCGGCGCGTAGGAACGGACGCATGCCCGCCACCGCGTTCTGCCTCCACGCCCTCGGCTCGAGTTCCGAGGAGTTCGCGCTGCTGCACGACCGTCTGGAGGGCACGCTCGACCTCGTGGGCATCGACCTGCCCGGCTTCGGGACGAGCCCGGCCACCTCCGGGAGGACCGTCGAGGACATGGTCGAACTCGTCGAGCGGGCCATCGGACGCAGCGGGGCCACCGAGTGGGCGCTCGTCGGCCACTCGATGGGCGGCAAGGTCGCGGCGATCGTCGCCGACCGGACGGTGTCGGGCGCGAACGGCCTGTTCGGCCTCCGGGGCGTCGTCTTGCTCGCCGCATCGCCGCGCTCCCCCGAGCCGATGGGCGAGGACCGTCGTCAGGCGATGCTCGACTGGACCGCTGCGGGACACATCGACACCGACCACGCGGGCGAGTTCGTCGACGCGAACACCGCCGCGCCGCTGCCGCACGACCGTCTCCGCTCCGCCCTGTACGACGTCGAACGCGCCGACCCGGAGGCCTGGCGCGCCTGGCTGGAACGCGGGAGCCGCGAGGACTGGTCCGACGACACCACGAACCCCGTGCCCGCCCTCGTGCTCGCCGGCGCGGAGGACGGCGACCTCGGGCCGTCGGCGCAGCAGGAACTCGTGCTGACGCACTGGTCGAACGGGGCGTTCGCGATCGTGCCGGGGGCCGCGCACCTGCTCCCCTGGGAGCAGCCCGACGACGTCGCGGAGCGCATCCGCGACTTCTGGGTCCGTCGTGCCACGAACGGGCCGGTCGTACCGGCCGAGCACGCCCGGGTCATCGCCTCGCCGCGGGTGAGCGCGACGACGCGCGGCGCACTCGCCGTCCGCGCACTCGCCGACGACCCGGACGCCGAGCCGCGCGTCCTCTCCCGCGCGCAGCTCGACACCCTCCGCGCCGTCGCGGACGTCGTGGTGCCGCAGTCCGGTGACCGCACCGTCGACGTGGCCCTCCGGGTGGACGCGCAGCTCGCTGACGGCGCGGGCGACGGCTGGCGACCGGACGGGCTGCCGTCGGACCTGGAGGCGTACCGGGCAGCGCTCGACGAGCTCGCGGCTGCCGGTGCGGTGGACGGCGCACTCGCAGCGATCGAGGACGGTTCCCACCAGCCGCGCGGGTCGCTGACCGTCGACCAGCTCGCCGCGTGGGCCGAGGACGCCGCCGTGGACCTCGCGAAGCAGTGGCTCGCGCACCCGGCGACGATGGCGGCGATCGACTACGACGGCTACGCGAACGGCGGTGACGGCGTCCGGAAGCATGGCTTCCAGCTGCTCGGGGCCGGACAGCGCGAGGCCTGGGAGGCCGGGGCACCGGCTCCCGCCCCGGGAGCGGCACCGTCCGCCTCCGCGGGGACGGACACGGACACGGAGGCGGCACGATGAGGCTCGACGGACAGCGGCACTGGGACGAGGACGAGGTCGTCGACGTGGTCGTCGTCGGGACGGGCGCGGGAGGTGCGCCGCTCACGGCGTCCCTCGCCCGCCGCGGCCTCTCGGTCGTCGCGATCGAGGCCGGCCGCAACACCGAGCCGGGCGACCACACCGCCGACGAGGTGCTCGCCCCCGCGGACGTCAACTGGATGGACGAGCGGATCAGCGGCGGCTCCGCCCCGACCGCGTTCGGCCAGAACAACAGCGGCACCGGTGTGGGCGGATCGACGCTGCACTGGGGCGCGTTCACGCCGCGCCCGAGCCGCCACGACCTCCGGCTGCGGACCGAGTCCGGCGTCGGCGAGGACTGGCCGATCGACCACGACGAGCTGACCGGTTGGATCGAGCAGGTCGAGCACGACGTCGGCGTCGCCGGTCCCGAGCACTACCCGTGGGACCCGGCCCGGCGCTACCGGATGCGGCCGCCGGCACGGAACGCGTCCTCCGACATGATGATGCGTGGCACCGCCGCACTCGGCATCACCGCCACCGACGCCCCCGTCGGGCTGACCACCGAGGACCGTCACCAGGAGCACCACGGGCTCCGGCAGGCATGCGTCTCGTGCGGGTCCTGCCACCAGGGCTGCCGGAACGGTGCGAAGGTGTCGATGGACACGACGTACCTGCCCGCTGCGGTCGCGTTCGGCGCCGAGATCCGGCCGGAGGCGTTCGTGCACGGGATCGAGCTCGACGCGCGAGGTCACGTCGAGGCCGTCGTGTACGTCCAGGACGGCCGGGAGCACCGACAGCGGTGCCGGTCGCTCGTGCTCGCCGCGGGCGGGGTCGAGACTCCACGGCTGCTGCTGCACACGGGTCTGGCGAACTCCAGCGGACAGGTCGGCCGGAACTTCACCGCCCACGGCGCGACCCAGGTCTGGGCCACGTTCGACGAGTCGATGCGGTCCTACCGCGGGTACCCGTCGTCGATCATCACCGAGGACTTCGTGCGGCCGGCGGACGCCGACTTCGCGGGCGGGTACCTCATCCAGAGCCTCGGCGTGCAGCCGCTGACCTTCGCCACCACCCTCGTGCGCGGTGGTGGCCTCCGCGGCCGGGCGCTCGTCGACGCGATGCGGGACTACCCGCGGATGGCCGGGGTCGGCATCAACGCCGAGTGCCTGCCAGCGGAGGGCAACCGCCTCGAGCTGACCGACGAGCTCGACGTGTACGGGGTCCCGAAGGCCCGGGTCACGTTCAGCCCTGGTGAGAACGAGGACGCGATCGGGCGGCACGCCGTCCGGACGATGACCGCGATCGTGGAGGCCGCGGGCGGGCACGACGTCCGCGTGCTCGAACGCACCGCGCACACGATCGGGACCGTCAGGATGGGCACGGACGCATCGTCGTCCGTCGTCGACCCGGACGGCCGGTCGTGGGACGTCCCGAACCTCTGGGTGTGCGACAACTCGGTGTTCCCGAGCTCGGTCATCGCGAACCCGGCGCTGACGATCATGGCGCTGTCGCTGCGGACGGCGGACCGGATGCTGGCCGGAGCGCCCGACGGCGGCACGGCGAGGAAGACCGCGGCCGCACGCTCCTGACGCGGGCGTCCGGCACGCTCGCGGGCGTCCGGCACGCTCGCGGGCGGCTGTCGGCGGCCGGGAGCAGACTGGCCGCATGTGTGGAAGGTTCGTCGTCTCCGACACCACCGCTGACCTCCTGCCCGAGCTCGTCGGCGAGCTCGCCGAGCGCACGGAGCACGTCGACGCGGACACGGGCGAGGTCCGTCCGGGTCTCGCCCCGAGCTGGAACGTCGCACCGACCGACCCCGTGTACGCGGTGCGTCAGCGCGGTGGTCAGCGCGAACTCCCCCGGATCAGCTGGGGCTTCGTCCCGAGCTGGGCGAAGGACTTCCAGAAGCAGCGGCCGAAGCCGATCAACGCGCGGATCGAGACCGTCGCGACGAGCGGGATGTTCAGGCGGGCGTTCGCGACGAACCGGTGCATCGTGCCCGCGCAGGGCTACTACGAGTGGGTCGTTCGTGAGGACGGCAAGGAGCCGCACTTCGTCCACGAGCCCGGCGGCGCGCTCGCCATGGCCGGCATCGTGAGCGCCTGGCCGGACCCGACGAGACCCGAGGACGACCCGGACAAGTGGCGGCTGTCGCTCGCGATCATCACCCGCGACGCGCACGTCGCCCCGGGTGAGGTGCACGACCGGATGCCGGCGTTCCTCACCCCGGGCGGGTACGACGACTGGCTCGACGGCGGGCTCGGGACGGACGACCTGCTCGCCCTGCTCGACCGCGAGTCGCTCGAGGTCGCCGCCGGGCTGGAGCAGTACGAGGTGTCGCGTGCGGTGAACAGCGTCCGCAACCAGGGTCCTCGTCTCATCGACCCAGTCGTGTGACGTCCGGCGCAGCGCGCGGGCCGTCGACGGCGAGCGCTGCGACTGCCGCTGCCGCTGCCGCTGCCGCTGTGGCACCGTCTGGTGCTGCGGCTGCGGCTGCGGCGATCGTGCGCACTCCGAGACGGGCTGTCCCGCGAACGACGACGACCCCGCCGGGGAGCGGGGTCGATCGGGCGTCTTCTGGGTTCAGTCGAGCGTGCGTCGGACGTCCGGCAGCAGCGTGTGCAGGCGCTCGGCCAGACGGTCCTGCGCTTCCTCGAGTGTCCGGAAGTCACCCACGTACTGGCCGAAGGTGTCGGACACGAAGAAGTGCGCACCCTGCTGGTCGACCACGCCGCCGTAGTAGCCGCCGTAGTTCGCGGCCCAGAGTCCGGTGTCTGCCTCAGACCACACGACGAGCCCGCGTGCGGGGGCGCCGGGCGCCACGATGCCGTCGCCGATCCCGGTGATCAGCTCGATGGTCGCCGTGTCGACGGCCACCTCGGTGCGCTGGGCGGTGACGACGGGCGTGCTCATTGTGGTGCTCCTGGTGCTGGTGCTGCGGTGTGGTGTGGTGCTGTGCGCTGCGGTGTCGAGCGGTGCGGTCGTGTCGGGTGCCCCGTCCGGCGACGGGCGCGTATGGTCGCCCGGCACTACGCGACCGGCCGGATGACGGCCGGGAGCATGACGTGCAGCTGGTCGGCGAGCCGACCCTGCGCCTCCTCGAGCGAACGGAAGTCGCCGACGACGAGTCCGAAGGTGTCCGAGGCGACGTAGCGGCCGTCGCGCTTGTCCACGGCGCCGCCGTAGTAGCCGCCGTAGTTGGCGACCCATTCGTCGTCGTCCTCCTGCGTCCAGGTGAGCTTGGCGCGGGTGGCACGTCCGTGGACGGCGGCGTCCGCCTCGAGGATCGCGATCGTGTCGACGGTGTCGGTGTCGAGCGTGACCTCGGCTCGCGGGTCGGTCTGGACGGTCGTGCTCATGTCGTGCTCCTTCGCGTTCCGGGGTACATCTGCTGACACGAGAACGCTACGGGGAGCGACGAGCCAATCGCCACCCAGCCCCGTCGATTCACGGGTTGCGTCAATGGTCCACATTCCCGAGGCCCGGATTTCCGGGGGGCGAGGCTTGCCGTTCGGGGTACACGTCCCCCACCGGGGTACTCGCTCCGCGGATGATCCGCGTCAGTGCAGCGCGCACCGCCCCGAGCACCGCACAGCGCACACCACTCCGCGTGCCGCACCAGCACGCCGTGCACTGCGGACGGTCTCACGCACCGAGCCGGCACCCCGTGCGCCGCTCACAGCCTCACGCACCGCGCCGACACCCCGTGCACTGCACACAGCCTCACGCACCGAGCCGGCACCCCGTGCACTGCACACAGCCTCACGCACCGCGCCGACACCCCGTGCGCCGCACACAGCCTCACGCACCGCGCCGACACCCCGTGCGCCGCAACCGCGCCGCGTGCCGCGCCAGCGCCGGGCACCGGGCACGGAGCGCCGGGCGCCCTACCCGACGCGCACCGCACGGCAACGCAACGTCAGCACTCCCCGCGCCGTCAGCGCCATGCGGGCCCACGCTCCGTCGATGCACCGCGAGCCGCACGCCCACGCTCCATCAGCGCACCGCGAGGCGCACGCCGCGTGCCCACGCTCCGTCAGCGCACCGCGCGCAGGGCGTCCGCGATCGTCGCCACGGCGGCGGCGATCTCGTCCGCCACCCGGGCGTGCGTGGCCTCGGACCGCCGGTAGGGGTCGTCGACGTCGTCCTCCCCCGGGCGGACCCCGGGCGCGCGCACCCCTCGCATCGACGCCGAGCCGCGCAGCCGGGCGACACGCTCGACGAGGTCTGAGACGGACGCCACCCCGTCGAGGTCCGCGGGTTCGAGCTCGTCGAGCACCCGCGCGAACTCCCGGATCGTGAACGCTCGCTTCGTGGCACGCGGGGCGAGCGAGGCCACGGCTGCCCGGTGCGCTCGCTCGGCCGTGAGCACGAGGTCGGCACCACCGGCGATCTCGGGGGTCAGGTACCGGGACCGGTGCGCGTCCGGTGAGCCACCGAGACGGCGCGACTGTGCGGCGGCGGCAGCGTCCATCGCGGCACCGTCCTGGGCGATGGTGCCGGCCGACTCGACCGTGAACGCCGGAGCGTCACGGCCGAGCCGCGCCGTCAGGACCTGTGCGCCGAGCGGTGAACGGCAGATGTTGCCGCTGCAGACGAACAGGACCCGCACGGTCAGTCCGACGCGCCGAGCAGGTCGTGGCGGACGACGATGGCGTCTCGGCCGGGGCCGACACCGATCGCGGAGATCCGGGCGCCGGACATCCGCTCGACGGCGAGCACGTAGTCCTGCGCTGCCTGCGGCAGGTCGTCGAACGACCGGGCGCCGGTGATGTCCTCGGTCCAGCCGGGGAACTCCTCGTAGATCGGCTTCGCGTGGTGGAAGTCGGACTGGTTGACGGGGACCTCGTCGACACGCTGCCCGTCGACCTCGTACGCGACGCAGACCGGGATCGTGGCAAGACCGGTGAGCACGTCGAGCTTCGTCAGCACGAAGTCCGTCACGCCGTTGACCCGTGCCGTGTACCGGGCGATCGGGGCGTCGTACCAGCCACAGCGGCGGGGACGGCCCGTGGTGGTGCCGAACTCGAAGCCGTTCGCCCGGAGGAACTCCCCCGACTCGTCGAACAGCTCGGTCGGGAACGGCCCGGCGCCGACTCGTGTGGTGTACGCCTTGACGATGCCGATGATGCGCTCGAGCTTGCCCGGGCCGATCCCGGACCCGGTCGCGGCACCGCCGGCGGTCGCCGAGGACGAGGTGACGAACGGGTAGGTGCCGTGGTCGACGTCGAGCATCGTCGCCTGCCCGGCCTCGAACAGGACGGTCTCACCGCGCTCGAGGGCCCGGTGGATCTCGAGCCCCGTGTCGGCGACCATCGGGCGGAGCCGGTCGGCGAACGACAGGAGCGACTCGACGACCTCGTCCGCGTCGATCGCGCGGCGGTTGAAGACCTTGACGAGCAGGTGGTTCTTCTGGTCGAGGGCCGCCTCGACCTTCTGCCGCAGGATGTTCTCGTCGAAGATGTCCTGGATGCGGATGCCGACGCGGTTGATCTTGTCCGCGTAGGTCGGGCCGATGCCGCGGCCGGTCGTGCCGATCTGGCGCTTGCCGAGGAACCGCTCGGTCACCTTGTCGATGGTGCGGTGGTAGTGCGTGATGACGTGCGCGTTGGCCGAGACGAGGAGCCGCGAGACGTCGACGCCGCGGGCCTTGAGCGCGTCGAGCTCCTGGAAGAGGACCTCGAGGTCGACGACCACGCCGTTGCCGATGATCGGCGTGACGCCGGGCGTGAGGATGCCGGACGGCAGGAGGTGCAGCGCGTACTTCTCGCCGCCGACGACGACCGTGTGCCCCGCGTTGTTGCCGCCGTTGAACTTGACGACGTAGTCGATACGGGATCCGAGGAGGTCGGTGGCCTTCCCCTTGCCCTCGTCGCCCCACTGGGCGCCGATGATGACTGCTGCGGGCATCTGGTTCTCCTCACGTTGGCGGAGGACCGCACGCGACCGGTCCGGTCGGTGGTCCACCCGAGTCTATCGGCTGGACACCTGCACGCCACCGTCCGGACGGCTCCTGTGTGGACGACGACCACGACGGAGCACGCTGTGGAGGACGAACGACCCCACGAGAGGAAGAACCATGGCTGACCCCCTGGACGACCCGGCCCGCGCGCAGGACGTCGAGCAGGCCGAGGAACTGACCGACGGCGGCATCGGTTCGGTCGAGCACGCACCGTCCGACGTCATGCCCCAGACCGACCGCGGCCGCGAGGCGGCAGACGAGCGCCCGGACGCCTGACGCGGCACCGGCGCCGGCGCATCGGCCGCAGCAGCGCGGCCGTACACCGGCCGCAGATACCCACCGACAGACGGACGGGAGGCACGGTGCCAGCTGGCACCGTGCCTCCCGTGCGTTGCTCGGCCGCGTCCCGGACGCGACCGCCGTCACAGCGTCAGCTGCGGAAGAAGTCCGCGTAGGCGGGATCCCCGACCGGCTGACTGTGGCCCGGCTCACGGAGCCGTTCCTCGACCATCGCCTGGATCACGTCCGGCGGGGTGAGACCACGTCGACGCCACTCCATCGGGTTCGCCCGGAGCTGCGTGATGTCGTTGTGCTGTCGCATGCGATCACCTTTCCACGGAACAACTAGTTTGTCTAACTACCTGTCCCACTAGCGCACTCCGGGCGAACCGTGGGGACTACTTCGTGACCTTCGCGGTCTCCTTGGTGACGGCCTGACCGTCGAGGTACCCGGACGCCTTCGCGACCACCTTGGCCTTGAGCCGCTTCCCCAGGTCGGCCGAGGTGACCGTGTAGGTCGCGCCGGTCGCCTTCGAGATGGCCTTGCCGTCCCGGTACCACTGGTAGGCGTAGGTCACCTTCGCGGTGCCCGCGTCCCACTCGCCGTGGACCGCGGTCAGCGTCTTGCCGACCTTGGCCGTGCCGCTGACCGACACCGAGCTGCCCGCCTTGAGCGCGAGCTTGGTGACGACCTTCGGCGCGATGCTCTGCGCCTGCGAGCCCACCGCGTTGCCGAGGTGGAGGAGGAGGACCTTCTCGTTCGTCGCGCTGCTCGACCGGGTCACCTGGAGGGAGCCCGCGTCGGCGAACAGCGTGCCGCCCTGGCCCGACTGGGCGAAGGTCAGCGCCGGCTTGCCGAGGTCGAAGGTCGTGACGGGCAGCGAGTCGACGACGGACGACCCGCTGACACCGGTCGCGTACAGCGACTCGGTCTCGACGTGGTACTGGACCTTCTTCCCCGTGGCACCGATCAGGCTCGCCGTCACCGGCAGGACCTTCACGGCGCTGTCGAACGTGTTGACGTCCTGGCCGGGCGCCCCGGCGTTCAGCGGGTAGGCGTCGACCACGGGGTCCTCGTCCTTCGCGGGACGCAGCTTCTCGGTGGTGACGATCGTCGCGTCGACCGCGGTCGACTTCACGTCGTAGACCGCGTAGTCGTCCGTGCCGTCGCCGTCCACGTCGATGTACACGACCACGTTCGTCACGGCGCCGGGGTTGGCGTCGGCACCCTGGGTCTGCACGCCGAACGCGAGCACGTCGGAGGCCGCGTCGTAGCTCGCCCCGTAGGACCGCACGTCGGCGGCGCGGAGGGACTGCTGGGCCGAGCCGGCCGGGAACGCCTCGGCACCGTCGGTCCCGCCGAGCACGAACGGCGCGACCGCCGCGTGGTAGCCGGTCGTCAAGCCACCCTGGTCGACCGTGCGCCCGGTCAGCGCGAGGTCGGCCTCGGTGGTGCCCGAGAACGTGACACCGGTTCCCCGCACCGCGCTCACGGGCTTCGGCGCGGCGTAGGTGCCGAGTCGGAGCGGCTCGAGCGTCGAGTCGGTGGGCGTGAGGGTCACGAGCCCGGTCGCCGCGGCGACGAACTCACGCTGGTAGCCCTTCTGCACGGCTTCCTGCGTCGGGTCGATCACCCGTCGGAGCTGCGTCGGGTCGGCGACGCGCATGGTCAGCTTGAGGACCGCACCGCCTCCGGCGCGGACCGTGATCCGCTGCTTGTCCAGCGAGAACGTGACGCCGGGCTGCGTGACCCGCGACTGGTAGGCCACGTCGTACGTGTGCGCGACCGAGTCCTTGTTCGTGACGAGCAGCGACCGCTCGGCCGTGGTGTCCTTCGACGCCACCTCGACGACGCCGAACGAGGCCGTCACGAGCTTGCCGTTCTCGACGCTCACCACGGTGGTGTCGGCGTTCACCGCCTGCAGGGCGTCCACGCGGCCCGTGCCCTGTCGGAGCTGGGTCGCGATGGTGGCGCCGTCCTCGACGTCGTGCGTCGCGGTGTTCATGAGCGCCGCCTTGACGTCGTCCGCGCGCCAGGTCGGGTGCGACTCGAACGTGAGCGCCGCGATGCCCGCGACGTCCGGCGTCGCCATCGACGTCCCGCTCATCGACATGCGGCCGTCGCCGGTGCCGTTGGCGGCGGAGATGACGTTGACGCCCGGGCCGGCGATGTCCGGCTTGACGATGTCACCGAAGGAACCGTGGACGCCTCGGCTGGTGAACGACGCGAGCGTGTTCACGGCATCGGGGTCGGTGGCGAGCTCGAAGCCCTTGAGCTCGTCCGCGAAGCGCACGTGCAGGGTTCCCGCCTTCGCGGCGGCCTGGAGGCCCGTGACGCTGTCCTTGGTCAGCTCGGCTCCCGGGATGGTCGCGTTCCCGGCGATGCCGGAGCTGAACGTGTTGACCGTCCCGGCGAGGAGCACGCCGACGCCGCCGGCGGCGGCGACGTTGTCGAAGCGGGTCTTCGACCCGCACTCGAGTGCCCCGTCGGTCCACTTCAGCCAGACCACCTTGCCGGCGACCGCGGCCGCGTCCGCGCCGGTGAAGGGCGTGCAGCCGTCGATGTCCGTCGTGGGCACGACCACGTCGCCCTCGACCGGGAGCGAACCCTTGTAGTCCTGCGAGTACTGGCCGCGCCAGGTCTTCGCGACGGAGCTCGGGGCGGTCGCCTGGACGCCGTCGTACAGGGACTGGCCGGTGGCGCTCGCGGCGACGGTGAGGGCGCCCTCGGCGGTCCCCGGCGAGCCGCCGATGTCGGTGAAGTCGTCCGCGTTGCCCGAGGCGATCACGGGCAGCACACCGCGGTCGGTGAGCGCGTCGATCTTCGCGTTGTCGGGGTCGTCCGGCGCGCCGTAGTCGGAGCCGAGCGAGAGGTTGAGGACGTTGATGTCCTTGCCCTCGGTGAGTGCCTGGCCGACCCAGTCGAGCGCGGCACCGGTGAGGTCGGTCGAGCCGCCGCCGTCACCGAAGACCTTGAGGGCGTAGAGCCCGGCCTCCGGCGCGGTGCCGGGGCCGACCCACATGTCCTGGACCTCTTGCGCGGTGAGCTTCGTGTAGTCGCCGTCGAAGGTCTGCTTGTCGGCGGTCAGGCCGTAGCCCGCAACCGTGCCCGACACGTGCGTGCCGTGGTCGCCGCCGCGGCCGTCGATGGGGTTGTCGTCCGGAGCGGGGACCGGCTGGTACGCCTTGTCCGTCGGGTCCGCGTTGTACGTCGGACCGGCGAAGTCGTAGCCGCCGAGGAACTTCTCCGGGTCGTACGAGCCCGGGGCCGGAGCGGCCGTCGAGGCGAGGGCGTCCGCGTACGCCTCGGCCGTGCCGGGGCCGCC
Organism: uncultured Curtobacterium sp.; assembly: GCA_913778205.1. Lineage (GTDB taxonomy): Bacteria > Actinomycetota > Actinomycetes > Actinomycetales > Microbacteriaceae > Curtobacterium. Next base: position 128,649 of record CAJYUW010000024.1, read on the forward strand.
GAAGTCCGCCTGCGTGTAGTCGAGGCCGGTGTCGAGCACCGCCACGTTCACGCCCTTGCCGGTGTGGCCGGTCTGCGTCCAGGCGTTGAGCGCACGGGTGTACACGTCGCTCGCGGCGTTCTTCGGGGCGACGCCGTCGGCGCCGGCCTTCGCCGTGCTCGGGTCGACGCCGGAGGGCGCAGCGGACGCGTCGGCGTTGACGGTCGGCTGGACGATCTTCTTCGGCGTCAGCGGGATGATGCTCGCGACGTCGGAGCGCTTCGCGATCTGCTGGAGCGCGTCGACGTCGGCGACGACCGCGACGCCGGGGACGGTGTACTCGGTCGAGTACAGCTCCTCCGACCCGGAGTCGGCCTTCTTGATGGCCGCTCGGACGGCGGCGGTGGTCGACCGGATCGACTGCACGCGCTGCCTCGCCTGCGTCGACGGGGACGTCGAGCGGGAGAGGTCCCCACCCTTCGCCTGCGCGTCGATCTCGAGCGCGCCCTTGCCGGTCGTGCGGACGAACGCGCTGACGGTCTTCGTGGGCTTCGCGTCACGCAGCGGCTGCGCGAGCTTCAGCTCGGGGATGGAGACACCCGTCGGGGCGGCGACGGCGGTGCCGCCGACCGCGAGTCCCGCGCAGGCCAGGGCCGCGGCGGCGATGCCGGCGGTCAGGACGCGCGAGATCCGGCGTGGTGTCGGGTTCGGGTTCGGTGTTGCACGGTTCAAAGGGCGCACTCCTGGCTCTGTCCGTGGTTCTCGTGGAATTCCTGTGAAGCTATGCGGTTCCTTTCAGGTCGCCTAGTCCCCACTTCGGAGGACCGACCCTCGAACGGGGTACGTTCGCCATAAGTTGCACACCCATGTGCAGGTTAGTACGATGAACCCATGTCCACCTCTACCGCACCCGCTCGCCCGCCCCGTCGTGACGCAGCGGAGAACCGGGTGGCGCTGATCGAGGCGGCACGGACCGAGCTCCAGCGTGACCCGGACGTCCCCCTCGAGACGATCGCAGCCACCGCCGGCCTGTCCCGGCGAGCGGTGTACGGACACTTCCCCTCCCGTGACGACCTCGTGCGCGAGGTCGTCACGGTCGGCGCCGCACGGATCGCCGCCGCGATGCCGACCTCCTCGGACCTCGTCGACCTCCCCCCGGCGTCCCGCATCGCCGCGATCGCCGTCGCGCTCTGGGCCGAGGTCTCGCACGTCCGGTCGATGGCCGCGGTCGCCGTCCGCCAACCCTTCATCGGCTCCGTCGCTGCGGAGTTCGCGCCGGTCCGTGCCCACGTCCGCGAAGCCTGCGCCCTCGGCATCGCCGACGGCACGATGCGGAACGACGTCGACGCGGACGCCCTCGGCAGGCTCGTCGAGGACGCCTGCATCGCCGTGCTCGACGAGGCCACCCGTTCCGGGACCTCCGACGCCGCCGGTCGACGGATGGTCGTCCTCTCGGCGCTGGGCGTCGCCGGCATCGACTGGCGCACCGCCCTGCTCTCCGAACCCACGCCGTCGACCACCGTCCAGGAGCCCGCCGCATGACCACGCTCGAACTCGACCACGTCGGCATCGGGGACGAACCCGGGGCGGCCCTGCCGACCGTGTCCGCGATCGCCGGCCCCGGACGGCCGGGCATCGTCGCCGTCGAGACCGAGCAGGCACCGGTCCTCGCGTCGCTCGTCGCCGGCGGCCGGATGCGCCCGGACAGCGGTCGCGTGCTCGTCGACGGCCACGAGGACCCGGCGGCGACGCGGCGGGCGTTCGCCCTGGTCGACACCCCGGGCGTCGCGGAGCCGTTCCCCGTGATGTCGTGCCGCCGCATCGTCCGCGAGGAGCTCGCGTACGCCGGGCAGCGACCGACCCGCGACCACGTCGACACGGTCCTCGACGCGCTCGGCATCGCGCAGTACGCCGACACGCACGTGCAACGCGTGCCCACCGAGGTGCGGGTCCGTCTGCTCGTCGAACTCGCACTCCTGCGCGAGGGCGTCACCGGCCTCGTCGTCACCTCGCCCGAACGGCACGGCGGCGCCGTCGAGGACTGGTTCGCCGTCGTCCGCGACGTCGCGGTGCGTGGCGTCACCGTCCTCCTCGTGACGTCGAAGTCGGCCGCGCAGACGGCCGCCGCCCTCCTCGACACCATCCCGGCGCCCGCCGAGGCGCCGGCCCCCTCCCCGACCACCGACGGCCCCGACGACGCGACCGCCCCCTCCACCGCAACCGCGATCGACGGAGACGACCCGCGCCTCCAGGAAGCGTCCTGACGTGACCACCACCTCGCTCGTCCGCGCGGAACTCGCGCGCCTCACCGCCACGCCCCTCGCCCGTCTCGCGTTCATCGCGCTCATGTGCGTGCCGCTGCTGTACGGCGGCGCCTACCTGTGGGCGAACCGCGACCCGTACGCCAACCTCGACCAGGTGCCCGCCGCCATCGTCGACCAGGACGCCGGTGCCACGCTCGACGGCGACCGGGTCGACTACGGCAAGGACGTGGCGAAGGAGGCGATCGACGGCGCCGACTTCAAGTGGACCGAGACCACCGCGACCGACGCGCGCTCGGGCGTCCGGAACGGCACGTACGACTTCGTGGTGACGATCCCCCACGACTTCTCGGCCGCGCTCGTCTCGGCGCAGTCGGACGCACCCCGCCAGGCGAAGCTCACCATGACGACCGCCGACACGAACTCGTACCTGGCGTCGACCATCGCGGAGCAGGCCGGCAAGACCATGCGGACCGCGGTCGCGGAGCGCGTCGGCAAGCAGGCGGCGAAGACCCTGCTCGTCGGGCTCGCGGACGTCCGCGACAGCCTCGGCGACGCCGTCGACGGTGCGGGCCAGCTCGCGTCCGGAGCGACGAGTGCGAAGAACGGTGCCGATCAGCTCGCGGACGGCACCGGCAAGCTGTCGTCCGGTGCGTCGGAGCTCGCCGCCGGCACCGCGGACCTGCCCTCGCAGACCGCGCAGCTGAACAGTGGCGCACAGCAGGTGGCCACGGGCGCGTCGAAGCTCGCGTCCGGTCTGTCGGACGCCCAGCAGCAGACGGCCGCGCTGCCGTCGCAGACCGAGCAGTTGAACACGGGCGCACAGCAGCTGCAGAGTGGGCTGCACCAGCTCCGTGACGCGAGTGCTGCGCTGCCGTCGGGCACGGCGACGCTGTCCGAGGGTGCGTCGAAGGTCGCGGACGGCAGCGCGAAGCTGTCCGACGAAGCCGCGCCGTTCTTCGCTGGCATCCAGTCGCTCGCGCAGCAGTCCCCGGCGCTGGCGTCCCAGCTCGAGCCGGTGGTCGAGGCGTCCACGGTGCTCACCACCGACCAGAAGACCCAGCTCGTGGCGGCGCTGGAGCAACTGCGGACGAGCTCCGGCGCGCTCGGCTCGGGCGCCACCACGGTGTCCTCCGGTGTGCAGGACCTGGCGGCCGGGAGTGCGCAGGTCGCGGCCGGCGCGTCGGACCTCGCAGCGAAGGCCCCGGCCCTCACCGCGGGCATCCAGCAGGCGTCCGACGGGTCCGATGCGCTCGCGGCGGGGACCGCGAAGCTCGCGGCGAAGGCTCCGGAGCTGTCGAACGGCATCGCCACCGCGGCGGACGGCGCGTCCACCCTGTCCGACGGCGCCTCGCAGGTCGCCGCCGGCACGTCGAAGCTCGCCGCCGCCGCCCCGGGTCTGTCGAGCGGCGCATCCCAGCTCGCCACGGGTGCGGCCTCGGCCGACGACGGTGCGAAGTCCCTCGCGTCGGGCTTGACGAAGCTCGAGAGCGGGTCGACCGAGCTCGCGGACAAGCTCGACCAGGGCCGCACGAAGATCCCGGCGTCCACCGCCTCCTCGCGTGAGGACCAGGCGTCCGTGATCTCGGACCCGGTCAAGGTCGGGGACGACAACGTGGCGTCGGCGGGCAACTACGGTGCCGGCCTCGCACCGTTCTTCATCTCGCTCGCGGCGTGGATCGGCATGTACGCGCTGTTCCTGATCCTCAAGCCGATCTCGAAGCGGGCCATCACGGCGGTGCGGAAGCCGCTGCGGGTGGTCCTCGGCGGCTGGCTCACCCCGGTGCTGCTGGGTGTCGTGCAGATGGTGGCGCTGTTCCTCATCGTGCGGTTCGCGCTCGATCTGAACGTGGTGCAGGCCGGACCGACGATCGGGATCATGGTGCTCGCCTCGGCGACGTTCGCGGCGATCATCATGGCGCTCAACGTGCTGCTCGGGTCGGTCGGACAGTTCCTCGGCCTCGTGCTCATGCTCGTGCAGCTCGTCACCGCGGGCGGGACGTTCCCGTGGCAGACGCTGCCCGGACCGTTGGCCGCGCTGCACTTCGCCCTGCCGATGACGTACTCCGTCGACGCGATCCGACAGACGATGTACGGCGGTTCCGCGGCGGCGGCGTGGTCGGACAGCGGCGTCCTGCTCTGCTGGCTGCTCGGTGCGCTGCTCGTGTCGTACCTCGTGACGGCACGGCAGACCCGGAGCCGCACGCTGCGCGACCTCCGGCCGAGCCTCATCGGGTAGCGGGCAGGCCGGCACGGCGGGCCGGCGCCGCTGCGCCCACCGTGCCCGCGCCCACCGGCGCGGGCCCCGCACCCCCGCGCCCCGCCTCGGCACGCCGCCCACCGCGGCGCACGTGCCGGAGCCGCGGCGCACGTGCCGGAGCCGCGGCGCACGTGCCGGAGCCGCGGCGCGCGTGCCGGAGCCGCGGCGCGCGTGCCGGAGCCGCGGCGCACGTGCCGGAGCCGCGGCGCGCGTGCCGGAGCCGCGCCGCGCCTCCAGTCCGTCCCATGTCACGTCAACAGCACCAGGACGGCGCCGGTAGGATCGACCACGACACCAGGAGGTCGATGCCGATCATGGGCGACGGCGCACCAACCGCCGGCGGCAAGCCGGCGACGATCTACGACGTCGCCTCGCGCGCCGGCGTCTCGAAGTCACTGGTCTCGCTCGTCCTGCAACGCTCCCCCCGGGTCAGCGACCAGCGCCGCGCCGCCGTGCTGCAGGCGATCCAGGAGCTCGACTACCGCCCCTCCACCGCGGCCGTCGCCCTTGCCGGGACGCGCACGCGGACGATCGGCGTCGTCCTCGACGACTTCCGGAACCAGTGGTTCGTCGACCTCCTCACCGGACTCCGCGAATCGCTGCAGGACCAGGGGCACCGGCTCGTGGTCGCGGACCGCTTCCTCAACACCGGGCTCGACGCCTCCCCCGTGGAGGGCTTCCTCTCGATGCGCGTCGAGGGCATCGTGATCGCGGGCGAACCGGACACGGACCTCGCGGTCCCGGCCTCGATGCCCCTCGTCATCGCCGGCGGTCGCGTCGCGATCCCGCGTGCGGACACGGTCGCCAACGACGACCGCACCGGCGGCGCGATCGCCGCGGAGCACCTCCTCGGGCTCGGCCACACGCGCATCGGCTTCGTCGGCGCGCGTTCCGCCGCCTCCGACGAACGCCGCACCGGCCTGGAGGCACGGGTCGCCTCCGCCGGCCCCGGCGCCTCCGTGGTCAGTGCGGTCCTCCCCGGTGAGCCCACCGAGGACGCCGGGGTGCGCGCCGTCGGGATGCTCCTCGACGCGCACCCGGACGTCACGGCGGTGTTCGCCGCGAACGACGTGATGGCGCTCGGCGCGCTCTCCGGCCTCGCCGACCGTGGTCTGCGGGTGCCGGAGGACGTGTCCGTCATCGGCTACGACGACACGCCGGTCGCGGCCACCCGGTACGTGGGGCTGACGAGCATCGACGACCGGAGCGTGGAGATCGGCCGGGGAGCCGGTGAGCGGCTGCTCGCACGGATCGCGGACCCGGGCGCCCCGGCACGGGAGATCCTCGTCGAGCCGCGGCTCGTCGCGCGGCGGACGACCGCACGGCGCTGAGGCCGGTCGGCGCCCGTTCCGTGCACAGGGCTGCGGCCGTTCCGTGCACGGTGTCGAGCCCGCGCGGCACCGCCGGCACGCGTGCGGCGTCAGGTTCGCGGCGTGCGATCCGCGGCGGGAGGGCACGGTGTGCCCGCCCGCCGCGGTGGCCGTCAGCGGTCGGCGGCCTGGTGCTCGTCGCGGGACCCCGCGTCGTCGAGCCGCGGGTCGAGCGCCGGGTCCGGCGAGACGTCGGCGGCGCGAACCGGCGGGTCCGGCTCCACGGCGACCTCGGGCCGGGCAGTGCCCCTGGCCGGTCGCAGCCGTCGCGCGATCACCTGCAACGGCCGACCGAGCCCGGTGCGGACGCCGCGCTCCGCGGGCGCCTCGACCTCGAGTCCGTAGTACTCGCCGACCCGTTCCAGGAGCAGCGCGCGCTCGGCGCGGTCGTACGCCCGGCGCTCCCGGGTGAAGGCGATGACGGTCGACCAGCACGTCAGCAGGAGCACGATGCTGAACGGGAGCGCCGTCGTGATCGCCGCGGTCTTCAGCGCGTTGAGCCCGCCGGTGAGCAGCAGTGCGACGGCCAGCAGTGCCGAGACACCGGCGAAGAAGACCCGGAGCCAGTTCTTCGGCTCGATGTCCCCACCGGAGGCGATCATCGCCATCACGAGCGATCCGGAATCGGACGACGTGACGAAGAAGACGCCGATGAGCAGGATCGCGCCGAACGTCAGCACGGTCCCGGCCGGCAGGTCGCCGAGGAGGGTGAAGAGCGAGCCCTCGACGTCGACCGAGCCGTCCGTGCCGACCAACCCGCCGCCGTTCACCTGCCGGTGGATCGCCGCCCCGCCGAGCACCGCGAACCAGAGCATCGTCAGCGCGGTCGGGACGAGCAGCACGCCGAACACGAACTGCCGGACGGTCCGCCCCTTCGAGATGCGGGCGATGAAGATGCCGACGAACGGCGCCCAGGACATCCACCAGCCCCAGTAGAACGTCGTCCACGCCGCCTGCCAGGCCTCGCCCGCGGCGCCCTGCTGCGCACTGACGGTGAAGGACAGTCCGACGAGGTCCTGCAGGTACGCGCCGATCGACTGGACGAAGTCGCGGAGCAGGTACTGGGTGGGTCCGACGACGAGGATGAACAGCAGCAGTGCGGCGGCGAGGATCAGGTTGAAGTTCGAGAGGATCTTCATGCCCTTGGTCACGCCGGTGACCAGCGAGACGACCGTGAGGGCGGTGATCACCGCGATGATGGCGATCTGGCTGACCGTGCTGCTCTCCGCGATGCCCGCGCTCTCCAGCCCGGCGCCGATCTGGATCACGCCGAGGCCGAGCGAGGTCGCGACGCCGAACAGCGTCCCGATGAGCGCGATCACGTCGATCGTGTTGCCCCAACCGCCCTCGACCCGCCGGCCGAGCAGGGGCTCGAGCGCCCAGCGGATCGACACCGGACGGCCGCGGCGGTGGATCGCGTACGCGAGCGCGAGGCCGAGGACGACGTAGATCGCCCAGGCGTGCAGGCCCCAGTGCAGGAAGGTCTGAGTCATGGCCTGCTGCGCGAGCGACGCCTCGTCGCCGGTGACGCCGGGGCGCGGGTCTGCGAAGTGGCTCAGCGGCTCGGAGACGCCGTAGAAGACGAGGCCGATCCCCATGCCGGCGGCGAACAGCAGCGCGAACCAGGAACCGGTCGAGAACTCGGGCTCGTCCTGGTCCTTGCCGAGCTTGATGTCGCCGAACCTGCTGAAGCCGACGAAGATCGAGAACGCGACGAAGAACGCGGCGATGAGGACGTAGTACCAGCTGAAGTTCGCGACGATGCCGGCCTGGAGGGCGGTGAACGCGCTCTCCGCGGAGGACGGGGCGACGAGGGTCCACACCACGAACCCGAGGACGATCACCGCCGCGGGCCAGAACACCCACCGCTTCAGTCGTGGGGTCGTGGTGACCGGGGCGCCGAGCGCGTCGCCGTCCGCGGTCACCGGGGGTGCGGATCGTGATGGTGCCATGCCGTCCATGGTGCCCGGTTCCCTGAGCTTCCGCTCAGGGACTCGGTCGAGGGACCCGGCCCACTGGCCCCCGGTCAGCGGGCCCGGTCCGCGGCGTGCTGCACGATCCAGCTGTGCATGACGATCGCTGCCGCCGCCGAGGCGTTGATGCTGCGGGTCGACCCGTACTGCGTGATCTCGAGGTGCGTGTCCGCTCCGGCGACCGCCTCGTCCGTGAGTCCGGGCCCCTCCTGCCCGAACAGGAACACGCAGCGCTCCGGGATCGCCGCTGTCTCGATGCGTTCGGCACCCTCGGTGTTGTCGATCGCGACGACGGGGCGCCGCTCGGCGTGCATCGCCACGAGGAACGCCGCCACGTCGGGGTGGTACCGCACGTGCTGGTAGCGGTCGGTGACCATCGCGCCGCGCTTGTTCCAGCGCCGACGGCCGATGACGTGCACCGTGCCGGCCAGGAAGGCGTTGGCGCTCCGGACGATCGACCCGATGTTGAGGTCGTGCTGCCAGTTCTCGATCGCCACGTCGAACGCGTGCCGCCGTGTGTCGAGCTCCGCGACGATCGCCGCCATCGACCAGTACCGGTAGCGGTCGACGACGTTGCGGGAGTCGCCGTTCGCGAGCAGCTCGGGGTCGAGCCGGGGGTCGTCCGGCCACGGTTCGGGGTGCGGGCCGACGCCGTTCGTCGTGCGCTCGTGGCTGGGCTCGGGCGAGGCGTCGGTCACGTCCTCCAGACTAGGACGCCCGCTGGCCCGCGACCCGCGCCTCGATGCCGGCGAGCAACACGTCGACGCCGAGCGTGAAGCGCTCGTCGTACGAGTGCGCGCCGAGGATCTCCCCGACGAGCGCGTGCCGCTCCGGTCGCCCGGCCTCGGACGGGCCCCGGCCGACGAGGACGCCCACGTGCCCGACCACGAAGTCGTACACGACGAAGAACGCGTACATCGCCTCCCGGTCGGACAGGCCGGCCTCCTGCAGCGCGGCGACGACGGTCCGGACGACGCCGTCCGACTCGGTCGAGGCCAGTGGCGCGTGCTGGCTGTGCGACTCGAGGACGAGCGGGTGCGTGGTCATGAGGTCGCGGAAGGTGCACGCGAAGACCCGGACGACCTCCCGCCAGTCGGACGGCCAGACGAACGTGGACGCGAACTCGTCGACGGTGCGGCGCACGAGCTCGGCGTGCAGGTCCTCGAGCCCGCCGATCGTCCGGTGCACGGTCATCGGGGCGACGCCGAGCGCGGCGCCGAGGGCACGGAACGAGAGCCGGTCGAGCCCCTCCTCGTTGGCGATCCGCGTCGCCGCGTCGATCACCTGCTCACGCGAGAGCACGTTCGGGCGGCCCCGGCGTCGACGCGGCACCGCACCGACCCCTCCCGGATCGACGGAGCCGGTGGCGTCGACGGCACCGCCGGAGTCGGTGGCGTCGACGGCACTGCCGGAGGCGGGGACCCCCTCCGCGGATCGGGGCGCGGCGGTGTGGGCGTCGGGATCGGCGAGCACGGCGGGACTCCTTGATTCGGTACGTGTACCGAAAAGCCTACGGCAATACCGAGCAGCGTTCGGTGCGGTGACCACCCGGCGACCGACGGCGGCGCGCTCGTGGCGATCCGCGCCTCCCGGCGGGCTCGCGGACCGCACCCTTCGCGACCGGCCGCGCGCACTAGGGTGAGGCCATGGCAACCCGCGACGAGGTCGAGTGCTGGCTGACGGACATGGACGGCGTGCTGGTGCACGAGAACCAGGCCCTGCCCGGGGCGCCGGAGCTCATCCAGCAGTGGCTCGACGAGGGCACCGAGTTCCTCGTGCTGACGAACAACTCGATCTTCACCCCGCGCGACCTCAGCGCCCGGCTCCGCAGCTCCGGGCTGCACGTCCCGGAGGAACGGATCTGGACGAGCGCGCTCGCGACGGCCGACTTCTGCCGGTCGCAGATGCCCGGCGGCTCCGCGTTCGTGATCGGCGAGGCCGGCATGACCACGGCCCTGCACGAGGCGGGCTTCATCATGACCGAGACGGCACCCGACTACGTGGTCGTCGGCGAGACCCGGAACTACTCGTTCGAGGCGATCACGAAGGCCGTGCGGCTGATCCGCGACGGAGCCCGGTTCATCGTCACCAACCCGGACGCGACCGGACCGTCGGCGGAGGGCGTCCTCCCCGCCACGGGGGCGATCGCGGCGATGATCGAGAAGGCCACCGGCAAGCACCCCTACGTGGTCGGCAAGCCGAACCCGATGATGTTCCGGTCCGCGATGAACCGCATCGGGGCGCACTCCGAGAACACCGGGATGATCGGCGACCGGATGGACACCGACGTCCAGGCCGGCATCGAGGCCGGCCTGCACACCGTGCTCGTCCTGACCGGCATCAGCGACCAGGCCGAGATCGACCGGTACCCGTTCCGGCCGAGCGAGGTCATCGCCGGCGTGCACGAGCTCGTGCGCACCGAGCCCTTCGAAGTCGAGATGTAGCGGCGCGGTGCGCTGGGACCCGGACCGCTACGCCGCCTTCGCGGACGACCGCGCTCGCCCCTTCCACGACCTGGTCGCGCAGGTCGCCTGGTCGGCACGGGACGGCCGGGAGGCACCGCGTCGCGTCGTCGACCTCGGTTGCGGCCCCGGGGTCCTCACCGCCACCCTCGCGACCCGGTGGCCCGGTGCGGAGGTCGTCGGCGTCGACAGCTCCGCCGAGATGCTCGCGTCCGCGCCGTCCGACGTCCCCGGGGTGTCGTTCCGGCTCGGCGCGATCGAGGACTGGGTGCCCGGTCCGACGGACGACGTGGTCGTGACGAACGCGGCGCTGCAGTGGGTGCCGACGCACGTCGAGCTGCTGCCCGGGTGGTTCGCGGCGATGCCGTCCGGGGGCTGGTTCGCGATGCAGGTGCCCGGCAACTTCGACGCGCCGTCGCACGCGCTCATGCGGGCGGTGGCCACGGACGGGCCGTGGGCGGGCGCGCTCGACGGGGTCCTGCGCGCCGACCCCGTGCTCGACCCGGCCGGCTACCTGGGCCTGATGCTCGACGCCGGGCTCGAGGCCCGCGCCTGGGAGACCACGTACGCGCAGCTCCTGGACGGCGCGGACCCGGTGCTCGCGTGGGTCCGTGGCACCGGGCTGCGTCCGGTGGTCGCCGCGCTCGACGCCGCCGACCCGTCCGGAGCGCTGACCGCGGCGTTCACGGAGCGCTACGCCGGAGCGCTGCGCGAGGCCTACCCGGCCGGGCCGCACGGGACCGTCTTCCCGTTCCGCCGGGTCTTCGCCGTCGGCCGCAAGCCCTGACGGACCGCCGCCGGGCGGGTCCGGGCACCGACCGTCGGTGCGCGCCAGCCGTCGCCGCGGGTCGTCGGCGCCGGCCGTCGCCTCGTCAGACCGCCTGGAGGCGCGACTCGCCACCGCGCACCACGTACGCCGCCATCGGGGGCACACCACGCCACCGGCGCCGGAGCCGTCGCGGGCGGTCGTCCCGCCACGCGACCATGCCACCGGCGACGATGCCGAACGCGAGGATCCCGAACGAGAACAGCCCGATCACGCCCGCGACCAGGAGCGTCGGGCGGTCCGACAGGTCCGCGGTGGCGGAGAACCCGATCGACCCGAAGTCCCAGAACGCGTGCAGCAGGACCGGCGCGAGCAGCGACCCCGTGAGCCGACGGGCGACGTAGAGCGTGCTGCCGAACGACGTCGCGAACACGACCTGCACGAGCGTCGGCACGAGCCCGGCCCCGGCGAGGGCGTTGAGCAGGTGCAGCAGGCCGAACAACACACAGGAGACCGCCCACACCGCGAACTCGGGCAGTCGGCGTCGGAGGCCGACGAGCAGCACGCCCCGGGTCATCAGTTCCTCGAAGACCCCCACGAACAGCACGCCGACGGTCAGCAGGAGGAAGTACCGCACCGGCAGGGCGCCCCAGTCGACCAGCGGCAGCCGGACCAGGCACACGAGCAGGATCCCGAACGGCGCGATCATGGTCCACCGCAGCGGCGAGCGGACGGGGTCGACGGTCGCGATCCGCCACCAGCCGAGCCCGGTGACCAGGACGCCGAGCACCGCGACCGCGATGCCCTCGGGGACCACCAGGGACCGCACGACGCTGTCGACGGTCTGCCCGAGTGTCGGGTAGTCGTCGCTGGGACGGGCGCGCCACACGCTGACCGCCGCGAAGGCGACGAGCGGTGCGACACCGACCAGCAGCGACGGGGGAACCGGCCAGCGCCGTCTGCGGACCGGGGCTGCTGACGTCACGCTTGCGTTTGTACCATTGGAGCATGCGGCTTCCCTCCCTCAGCACCATGGCCGAGGACTACGTGAAGCTCATCTGGAAGGCGAGCGAGCGCGGCGGCGCCGGACTGGCCACGCGGGACATCGCTGCGGCGCTCAAGGTGTCGGCGTCGACCGTGTCCGGCAACCTGCGGAAGCTCGACCGCGACGGCCTGATCGAGCACACCCCGTACTACGGGGTCGTCCTCACCCCGCTCGGGCAGCAGGTCGCGGTGGCGATGGTCCGGCGACACCGGCTGATCGAGACGTTCCTCGTCCGGCGACTCGGCTACGGCTGGGACGAGGTCCACACCGAGGCCGAGGCGCTCGAGCACGCCGTGTCGGAGACCTTCCTCGACCGCGTCGACACCGACCTCGGGCACCCGACCCACGACCCCCACGGCGACCCGATCCCGCGTGCGGACGGCACCGTGCCGGACTCCCCCGGCGCCCTGCTCGGGACGGTCGAGCCGGGGTCGTGCGGCACCGTCGACCGGGTGTCCGACGACGACCCGTCGCTCCTGCGCTACTTCGACGAGCTGGGCGTCGCGCTCGGCACCCACCTCCGGGTCGAGCAGGTCCGGGACTACGCGGGCGTCATCGCGGTCGCCCGCCGTTCGGCCGACGGGTCCGAGTCGCTCGTCGACCTGCCGGCCGCCGCCGCGACGGCCATCTGGCTCGCCCCGGACGACGACTGACCGCGGCCCGGTCCTGGTCGCAGGACCTGCCGCTCACGTCCGCCGTGGTCGCACGACATGGCGCGTCGGCGCTCGCCACCCGACACCTTCTGCGACCGCGCGCCACGCCCCACGCGTGTGCCCACCGGACGGGAGGCACGGTGCCAGCCCGCACCGCGCCTCCCGTCCGACACCGCTCCGGTCGCAGGACGTGCCGCTCACGTCCGCCGCGGTCGCACGAAGCGTCGCCCCACGGACCGCCGGCCGACACATCCTGAGACCAACCGCACCGCGCACCCGCACCGCATCGCACCGCAACCGAGGTCGCACGACGCCGCGCCGCGGCGAGCGTCAGGCGCGCGCCACGGCTGCCTGCCGCCGGAACGGTGCCGCGATCGTCGGCGCGATGTCCCGCCGGTGGATCCAGAACACCACGACGGCCGCGACGAGGTGCACGATGCTGAGCACCCAGCGCCCGCTCGTGTCCGTCACCACGAACTGCACCGCGAACAGCGCGACGAGGCCGATCGCCGCCCACCGGTGGAACCGCAGCGCGATGATGATCGCCACGCCGAGCACGGTCTGCGACGCGGTGAGCATGAACTCCTCGACCTGCCGGCCGTCGAGCGGCAGCCCGCCCGTCGTCCCACCACCGAGCACGTGCGCGATCGGCAGCGACCCGACGAGCAGCGACCACTGGTTGACCTTCGAGGCGATGAGCGTCCCGATCGCCGCGCCGCCCATCCCGCGCAGGGCGAAGAGTGCGGCGACGATGAACTCCGGCGCCTCGGTCGCGAGGGGCGCGAGCCACTGCACGAGGAAGTAGCTGTCGATCCCGAGTGCGCTGCCGGAGTCGACGAGGGCCTCGGCGAACGGCTCCGCGGACGACAGGATCACTGCGGCGGCGACGACGAACAGCGCGACGATCGTCCAGCGCCGGGCACGCGTCGGCATCGAGGCGATGTTGCCCGCCATGCCGACCATCTCCTCGTCCTCGTCGTCACCGTCGGCGACCTTCGACGCGCGCCAGAGGTACGCCACGAACGCGGCGAGCAGCACGATCCCGAACCAGAGCGGGATCGAGCCGAGCAACGGGATGAGGAACGCGACGACCGCGAGGAGCGCCAGGAACCCGATGTCCAGCCGCGAGGACTGCTCGAGCTGCAGCACCCGCGTGGCGGACGCGGGCAGCGACCCCGCCCGGACGTACCGACGCGCGACGAGCAGCGAGATGACCACGACGAGCGGCCACCCGAAGCCGAGCAGGAGCCGGTTCGAGCCGGTCATGTTCGCGGCGGCGAACTGCTCGAACTCGGGGTCGGAGCCGGAGCGGAACGCGTAGAACAGGTCGACGGCGTACTCGGGCAGCACCGCGATGAGCGCGAGGATCGCGATCGCGAGGGCACCGGAGATGTCCTTCTGCGCCGCCTCGGCGGCCCACGCGAGCAGGAACGAGGCGGCGACGACCGCGCCGCCGAAGACCAGCAGGTCGACGACGGGGTTCGGGGCGAAGCCGCCCAGTCGGAAGACCACCGCGGGCAGCGCGAGCACCACGCAGATCGCGATGCGGCCCCAGGCGCTGCGGCCCATGCGGGCGGCCGGGATGGTCGGCGTCGACGCCGTCCCGGGCGTCGGATTCGACAGGGTGTCGGTCATGGTGTCTCCAGGTCGGAGCCACGGCGGAGCGTCACGGGAGGACCTCGGCCACGGCGGAACGGCCGAAGGTCTCGCTCGCCCGGGCCTGACGGCCGCGGGTGGTGCACCGGACCGATCGTCGTGATGGTCAGTGTGTCGATGCACGCGCTGGGAGCTACTCCCCTTCAACACCCACCTTGGCCGGTGTCGGTGCCGACACGCAAGCCGATCCGGGGTGTTCGAGACGCCGAATCCGCAGGTTCCAGGACCCGCCCCGGGTTCGCGCGGGACGGACGGGAGGCCCGTGGCGGCGCCGCCACGAGCCTCCCGTCCGGTGCCCGGTCGCGTCAGCCGGACGCGCGCTTGCTGCGTCCGAGCGCCATCTCGCGTCGCGCGCGTTCCAGCGCGAGCGAGGACGCGGCGTCGGGGTCGTCGAGCAGCCGCTCGGTCTCGGCGACGTGCTCGCGGACCGCCTCGCCGCGCCGGGCCGACGCGTCCGCGAGGACCGGTGCGGCGACGTCCGCTCCGAGCGACACGATCGCGCGGCTGAGGGCGAGGCGCCGGTCGCGGTCCCCCTCCCCGAGCTCCAGCGCGAGTCGTCGTGCCAGGGCCGGCCGCTCCTGCTCCGGCGCCAGGACCACGGCCGCGCGCCACGCGGTGCGCCGCACGCCGGGATCGGTGTCGCCGAGCCGTTCGACGACCTCGGCGTACACCGAGCTGTCCTTGATCTTCGAGAGCGTGTGCAGCGCCTGCGACCGCGCACGCGCCTCGGGACGGTCGAGCTCCGCGACGAGCCGCGGGACCACCAGTCCGGCAGGCAGCCGGACGAGCGACCACGTCAGGGCCTCACGCACCTGCAGGTCGGGGTCGACCGCGCACTGCTCGAGCAGCACGTCCAGGTCGCCCGGGTCCGCCGTGGTGCCCGCCGCCATCACGGCGCGGAGGCGCACCGAGGAACGAGGGTCGGCGAGGGCGTCGGTGAGCGTGGTCATCCCCTCATGCAACACTGCGGAACTCCTGGCCGGGTGCACGGACGCCGGGCGTAGCGTGAGCGGGTCGCGGCCGGCCCGGTCGACGACGAACCGACCACGAACGGATGACCATGCCCCGCATCGGCACCAGCGACCTGACCGTGTTCCCCCTCGCCCTCGGCGGCAACGTGTTCGGCTGGACGGCCGACGAGCAGACCTCGCACCGGGTCCTCGACGCGTACACGGGAGCGGGCGGCGACTTCGTGGACTCCGCCGACGTGTACTCCGCGTGGGCGCCGGGCAACAGCGGCGGCGAGTCCGAGCGGGTCATCGGGTCGTGGCTTCGCGCGTCGGGCAAGCGCGACGACGTCGTCATCGCGACCAAGGTGTCGCAGCACCCGGAGTTCCAGGGCCTCTCGGCGTCGAACGTCGCGGCGGCCGCCCGGGCCAGCCTCAAGCGTCTCGGGACCGACCGGATCGACCTGTACTACGCGCACTTCGACGACGAGTCGACCCCGCTCGAGGAGACCGTCCGAGCGTTCGACCAGCTCGTCCGCGAGGGACTCGTCCGGTACACCGCGATCTCGAACTACTCGCGGGACCGCGCGGCGGAGTGGATCCGGATCGCGTCGGAGCACGGCCTCGCGAAGCCGGTCGCGGTCCAGCCGCACTACAACCTCGTCACGCGCGAGCCGTACGAGTCGGACACCGCCCCGTTGGCCGCCGCCGAGCACCTCGGGGTGGTGCCGTACTTCGCCCTCGCAGCCGGGTTCCTCACCGGCAAGTACCGGACGAAGGACGACTTCGCCGGGAAGGACCGCGAGGGTCAGGTGTCGGGCTACTTCACCGACGAGGGGCTCGCGGTCGTGGACGCCCTCGACACCATCGCGCAGGAGCACGGGGTCGAGATCGCGACCGTGTCCTTGGCGTGGCTCCAGGCGCAGCCGGACGTCGTGGCACCCATCGCGAGCGCGCGGAACACCGAGCAGCTGCCGGCGCTGCTCGCGTCCGCGGACCTCGAGCTGAGCGCCGAGGAGCTGCGCATGCTGTCGGACGCGTCGGCGAAGGTGCCCGCCTCCCGGTAGCGCGGACGACCCGGGCCCGCCGGCGCGGTCCCCCGGCCCACCGGCACGGTCCCCCGGCCCGCCAGCACGGTCCCCCGGCCCGCCGGCACGGCCGTCGGCGCGGTCCCGGTCTACGCCGTCGGCGCGAGCGATCCCGTGAGCGGGTTCCCCGACGACCGCGACACGAAGCACGAGATGAAGGTGTCGCCCTGCTGCCACGTCGCCGCGTCCGGGGCGTACGAGCCCTGCACCTGCACGTCACCGAGCGCGGCGGCGCCGCCCGTGTCGAGCGCCTCGGATGTCTGGCACCGCTCGGCCGCCTGCGCCGCGAGCGCGTCCGCGCCCGGGTAGGCGTCCGCCTGCACCGGCAGGCGCGCGGTGAGCTGCGCCGCGTGCTGGGCGGCGCAGTCGACGACCGTGAACGTCTGGGCCCACGCGTTCGTGAACGGCGACAGGCACTCCCCACCCGCGAGGTCCGTCCACACGTGCTGCCCGGGCGCCGCCGGGGTCGTCGCGAACGGCAGTCCGGCGGCCTGGGTCGGTGCCGGCGCGGCGGCCTCGGCACTCGGCGTGCTCGACGGCGGGGCGGACTGCGCCGCCGCTGCCGACGGGGACGACGTGGGCGGGGTGAGGTGGTCCGCGACGGTGTTGCCCATGATCCACTTCGCGAAGAGGAACACGAGCACGACCAGGACCACGATGAGCACGACCGCACCACCGAAGAGGAGCTGCTTGCCGCGCTTGCCCTCGCCCTGCAGCCGCGCGAACTGCTGGTTGATCAGGCCCTGTGACCCCGGGGTGGGCGCACCCGACGTCGGGGCGGCCGACCGCGGCGCCCGGTCACCGGCAGCGGCACCGGCACCGGCACCGAAGGCTCCGGTGGTGGCGGGGCCGGAGGCGCCACCCGCGTCGGAGCCCCGAACGGCCGGCAGCATCGCGGTGCCGGTGTCGTGCGGGTCGTAGCCGCTCGACCCGAGCTGGTCGACGGCGGCGGTCCCGAACAGGTCCTTGATCGCGCTCGTGTCGCTCGTCTCGCGGTCGGTCCACTCCGACTGGTCGATCTCGCCCGGGCCCTCGGGAGTTGGGCCCGCTGCGGCCGGAGCTGCGGCTGCGTCCCGGTCGTCCGGCCCGGGGTCGTGCGCCGTGTCGCGGTCGTCCCCGCCGTCGGCGAGCAGGCCGTCGAAGTCCTGCCCGACCGCGGGCGGCAGGTGCGCGGGGTACGCACCGGGGGCCGGCTCGACGAGCGGCGGCGCGGCGGTCGGCGGGACTGCGTCGTCCGGCTCGGCCCACCACGGGGTCGCGCCCGCGGACCGCGGCGGCTCGAACGCGACGGTCGGGGTCTCCTCGGCCTCGTGGGACAGCGACCAACTCGTCGCCGCGGCGGTCTCCTCCGTGGCCGGTCCGCTCGGCGTGGCCGGACGGTCGCGCTCGACCGGGAGGCCCGTGGCCGCGTCCGGGACGGCCGGTCGCGTCGTCGGCGCGCCCGCGTCCGCACGCGCATCCGGGCCCGCATCCGCGGCGCCCCGTCCGGCCGGCGTTCCGGGTCCCGCCGGGGTCGATCCGGTCCCGGCGGGAGCCGCGGGGACCGGTCCGCTCCCGGCGACGGCCGATCCGGGTCCCGCGGGGGCAGCCGGGAAGGCCGTGGTCGCCGGCAAGGCCGTGGTCGCCCCGGACGCCGTCCCGCCGAGGACTCCCGTCGCCCGAGTGGCCGAGTCGTGCTCGGGCGTCTCGTCCACGGACACCTCGCCCGTGACGACCTCGGCCTCGTCGTCGTCCTCGTCGGCGAGGGACCACGTCCCCGTGGCCAGCGCACTCGTGTCCAGGGTGCTCGCGTCCAGCGCGCTGGTCGCGAAGGCGTCCGAGGTGAGCGTCGTCGGGACCTCGCCCGTACGGTCGTCCCGCACCGCCCAGTCGAACGGACGGCCCGCGGTGGGGGCCCCGTCCTCCGAGGACGGCTGCACACGGAGGAGGTCGGTGAAGCTCGGCGGCTCGGCGGCGGACGGCAGGGCGTCCTCGACCCCGAGCGGCTGCCGGCCCATCGGCTCGCCCACGGTCACGGCGCCGGTGCCGGAGCCCGTCGCGCGCCCGAGCCAGTCGACGTCGTCCCGGCCGCTGCCCGTCGGGTCGGTCCGCCGCCGCTCGTCGTCGATGGCGCGGGCCTCCGCCGCACGGACGTCCCGGTGCGACTGCGCCGTCGGCAGCTGGATCGAGCTCGGGTGCGTCCGCTGCGACGGCGCCGCGAGCTCCTCGGGCATC
Organism: uncultured Curtobacterium sp.; assembly: GCA_913778205.1. Lineage (GTDB taxonomy): Bacteria > Actinomycetota > Actinomycetes > Actinomycetales > Microbacteriaceae > Curtobacterium. The sequence continues at coordinate 147,323 of CAJYUW010000024.1, forward strand.
GAGATCGCCTGCGTGGCCGCATCGTCGAGCGCGGGCGCGTCATCCGCCGGGCTCAGTGCATCGGGAGCGGGCGCCGCGGGGGTACCACGACCGGTGTCCGCGGACTCGCCGGGCGTCGGCTCGGACGCCGGGTCAGGATCGTCCTGCGAGAGGCCGTCGACCGGTGCGGTGAACGGCTCCGGCAGCGGGGCACCCGTCTCCTGCGCGGCCTTGATCGCCTCGCGACGCTCGCGTCGGGACGGCCACTCGTCGGCCGAGCGGGGAGCGCCGAAGATGTCCGCGGCACTGCGGAGACCGGGGAACGGAGCGTCCGTGTCCGACGCGCGCCGTGCCTCCAGGCCATCGGTCCCGTCTCCGGAGCCGGCGGTGTCCCCGGGGCGCTGCGCGTCGTCCGGACGCTCCCCGGTCACGCGGACAACCCCAGGTCGGCCAGCCCGATCGCGGCGTAGTAGGGGTACCCGGCGGCCTCGATCTTCTCCTTTGCGCCGGTGTCGCGGTCGACCACGACGGCGACCGCCGCGATGATCGCGCCCTCGCGCTCGAGCGCCTCGGCCGCCTTGAGCGGCGAGCCACCCGTGGTGGAGGTGTCCTCGAGCACGATGACCCGCTTGCCGCGCACGTCCGGCCCCTCGACCTGCCGGCCGCGACCGTGGTCCTTGGGCTCCTTGCGGACGACGAACGCGTCGTAGGTGAGCCCGCGGGCCGCCGCCTGGTGCAGGACGGCACTGGCGATCGGGTCCGCGCCCATGGTCAGACCGCCGACGGCGGCGACGTCCGGCACCTCGGCGATGAGGTCCGTCATCACCTGTCCGATGAGCGGCGCGACGCGGTGGTCGAGGCTGACCTTGCGGAGGTCGATGTAGTACGACGCCTGCTTCCCGCTGGTCAGCGTGAAGTCGCCGTGGAACACGGCTTCGGCCGCGATGTGGTCGATCAGCTGGGCGCGCACGTCAGTCACAGCGCACCAGAGTAGCCGGTCGGGGTGGTCCGCCGCTGCTGTCCGCCGGGGCAGCCCACGCCGAGGCACGCTCGCTACGATCCGGAGCATGGTCCGTCCCGCGCCGCCGCCAGCCGTCGAGGCCGGCAGCGCGGCCCGCGCCGGGCGGTGGTCGGCGGTCGGCCGGGAGGCCCTGGGCGGCCTGGTCGCGCTCGCCCTGTCCGTCATCGCCCTGCGTCACGTCGTCGCGACCCCCAGGGTCGCGCTCCTCTGGTACGACGGGGACTCGGTGCTGCTGCCGTTGGTCCGCCGCTCGCTGGACGCCGGGCAACCGTTCGAGTGGGCGATGTCCCCCGCGCTGTTCTTCTTCCCGGAGCTGCCGGTCTACCTGCTCTGCTCGGTCGTGACCGCGACCCCCCAGCAGGCCCTCGCGCTCAACGGGGTGCTGGTCGTCCTGGGCGTCTACGCGCTCGTCCGGGCGGCCGCGAACGAACTCATGCCGTCCGCCGGTCGTCCGGCCCGGATCGCGGTGTCGGTCCTCGCGCTCGCGTTCGTCACGGCGCTGGTCCTGACCGAGTCCACCGCCACCGCCACCTCGCTCGAGCTCGCGTCGCTGCTGCTCACGACCACCTACTACTACGGCGCGGTGCTGGCGATGCTCGGGACCGCGGTGCTCGTGCTGCGGGTGGTCCGGACGGGGCGTGCGTCGGTGCGCGTCCTCGTGACGCTCGGGCTCGTCGCCGCGCTGACGACCGCCTCGAACCCGCTGTACGTCCCCTGGTCGGCAGGGCCGGTGGTCGTCACGCTGGCGCTGCTCGCGGTCGCCCGCCGGGTTCCGTGGCGGCCGTCGGCGGTCATCGGCGCGGTGCTCGTCGTCGGGTCCGTCGCTGGGTCCCTCCTCCGGATCCCGCTGCGACCGTTCGTGTCGCTCGACCCGTCCACGTACGTGCACCCGGAGCACGCGGTGGACACCCTGACGTTCTTCGCGCAGCTCACCGACGAGCGGGCCGGCAGCGCTGCCGGCGACGCGGGACTGCTGCTGCTGTTCGTCGGGGTCCTGCTCGCGGCCGGCGGCACGGTCTGGGCATGGCGGGCCCGGACGTCCCGGACGGTCCTCGTCGCCACCGCGCTGCCGCTCGTGACGGTCGCCGCGGTGTCGGTCGGGGTCGTGGTCGCGGGTTCGCAGACCCCTCGGTACCTCGAGCCGATCGTGACCGCGCCGCTGCTGGCGTTCGTCGCGGTCGCCGAGCTGGCACGGACCGCCGTCCGGTCGACGCGCGTGCACCGGCCGACCAGGACGATCCGCACCGTGCTCGCGATCGGTGCCGCGGCGGTGCTCGTCGCCGGCGTCGCGACGGTCCCGGGGACGGTCCGGACCGTGGTGGACGCCCGCTACACAGCCGCCGGCTGCCTGGACCGGTGGGCCGGCGGACGCGACGTCACCGGGGTCGGCCAGTTCTGGACGGTGCGCCCGCTGGCGACCTACGCCGCCCGGAACGTCGAGCTCCTGCAGGTCCGGGACACGTTCGACACGTACCCATGGCTCGTGGACCTCGGCGCGTACCGGGGCGCGAAGCCGACCTTCGTCGTGATCGGCTCCGGCGACGTGTGGACCCGGGCTGTGGAGGACTCGCTCGGGAGCCCGGCGTCGATCACGCACTGCACGGGCTACGACGTCTACGACTACGCGGGGACGGCGGGGGCGTCGATCCTGCGCGACCGCGTCGGCCAGAGCGCCGAGGCGACCCTGCGCGACCGCGGCTTCTGAGCTTCGTCCACAGCGGCGCGGCCTCGCCACGGTCTCCCTGTACGGACGTATAGGGTTCCCCCGTGACGCGTATCGCCAGCCACCGCCGCCCCTTCCGAATGCGCCTCGCCGTGACCGGTCTGGTCGTCGCGGGCCTCCTGGGCACCGTCGTGCTGGACGCTCCGACGGCCCAGGCCAAGAGCTACCCCTCGTGGGAGGACGTCCTCGCAGCCCGCGGCAAGGAGTCCGACAAGCAGCAGCAGATCACCGAGATCCGCGGGATCATCGACGGACTCTCCGACGACCTCGAGGCGGCCCAGGCCGAGGCCGAGCGTCTCGGCGAGGACTTCTTCAGGGCCCAGACCGCCGCGAACCGGGCCGCCGAGAAGGAGCAGCGGCTCCGAGCCGACGCCGAGGAGCACGCCGAGACCGCCGAGCAGAGTGCCGCACAGGCCGGTCAGCTGGCCGCGCAGATGGCACGCTCGGGCGGCGCCGACGTCACCGCGTCCGTGGTCGGGAACGACCAGGACGCCTCCGACCTCCTCTACAACCTCGGCGCGCTGAGCAAGCTGTCCGAGCAGGCCGAACGCGTCGAGGCCGCAGCCTCCGCGGACGCCTCGGTGGCACGGTCGCTCACCGCCCAGGCCGACCGCGCCGCGGAACGACTCGACGAGCTCGCGACGGAGGCGCAGGAGCGCATGGAGGTCGCGCAGCGGGCGTCGGACCAGGTGCAGACCGCGTACGACGAGCAGCAGGAGCACAAGGCACGGCTCGACGCCCAGCTCGCCACCCTGACGTCGGGGCGCGTCCGGTCCGAGAAGGAGTTCGCCCAGGGCGAGGCGGTCCGGAAGGCAGCCGAGGAGAAGGCTGCCCGTGAGGCCGCGGCCCGGGCCGCAGCAGCCGCTGCCGCCGCCGCTGCGGCGAACAGCGGCGGCGGGTCGTCCGGCGGCGCCCCGGGCCCCAGCGGCGGGTCGTCGGGCGGTGCGGTCGGCTCCGGCTCCGGCACCGGTTGGGTCCGTCCGGGCGGCGGGTACGTCATCAGTCCGTTCGGCTACCGCGTCAACCCGTACACGGGCGCCTACGCGCTGCACCAGGGCACCGACCTCACCAGTGGTTGCTCGACACCGATCGTCGCCGCGGCCGGCGGCACCGTCGAGTACGTCGGGTGGTACGGCGGCTACGGCAACTACGTGCGGATCGACCACGGCGGCGGGGTGAAGACCGCCTACGGGCACATCGTGAACGGCGGGTTCCGAGCCACCGTCGGCCAGCGGGTGAGCGCCGGTCAGCTCGTCGCCCTGGTCGGGTCGACGGGCAACTCGACGGGTTGCCACCTGCACTTCGAGGTGCACCTCAACGGAGTGCCGTCCGACCCCGTGCCGTTCATGCGGGCGCGCGGCGTCTCGCTCTGACCGGCGTCCTGCTTCCCGTGGCCGGGCCCGAAGCCGGACCCTGCCGTGACCGGAGCGACGAGCGGGGCCGTACGGCCGGCGCGGGCTCCGTGCACGCCCTGCGCGTCGACCAGCGGCACCGACTCCGACCGCTCCGGCGACCGGCCAGGACTCAGCGCACGCGACCCGCTGCGTCCTCGGCCGCGGACGGGAGTCCGGGGATCTCGACGTCGTTGATCGCGACGTTGACCTCCGTCACCTCGAGCCCCACGAGGTCGGTGACGGCGGCGGCGACCGCGGCGCGGACGGCGGACGCGACCTCGGTCATCGGCACCGGGTAGTCGACGACGATCGTGACGTCGACGGCGGCCTGGGTCTCGCCGACCTCGACGCGCACGCCCTGCCCGAGGTCGCTGGACCCGATCGCGTCGCGGATCGCCCCGAACGCCCGGGCGGCGCTCCCGCCGAGTGCGTGCACACCGGGCACGTCGCGGGCCGCGGTGCCGGCGACCTTCGCCACGACGGCGTCGTCGATGATCGTCCGCCCCCTGGTCGTCCCCTGCGTCGTCGTGCTGCCGGTGGTGCCGTCGACGCGGTCGGTGCTGGTTGCCATGGGTGACTCCGTCCTGATCCGGTGCTCCTGGTGGTGCGTCCAGCGAACACCTTGCCACCGAGGCGGGACCGGTAGGTTCGGATCCATGCGCGTGGCGACCTGGAACGTGAACTCCGTCCGCACCCGAGTGGGGCGGATCGTCGACTGGCTGGTGCGCGAGGACGTCGACGTCCTCGGCATGCAGGAGATCAAGTGCAAGCCGGAGCAGTTCCCCACCGGGGCGTTCGAGGCCGCCGGCTACCAGGTCGAGGCGCACGGCCTGAACCAGTGGAACGGGGTCGCGTTCGCCAGCCGCCTGCCGATGGAGGACGTCACGCGCGACTTCCCGGGCCAGCCGGGCTTCCTCAAGGGGCACGAGGGGCCGGAGCTGCCCGTCGAGGCCCGCGCGATCGGCGTGACCGTCGACGGCGTGCGCCTGTGGAGCCTCTACGTGCCGAACGGCCGCGAGCTCGGCGACCCGCACTACGCGTACAAGCTCGACTGGCTGGCGCAGCTCGCCGACCGCACCACGGAGTGGCTCGCCGCGGACCCCGAGCTCCCGCTCGCGCTCATGGGCGACTGGAACGTGGCGCCGCTCGACCAGGACGTCTGGGACACGGCGGTGTTCGAGGGCGCCACCCACGTGAGCGAGCCCGAGCGCGCCGCGTTCCGGGCGTTCGAGGAGCGCGGACTCCAGGACGTCGTCCGGCCGATCGTGCCCGACGGCTACACCTACTGGGACTACAAGTCGCTCCGGTTCCCGCGGAACGAGGGCATGCGCATCGACTTCGTGCTCGGCTCGCAGGCGTTCGCGGACGTCGTGACCGACGCCGCCATCCACCGCGACGAGCGCAAGGGGGACGCGCCGAGCGACCACGTGCCCGTCTCGGTCGACCTCGACCTCGACACGTCGCTCGACGACGACCGTCCGATGATCTTCTGAGGGTCGCGCGCCGCCCCGCCGGACGGCGCGTGCACGTCGTGGCCCGGCCGGCCACCTGCCGGACGGGAGGCACTGCGCACTCCCGTCCCGCGCCTCCCGTCCGGCGCGGTCGCCCCGGCAGCTCGCCGCGCGGACCTAGGGGTGCAGCAGCGCGGCGATCGCGACGAGGACCGGCACCGACCCGACGGTCGTGACGAGCACCACGTCACGTGCCACCGGCACCGCCGCCCCGTACCGCTGCGCGTAGTTGAAGACGTTCTGCGCCGACGGCAGCGCCGCGAGCGTGGTGAGCACGAAGACGTCCTGCGCACCGAGGCCGAACACGGACCGCGCGAACACGAACGCCACGGCGGGCATGACCACGAGCTTGATCGCCGACGCGACCACGACGTCGGTCCGGATCGCGGGGTCGCGCAGCGGCGTCGCACCGTGCAGGCTCATCCCGAACGAGAGCAGCACCACGGGCACCGCCGCGGCCCCGACGAGGGAGAACGGCTCGAGGACCGGTGCGGGCAGGTCGAGGTGGAGCGCCGAGCTCGCCAGCCCGACGAGCGACGCGATGATGATCGGGTTCCGGAACGGCCCGGCGATGCGCCGACCGAGGCTGCCGGACCCGGCGGTGACGGTGTCGAGGACGGTCAGCGCGACCGGTGCGAGCACGATGAGCTGCAGCAGGATGACCGGCACGACCGCGGTCGCCTGGCCCAGCACGTACACCGCGACCGGCAGGCCGATGTTGTTCGCGTTGACGTAGCTCGACGCCAGGGCCCCGACCGTCGTCGTCGCGAGCGGCCGCCGGAGCACGACACGGAACACCACCGCCGCGCACGACGCCACCACGAGCGCGCTGACGAGCGAGACCCAGAGCACCGGGGACAGCAGCGCGCCGATGTCGGCCGACGCGATGGTGTGGAAGAGCAGGCACGGCATGAGCACGAAGAAGGCGAGCCGGCTCATCACGAACTGGGCGTGCGGGCCGAGCAGGCCGGTCCGACCCACCGCGTACCCGGCGGCGATGATCGCGCCGATGATCGCGAACCCCGTCAAGACGCCACCCATCCCGACCATCCTGGCACCCGGGCTCCATGTGACGTCGTACAGCCGGGAAATGCAGACGCATCGATTACCGTTGACGGCACCATGACCTCGCAGACGCTCACCCGCTCGACCGACTCCAGCCAGCCCCTCGTGCCGCTCCTCGAGGAACGGTGGAGCCCGCGCTCCTACGACGAGACCGTCACCATCGACGACGCCGCGTTCGACGCGCTCCTCGAGGCGGCGCGCTGGGCACCCTCGGCCATGAACCACCAGCCGCGCCGCTTCATCGCGGGCCGTCGGGGCAGCGAGACCTTCCGGAAGATCAACGAGAACCTGCTCGGCTTCAACGCCGCGTGGGCGTTCCGTGCCAGCGCGCTCGTGGTCGGCGTGCTCGAGACCGTGACCGAGGACGGCGAGGAGCGCCCCTTCGCGCAGTACGACCTCGGCCAGTCGCTCGCCGCGCTGACGGTCCAGGCCCACGCCGAGGGACTCCACGTGCACCAGATGGCGGGCATCGACGCCGAGGGCCTGCGCGCCGCGTTCGACCTGCCGGAGCGCTTCCTGCCGTACACCGTGTCGGCCGTCGGCACCGTGGCCGACCCGTCCCAGCTCGACGACCAGGCCGCCGAGCGCGAGGTCGCTCCGCGGACGCGCCTGCCGCTCGACGAGGTCGTCCTCGTCAAGGAGTAGCCGACCGCTGCGCCGACGTCGTCACGACGGCCGGGTCCTCCGGGGCCCGGCCGTCGCCGTGCGAGCGCATCCGCTGCTCGCGCGGCCCCGTCCGTGACCCGTCACGCGCGGCCTCCGGTCGGCCGGCCTCTGGCAGGATCGGAGCCATGACCACGCCCCGCCTCGTCGCGTTCGACCTGGACGACACCCTCGCCCCGTCGAAGTCGCCCCTCGACCCCCGCATGCTCGAGACCTTCGCGTCCCTGCTCGAGGTCGTCCCGGTCGCCGTGATCTCGGGCGGCAACTTCCACCAGTTCGAGCAGCAGCTCGTCACACCGCTGGCGGACCGCGACGGCCTGACCCTCGACGACCTCCACCTCATGCCGACCTGCGGCACGCGTTACTACCGCTGGCAGGACGGCGGCTGGGCGCTGCAGTACGCCGAGGACCTCACGGCGGACGAGAAGTCCCGTGCGCTCGCGGCCGTCGAGGAGCAGGCGAAGCGGGCCGGCTACTGGGAGGCGGAGACCTGGGGGGACATCCTCGAGGACCGCGGCTCCCAGATCACGTTCTCCGCGCTCGGCCAGGCCGCTCCGGTCGACGCCAAGAAGCAGTGGGACCCGACCGGCGAGAAGAAGGACCACCTCCGCCGGCTCGTCCAGGAACAGCTCCCCGACCTCGAGGTCCGGTCCGGCGGTTCGACGAGCATCGACATCACCCGCAAGGGCATCGACAAGGCCTACGGCATGCGTCGCCTCGCGGAGCTCACGGGCATCGCGCTCGACGACGTGCTCTTCGTCGGCGACCGGCTCGACCCGGAGGGCAACGACTACCCGGTGAGGGCGCTCGGGGTCCCCTGCCACGCGGTGGCGGGCTGGGAGGACACCGACGCGTTCCTCACGGAGCTCATCCCGACGCTGCGCTGACGTGCACCGGGACGGACGGGAGGCCCGTGGCGGGTCCGCCACGGGCCTCCCGTCCGTCCCGGTGGTCGCGTCCCGCGCCCGGCGGACGAGCCGCCGGTCGGCGGTCAGGGGATGCTGCGGACCGCCTCGACGAACGCGCGGATCTTCGCGGCGTCCTTGACGCCGCGCTCGGACTCCACGCCGCTCGAGACGTCCACCCCGTCGGGGTCGAGCGCCTCGACCGCCGCGACGACGTTCGCCGGGGTGAGCCCGCCCGCGAGGATCCAGGCCTCGTCGACCTTGCCGGCGATCGTCGCGGGGTCGACCAGCCGTCCGCTGCCGGGGACCGCGGCGTCGAGCAGGAGCAGGTCGTGGTCGAACGCGGCGCGCTGCTCGGGGGTCTCGCGCAGGTAGTCCTCGGTGCTGACGGCACGGATCGTGAAGAACCCGGCGTCGCGCGCACGGGCGAAGTCGGACGCCGACTCCCCGCCGTGCAGCTGCAGGGTCGTGAGCCCGACCGCCGAGGCGATCCCGACGACCTCGTCGATCTGCTGGTCGCGGAAGACCCCCACGGCGTCGATGCCCTCCGGCACCCGCTCGACGAGCTCCTTCGCGAGGTCGGCCGACACCGTGCGCGGACTGCCGGCGGCGAAGACGAACCCGACCGCATCGGCACCGGCGTCCACGGCGGCGTCCACCGTCTCGGGGGTGGAGAGTCCGCAGATCTTGATCCAGCGCTGGTCGGTCATGCCGTCCATCCTGCCAGGGAGCACAGGTGCGGTCGCACCCGCGTCAGTGCAGCATGCCCGCCAGGTAGGACGCACCGCACGCGGCGAGGAGGCCGAACATCGCGAACGCGCCGAGGAGCACGTTCCGGCGGCGCCACCGCTTCACGGGGTCGAAGGTGCCGCGCTTCGCGTGCCGACGTGCGGCGCGGTGCAGCCTGTGGGCGCGCAGGTGCTGCGTCCGCTCCGGGCCCAGCGGCACCGGCCCGGTGATCTGCGTGGAGCCGCCACGCAGCGCGTTCGCGACGACCACGGCGGTCGGTCGACGATCGGGGTCGCGGGCGGTCATGCGCTCGAGGAGGTCGTGCCACTCCGTCGCCAGGGAGTCGGGGATCTCCGGGTCCCGCCGCAGCCGGGCGAGCGCCGCCTCGATGAGCGTCCCGGAGTACTCCTGCTTGCCGGTGAGCGCCTCGAGCAGGACGAGCCCGAGTGAGTAGACGTCGGTCGCGAACCCGATGGGTTCCCCGGCGACCTGCTCCGGGCTGAGGTAGGCGGCGGTGCCGATGATGGTGCCGTCGTTCGTGAGCCGCGACCCGTCGACGAAGTGTGCGACGCCGAAGTCGGTCAGCTTCACGGTCCGCGCGAACCCGGAGGAGCCCTCGTCGCTGATCAGGATGTTCGCCGGCTTGACGTCCCGGTGGACGATGCCGCGCGAGTGCACGTAGGCGAGGGCGTCGGCGAGCTGGGCTCCGAGGTCCGCCACCTCGTAGTTGTGCAGCGCCCCCTCGGCGAGGCGGCGCAGCAGCGTCGTGTCGGCGATGAGCTCCATCACGATGAAGCGGTGCGGACCGTCCTCGAAGTCGTGGGTCCCGGCGTCGTAGAGCGGGATCAGCCCCGGGTGCGACAGCATGCTGAGCAGCCGGATCTCGCGCTCCTGGCGGACCCGGTCGGCGGTCGTCATGGTGTCCGGCGTCGCGAAGAGCTTGACGGCGACGAGGCGGTAGGTGTGCTCGTCCCGTGCCTCGTACACGGTGCCCATGCCGCCGGTCCCGATGAGCCGCACGAGACGGTAGCGGCCAGCGAGGACGGTCTCCGCCCTGGGGCTGTCCAACAGGGTCATGTGCACGTCGTTCCGTCGGGAGTCGGTGGGCGCGGGTTGCCAGCTGTGTGACTCACCCGCTACGGTACGCGCCCGCGTCCGATCCCGCGGGCCCGTTACGACATCGTGATGCCCGTACTTCCCTGTGCCGACGGGGATGCACGCCGTGTAGGCATGACGACATCGAGTGACCGTTCATGCGCAAGGAGGACACGATGGCGTTGTCGAAGGGCGACGAGGTGCACTGGAACACCTCGCAGGGCAGGACGACCGGCAAGCTGGTCGAGAAGAAGACCAAGGACTTCACGTTCGAGGGTCAGGACTTCAAGCCGGAGGACGGCGACCCGTACTGGATCGTCGAGTCGGAGAAGTCGGGGAACAAGGCGGCCCACAAGGAGTCGGCGCTGAAGAAGGCCTGACCCGGGGTCCCGCCCGGTTCAGTCGCCGGCCGGGGTGGCGCGGCGCCGACCGCGACCGCCCTGGCCGGCACGCTCGGCCCGGCCGGCACGCTCGGCCCGGGCACGGCGGATCCGGCGCGCGACGAACGTCACCACGACGACCGCGATCACCACGTAGAGCACCCGGTCGATCCACTCGGTGTACTGCTCGACCCGGTCGTACTGGGTCCCGAACGCGGCTCCGAGCAGCACGAGCGCGCCGTTCCAGATGCCGCTCGCGACGATCGTGAACACCGAGAAGGTCCCCAGGGGCATCCGGTCGGCCCCGGCCGGCAGCGAGATGAGGCTGCGGACGATCGGCACGAACCGCCCGAAGAAGACCGCGCTCCGGCCGTGCCGGTGGAACCAGTCGGCGGCCTTGCGGAAGTCGTCCTCGTCGACGAGCGGGAGCCTGCCGAGCAGCCGGACGGTCCGCTCGAACCCGATCACGGCACCGAGCCAGTAGAGCACCAGCGCGCCGAGGTACGACCCGAGCGTGGCGGCGACGAGCACGAGGACGAGGTTCATCCGCCCTGCGCCCGCGAGGAAGCCGGCGAGCGGCAGGATCACCTCGGAGGGGATCGGCGGGAACACCGTCTCGACGAAGAGCAAGAGCGCGACGCCCCACTCCCCGAGTGCGTCGATGAGCTGCAGGACGAGTCCGGACAGCCCGCCCGTGTCGGGGTCGGCGGCGGCCACGGGGCGGAGCAGGGCAGTCGTCATCGTCCGATCATCCCTGAGTGCCCTGTCAGACCGTGGCGCGCTCCCTGAGTGTCAGCCGAGTCCCATGTGGGAGGAACGGACGTGCGTGAGCGACCGCGCGAGCGCTCCGCGTGCGACGGCGTCCCGGCCGACCGTGGACGGCACGACCTGCACGGGGTGCCGCAGCTCGGGCACCACGAGGTCGTGCAGGGCCGCGGCGAAGACGTCGGCGGCCGGGAGGACCTCTCCCCCGACGACGACCACCTGCGGGTCGAGCGTCGTGACGAGCTGGACGACGCCGGGCACGACGTCGGCGGCGAACGACCGCACGACGTCGACGGCGGCCGGGTCGCCGACGCCGGCCGCCGCGAAGACGGACTCGAGGTCCGTGTCGGAGCCGATCCGGGCCTCCAGTCGGGCGGGTGCCGACGGCCAACCGGTCGACGCGAGTCCACCGACCTCCCCGGCCGCGCCGCGCGCGCCGCGTGCCAGGGATCCGCCGACGAGGTACGACGCACCGATCTGGCGACCCATGACGAGGTAGAGCGCGTCGTCGACGCCGCGGAAGCGGCCCCACATCGCCTCGGCCGTCGCGGCGAGCTTGGCGTCGTTGTCGAAGAAGGTCGCCGCACCGGGGAAGAGGTCCTGGATCCGCCCCGGCACCCGGGACTCGACCCACTCGGGGACGGCGACGGTGTAGTCGATCGCGCCGCACCGGTCCACGACGGCCGGCACCCCGAACGTCGCCGCGAGGACGCGGTCGGGGTCGACGCCCTCGGTGAGCCGCTGCACGACGTCCTGCACGCTCGACCAGGCCTGCTCCGCGCTCGTCAGGTCCGCGTACCGCTCCTCGACGCGGGCGGTCGTCACCCCGCGGAGGTCGGCCCGGAGCCCGACGATGCCGTGCAACCCGAGGTCGACGCCGAGGACCGCGCCGGCCGAAGCGTCCGCGGCGAAGCGCTTCGCGCGGCGACCGGCCTTGTTCGGCGTGGCGATGGCGTCGGCCTCGGCGACCCAGCCCTCGTCCACAAGGTCCGCGAGCGCCGCCTCGACCGTCGGACGGGACAGCCCGACGGTCCGGCTGAGCTCGGTGACCGTGCGCGAGGACTCGTCGCGGAAGAGCTCGTCGAGGATCGCGCGGGAGTTGATCAACCGCAGCACGCCGGGGGTCGTCCCCACCACGGTGCTCGGGAGCGTTGACACGGTCTCTTCCACGGCCATAGCCTCCATATTACGAAAGACCATTGAGGAATGGTGGACTCCGACATGCTCATCCCCCGCCCGCGCCGCGTCGAAGCGGGACCCGGCGCCTTCACGATCACCGCGACCACGCGCATCGCGGCCGACGCCGAGACCGAGTCGGTGCGACTGTACCTCCAACAGACGCTCCGCGGCTCGACCGGGCTGCCGGTCCGCGACGCTGACGGGCACGAGGGCAACGACGTCATCGTGCTCCGGGTCGCCGCGCCGTCGGAGTCCGCGGCGTTGCCGGTCGGCCCCACCACCGCGCCGGACGACCGCAGCGAGGCGTTCCGGCTCACCGTCACGCCCGAGCGCATCGAGGTGGTCGGCGGTGCAGCGGCGGGGGTGTTCTACGGCGTGCAGGCACTGCTGCAGTCCCTGCCGGCCGACGTGTACCGCCGCGGCCGGGTGGGCGCGGGCCCGTGGACCGTCCCGGGGGTCGTCGTGGAGGACGCACCGGCCTTCGCCTGGCGCGGCGTCATGCTCGACGTCTGCCGGCACTTCCGGACGAAGCACGAGGTCATGCGGGTCGTCGACCAGCTCGCCGCGCACCGGATCAACCGGCTGCACCTCCACCTGACGGAGGACCAGGGGTGGCGGATCGAGATCCTGCGGTACCCGCGGCTCACCGAGGTCGGTTCGTGGCGCCGTGGGTCGCAGGTCGGCGCGCACGTGCCCGACGCCGACGGGGTGCTCCGTCCGGCTGCGTTCGACGAGCGTCCGCACGGCGGGTACTACACGCAGGACGACGTCCGCGAGCTCGTCGCGTACGCCGCGGACCGCTTCGTCACGGTGGTGCCCGAGATCGAGACACCGGGACACGTCCGTGCGGCGCTGGCCGCGTACCCGGAGCTCGGTGTCCACCCCGACCAGCCCGTCGACGTCTGGACCGAGTGGGGCATCGCCGAGGACGTCCTCAACGCGGAGGAGTCGACGATCGGGTTCTTCCAGGACGTCCTGGACGAGGTCATCGACCTGTTCCCGAGCCCGTACATCGGCATCGGCGGCGACGAGTGCCCGAAGGCGCAGTGGATCGCGGACCCACGGACCCAGGAGCGCATGCGCGAACTCGGCCTCGCGGACGAGGAACACCTCCAGGCCTGGATCGTCGGTCGCCTCGCCGCCCACGTCGAGTCCCGGGGCCGACGGGCGTTCGGCTGGGACGAGATCCTCGAGGGCGGGACGCTGTCCCCGTCGGCGACGGTCCTGTCCTGGCGCGGGCTGACCGGTGCACGGACCGCGGCGAAGCGCGGGCACGACGTCATCTCGTCCCCGGACGACCAGGCGTACCTCGACTACCGGCAGAGCGACCTCACGACGGAGCCGATCCCGGTCTCGATCGTGCTGTCGGTCGACGACGTCTTCGCGTTCGACCCGGTGCCGTCCGGCCTGACCGACGCGGAGCGGGCGCACGTCATCGGCGGGCAGGGCAACATGTGGACCGAGCACGTCGACACCGCCCGGAAGCTCGACTACCAGCTGTTCCCCCGGGTCGCGGCCCTGTCCGAAGCGCTGTGGTCGGCCGACGTCACGGGCCCCAGGGACCTCGCCGAGTTCCGCGGGCGGCTCGCCGAGCACACGGCGCGACTCGAGGCGATGGGGATCGAGTACCGGCACGAGGCCGGCCCGTTCCCGTGGGAGCAGCGCCCCGGCGTGCCGGGCCGGCCCGCCTCGCGGGAGGAGCGTGCCGCCTACATCGACGCGGTGACGGCGAACATCGCCGAGTAGGGCGAGCGTCGACGGTCGGCAGGGTGCGTTCGAGGTTCCATGACCCGCCGCTCGGTTCCGACGAGGTTCCGCAGAACGTTCCACAGGACACCCAGATGCCGGAATCTCGGCATCTGGAGGCCGGCTCGGCTGCGCAACGCACCCCGCGGACGGACGGGAGGCACGGTGCCAGCTGGCACCGTGCCTCCCGTCCGTCACGTGGTGACGTCCATCACGTGGTGACGTCCATCACGTGGTGACGCCCGTCAGGTGGCGACGCCCGTCACGCGGTGACGCCCGTCACGCGGTCGCGTCGACTACACGGCGACCGGCGCGCGCTGCCCCACCGTCTCGGCGGCAGCCGCCGCCTCGGTACCCGCAGCGACCTCGTCCACCGGACGGCGGCGCACCCACTTCTTCAGCGCGACCAGCACGAGCGCGGCGACCACCGTGCCGGCGACGATCGCGGCGATGAACATCCCGATGTTGCCGATCGCGAAGAACACGAAGATGCCGCCGTGCGGCGCCCGCGAGGTGACGCCGGCCGCCATCGAGATCGCACCCGTGACCGCAGCACCGACCATCGACGCGGGGATCACCCGGAGCGGGTCGGCCGCGGCGAACGGGATCGCCCCCTCGGAGATGAAGGACGCACCGAGCAGCCACGCGGCCTTGCCGTTCTCGCGCTCGGGCTTGGTGAAGCCCTTGCGGTAGAGCACCGTCGAGGCCAGTGCGAGCGCCAGCGGCGGCACCATGCCGGCGGCCATGACGGCGGCCATGATCTCGAACGGCACGACGTTGGTCGCGGAGCCCGCGGCCAGTCCGGCGACCGCGAAGGAGTACGCGACCTTGTTCACGGGGCCGCCGAGGTCGAACGCCATCATCAGGCCGAGGATGATGCCGAGCAGGATCACCGACGCGCCGTTGAGCGAGTTGAGCCAGTTCGTCAGCTGCGTCATCACCCAGGCGATCGGACCGCCGAGCACGAGGAGCATGAGGCCGGAGGCGATGATCGACGCGAACAGCGGGATGATCACGACCGGCATGAGGCCACGGAGCCAGCGCCAGGTCGGGATGCGCCCGATCCAGTAGGCGGCCCCACCGGCGATGAGGCCACCGACGAGGCCACCGAGGAACCCGGCGTTCATGAAGACCGCGATGGAACCGGCGACGAAGCCCGGCGCGATGCCCGGGCGGTCGGCGATGGCGTACGCGATGTACCCGGCGAGCGCGGCCACGAGGAACCCGAGCGAGACACCGCCGATCTGGAACGCCGCCGCGCCGAGGTAGTACGCGAGCCCCTCCGGCGGGAGGTTGAGGAGGGTGTAGTGCGTCAGCGTGTAGACGGCGTTGTTCTGGCCGGAGTCGCCGTGCGCGAGCGCGATGCCGTAGCCGGAGAGCAGGAAGCCGAGCGCGATGAGCAGACCGCCGCCCGCGACGAACGGGATCATGTAGCTCACGCCGGTCAGGAGCCACCGCTTGAGCGCCTGGCCGAAGTGCTCGTCGGACTTGGCCGACTCCGCGGTCGTCGCCGCGCCACCCTGCACGCGCACGGCGTTCGGGTCGTCGGCGGCGCGGAGGGCCTCGGCGATCATCGTGTCCGGCTCGTCCACACCGCGCTTGACCGGGCCGGACACGAGCGGCTTGCCCGCGAAGCGTCCGCGGTCGCGGACGTCGACGTCCACCGCGAAGACGACGGCGTCGGCGCGGGCGATGAGCGCGGGGTCGAGCGGCTCGACCTGCGAGGACCCCTGCGTCTCGATGTGCATCTCGGCGCCCGCGCGCTGTGCCGCGGCGACGAGCGCGTCGGCGGCCATGTAGGTGTGCGCGATGCCGGTCGGGCAGGCGGTCACCCCGACGAGCACCTTGCGTGCGCCGGTGCCGGCAGGGGTCGTGCCGCCGGCTGCGGCCTGCGCGGGCTGCGCGGCGGCCGGCCGGGAGGCACTGCTCGCGTTCCCGACGCCGGCTGCGGCGACCTCGCCGCCCACCTCGCGCTCCACCAGGTCGACGACGTCCTGCGGCGTCGCGGCGGCGCGGAGCGCGGCGGTGAAGTCCTCGCGGATGAGTGCGCGGGCGAGGGTCGACAGGACCGTGAGGTGGTCCTTGTCGGCGCCCTCGGGGACCGCGATCATGAAGACGACGTCGGCGTCGCCGTCCGGCGCGCCGAACGGGACCTTCCGTGCGAGGCGCGAGAACGCCAGGGTCGGGCTCGACACCGAGGCCGACCGCGCGTGCGGGATCGCGATGCCGCCGGGGACTCCCGTGCCGACGCTCGCCTCGCGCTTGATGGCGTCGTCGGCGAGCGCGGCGCCGTCGGCCGCGCGGCCGGTGGCGGCGACGCGGTCGGCGAGGACGCGGATGACGTCGCTCGACGTGGCGCCGAGGTCCTCGTCGAGGCCGACGAGCTCAGCGCTGATGAGGCGCTGCGTCGTGTCTGCGGACATTGGGTTGCTCCTTTGCAGTGGCGCCGGGGGCGCTGGCCGTGCTGTTCGGGTGGTGCGTGCGGGGGACCCGCGGGTGCTGCTCGCGGGGTGGTGCGTGCGTGGGCCCGCGGGTGCTGCTCGCGGGGTCGTGGTGCTGGTACGGGTCAGACCGGCCCTGCCGCCACCTGGGCGGCGACCGGCGGGGCGGTCCGCGGGGACGGTGCGGTGTGCGTCCGGGACGGGACGGCGCGGACCACGACGGCCGAGGGGTCGGTGTGGTCGAGCGCGGGGACGTCGCTGCCCGGGAGTGCGGCCGCTGCCGCTCCCGTCGCGACGGCCTGGGCGAGTCGCTCTGCGGGGGACGCCCCCGCGACCTCGGCGAGGAGGTACCCGGCGAGGGAGGAGTCCCCCGCGCCGACGGTCGAGCGCGCGACGATCCGCGGTGCTGCGGCGAAGAAGGCGCCCTCGCCGTCGACGAGGACGGCGCCAGCGCTCCCGAGGGTCAGGAGCACGGTGTCGACCCCGCGGGCGCGGAGCCGGACGGCCGCGGCGACCGCGGCATCGTGGTCCCGCTCGTAGACGTCCGGGTCGCCGCCGACGACCTCGGCGAGCTCCTCGGCGTTCGGCTTCACCAGGTCGATCCGCTCGCCGGACTGCAGCAGGGCGGTGAACGGGACGCCGGACGAGTCGACCGCGATCCGGACGTCGTCGCCGTGGCGGGCACGGACGGCACGGACCAGGACGGCGAGGGCGTCGTCGGGCAGCCCCGGCGGCAGCGAGCCGGCGAGGACCACCCAGCGGGCCCCGGGTCCGGTCGGGGTGGCCCCGGCGGCGTCCGCGACGAGCGCCGCGAACTCGTCGAGGCGTCCGGCGAGCGACGGCCCGGGCTCGTTGAGCTTCGTGGTCGTGCCGGTCGGTTCGGTGACCGTCACGTTGGAGCGGAGCGGCACGCCGATCGGCATCGCGGCGGTCGGGATGCCGCGGGTCGCGAGGCCGAGAAGCACCGGGTCGAGCTCGTCGCCCGGGAGCACGGCGACCGTGTCACCGCCACTGGCGACGACGACCCGGGAGACGTTGACGCCCTTGCCGCCGGGCTCCGCCGTCGACCGGGTGGCGCGCTGCACGGCCCCGCGCTGGAGTTCGCCCGCGAGCTCGATCGTGCGGTCGAGGCTCGGGTTCGGGGTCACCGTCACGATGCGCGTGCTCGTCCGGTCCTGGTTCATGCGACGACCACCTCGACGTCCGCATCGGCGAGCGCACCGGCGAGGTCCGCCGGGGGCTCCTGGTCGGTGACGATCGTGTCGACCTCGTCGAGGCGGGCGAAGCGCATCAGGGCCTCGACCCCGTGCTTCGCTGCGTCCGCGAGGACGACGCTCCGGCGTGCGGCGAGGACGTACGCGCCCTTGACCGCGGCCTCGTACTCGTCCGGCGTGCTCAGCCCGAACCCGGCGGAGAGGCCGTTCGTGCCGACGAAGGCGATGTCCGGACGCAGCGCACCGATCTGCTCGACGGTGGCGGTCCCGACCGCGGCGCTGGTCAGCCCGCGGACCCGTCCCCCGAGGAGGTGCAGTTCGACGTGCGGGCTGTGCTGGAGCGTGCTCGCGATGGGTACCGAGTTCGTGATGACGGTCAGTGTCGCGCCCGCCCGGGCCGGCTCCCACCGGGCGAGTTCCGCGGCGACCGCGGCGCACGTCGTCCCGGCGTCGAGGGCGATCGACCCCGTGAAGGTCGGCGGGACGAGGCGCATCGCGGCGCGGGCGATGGCGGACTTCGCGGTGCCGTGCTGCCCCTCGCGCTCGGCGACGCTCAGCTCGACGACGCTCGAGCGCCCCACCGGCACCGCTCCGCCGTGCACGCGACGCAGCACGCCGGCGGACTCGAGGGCGTCGAGGTCACGGCGCACGGTCTCGGTCGTGACGTCGAAGTGCTCGGCCAATTCGGCGACGGAGACACGGCCGGCCGCCTGCAGCGAGGCTGCGATGGCGGTGTGCCGCTCGGTTGCGTACATACCCGAACTCCTTCGTTCCCGTGGGTTTCGAGCACTGTACGCCGCAACCCCACATGTTCGCAACCGTTTCGCCGCAAAACCAACACAGGCGCAGATGGGCGGGCCGATCGGTCATCCGCCAAGGAGCCTCCGGCGGGGTGTGCGCGGCACGCCACCCGGGACGACGGGCACGTCAGACGGCGTAGCCCTCGCCGGGCAGGGTGCGGATCGGGTCCGGGTCGCCGAGCTTCTTGCGAAGCTTCGACATCGTCACGCGCACGGCAGCGGTGAACGGGTCGATGTTCTGGTCCCAGACCTTCTCGAGCAGCTCCTCCGCCGACACCACGCGACCGTCGGCGCGGAGCAGCACCTCGAGGACACCCAGCTCCTTCGCGGTGAGGTCGAGCGGGCGTCCGCCCCGGGTCGCGATCCTCCGGTTGGTGTCCACGACGAGGTCACCGCGCTCGAGCACCGGTGCGATCGGCGCGGTGCTCCGCCGTCCGAGCGCCCGCACCCGCGCGACGAGTTCCGGGTACTCGAACGGCTTCGTCAGGTAGTCGTCCGCCCCGAGTTCCAGACCGTTCACCCGGTCCGTGAGCGTCGTGGCCGCCGTCAGCATGAGGATCCGCGTCATCGCCCCACGGGCCGCGAGGCGTCGGGCGACCTCGTCACCGTGCAGCCCCGGCACGTCCCGGTCGAGGACCACGACGTCGTACTCGCTGACCGAGAGGAGGACGTCGGCGTCGTCACCGCGGTACGCGACGTCGACCGCCATGCCCTGCCGGACGAGGCCCTTCGCGACCAGGTCGGCCAGCGCCACCTCGTCGTCGACCACCAACACACGCATCGCCAGAGCATAACCAGCGGAGTCATGCCGTGGGCGTGCCGGACGCGTGACCCGTCGAGCACCCGACCGTCGACCGCGACGCGGACTCCCGATGGTTCGATATTCTGTCATCTGATATTCTTCAGGGGTGCAGGAAGTGATCCGACCGAACTGGCGTGCGGATATCCAGGGGATGCGCGCCGTCGCGGTCCTCGGGGTCCTCCTGTTCCACGCGGGCGTCCCGTTCCTCGACGGCGGCTTCTCCGGGGTGGACGTCTTCTTCGTCATCTCCGGCTTCCTGATAACGCAGAACCTCCTGCGTGAGCACCACCGGACCGGCCGGATCAGCCTCGTCCGGTTCTTCTCCGGTCGCATCGTGCGTCTCGCGCCCGCGGCACTGGCCACCGTCGCGGCGACCGTCGCGGCCGTCTTCCTGTTCCTGCCGCCACTGGACCGCACCGGGACCCGGACCAGTGCGCTGGCTGCACTGTTCGGCGCCGAGAACCTGAAGCTCGCGCTGACCGGGACGGACTACCTGGCCGACCATGCACCGAGCCCCTTCCAGCAGTTCTGGTCCCTCGGCGTCGAGGAGCAGTTCTACGTCGGCTGGGCGGTTGCCCTGATGATGGTCTGCGCGGTCCCGTTCCTCCGCCGGCACCTCACGGTGATCGCGGCGGGGCTCACGCTCGCGAGCTTCCTGGCGATGCTGGTCCTCGCCGACGTCAACGGCCCCTGGACCTTCTTCGGGGTCCACACGCGTGCGTGGGAGCTCGGCACCGGTGCCGTGCTCGCGATCTGGACCGCACGGCACAGCGGACGCCGCCGACACCCTGGACGGTCGCGCGTCCTCACGGGCCTCGGACTGGGCGGCATCCTCTCCGGGTACCTCCTGCTCGACACGACCACGCCGTTCCCGGGGGCCGCGACGCTCCTCCCGGTGGTCGGGTCGGCCCTGCTCCTCCTCGGGGACGGACAGGGACCCGTCGCCCGGGTCCTCGCCACGGCCCCGCTGCGCTGGATCGGCGACCGCTCGTACTCGCTGTACCTCTGGCACTGGCCGGTGTTCACGGTCCCGGTGCTCGCGCTCGACCGCCCGCTCTCCGTCGGTGAGTCCGTCGTCGCGTTCGTGGCGACCACCGCCCTCGCCGTCGCCAGCCACGCGGTCCTCGAGCAGCGCGCACGGACCTGGGCCCGCAACGGACGCTTCCGGCCCCTGACCGTCGTGCCCGCGACCGCCGCCGTCGTCGCGTTCGTCGTCCCGCTCACCACCCTGCCCGACCTTCGCGGGACCGACGTCCTCCCCGGAGCGACAGCCGCCTCGGTGCTCGCCGGGCCGCTCCCGGCGCCGACGGTGCCCCGCAACGTCGCGCCGGGGATCACCGACGCCGAGTCCGACCTGCCGGTGGTCTACCGCGACGGCTGTCACGCGGACTCCTCCGTCACCGACCCGCCGTCGTGCTCGTTCGGTGCGGCGGATGCCACCGAGACGATCGTCCTCGTCGGCGACTCGCACGCTGCCCAGTGGTTCAGCCCGCTGCTCGCGGTGGCGCGGGCCCGGGGCGCCCGACTCGTGCCGCTGACCAAGTCGGCCTGCCCGGTCGCGGACGTCCGCGTCGAGGCGGCGACGCTCGGCAGGGCGTACCGCGAGTGTGATGCCTGGCGGGAGGCCGCCATCGACCGGATCGCCGATCTCGACCCCGACGTCGTCGTGATGGCGAGCGCGGCTGCCGGGTACGAGGACGTGACGATCAGCGACGCACCGTTCGTGGAGCAGTGGCGTGACGGCGTCGCGCGCACCGTCGGAGCGGTGCGCGAACACTCGGACGCCGCGGTCGTGTTCGTGCAGGACACCCCCCGGTGGGATGCCTCGCCCAACAGGTGCCTCTCGGGTGCCCTCGACGACGTCCGCTCGTGCAGCGCCCCCGTCGGCGACCTGACGCGACCGGACATCCGTGCCGCGGAGATCGATGCCGTCGGCACCGCCGGCGGCGAGACCGTCGACCCGGTCCCGTGGATCTGCACGGAGACCTGCGCGCCGGTGCTGTGGAACGTGCTCGCCTACCGCGACACCAACCACCTGACCGATCGCCTGGCGCAGGCACTCGCCCCGCGGCTCGGTGCAGCGCTGACCGCAGCCCTCCCCGCCGCCGACACCGATCCCGCGAGCAGCCCCGCTCCCACGGGTGTTCCCGATCCCACGACCGGCCCCGCGAGCGACCCCGCCCCCACGGGCCCTCCCGCGCGCGGCGGGTCGGCGCGCCCCTCGGGAGCACCGCAGCTCAGCCCTTGACCGCCCCCGCCGTCATCCCGCTGACGAGCCGCCGCTGCACGATGAGGAAGAACACCACCACCGGGATCGAGAAGAGCACCGAAGCCGCCATCAGTCCGCCGAAGTCGGTCCCCTTGTTCGTCGAGAACCCGGCGAGCCAGACCGGCAGCGTGTACATCCCCTGGTCCTTGAGCATCACGTAGGCCGTCAGGTAGTCGTTCCAGGCGGCGATGAACGCGAACACGCTCGTGGCGATCACGCCCGGCATCACGAGCGGGAACAGCACGCTCCACAGGATCCGGAAGGTGCCGGCTCCGTCCATCTTCGCCGCTTCCTCGATCTCGGTGGGCACGGCGACGAAGAACCCGCGCATCACCCAGATCGAGAACGGCAGCACACTCGCGACGTACGCCAGGATCAGCCCGATGTAGCTGTTGAGCAGGCCGAGCGTCTGGAAGGACAGGAACAGCGGGATGAGCAGCGCCCCGGAGGGGATCATCTGCACGAACAGGATCGCGACGAGGATCGCCCTCCGACCCCGGAACCGGAACCGCGACAGCGCCGCGGACGCCAGGAAGCCGACCACGATCGAGAGCAGGACCGCCGACACGACGACGATCGCCGAGTTCCGCAGGTAGACGAGGAACCCATCCTGGGTCAGGGCCCTGGTGAAGTTCTCGAACGTCGGTCGCAGCGGTAGCCAGATCGGCGTGAGCGTGGTGACCTCGTCCGCGGGCTTGAACGCCGTGTTCACCATCCAGTAGATCGGGAACACCCAGACCAGGCAGAACACGACCGCGATCGTGTTCGCGACCACGCGCGGCTTCCGTCGACGGCCGCGGACCGGCGCGACCACGCGACCCGGCCCACCCCGCCTGGAGGCACGCCCCGCCCCCGCCACGTCGGGCTGCGCCTCGGACGCGGTCACCCCGGTCACCCCGGGTGTCGATGTCGTCGTCACAGGTCTTCCTCTCCACTGCGGACGAGCCGGCGGATGTAGTAGCTGGTGAGTGCCCCGAGGATCAGCGTCGAGATGACGGCGATCGCGGCTCCCTGTCCGTACGCGTTCGACACGAAGGACTTCACGAAGGTCCAGATGCCGAGCGTGAGCGTGGTGTCCTCCGGGCCGCCCTTGGTGAGCAGCCAGATCTGGTTGAAGACGTTGAAGTCCCAGATCACCGAGAGGATCGTCACGAGCAGCAGCGTCGGCACCAGCGCCGGCAGCGTGATGGCCCGGTACATCGCCCACGCCGAGGCGCCGTCGAGCGCACCGGCCTCGTAGTACTCCGGCGCGATCTGCGACTGCGCGGCGTAGAGCGTGAGCGCCACGAACGGCACCGCCTGCCAGATGACGAGCGAGAGCACGATCGCGAGCGACTGCCCGGGCGTCGACGCCCAGTTGTCCTGCGTGTGGTCCCCGAACACGCCGAGTTGCGTGATGATCCAGTTGAGCACGCCGTAGAACGGCTGGAAGAGCCACTGCCACACGAGGCTGGACGCCACGTTCGGCATCGCCCACGCCAGGACGAGCACGACGCTGACGACCGTCCGCATCACCACCCCGAGTCGTGTGAGCAGCTGCGAGACGGCCATGCCGATCCCGATCGTCCCGACCACCATCGCCCCGGTGACGAGCACGGTCCGGAGGATGACCGGCCAGAAGCTCGCGTCGGTGAGGACGTTCGTGTAGTTCGTGAACCCGGCGAACCCGGCTTGCCCCGTGAAGATCGCGCGGAGGCCGTAGTCCTGGAAGGAGATGACCAGCAGCCGCACGAGCGGGTACACGACCAGCGCGAGCAGCAGGACCGCGGCCGGTGCGAGCAGCACGAGCGGCGCCCGCGACGCCGTCAGCGACCGCCGACGGCCACCTGGGCCTCCGGTCGAACCGGCGCCGGACGGACCCGCGCCGCTCGGACGACCGCGACGCGGGCCGCCACGCCGGGTGTCCGGCCCGGCCGGAGCCGGACCGGACACCCGCTCTGCAGTGGACGTCATCGACTACTGCTGCGCGTTCAGCGCGGACGTGAGGTGCTCCGAGAAGCCCTCGGCTGCCTGCTGCGGCGTCTTCCGCCCCGTGGCGATGTCCGCGAACATCGTCTGGAAGCTCGAGTCACCCTCGATCGTCGCCCAGCCCGGGGTCGCCGGCGTCGGACGGCTCGTCGAGGCCGCCTGGAAGTACGGCTTGTGGAGCGCGTCCACGTCACCGGCCACGGCGTCCAGCAGCTGCGTCGAGTTCGGCTCCCACCCGTCGACGCCGAAGACCTGGTCCTTCTGGAACTCCTTCGAGGTCAGGATCTTCATGTAGTAGAGGGCGAGCTCCTGGTTCTGCGACTTCGACGGGATGCCGAGGTCGGAGCCGCCGAGGAACACCGGCTGGGTCTTCCCCTCGGTCGCGGACGGCATCGGGAACGTGCCGATCTGGTCCTGCAGCTCGGGCTTGGCCGTCGTGATCGACCCGATCTCCCACGCCGACCCGAGGATCGCCGAGGTGTTGCCCTGCGCGAAGACGTCGGACTCGGCCGGCTTGTCGGTGTTGATGTCCTGCGTCGACTTCGCCGAGTACGCGTTCTGGAAGTCCTTCCACGCCGTCAGGCCCTTGACGGCGTCGGCGGAGTCGATCGCTCCCGTCCACTTGCCACCCTGCTCGGTGGCGATCTGCCCGCCGGCGTCCCACACCCACTGCAGGCCGCCGTACCAGTACTGCCCGGGCATGTAGAACGCCGAGAAGTCGGCCCGCGGGTTCTTCGCCTTCACCTTGTCGAGGTCGGCGGTGAGCTCGTCGTACGACGTCGGCACGTCGGTGACGCCGGCGTCCGCCCAGGTCTTCTTGTTGTAGATCACCGCACGGTTGCCGGCGAAGAGCGGAGCGCCGTAGAGCTTGCCGTCGACGGTCGCCGGGCCCTCGAGTCCGGACAGCCAGGTCTGCCCGTCCTGGAGCTCCTTCTTGTACGGCGACAGGTCCGTGAGGCCGCCGGTCGCGGCGTACACCGGCACCTGGGTGTTCCCGAGGTCGACCACGTCGGGCGCGTCCTGCTGCGCGAGCGCCGTCGTGAGCTTGGTGGTGATGCCGTCCCATTGCTGCAGCTGCAGCTTCACCTTCGCCCCGGTCGCCTTGGTGAACTCCTTCTCGGCGACGTCGAGGATCTTCGGGCTGAGGTCGCCGTTCATGATCCAGACGGTGATGGTCTTGCCCGTGCCGTCGGGTGTTCCGATGGACTTCGTGCCGCCGTCGGAAGCTCCGTTGCTTCCGGCGGAGCACCCGGTGAGGGCGAGCGCGCCTGCGAGGGCGAGCGCACCGAGTGCGGCGAAACGCGTGCGTGTCACGTTGACTCCCTTGGTCCGACCTTTATGAAAGGACGTTGCGTAATGGTGAGTAAAGACCCATCGAGCAGGGATGTCAACCGTGGATCCGAAGCCTGGGGACCGTCGCGATCCGCATGTTTCCGGGGCGTCACGGATGGCGAACAGATGCGCCCGAAGGCTTGACGAACTGGTCATGACCAGGCATGATCTGCCCCGCCACGACCAACGCACGGGAGGCCCGTGGCGGAGTCGCCACGGGCCTCCCGTCCGGTCCGGATCGCCTCACACCGCGGCGAGCGCGCTGGTCGGCGGGATCCGCGCCGCGCGCGCCGCCGGGTACAGCCCGGACACCCCGCCGATCAAGACCGTCGCGCCGAGCCCGCCGGACACGGCCCAGAGCGGGACGGCGATCGGCCAGCCCTGCGCCACGGCGAACGCCACGGTGACCCCGAGTCCGATCAGCACCCCTGCGACACCGCCGAGGAACGACAGCAGGAGCGACTCGACCAGGAACTGGTCGCGGATGCTGCGCCGCCGTGCTCCGAGCGCCCGGCGGACACCGACCTCGGCGCGGCGCTCGAGGACGGTGATCACCATCGTGTTCGCGACGCCGATGCCGCCGACCAGGAGCGCGACGCCGCCGATGCCGAGCAGGAGTCCGGTGAAGGAGTCCTCGGTGGCGTTCTTGGCGGCGAGGGCGTCGGACGGACGGGTGACCTCCACCGCGGACGGCGCTCCCGGGCTGATCGCCGCAGCCAGGACGGCGCGGGCCTCGGCGACCTGCTCGGGGTCGACCCGCGTGTACACCGCGGTCGGGTGCCCGTCGAAGCCGAGCGACTCGGCGTACGACAGCGGGGTGAAGACGCGGTTCTCGAGGTCCTCGGCGAGCGGCAGGTCGCCGAGGATGCCCACGACCTGCACCCACTCGCCGCCGAGCCACAGCCGGGTGTCGACCCCGACCTCGTCGATGCCGAGGTTCCGCGCCGCCTCCGGCCCGAGCACGACCTGCGCGGGCGCATCCGGTGTGGGGTCGAGCCACGATCCGGACACGATCGAGCCGCCGAGCACGTCCGCGATGTCACCCCAGGCGGCCATCACGCCGATGCCCTTGGTCTGCGCCTCGGGAACGTGGGGGTTCCGGTACACACGGGCGTCCGGGACGGTCCCGACCCCTGCGGCCGACTCGACGACCTCCTGCCGCGCGGCCGACGACACCGCGGTCTCCGGTACGGGCGGCTGGTCGATGAAGCCCTGCGCCTGCGTCGTGGTGAGCAGGTTCGTCCCGAGGCCGTCGAGCACCCGGTCGAGCGCGGCCTTGCTCGACGACGAGATCCCCACCACGGCGATCATCGCGGCGATGCCGATCGCGATGCCGAGCGCCGAGAGCACCACCCGGGTCGGTCGCGTCCGGAGCCCGAACACGCCGAGACGGAGCAGGTCCGCCCCACCGGGGTTCCGCAACACCTGGCCAGCGCGGTCCGCGCGCCCCGTCCGCGTCACCGGGCACCCCCGACGATCGCGGCCGCCAGCTCGGCGGCGTCGCGCGCGGCGGAGTCCTGCTCGACACGGCCGTCCCGCATCCGGACCTGCCGGGGCAGGGAGGCGGCGAGCTCGAGGTCGTGCGTGATCACGAGCACCGTGGTCCCCGCATCGTTGAGCTCGCGCAGGAGCGCGAGGATGCTCGCACCCGAGGCGGTGTCGAGCGCTCCCGTCGGCTCGTCGGCGAGCAGGATCGTGGGCTCCCCCACGATCGCCCGTGCGATGGCGACCCGCTGCTTCTCGCCGCCGGACAGCTGGTTCGGCAGGTGGTCGACACGGTGCCCCAGTCCGACCCGCTCGAGTGCCCGCACGGCGCGTTCTCGACGCAGCCGGCGCGGGACGTTCGCGTAGAGGAGTCCGTCGGCGACGTTCTCCGCGGCGGTCGCCCCCGGCTGCAGGTGGAAGTGCTGGAAGACGAACCCGATGTGGAGGGCGCGCAGCGCGGACAGCTCGTCGTCACGCATCGACCCGACGTCGTTCCCGGCGATCGTGACCGTGCCCGAGGTCGGTCGGTCGAGCGTGCCGATGATGTTCAGCATGGTGGACTTGCCCGACCCGGACGGACCGACGACCGCGACGAGCTCGCCGCCGTCGACGTCGAGGCTGACGCCCCCGAGCGCGGCGACGTCCCCGTAGGACTTGACGACGTCGTGCAGTTCGAGGACGCTCACGGGGCGACCACCCGATCGCCCTCGGCGAGCTCGCCGGTGACCTGCACGCGTCCGGAGGCGACCAGACCGATCTCGACGGGGACGCGATCGACCGAGCCGTCCGGCTGCACGACGTCCACGGCGTACCCGTCGCCGACACCGGCGACCAGGGCCGCGACCGGGACGGACAACACGTCGTCGGCACGCTGACCGGGGGCGATGACCTGCGCCGTGGCCGTCGCCGGGAGCTCTCGGTCCCCCGGGTCGAACGACACCGTGACCTCGACCGTCGCGCTGCCGTCCTTCGACGTGCCCGGCACCGCGGCCGACACGGTGCCGTCGACGGGGGCGCCGGTGCCGTTGATCCGGACCTGGACGTCCTGCCCGACCGGGAGCGCCTCGGCGTCGCGCGGTGAGACGGACGCCGTGACCACGCGCTTCGACCCCGTCACGGTGAGCACCTCGCCCGACGCGGGCTGGCCGAGGGCGCCGCCGACGGTGTCGACCCGGACGTCGCCGTCGAGGAACACGACGTCGTCGGCGTCGATGGTCCCGGTCTCCTCGAGGCCGCGGTCGTGCTGCCACTCCCGGACGGCCCGCTGGGTCCGCGGACCGAAGACGTCGTCGACGGACACGTCGTACCCGAGCGCGGCGAGGTTCTCGTTGAGCTGTCGCACGTCGGTGCCCTCCACGCCGCGCGCGAGACCCCGCCAGAGGGGCACGGCACCGTGCATCGAGCGGACGGGGCGGTCGTCGACGGCGTAGACCGGTTGGTCCCGGCCGATCGACTGCCCGGGCTCGGGGAGCCAGGTGATGGTCCCGGAGGCAGCCCCCGGGACCCCGGCGGGCGAGCCGTACCCCAGGCCGCCCGGGAAGGTCGACGAGTCGACGAGGTCGGACTTCGTGACCGGGGCGGTCCGGCGCTCGCTCGCGGCCGACGACGACGTCGGGGCGTCACCGGGGGTCCCGGTGCCGGCGACCGCGAGGGTGCCGGCACCACCGACGATGGCGGCCACGAGACACCCAGCTGTGACGATCAGTGTGGTTCGCTTCCGCACGACGCTCACCCGGCCTGGTTCGCGTCGATGTCGGAGAAGATCTCCGCGCCGCAGGCGTCGCTGGCGGCGTCGAAGGCTCCCTGGTCCGCCGGGACGTAGTCGGCCCACTCGGCGGAGTCGTCCGGGAAGTCGTCGAAGCCCGCCTCGACGATGCACTCGCCGTACGCCCGCTCGCGCTCGGCAGCCCCGGGGAGCTGCTGGGCCTTCGCCCCGCTGTCGGCCACCGGGCCCGAGGCGAGACACTCCTTGAGGTCGGCCTGGTACGCGTCCGGGTCGACACCCTCGGGGACGGAGAGCTGGGCGGGGGCGCCGCTGTCCGGGTCGGCGAAGTCGTACCCGTGGTCGCGCATGCACGACGCCAGGGCGAGGCCGACCTGGCCGTCGTTGGCGGTCGGTGCGTCCGCACCGTCGGGCGAGGAGCTGCACGCGGTCAGCAGGGTCGGGACGAGGAGGACGGTGGCGACGGCGGAGAGCATCGTGGCTCGGGTTCGCATCGGGGTTCCTTTCCGGCACCGAGCGTGTCCCGGTGCGTGGAACCAGGACACCAGATGTGGTGTTTCGCCAGCGGTTCGCCGGACGTTACTCCGCCGAAACACCCCCGGCGGCCGCGGGGAGCGTCCGCACGGTCGCCACGAGGCCGCCGCCGTCACGCGCCGCGAGGTCGAGCGACCACCCGTGCGCCCGGGCCACGGCCGCGACGATGGACAGGCCGAGGCCGCTGTGGCGGTGGGAACCGGTCGCGGCGGCCCGCTGGAACGGCTCCGTGAGCCGTTCCAGGTCTGCCGGGCGCACGTCCGGCCCGGAGTTCTCGACCACGATGCCGTCCCGGTCGACGCGGACCCGCACGGCCCCGCCCGGGACGTTGTACTCGACCGCGTTGTCGACGAGGTTGAGGAGCAACTGGCGGACGAGCACCGGCTCGGCCACGAGCTCCAGGCCGTCGGCGACCTCGGACCCGACGGTGACCTCGGCGGCACGAGCGGCGGCGGCGACGGTCGCGACGACGTCGGCCACGAGCTCGTCGACGTCGACCGGGACACGCTCGGCGCCCACGTCGCGATCGGCCTCGGCCAGGACGAGGAGGCTCTCCACCAGCCGCTCCGTCCGACGGTTCTCGGCGAGCAGCGTCTCGCGCGCATCGGCGATCTCGGCGGGGGTCGCGTCGTCCGGCAGGGCGATCTGGAGCGCCGCGCGCTGCACGGCGAGCGGCGTGCGGAGCTCGTGCGACGCCTGGGCGACGAAGCGCCGCTGGCTCTCGAAGGCTCCCTCCAACCGGGCGATGAGCGCGTCGATCGTGTCGGCGAGCCGGCGCAGCTCGTCGTCCGGCCCGCCGAGGGCGATCCGCTCGTGCAGGTTCGACGCCGAGAGCCGGGTGGTCGTCTCGGTGATCGTGTCGACCGGTCGGAGCATCCGACGACTCACGGCCCACCCGACCGCGCCGGCGAGGAGTCCCGCGACGCCGACCCCGACCGCCGACCACTGCCACTGGAGCGTGGCGACCGTCCGCACGAGGGCCACGCCGGTGCCGACGGGCTGCCCGGTGGACGGCGCGGACGGGACCGGCGAGGCCCCCGTCGGGCGGAGCGGCGCGCCCGTCGGCGCCGACGATCCGCGGATCTCGGTGACGAGGAGCTCCCGCGCGTAGGAGGCCTGGGACGCGAGGTTGACGAACACGAGGACAGCCGTGGTCAGCACCACGGACGCCACGGCGAAGACGACGGCGGTGCGCGCCCGGATGCTCCAGGAGCGGGTCACGATGCTGGACCCCGGCGGGCGATGGGCCGGATCGGAGCCGACTCACGGGGGTCTGCACGCGGCCGCTCGGCGACCGCGCCGGCGACCGCCACCCCGTCGTCGACCGCCAGCATGCGCATGGCGGGAGCCTACCCAGCGGACGGAGCGGGCGCGGGCTCGTCGGCATCGAGTCGCACGGTTCCGGCGGCCTCGTCGATCGTCACGCGGAACGCGGGACCGGTCGGAACTGGGACCACGGCGAGCGGCACGGTGTCGAGGGTCATGTGGTGGCGGATCGCGTTCTGGTCCATGGCTCGAGCTTGGACGGTCGGCTGTTTCGTCAGCGTTGCGCTGCGGACCGGGTCGACGGCACCGCCGGGAGGCCCGCAGCGCGTCCCTGGGACGCGCTGCGGGCCTCCAGGCGGTCGCCTCCGTCGCGTGGCCTCGCTACTCCTCGACGATCTCGCCCTCGACGACCGCACCGAGGTCGAACGGCTCGACGACGAGTTCGTCGCCGCTCGGAGCCACGTCCACGCGCACCGTGTCGCCGTCCCGGACGTCGCCGGCCAGGATGGCGCGCGCCAGCCGGTCGTCGATCTGCCGCTGCATGAGTCGGCGGAGCGGACGCGCGCCGTACACCGGGTCGTAGCCGCGCTCGGCGAGCCAGGTGCGCGCCGACGGCGTCACCGCGAGCTCGAGCCGACGGTCCGACAGCCGTCGGGCGAGGCGGTCGACGTACAGCGACACGATCTGCCCGAGGTCCTCGGAGGTGAGCGCCTGGAACACCACGATGTCGTCGAGCCGGTTGACGAACTCCGGCCGGAAGGCCTGCGTGACCAGCTCGCGGACGCCCTCCTCGCGCTGTGCCTCGGACAGGGAGGTGTCCGTGAGGAACTGCGAGCCGAGGTTCGACGTCAGGACGAGGATCGTGTTCCGGAAGTCCACGGTCCTGCCCTGACCGTCCGTCAACCGGCCGTCGTCGAGGACCTGCAACAGCACGTCGAACACCTCGGGGTGCGCCTTCTCGACCTCGTCGAGGAGCACGACCGAGTAGGGCCGGCGACGGACGGCCTCGGTGAGCTGCCCGCCGGCCTCGTACCCGACGTAGCCGGGCGGTGCGCCGATGAGCCGGGCCACCGAGTGCTTCTCGCCGTACTCGCTCATGTCGATCCGGACGAGGGCCTTCTCGTCGTCGAACAGGAACTCGGCGAGCGCCTTGGCGAGCTCGGTCTTGCCGACGCCGGTCGGGCCGAGGAACAGGAACGACCCCGTCGGACGGTCCGGGTCGGAGATGCCCGCGCGGGTGCGACGGACCGCCTCGGACACCGTGTTCACGGCGGAGCGCTGCCCGATGATCCGTCGGCCGAGCTCGCTCTCGAGGTGCAGCAGCTTCTCGGTCTCGCCCTGGAGCAGGCGGCCGAGGGGGATGCCGGTCCACTGCGCGATCACGGCGGCGATGTCCTCGTCGGTGACGCTGTCGTTCACCATCCGTTCGGCGCTCCCGGCCTGCTCGGCGGCGGCCAGCTCGGCCTCGATCCGCGGCTTCTCGCCGTACTCGAGACGGCTGACGGTCTCGTAGTCCGCTTCGCGCTGTGCCCGCTGCGACCGCATGTTGAGGTCGTCCAGCTGCTGCTTGAGCTCACCGATCCGGTTGAGCGCCGCCCGCTCGGCCTGCCAGCGCTCCTGGAGCTCAGCGAGCAGCGACGCACGACCCGCCATCTCCGCGCGCAGCGTCTCGAGCCGCGCCTTGGACGCGTCGTCCTTCTCCTGCTTGAGCGCGAACTCCTCGACGCGCAGCCGGTCGACGGTGCGCTTGAGCTCGTCGATCTCGACGGGCGACGAGTCGATCTCCATGCGGAGCCGCGACGCGGCCTCGTCGATGAGGTCGATCGCCTTGTCGGGCAGCTGACGCCCGGAGATGTACCGGTTCGACAGGCTCGCAGCGGCGACGAGTGCGGAGTCGTTGATCGTCACCTTGTGGTGCGCCTCGTAGCGCTCCTTGAGCCCGCGCAGGATCGCCACGGCGTCCTCGACGCTCGGCTCCCCGACGTACACCTGCTGGAACCGCCGTTCGAGCGCGGCGTCCTTCTCGATGTACTCGCGGTACTCGTCGAGCGTCGTCGCACCGATGAGTCGGAGCTCACCGCGGGCCAGCATCGGCTTGAGCATGTTCGACGCCGCGACGGACCCCTCGCCGCCGCCGGCGCCCATGAGGGTGTGCAGTTCGTCGATGAAGGTGATCACCCGCCCGTCGGAGTCGTTGATCTCCTTGAGCACGGCCTTGAGCCGCTCCTCGAACTCGCCGCGGTACTTCGCGCCGGCGATGAGCGCGGAGATGTCGAGCGACACGAGCCGCTTGTCCTTGAGGGAGTCGGCGACGTCCCCGGCGACGATGCGCTGCGCCAGCCCCTCGACCACGGCGGTCTTCCCGACGCCGGGCTCGCCGATGAGCACCGGGTTGTTCTTGGTCCGGCGGGTGAGCACCTGCGAGACACGTCGGATCTCGGCGTCACGACCGATGACCGGGTCGAGCTTGCCGCTCCGCGCGACCGCGGTGAGGTCGACGCCGTACTGCTCGAGGGCGGTCTTCTGTCGCTCTTGCGAGTCAGGGGCGCCCTGGAGGTTCGCCATGCGTTCCGTCCTTTCGTTGCGGTGATCCTGGGGTTGAGTCTACTGCACTCAAGTTCTGTCCGTCACGGCTTCCGCGCGCTCCGGGTTCCGGATGCCGACGGCGCTGACGACCGATCCCGCAAGCAGGAGCACCCCCATGACCACCACCGCTCGGTGGAACCCTGCCGTGCTCATCGCCCCGCCGAGCACGACGCCGGCGAGCGCGACCATGACGAGGCTCGCGACCCGTGCGACCGCGTTGTTGACCGCGGAGCCGATGCCCGCCTCGGCCTCCGGCACGGACCCGAGGACCGCGCTCGTCAGCGGTGTGACCATGAGCGAGATGCCCAGCCCGACGAGCACCAGTCCCGGCAACACCGTCCACCAGTACGCAGCAGGATCGTCCCCCACGAGCGCCATGAGGAACGACCCCACGGCGGCGATCGCCGGACCAGCGGTCATGAACCACCGCGGTCCGTACCGACCGGCGAACGAGCCGACCGCCGTCGAGAGCGCCAGGAGCAGGACCGTCGGGGGCAGCGTGGCGATCCCGGCGAGCCACGCCGGGAACGCCCAGACCTCCTGGAGGAACAGCGTCACCACGAACCCGACCATCCCGAGCGCACCGTAGATCGACAGGGTCGCGAGGTTCCCGACCGCGAAGTTGCGCGCACGGAACAGCCCGAGGTCCACGAGCGGCTGCGCGGTTCGCCGTTCCCACGGCACGAACGCAGCGAGCGCCAGTCCGCCGAGCACCAGCGCAGCGACCACGACCGGCGACGACCAGCCGAGCCGCTCCTGTTCGATGAGCCCGAGCACGACCCCGCCGATGCCGACCACCGCGAGCACCGCCCCGACGACGTCGACCCGTGGCCGCCCGGGGGGCCGGACGTCCCCGGAGATCCGCAGCACGAGCGGGAGGGTGGCCGCGATGGGCACCGCCGTGAGCACGAAGATCCACCGCCAGCCGATGCCGTCGACGATCACGCCGCCGATCACCGGGCCGACGACCACGGCGACGCTCGACCACGCCGTCCACGAGCCGATCGCCCGGCCCTGCGCCGCACCGCGGAACGCCGCGATGATGAGCGCGAGCGAACTCGGAGTGACGAGCGCGCCGCCGACGCCCTGGAGCGCCCGGGCGACGATGAGCACCTCACTCGTCGGTGCCGCCGCGCACACGACGGAGGCGACCCCGAAGACGACCAGCCCGAGCGTGATGATCCGCACCCGGCCGAACAGGTCCGACAGCGAGCCGGCCACGAGGATGAGCGACCCGAGCGTCACCATGTACGCGTCGACGACCCACTGCTGCACGACGAGCCCACCACCGAGGTCGTGCCGGATCGCCGGGAGTGCGACGTTCACCACGCTCGCGTCCAGGCCGACCACGAACGACGCCAGGATCGCGACGACGAGCACCACACGGCGATCGTCGCGGAGCGGTGCGGCCGGTGTCGTCATGCGCTCATCCAACCCCGTGCGGCCGTCGGCGCGCCCACACCCCACGCATGACGAAGCCCCCGCGACCGGAGTGGTCGCGGGGGCTGCCGACAGGACGGGGCTGGGTGTCCTCGGTCTGGTGCTACTGCTTCGGGTCGGCGTTCGGCTGGACCGACGGACCCGGGTTCACGACCGGCGCGGCCGGCTGTGCAGCGGCGTTCTGCGCGGTGGTGTTCTGCGCGGTGGTGTCGGGCGACTGCTTGTCGTCCGTGCCCATCTCCTTCTTGAAGATGTTGATCGACTGACCGAGACCCTTCGCGAGCGCCGGGAGCTTGGTCGCCCCGAACAGCAGGATGACGATCCCGAGGATGATCAGCAGATGGATGCCGTTGAGGCCTGCGAACATCATGACTCCTTCGATGGTGAACTGGTCGCCGTGTTCGGGTCGTCTTCGACACACGCGGCGGAAGCTCGTGGTCCGACCATGGTAACCCGGTCCGCCGGGAAACACAGGCGCTCAGCCCGAACCGACACCGTTCGCACAGGCTCGCACGACACGCCCGGACCGCACGCCCGCCCCGCACCTCGGCGGGCGGTGGATGGTCAGTACGCCCCGCGGGAACGAAGCACCGACGGGATCGTGCGCGCGAGGATGACGAGGTCGTGCAGGAAGGACCAGTTCTCGACGTAGTGCAGGTCGAGCCGGACCCCCTCCGCCCAGTCGAGGTCGGAGCGACCACTCACCTGCCAGAGTCCGGTGATGCCGGGGGTCACGAGCAGACGACGGTCCGCGAAGTCCTCGTAGACGGCGACCTCCCTCGGCAGCGCGGGACGCGGACCGACGAGGCTCATCGACCCGGTGAGCACGTTCCAGAGCTGCGGGAGCTCATCGAGGGACGTCCGCCGCAGGAACGCGCCGACCCGGGTGACCCGGGGGTCGTCCTTCATCTTGAACAGTGGGCCGGCCCCCTCGTTGGAACTCTCGAGCGTCGCCATGCGGGCCTCCGCGTCGACGCACATCGTCCGGAACTTGAGGATCGAGAAGTCACGACCGCCCCGCCCGACCCGGGTCTGGCGGAACAGCACCGGACCGCCGTCGTCGAGTCGGATCGCGAGCGCGATCACCGCGAGCACGGGCGCGAGCACGAGGAGGCCGACCCCGGCCCCCACGACGTCGAGCAGACGCTTGCCGAACCGACGGCGGTAGTCCGGGGTCTCGACGTGCATGAGCGGCAGCCCGTCGACCGGTCGCTCGTGCACCCGACCGGCGGCGATGTCCGCGAGCGGCGACGAGACGACGAGCTCGACCCCGTGTTCCTCGAGCTGCCACCCGAGACGCCGCAGCCGTTCGTGCCCGCCGGGGACCGCGCCGGCCACGACCACCGCGGAGACCCCACCGGACGCCGCGCGGTCGAGGACCTCGTCGATCCGGCCGACCACGGGGACCCGCTGGGGGCCGAGGTCGATCGTGGAGCCGACCGCGTCGCAGTCCGTCACGACCCCGGCGACCCGGTAGCCAGCGACGGGGGTGGCCGCGATCCGCCGTCCCACGTAGCGGACGTCGGCACCGTCGCCGACCAGGAGGACGTCCTGCAGCCGCTCGCCCCGCGCGCGACGGCGGGCGAGCACGGTCCGGACGACCTTGCGCTCGAGGGCGAGCAGGAGGAGGCCGAGCGGGAAGGCGACGGCCACGTAGCCGCGGGCGATGTCGAGCTGGACCGCGTACGACACGATCGCGACGCAGGCACCGGCGACGAGGCTCGCGGTCACCAGCCGGCGGTACTCCTCGTTGCCGACCCCGGCGATGCGCGCGTTCCGGGTCCCGAATGAGGCCAGCAGCGCCATCCAGACGAGGACGATCACCGGAGCGACGACGAACTCGATCCAGCCGGCTGCCCGCGAACCGACGGGCAGCTCCCCCGGGAACCGCACAGCGTGTGCGGCGGCGAACGCCAGGCCCAGGACGAGCAGGTCGAGGCCGGCGACCGCGACGGCGAACCCGGCGGGGGCGCCGGCCGGCGCGGTGGAGGCGTGCGGGCGGGCGCCAGGGAGGGTCGAGCCGGGCAGGGTCGAGCCGGCCAGTGCCGTGCTGGGTCGTGCTGGTCGGACGACGTACGACATCGCGGTACCTCCGGTCGGCTGCCGGTCCGACGGGACGTCGACCGGGTGCCGCAGGCAGCGCCGTCATCGGCTGACCGAGCAGCACCCGATCAGAATATCACCGTGATGTTCTGGACATCAAGCACGGAGTACGGCGTCGAGCGACCACAGGACGGGCGCCTCGAGCAGCGCGGCCGCGTCGGACGGATCCACCCCGCGCACTCGGAACACCGCCCGTTCCCCGGGCAGGAGCGTCACGAACCCCCGGTCGACGACGCCCGCGCCGGCGACCCGGTCGGGCTGCACCAGGAGGTCACGGACCACCGTCGACGCCTCGACGACCACCCGGACCGTCTCGCCGTCCACCTCGGTGGTCGCGGCGAACCGGGCGGGTTCCCACCGCATCTCACGATCGGGGGACGGCGTCCACACGGCGCGTCGCTCCCCGAGGTCCGCCACGACGAGCTCGTTCCGCGGGTCGTCGACGACACCGACAGACTCGGGCAGGGCGACCACGGCGACGCCGGCGGAGAGGTGCACGGGGAGCGTCACCTCCGCCAGGACCGCACCGGCGAGCGTGATCCGTCGGACGCGGACGACCCCGTCGTCGCCGGACCGTGTCGACCGGACCGCGACCTCGACGGGCGACGAACCGAACGCTCCGGGCGACACCCCGAGCGAGACGCCACCCGACCCGAGCGACAGCGTGTCCGCGGTCTCGCCCAGCTCAGCCGACTCGCCGGCCGCAGCCGACGGGTCGTGGTGATCCGTGCCTCCAGGCCGGTCCACGGGGACCGACGCCGCCGGTCCCGCGACGCTCGAGACGGGTCGGATCGTCAGGAGCACGTCGTCGTAGAGCCGGCGGAGTTCGTGCGCGAGCGGCTTCAACCGACCGGCGGAGTCGACCGCCGACCACGAGGCGACCGGCCAGAGGTCGTTGAGCTGCCACAGCACGACGCCGGTGTTGCGCGGCCAGTGCGTGCGCCAGTGCTCGACGCCGGTCGCGACCGCCCGCGTCTGTTGCAGCTGCGTCAGGTAGTGCCACGCGTCGAACGCGGCCGGGTCGACGGCGCCGAAGCGCGGCGCGATGCCCCTGGCCAGCTTGCCGGCGCCGTCCTCGGCCTTCTGGTGGTGGAGGACGCCCGGCGAGTCCGCTCGCAGCGGCTCGTCCGTCACCGCCTCGCGTAGGGTCCGCCACGCCGGCGGCGCCTGCCAGCCGAACTCGGACACGAACCGCGGCACCGATGCGCGGTACGCGCTGTCGGGCAGGCGGTTCCAGGCCTCCCACGAGTGGTGCGTCTCGTGGTCGACGTCGTTCGCGGGCAGGTGCTCGTCACCCGACCACGGCGACCCGACCGTGTAGAACCGCGTCGGGTCGACCGCGTCCACGATCGTCGGCAGCAGGTCGAGGTAGTAGTCGAGGCCCCACCCGCGGTCCCCCAGCGTCGCCGCCCACCCGTCGACGTCGTGCAGCCAGACGTTCTCGTTGTTGCCGTTCCAGACCACGAGCGAGGGGTGGCGCGACAGCCGGGCGACGTTGTCCCGCGCCTCGGCGATGACCTCGCTCCGGATCGGCTCCGTCTCCGGGTAGGCGGAGCACGCGAACGCGAAGTCCTGCCACACGAGCAACCCGAGTTCATCGCAGACCTCGTAGAAGTCGCGCGACTCGTACACGCCGCCGCCCCAGACCCGGACGAGGTTGACACGGAGGGCGGCCGCGGTCCGGAGGCGCTCCTCGACACGGTCCCGCGTCACCCGCGACACGATGACGTCGTCCGGGATCCAGTTCACGCCGCGGACGTCGATGAGCGTGCCGTTGACGTACACCCCGAACGGCTTGCCGATCGTGTCGGACGCCGTGTCGATCCGCGTCGAACGGAAGCCGGTCCGGAACACGTCGCGGTCGAGGACCTCGCCCTCGACGGTCTGCAGCTCGACGGTCACCTCGTAGAGCGGCTGCTCGCCGTACCCGCGCGGCCACCACCGCTGTGCGTCCGGCACCCGGACGGTCACGACCGTCTCGTCGTCCTTCGGGGTCAGCTGCGCGCGCGAGCGCTGACGCGTCGTGCCGCCGTCCGCGTCCGGGCCGCTGACCGTGACGACGAGCACGAGGTCGTCGTCCTCGCCGTCCTGGTCGAGGTCGGCGGTGCTCGTCCCGCTCGCGGACGGACCAGACCGCTCGACCGAGACGTGCGCGTCGAGGACGCCCTCGCCGGCCTCGACGTCCACCAGCGGACGGACCTCACGGAGTCGCGCCGTCGACCACCGTTCGATCGCGACCGGTCGCCACGGCCCGCTCGTCACCGCGGTCAGACCCCAGTCCCACCCGAAGTTCGACGCCATCTTCCGCACGTACGGGAACGGCTCGTCGTAGGGCCCGGGCATGTTGCCCGCCCGCGCCGCGACCCGTCCCGCCTCGCGGTAGGGCGACTCGAACAGGAGCTCGAGCTCGCGCTCGGTCCTGGTGTTCGACCCGCCGGTCGCGTCCCGGAGGTCGAACCGGTACCGACGGTGCATGTTGCGCGTCGTCCCGACCGTGACCCCGTCGACCGTGATCGTGCTCACCGTGTCGAGTCCGTCGCACACGAGGTCGACCCGCTCGTGCCCCCGCGGGTCGACGTCCACCGTCCGCCGGTACGCCCAGTCCGACCGGCCGACCCACTTGCCGGCGGCTTCGTTGCGGTCGAACGTCGGGTCGGCGAGCAGACCTTCGCGTTCGAGGTCGGTGTGCACCTGACCCGGCACCGTCGCCGGGATCGGACGGCCCGCGACACCGTCAGGGGCGCCGGTGCCGCCTGCCATCGTCACGGTCCAGTCGTCGCGGAGTTCCTCGCGGTCGAGGGTCATGCGGGTCCTTCTCTGGGCGGGCGGGACCGGTGGTCCGCTCGGGCGGGACGCCGGCCGCGTGTCCGCCAGGCTGCCGGGGACCGGCCTGGAGGCACGACACCGGTCAGCCGGGCATCGTCACGTCGCGCGCGCGACGGCCTGGGCGATCGCGCGAGGGGGTGTGCCGCGATGCTAGTACGCGGAGCTTGCACGGCCGTGGGTGGCAGGCTGGGGAACGTGATCACAGTTGCTCTCGCCGCGGCCCTCCGCGACGCCGGACTCCGCTGGCACCCATCGACCGGGGACCGCTTCGTCATCGACAAGCCGGGGGTCGACGACGACGTCTACACGGTCTCGGAGATGACGGTCGAACGCCACGACTACCCGACGGGCACGGTCCTCGGGTTCAACGGGACCACGGAGTGGGCACTCGACTCGGTCGAGGCGACCGAGTCGCTGTGGCTCCCCCGGGAGGACCAACTCCGCACGTTGCTCGGTGCTGCGTTCACATCGCTCGATCGTTCCGACGTCGGCTTGACCGTCACCGCCGTGGTCGCCGGCGAACGACAGACGTTCGACGCTCCCGATGCGGCGGACGCCTACGGGTCGGCGTTGCTCGCGTACATCCGGTCCGCGCTGGACTGACAGGACCACCCCTGCGCCCCGGTGTGGGCGCAGGGGTGGTCCCTGCAGATCAGGTCGTGCCTGGGTCACGCACGGTGGCGTCCGTCCCGCTCCCGCTCGGTGCGGCGCCGACGGCTCCAGAGCAGGAGCAGGAGCCCCGTCAGGAGACCGACGATGCTGGCCGGGACGGCGACCTGGACGATCTCGGTCCCGGTGAACGCCAGCTCGATCGGCGCCGGCTCGGCGGCGACGGTGGTGCGGACCTCGGTGGAGAACACCCACACCGGCTTGCGTAGCTGCTGCAGCTTCTGCTCGCCCGTCTGCTCGGCGGCGGTCGGCTCGACCGCCGTCGACGTGACGGTCGCCTCCGGCGCTTCGATCTGCCCGGTGCTGGCCTTGCCCGGTTCCTCGACGGAGTCACCGTCCGTCCGGGAGACCTGGCCCTTGACCTGCCCGACGAGCACGACCTCGCCGGCCTCGGCCTCGGCGTCCGTGACCGTGTGCGCGACCGAGGTGGTCGCCGTCGTCACCGCACCGGGCTGCAGGTCCGTCTGCTCCGGGTCGATCACGGGCATGCCGTCCGCCTGCTGGAGCGCGGACACCGCGAGGTTCCCGGTGTTCGCGACGGAGTAGCGCACCCAGACCTGGTCGCCCGGACGCAACGCGCGCTCCTCGTCGAGGACGACCATCGCGCCACTGCTGTCGGTGACCATCGGCTCGGCGGTGACGTCGAGCACGCTCTTCGCGGTGAGCCCGACCCTCGCCTCGTCTCGCCCGTTGACGGTCTCCCCGCCGGGCCCGGTCGCGTCGAGCACCGCAGCGATCGTGACCGTGCCACGGTCGATGTCGGCCTGCGTCAGGACGTGGTCCGGCACCGTGCACTCGAGTTCCGCCCCCGGGCCGAAGCCGTCCGGCGCGCAGGCGACCGGGAGGTCGGCGAGTTCCACGATCTCCGCGGACGTGCTCGCGAGCGTCACGTTCCCCGTGTTCCGCGCCGAGACGGAGACCTCGACGTGGTCGCCGGCCTGCGGCACCTCGTGCTCCGACGCCGCCAGGTGCGCCACCACGGTCACGTCCACCTCCGGGACACGGACGATCTCCGTTCCGGCTGTCGCGGTGGCGCGCACCACCTGACCGTTCGAGCCCGTCGCCACGGCGGTGATGTCGAACTCGACCCCGCCGGCGTCGATGTCGCCCTGCGTCAGCTCGTACCCGGACAGGATGCACTCCGTGCTCCCGCCCGGAGCGATCGACGCCCCGTCGCAGGTCACGGTGATCCCGTCACGGTCGCGGACCTCACCGGAGACGTTCCGCACCGTCACGTTGCCGGTGTTCTCGACAAGCAACCGGCCCGAGACGGAGTCGCCTGCAACGGTCATGCCGTGGTCGGTCTCGTCGAGTCCGACGGAAGCGGAGGTGGTGATCGACGGTGCGCGGACGATCGACAGCGTCGTGTCGGCGACCGCCTCAACCCGCTCCCGGTTCGAACCCGTCCCCGCAGCCTGCACCTCGAACAGGACCTCGCCGCGATCGACGTCCGCCTGGGTCAGCGCGTAGCGCGACACCTCGCACTCGACCGACTCGCCGGGTGCGAGCTCGTCCACGGGGCAGTCCACCTCGAGCCGCTCACGGTCGGTGACCTCCCCGCGTACGCCGGTGACCGTCACGTTGCCGGTGTTCCGGACGGTCATGGTGACCGTCGCGGTGTCGCCGGCCAACGGGACCTCGTGGTCGTTCGCGTCGAGAACACTGGTCGCGCTCGCCGCGATCGCCGGTGCCCGCACCAGCTCGACCGTTGCCTCGTCCGTCGCGGACGCGGTCCGTCCCCCGGGGGCGGCAGCGGTGACCGTCACCCCGAACGAGACCGCACCGGAGTCGACGTCCTCCTGCGTCAGCGTGTGGTCGGCGACGGCGCACGAGGTGTCGGCCCCCGGCGCGAGCACGTTCTCAGCGCACTCGACGTCCAGGTCGCGGCCGTCGACCTGGACGGTGACGTCGCGCAGGGTCACGTTGCCGGAGTTCCGGACAGCCACCTCGAGTGCGACCGCGTCACCGGCTTCCGGCGCGTCCGCCGAGTCCTTCAGCCCTGCCGATGCGACCGCGACGATCCCGTGCTGGCGATCCACGGTCACCGACGCCGAATCGGCACCGGCGACTGCATCGCCCTTCGGGCCGGTCGCCGTCACCGCGGCGTCGAACTCGACCTGACCGCTGTCGATGTCGCCCTGGGTGAGGACGTACGACGGCAGCGTGCACTCGATGCTCGCACCGGGCGCCAACGGACCGGTCGGACACTCCGCCACGAGGTCCTCGTGCTCGGCGATCGTGCCCGCGACGTCCGTCAGCGTGACGTTGCCGGTGTTGCGGACGGAGAGCGCCAGCGCGACCTCGTCGCCGACGACCGGGGCCTTGCCAGCCGTGTCCAGGGTGGGGGTGAGCGTGACGCCGACCGCCGGAGCCTGCGTCACGGTCTCCTGGGACGTCCTGGCCGCGCTGGTGACGGCGGCGCCGGACGCGTCGGTCGCCGCGAGTTCGGCCGCGAAGGCGATCGAGCCTCGGTCGACGTCCTCCTGCGTGACCGAGTACGCCCCGTCCACGGCGCAGTCGATCGAAGCGCCCGGAGCGAGGGTCGGGGCGTCGCACCGGACGGTCATCTCGGGGCGTCCGTCGATCGTGACGGCGAGGTCCTTGATGGACACGTTGCCCGAGTTCGTGACCCGCGCCCGCAGTCCGACGGTGTCCCCGACTCCCGGTGCCTCCGTCGTGACCGGCGCGATCGACAGCTCCGCTGCCGAGGCGACCGGTGTCGTCGACACCGAGGCACTCGCGTCGGCCCGGACCGTGGCGCCGAGGCGAGAGGTCGCGGTCACCTCGACCTCGTCCGTGATCGAGCCCGCGTCCACGTCCGACTGGGTCACCGTCCGGGCGTCGGTTGCGCACTCGACACTCTCGCCTGGAGCGAGCTCGGTCGTCTCGCACGGAACGTCGCCGTCAGTCCCGCTGATGTCCAGATCCCGGACGAGCACGTTGCCGCGGTTGGTGACGGTGGTGACGAAGCTGACCTGCTCGCCGAGGTCCGCGGTCGCGTCGCCGTTGCCGCCGGTCAAGACCGCGCGCTCGTCGACGTCGAGGGCGTTCTGCTCCGGCGCGAAGGTGATGCTGGCCGCGGCCGGCAGGTCGAGTCCGACGGCATCCGAGACGTCGGAACCGTCGATCGTGTACGTCCCGGGGGTCGTCGCCGTGACGTCGAACGAGACGGTGCAGTCCTCGGCGTCGATGGCGAGGTCGCCACGCACGGAGACGTCCGAACCACCGGCCTCGATCGAGGTCTCCGGGTTCGCACAGGTGCTGGTGACGGAGGGCGACTCCGCCACCGTGAGCCCGTCGGGGAGGCGCTCCGAGAACGACCAACCCGGCTTCGACCCGTGCTCCGAGGTGTTGACGACCCGCACGGTCATCCGGGCCGTGTCACCGACGATCGGCTCGCCGCTGAACTCGTTCGCGAGCGTGGGGGTCGAGTCGACGATCGTCACCCGGTCGATCGCCGCGTCGTTCCCGCTCGACGACGACTGGGCGTTCCGGAGGCGCCACCGCAGCGACTCGCCAGAGAAGAGGATGCCGCCGCTGGAGACGTACTCGCCGGCCTTGAAGCTCTGACCGCCCGCTGTGTAGGTCTGGGAACGACTGTCCGTGCAGGGGTTCAGCGCGCGGTCCGACACCGGACGCTCGGCATCACCGTCGACGAGGAGGAAGTCCAGGAGCGGGTGCGCGAATCCCACGCAGGCGCCAGCGGCGGCGCTCACGCCGAACGACACGAAGCGACCGCGGGCACCGAGGGAGAAGTCCTGCAGCGACTCGATCTGCACCGCGTTGGCAGGCAGGTCACGCGACGAGGTCCAAGCACTCACGACGTGGTTCGTCCGCGGATCTTCGTCCGTGACCTGACCGAGCACGTCACCGAGCGCCTTGAGCTTGTCGTTGCTGTCACAAGCGGCCACGTTCGAGCTGTCCGCACTGATGACGATGCCGTTGCACTGTGAGGCGTCGATCCAGCGAGGGTCGGCAGTGTAGGTCGTTCCATCCGCGCCGACGTACTGGTCGAGCATGATCGGCGTCGTCGCGACGCCGTTCTCGAAGTCCTCAACGAACAGCACCTCGGGCGCTCGACCGGCGGGCTCGATGGCCCCGTCGCGCCCTGGTACGGCCGGGGCCGCGGCGGCCGTCGGCGAGAACGAGACGCCGAGAGCGGCGACGAGCCCCGCGGCTGTGACTGAGAGCGCGGATCTGCGACTTGTTGCGCGCACGGAGACCTCCTGTGATCATCGGGTCTTCAGTATTTCACATACGAATACTGGGTGCAAGGCTCTACGTCACGGAGACTGGGAAACGCCGGAATGACCGCCGGTCCGGTTTTGGTTGCATGGCGACATGACCGTTCCCAACATCACCCTGAACGACGGCAAGACCATCCCGCAGCTCGGCTTCGGGGTCTACCAGATCGACCCCGCCGAGACGAAGGACGCGACACTCGCGGCGCTCGAGGTCGGCTACCGCCACATCGACACCGCCGAGATGTACGGCAACGAGAAGGAGGTCGGCGAGGCCATCGAGGCCTCCGGCATCCCGCGTGAGGAGATCTTCGTCACGTCGAAGCTCAACAACGGCTTCCACGACCCTGAGGCAGCGCTCGAGAACGGCAAGAAGTCCGCCGAGCTGCTCGG
Organism: uncultured Curtobacterium sp.; assembly: GCA_913778205.1. Classification (GTDB taxonomy): domain Bacteria; phylum Actinomycetota; class Actinomycetes; order Actinomycetales; family Microbacteriaceae; genus Curtobacterium. The sequence goes on from CAJYUW010000024.1 coordinate 191,570, forward strand.
CGGCTACACGGACCTCTTCCTCATCCACTGGCCGCTGCCGACCGTGTCGGACTTCGTCCCCACGTGGAAAGCGATGGAAGACCTCTACCGCGCCGGCACCGCCCGGTCGATCGGCGTCAGCAACTTCCAGGTGCACCACCTCAACCGCCTCGCGGCCGAGACGACGATCACACCGGCCGTGAACCAGATCGAGGTGCACCCGTACCTCGTCCAGGACGAGCTGCGAGCCTACGGCCGCGAGCACGGCATCGCGACCGAGGCTTGGTCGCCCATCGCACAGGGCCTCGTCCTCGACGACGAGACCATCACCCGCATCGCGGGCAACCTCGACAAGACCCCCGCGCAGGTCGTGCTCCGCTGGCACATCCAGCGAGGCGACATCGTCTTCCCGAAGTCCGTCACGCGCAGCCGCGTCGAGGAGAACTTCGCGATCTTCGACTTCGAGCTCTCCGACGAGGACATGACCGCGATCACGTCGCTCGACAAGGGGCACCGCACGGGCCCGGACCCGGACACGTTCGACTACGTTCCCGCCTGAACCAGACGCGAACGACCCCCGTCACCAACCGGTGACGGGGGTCGTCGTGCCTGGTCGCTGGCTCAGCGGAGCGTGAGCCGCACGGTCTCCGACGTCGCGGCCGCAGCACCCTGCTTGTGGTACACGACGAAGTCGTGCGTGCCCGCACTGATCGAGGTCGTGTCCAGGGTCCACTTGCCGTCGACGACGGTGGCGGTTCCGCGCACCTTCGATGCGACGAAGACGGAGACCGTGGTGCCGTCCTTGCCGACGCCGGTGAAGGTCACCTGGCCCGCCGCGACGGTGTCACCGTTCGACGGGGTGCTGATCGCGAAGTCAGCCGGCGGCGCCTGCACGGTCACAGTCAGGCGAACCTGCTCGGCCCGAGTCGCCCCGACCGGCTTGTGGAAGACGGTCAGGTCGTGCGTCCCGTAGTTCAGCACGCCCGTCAGGCTCCAGTCACCGTCATCACCCACGAGGCCGCTCGCGACGGTCGCGTTGCCCTTCTTCACGACGACAGCGCCGCCACCGGCGCCGTGGCCGTTGAAGGTCACCGACTTGTCGCCGGTCTCCACGGTGTCGCCCGACGCAGGATCCGTCACCTCGAACGGCTTCACGACGGAGCCGTCCGTGACGGTGATCGTCAACGGCATCGACACTGCCGACGAAGTCGGCGTCTTCTTGTAGTAGGCGGTGAGTTGGTGCGTCGCGAAGTTCAGGTCTCCGGTCAGCTCCCAGCGGCCTGCACCGTCGACCTCGGCGGTACCGACGGTCACACGGCTCTTCTTGATCGTCACCACGCCACCCGTGGTGCCGGTGCCGGTGAACGTGACCTTCTTGTCGGGCGCCTGCACGGTCGACCCGTCCTTCGGGGTCGTCACCTCGAACGGGGCGTTCTGCTGGTTGTTCGTCACCGTGATGTGCAGCGGCTGCCGCTCGGTCACCGCACCAGTCGCGACCTTCTTGTAGTAGACAGTCAGGTCGTAGTCCGTGTAGGCCATCGTCGCGGTGAACGTCCAGGTGCCGTCGTCGCCCACGATCGCCGTACCGATCTGCTTGTTCCCGTTCAGGATCGAGACCTTGCCCCCCGGGTTCCCTCGGCCGGTGAACGTGACCGACTTGTCCGCGGTCTGGACGACGTCGTTGTTCTTCGGGCTCGTGAGCTCGAACGCGGTCGCGACGACACGGATGTCCACGGTCTGCGCATCGACCCGGGTGCCGTCGACGAACTGAACGAACTCCACCGCGTTCGTCCCCACCTGCAGGCCGGTGAGGCGCCCCGACCACGTCCCGTCCGCCGCCGCGGTCGCGACGGTGGTGTTCCCGACGCGGATCTGCGCACCGGGCGTCGCCGTACCCGAGACCTGCGCGGACCGCGCGTCGTTGTCGACGTCGCCCACAGTGACCGTGAGCGGTGCGTTCGCGGACTGGCCCGGGTTCACCGTCACCGTGGAAGTCGTCGTGTTCGCACCCTTCGACGACTGGGTCGCGGTGATGGTGCGTTCACCCGCGGCCGCGGCCAGGTTGGCGGACCAAGTGCCGTTCGCCACGGTGACGGGTGCGATCGACTGCCCGTTCGAGCGGACGGTGACCCGCGCTCCGTTCTGGCCCGTCCCTCGCACGGTGACGGTGCCGCTCTGCTGCGAGCCATCGGCGGGCGAGGTGATCGCGACGCCGTCGCCGTACGCCGCGGTGACGTCGAGCGTCTCGCCGTCCGAGGCCACCGTCACGGCGTAGTCGCCTGCACGGTTCGGTGCGGGCAGGTTGAAGGTGTACTCGCCGTCGGCGTCCGCGACCGCAGTACCGATACGAGTACCGCCGGCGGTGAAGGTGACCGTTGCGCCGGCCTCGGCCTGGCCGCTGATCACGGCGCTCTGCGCGTTGTCCGCGGGGAAGGTGACCGCAGCGGTCAGCGCACCGTCCACGGGCGGATTCGTGGGATCGACGACCCCGGGGCCCGCAGGCGTCGACGTGTTGGATGCGATGATCGCGATCTTCGCGTCCGCCGGAGCATTCCCTTGAGCGCTGTTCGGGAGGAGGCGGAATCGATCGTAGGGCCCGGTCACGCCCGCGTCTGCCGCGTTGTTCGAAGCGACGGCGAACAGCCAGCCGTTCCGGTACTGCCAAGTGGAGCCGGACCCCTTGCCCTTGCCGGGCGCGTCAATGGCGCAACTCGTGCTCCACGACAGCGACCCGGTCGCGAGGACCGTCTGGTTGTACTGGGTGTAGATGCCCCGGTAGTTGAGGCACCGCGTTCCGTCCGCGGTCCGGATCGCTCCCGTCTCGTTCTCCCCGGTCGGGAAGGTGAACTTCGGGGCGTTGTTCGACTCGGCCCAGGCACGGGCGGCTGCGTAGGTGTCCTCGTGGTGCGTGGGGAGGTACGCGTTGGTCACCACGTTGGCGGCGGACACGACCAGGTACCCACCCTGCAAGTCGTTCGTGATGAGGTAGTCGGTTGCCTGGCGGGGTTCCGGTGCGGCCGACGCAGCTCCTGCGCCGAACGACAGGCCGGACGCGATCGTCGCGACGGCCAGGGCGGAGGCGCCCAGTCGCTTGGCGACGCGCTTGGTCTTGTTGGACATGTCTGGTGATCCCTTTCCGGGGGTCGGGCCGCGGCACTTGCTCGATCACCGTCGGCTCGCGGTCTGGTTCATCGCGGGACACCCCGCTGCAAGTACAGAATATCAACGAACAGAATGAAATACAACACGGTGCGATGAAAAGACCATGAGTCGATTCGGCGCAGGTTCATGCCCCTCCGTCTTGACTCCCAGGCTGCGCGCGCTAAGGTTGAGTCACGCGGACGCAAGTTCGAGCAGACTTCACAAGCACCGACAGAAGGAGCACCCACACATGGGACGCGCAGTAGGAATCGACCTCGGAACCACCAACTCGGTCGTGAGCGTGCTCGAGGGCGGCGAGCCCACGGTCATCGCCAACGCCGAGGGCCTCCGCACCACGCCGTCGATCGTCGCGTTCACGAAGGACGGCGAGGTCCTGGTCGGCGAGACCGCCAAGCGCCAGGCCGTCACGAACGTCGACCGCACCATCGCCTCCGTCAAGCGCCACATCGGCACCGACTGGAAGGTCGACATCGACGGCAAGCAGTACACGCCGCAGGAGATCTCGGCCCGTACCCTCGGCAAGCTCAAGCGCGACGCGGAGCAGTACCTCGGCGAGGACGTGACCGACGCCGTCATCACGGTGCCCGCGTACTTCAACGACGCCGAGCGCCAGGCCACCAAGGACGCCGGTGAGATCGCCGGCCTCAACGTCCTCCGGATCATCAACGAGCCGACCGCCGCTGCACTCGCCTACGGCCTGGACAAGGGCAAGGAGGACGAGCTCATCCTGGTCTTCGACCTCGGTGGCGGCACCTTCGACGTCTCCCTGCTCGAAGTGGGCAAGGACGACGACTTCTCCACGATCCAGGTCCGTGCGACCGCCGGCGACAACCGCCTCGGTGGCGACGACTGGGACCAGCGCATCGTCGACCACCTCGTCAAGAAGTTCAAGGACGAGCACGGTGTCGACCTCTCGACCGACAAGATCGCGAAGCAGCGCCTCAAGGAGGCCGCGGAGCAGGCGAAGAAGGAGCTCTCGTCGCAGATGTCGGCGAGCATCCAGCTCCCCTACCTCACGCTCACGGCCGAGGGTCCGCTCAACCTCGACGAGACCATCTCGCGTGCGCAGTTCGAGCAGATGACCTCCGACCTGCTCGACCGCACGAAGAAGCCCTTCAACGACGTCATCAAGGAGGCGGGTGTCTCCGTGGGCGACATCGCGCACGTGGTGCTCGTCGGCGGTTCGACCCGCATGCCCGCCGTGGCCGAGGTCGTGAAGAGCCTGACGGGCGGCAAGCAGCCGAACCAGGGCGTCAACCCGGACGAGGTCGTGGCCGTCGGCGCCGCGCTGCAGGCCGGTGTCCTGAAGGGCGAGCGCAAGGACGTCCTCCTCATCGACGTCACGCCGCTGTCGCTCGGCATCGAGACCAAGGGCGGCCTGATGACGAAGCTCATCGACCGCAACACCGCGATCCCGACCAAGCGGAGCGAGACCTTCACGACCGCCGACGACAACCAGCCGTCGGTCGCCATCCAGGTGTTCCAGGGCGAGCGCGAGTTCACCCGCGACAACAAGCCGCTCGGCACCTTCGAGCTGACCGGCATCGCCCCGGCCCCCCGCGGCGTCCCGCAGGTCGAGGTCACGTTCGACATCGACGCGAACGGCATCGTGCACGTGTCCGCCAAGGACAAGGGCACCGGCAAGGAGCAGTCGATGGTCATCTCCGGCGGCTCGTCGCTGCCGAAGGAGGACATCGAGCGCATGGTCCGCGAGGCCGAGGAGCACGCTGCCGAGGACAAGGCCCGTCGCGAGGCGAACGAGCGTCGCAACCAGGCCGAGCAGCTCGTCTACTCGATCGAGAAGCTCATCAAGGAGAACGACGACAAGCTCCCCGCGGACGTCAAGTCCGAGGTGCAGGGCGACGTCGACTCCCTCAAGTCGGCGCTCGCGGGCGAGGACGACGACGCCGTGAAGACCGCGTTCGACAAGCTCAACGAGTCGCAGGGCAAGCTCGGCCAGGCGATCTACTCCCAGCAGGACGCGGGTGCCGCGGCCGGTGGCGAGCAGCCCGCCGGCGACCAGGCGACCCAGGACGACGAGGACATCGTCGACGCCGAGGTCGTGGACGACGAGGACGACAAGGACAAGAAGTAATCGATGGCTGACGACACGAACGCCAACGACCACGTCGAGGACAACGACGAGCCCCAGGTCGAGGGCGACGCCACGAACGCCGAGCAGCCGGAGGACCTCATCGAGGCCGAAGGCCCCGACGTGGAGGTGCCGAGCGACCTGAGCCCCGAGGACCAGGCCCTGCTCGACGACGCTGCGCGCGGCATCGAGGAGGACAAGCTCTCCCCGGCCGACCGCGACCTCGTCGGCGAGATGCGCACGGACATGCTCCGCGCGCAGGCCGAGCTGGTGAACTTCCGGAAGCGCGTCGAGCGCGACCGCGAGGCGAACCGCGAGGTCGTCATCGCCGAGGTCGTCCGCGCCCTGCTGCCGGCCCTCGACGACCTCACCCGCGCCGAGGCGCACGGTGACCTCGCCGAGGGGCCGATGGCCGTCATCGCCCAGAAGATCCGCGGTGGGTTCGACCGGTTCAACCTCGTGCAGATCGGCGAGAAGGGCGAGCCCTTCGACCCGAACGTGCACGAGGCGCTCGTCCAGCTCCCCACGCCGGGCGCGACCGCACAGACCGTCGCGGACGTCGTCGAGCCGGGCTACAAGCTCGGTGAGCGCGTCCTGCGTGCGGCGAAGGTCGCGGTCGCGGTCCCGGCCTGACCGCGGGAAGGAGGTAGGGATTCATGGCCAGTCAGGACTGGTTCGACAAGGACTTCTACAAGGTCCTCGGCGTCGACAAGACGGCGAGCGACGCTGAGCTCAAGAAGACCTACCGGAAGCTCGCGCGGCAGTACCACCCGGACTCGAACCCAGGTGACGCCGCCGCCGAGGCCCGCTTCAAGGAGATCAGCGAGGCGTACTCGGTGCTGTCCGACAAGGAGCAGCGCCAGGAGTACGACCAGGTCCGCGCCATGGGCTCGGGCGCCCGCTTCACCGCGGGTGGCCCCGGCGCCCAGGGCGGGTTCGAGGACGTCTTCGGCGGCATGTTCGGCGGCGGCGGACAGCGCGTCCGCTTCGGTCAGGGTGGCGGCGGGTTCGAGGACATCCTCGGCGGCATGTTCGGCGGCGGCGGCGGCTTCGGCCAGTCGTCCGGCGGCTACCGCGGCTTCGGCGGCCCCTCGAAGGGCGCCGACTCCACGGCGTCCACGACGCTCGACTTCGCGACGGCGATCGCGGGTGACACCGTCAAGCTCTCGCAGGGCAACGGCCGTCCCGTGAACGTCCGGATCCCCGCCGGTGTCGCGGACGGGCAGAAGATCCGCCTGCGTGGCCGCGGGCAGCCGTCACCGGACGGCGGCGAGGCCGGCGACCTCGTCGTCACCGTGTCGGTCCGGAAGCACCCGGTGTTCGAGCGCGACGGGCTCAACCTCCGCGTGGACGTCCCCGTGACGTTCGTGGAGGCGGCACTCGGCGCCACGATCCAGGTCCCGACGCTCGGCGGCGACCCCGTGAAGCTCCGGGTCGCGCCCGGCACCCCGTCGGGTCGCGTCCTCCGCGTCAAGGGCCGCGGCGTCACGAGCAAGAACGGCACCGGAGACCTCCTCGCGACCGTCCAGGTCGCGGTGCCGTCGCACCTGTCGGACAAGCAGCGCGAGGCCGTCGAGGCCCTGGCGGCTGCGCTCCCCGACGAGGACCCCAGAGAGGACCTCCTCGCCAAGGCGCGCGGCTAGCGGACGCGCACAGCGCGCACCGAACCGGCCTGGAGGCTCGGCGCGGCTCCGTCAGGAAGCCGCACCGGGCCTCCAGGCTGGGTTCCAGACCACGTGGTGAACGGAAGGGGCGGTCGATGACCGACATGGACGAGAACTCGCCCGTCTTCGCGATCGCGATGGCGGCGGAGCTCGCCGAGATGCACCCGCAGACGCTGCGTCAGTACGACCGGCTCGGGCTGGTCGTCCCCGGACGGACGCGGGGCGGGTCGCGACGGTACTCGATGCGTGACATCGCGCAGCTCCGGGAGATCGCGCGCCTCGGCTCCGAGGGCGTCTCCCTCGAGGGCATCCGTCGGGTGCTCGAGCTCGAGAACGAGAACCGGGCGCTCCGGCGCCGTGTCGCCGAGCTCGAGACCGCCCTCGCCGACCAACTCATCAACCGGCCGGGTGCACGCGTCTTCGCCGCGTCGGCGACCGGTGCGGCGGTGCCGTTGCGCGCCGGTGTGCGGCCGCAGCGGAACACGCAGATCGTACTGTGGCGACCGCCGCGCTAGCAGGCAGTGGGTAGGGTGGCGCCGTGCCACCGGACCTCGCCGACCTGTTCCGCCGTCGCGACGACGACGCGCCGGACCTGATCACGATCGACGGCACCGATCGGTTCATCCTCGACGAGGCGCCCCACGTCCATGGTGATGCGCTCCGGCAGCCCGGTGATGTTGCGGTCGTCGACGACCGCAACGGGGTGCTCACGCTCGGCATCATCTCCGTCCACGGCGCATCCGACGTCCGTGTCGTGCAGGACTCCCTCGTCAGCGTCCGTGCGCTCGAGGCCAACGCCGGGGTGTTCGGGCGCCGTGGCTTCCACCACCCCGACTCACTCGAGCGGGCGTTCACCGACGCGCGACTCGTCCTGCTGCGCCTCTCCAAGTCCAACGACCGGCTCGACGAGGTGGCCCGCGCAGTCGCCCGGTACGCCGCACCCGATGTCGTCCTGCTCTGCGGCGGGGTGTCGAAGCACATGAACCTCGGTCAGAACGACGTCCTCCGCCGGTACTTCGGCGACGTCACGGCGTCCCGTGGCCGGGGCAAGTCGCGGCTGCTCGTCGCTCAGGACCCCCTGCGTGCCGCGGCGGTCCGAGCCGACACGTCCAACCCCTGGCCTCGGTCGGTGCACAACGACGAGCTCGGCATGACCCTCGTCGCGCACGGCGGTGTCTTCGCCGGTTCCTCGCTCGACCAGGGCACCCGCGTCTTGCTCGACGTCGCCGACGAAGCGGTGCGCTCGGCCCGCACTGCGGTGGACCTCGGCTGCGGCAACGGGGTGATCGCGGTGTCGCTCGCCCGGCGCCGGCCGACCGTCAAGGTCATCGCCACCGACGTCTCGCAGATCGCGGTGGACTCGACGCGGGCGACCGCGGCTGCCAACGGGGTCGCCGATCGGGTGCAGGTCGTCCGGACGGATGCCGGGGACGAGCTCTCGGACGGGTGCGCGCAGCTCGTCCTCTGCAACCCGCCGTTCCACGCGGACACAACGGTGAGCACGGACGCGGCTGAAGCGATGTTCCGGAACGCAGCCACGATCTTGCAGTCCGGTGGCGAACTGTGGTGCGTCTGGAACTCACACCTCCGGTACCGACCGACGCTCGAGCGGGTCGTCGGCGAGACGCGGCAGGTCGTCCGGACGGACAAGTTCACGGTCACGGCCTCCCGGCGGGCTTGACCGCGGACTGGATGCGACATGTTTAGCAGCAGATCCAGGGCGTCCGTAGCGTGCCGACGTCCGCTCGGGCTCTTCCTCCACACCCACGCCGATCGTTCAGCTCTCCACATCTGACCTCAGCGACGGCGTCTCGACCCCGCGCGGACTGTACACACAGTCCGAACCGTTGGAGTCGACGCGTTGGCACATCACACTTTCCCCACCCGAGAACGCCCGCGCCTCGACTTCCTCGACGGATTCCGTGGCGCGCTCGTCCTGCTGGTCGTCAGCGGTCACGCGATCGGGTACAGTGGTCTCCGCGGCGAGGTCGCCGGCGCTCATCCGCTCGTCGGACTGGTCCTGGGAGCGGTTGAACTGCGCGTCCCGATGTTCTTCGTGCTGTCGGGGTACGTACTCATGATCGCCGTGGCGCGCGATCCCGGCCTCCGGCTCCGCGGCGGGACGATCGGGCACGTTCGACGTCGAGCCCGACGACTCCTCTTGCCGTACCTGGCTGCGTTGGCGCTCTCCCTCGGCCTGATCGCCGTCGTCCCAGCGCTCCAGGAACCCGCGGGCACCGCTTGGGACCAGCGGATCCCAGTCACGTGGGAGAGCGTCGTGACGCATGCCCTCCTGGTGCACAACGTCTCGCCGGAGACCGTCTTCCGCATCAACGCACCACTGTGGACGATGGCGGTGGAGTGGCAGCTCGGTCTCCTCATGCCGCTCATCCTGGTGTTCTGGCGCCGCTTCCATCCGTTGGTGGTCGTCGGCGCCCTCGTCCTCCTCGCCGGGGTGTCGAGCGTGACCGGCTTCCTCGCATGGTCCGGACCCGTCCTGCTGCCGCTCTTCGCACTCGGCATGTACGCGGCCTACGTCACCCACCGCGTCGGGGCGGCCGACCGGGTCGCTACGGCACTCCTCTGCCGTCGACGTGTCGGGATGACATGCGGCGCGCTGCTCTTCTCTGCAGCACTGGCCGTCGGGCTGCTCGAGCCGACGCTCCTCCGCGGCCTGCCGACCATCGCGCTGCGGTGGTCGCTCGCCGGCACAGCGGCGGCCGTCTTCCTCGCCCTCTTCACCCGCCGGCAGACGACGTCCACCCATTCCCGGACCTCGGCGATGATGCATGGTGCCCTCAGCTGGACGCCGCTCCGGAAGGTGGGACTGATCTCCTACAGCGCGTACCTCGTGCACGGCCCGCTCGTCGCGACGTCGAACCTGATGCTGCTGGCCGTCGGTCTGCCGACCGACGCGATCCTGGCCGTACAGGTGTTGCTCGTCACACCGAGCGTCTTCGTGGTCGGTGTCGTCTTCGCGATGGTCTTCGAGCGTCCGGTGATGGACGCCCGGCACCGAGCAGCGTTGGATCACATGGTCTTGATCGGACCCTTCCGTCAGCGAAAATGTATTTGATATACTGGATGTCCCAAGACTGACTCGAAGGGACACACCCGATGAAGCGCTTCCTCCTCTCCACGATGATCGTCGCAGCAGCCGCATCCCTGGCTGCGTGCAGCACCACCGGTCCTGACAACGACAAGGACGCCGCAGAGTCGACGCCGCGGCCGACGATCACCTCCACGCCGGCCCCGGGCTACACGCCTCCGACCGGCGCCTGCGAGGACGGCACGGCGACCATCACCGCCGATGTCGAGGAGATCGCGCTCCCGGACGGCTGCGAGAGCGTGCGGATCGTCAGCAACGCATCGACGATCACGCTCGGCCCGGTCGAACACCTCCAGATCGAGGGGAACGACAACGCGGTCACCGTGGCCTCGGCAGACGAGATCGCCGTCTTCGGCGATCGGAACGGCATCACCCACGGCGGTGACCCCGAGGTGCAGGACACGGGCGACGACAACACCGTCGCCGCGAAGTGACCCCGCTCGCATGACGAGAGGCCCCGCTCATCGAGCGGGGCCTTTCGTCATCCGAGCCCACCCCACAGTGGTGCGGAGTGCCTCGAGGGAGCCGAAGCCGTCCCACGCGTCAGGCAAGCCGGGTCTGATCCGCACCCGACCCGCATGGTGGGGACCCCGGGAACGGTGTTCCCGTGCGTGGATGCGCGCGCCGTGTCGAACGAGTCGACGTCGACGTCGTCATCGGCACCCGTCGTCGCTTCGGCGAACTTGCCGTCGCAGGGCGCAAAGTACACGTTCACCCGATCCGCGCGGAGGGCATCCGAGTTCCCGGCGATAACGCCGCAGTTCCGAGCCAGCACGGTGACGCCGTTGTACCCGACCACTCGGAACCGGTCGGCGAGCGCACGGAGGAGCGCGGCCGACCTCGCCCTCCCCTGGCTGTTGTCGAAGTGCACGCGACCACCTTTTCGACCTCGGCGGCGCCACCCGTGTCGGCGACCGGGAACACGTATGCCCCTCAGGCCCTCCGACGGGCCATCGGCTCCAACGGCACCGAACCGGTGGCGGCAGGCGCCTCGCCGTAGTACCCGCCGTAGACACCGTAGGAGAAGTCCGCCCCGCGACGCGCGGGCAGCATCGTGAGCACCACGCCGAGGATCCGCGCCTCGATCTTCTGGAGACGGTCGATCGCGGCGCGGAGGTGGGCCTTCCGTCCCGTCTTGGCCGAGGACACGACGATGGCACCGCTGCACACCTTGGAGAGGACCGCAGCATCGGTGACCGGGAGGAGTGGCGGGGCGTCCACGACGATGAGATCGTAGGCGCGGCCGAACTCCTCCATCAGGAGCTGCATGCTCTGGGACCCGAGGAGTTCACTCGGGTTCGGCGGGATGCGCCCCGCTGGCAGGACGTGCAACCCGGCGTCACCCCACGGCTGGACGACGTCGGCCGGCTCCGCGCGCCCGACCAGGACGTCGGACAGGCCTGCTGCACCCTCGAGGCCGAACACTTCGGCGATCCGCGGTCGCCGGAGGTCCGCATCGATCAGGAGGACGCGGGCATCGGAGTCGGCCATCGCGATCGCGAGGTTCGCCGACGTCGTGGTCTTGCCCTCCGACTGCATCGCCGACGTCACCATGACGGTCTGCATCTCGGCGTTGCCTGCCAGGTAGGCGATGTTCGTGCGGAGGTCCCGTACGGCCTCCCCGAGCGCACCACGCGGGTCGTGCAGCATGAAGAGGGGCTGGGACTCGTGCGCCGGGTTGACGCCGATCGCGCCGAGGATCGGGAGGTCCGCCACCGCAGCGACGTCTGCGGCCGCACGGATCCGGGTGTCGAGCATCGAGCGGATGAACAGCGCCGCAACCGCGAGCGCGAGGCCCAGGAGTGTTCCGAGCGCGAGGTTGAACGATGGCCGCGGGTCGATCGGTGCCGCTGGCTGCGTCGCCGGCTGGAGCGTCGTCACCTTCACGGGACTGCTGCCGTCGGCGAGCGGCTGCTCGAGGTCCTCGACCACCTTGCCGACGCTCTCACCGACAGCGTTCGCGATCCGTGCCACCTGCGCCGGGTCCGTTCCCCGTACCGAGACATCGAGCAGCTGCGACCCCTTCGGGGTCGCAGCGGAGACGTCAGCAGCCAGGGACCTCGCAGTCCGGTCGAGGCCGAGCTCGCGGATGACCGGCTCGAGAACCGGTGCGCTGGTGATGACGGGAACGTAGCCGAGCACCTTGGCCTGCGCCGCACTGGAGCCCTGGTTGAGTTCCGTCGCACTCTGGGACTGGCCGGTCTGCACGGCGACGTACAGGCTCGTGGTCGCCTGGTACGTCGGGGTGCTCACCGCGGTGAGGGCGATCCCACCGGCAGCACCGACGAGGGCGCCGAGCAGGAGGAGCCACCACCCGGAGCGGAGCAGACGGATAGCGATCGAGAAGTCCATGGGCACTCGTCTCAGTCAGAACGGGGTCGGAACAATGATATGTCACATGTCATTGTTATTCAAGGCATCGTCGCTCTGCGGTCCCGAGGACGAGACCGATCACGACGAAGTAGGGTGCGGCGGAGTTCGGACTCAATGCGACCTCGTTGAAGGCCGCGTTGGCGAGGAACCCGAGCACGAGGGCAAGGGCACCGAGTCGCAACCCGGGGTCAGCGAGACGACGCGCGTGCGCGACGAGCGTGGAGAAGAACACTCCGTAGAGCAGGATGCCGGGAACGCCCAACTGCGCGATGATCACACCGATGCCGGACTCCTGCACCTCGGAATCGCTGCCGCCGTCGAAGAGCCCTGCGAGGACGCCCACGTTGCCGACTCCGCGTCCGAGCGGGTGCCCGGGCAACTCGGTGAAGGCGGCGGTGAACCCTCCGACGTGCGCCGCTGTCGAGCCACTCGAATTGTCCAGGGTGAAGAGGTAGAAGCCGGCGCCGGCACCGACCACGGCGGCGACCGCCAGGACGCGGATTACCGGGTGCGCGTACATCTGGGCCCACAGCGCGACGAGGATCAGCACCGAGAGGAGGAACCCCTTGCTCACGGTCATGACGGCACCGACGGCCGCGAGCAACATGGCGATCCGGCTCCGGATCAGCATGGCGGCGATGAACGCAGCGAAGAGGAAGGTCCCGAAGTTCACGGGGTCGGCGAACGAGGACACCATGCGTCGGACGATCTCGCCGTCGAACTGCTCGGACGAGTAGAAGTTCGCGGGGAGCGGTCGGATGTCTCCGATGCCGATGCCCTTCGCCTCCCAAAGGTGCCGCAGACCGGCCCGCTGCCAGAACTCCGGAGCGTTCAGCTCGAAGAAGCCGAAGAGGACCGTGCCGGCGCCGAGGACGGCCAGTGCACACAGGTACCGGTGTACCCGGGTCTGCGCGGACGCCAGCAACCCGATGAGCAGGAAGAGCATCGGCGTCACGAGGTTGCGGAACGACGCGAGGGCCGCGACCGGATCAGCCCGGAAGAGCACGAGCCCGAGCGCCGTGAAGACGACGAGGCCGGCAGTCAGCAAGACGGACCGGCGAACGAGCACCGCCCGGCTGTCAGCGACCGGGTCCGGGACGGCCGGAGTCGCGGCGCGGGGACGGCACACGGCGAGGATGACCACGAGCAGGAGCGCGTCGATGAAGTTCAGGATGATGATGACCTGGAGTGCGCTGGGTGCGATGTCGTCCGCGACGACCAGCAGGTAGAGGTTCTGGGTCGCGGAGATGACCGTCGGCACGAAGAGGAAACCGGACAGGTCTGCGCCGACCCGGACCGCATGGACCGCCGGCACGACGAGCAGCGCCACGAGGAACGTCCCGACGGCAACGAGCTGGAGCGGACCGTCCAGGGCGCTCGACGCGAGCACCCCGGCGACGAAGACGGCCAGCAGGACGATCGGCAGGAGGAGCTCCGCACGAGCTCGGCCGGGTGACGACGACCAGCGTGTGGAAACCAGGACCGCACTCACGCCGCACGCCCCGGCAGCCGACGGATCACGGCGGCACGGATCGCGATCAGGTCGGCGGTCCGCAGGCCGACGAGCCGCCGCGGGTCACAGCCGAGGAAGCGCTGCAGCGCGATGGCGTTCACGATCGCGATGACGACTCCCCCGCAGACGGTCGCGACCGCCGCCGCCATGACACCGATCACGGGGGTCGCGACGAGCAGGACCGAGACGTTCACGACGCAGCCGAGCACGAACGCCAGACTGCGGATGCCCGGCCGACCACGGGCGATGAGCGCCGCTCCTCCGATCGTGGAGGCGCTCCCGACGCACGTGGCGACCAGCAGGACGAGCACCAGCGGGACCGCCCCACCGAAGTCTGCTCCGAACGCGATCGGGACGAGCACCGGCGCCGAGCACGCGAGGACGACGGACACTAGCACCACGGCAGTCGACGCGATCCGGGCCGTGCGCGCGAGCCGTTCGTCGGACCGGTCTGCTGCATCGGCGCTGAAGGAGACGTCCCGTGCGGCGTCGCTGATGACACGGGGGAGCTCAGCAACCGTGACGGCGGCGACGTAGAGCCCGAGTGCCTCGACGCCGACCAGCGGCGTCAGGATGGCTTGGTCGAGGCGGAGCATGAGCACCCCCGAGACGGTGCCGATCCAGACCCGCATCCCGTAGCCGAGCATCGAGCGCATCGTGGGCGCGGCCCCGGGCGTCGTCGAGGTCCGCCGGTCGGCGCGGCGCCGGAGGAGGCCGAGGTACGCGACTCCCCCGAGGACCGGTGAGAGCGCCAGCACGGCGACCGCGGTCTCGACCGAGAGCACCCCCGCCAGGGCAGCCGTGCCGATTCCACAGAGACGGACCGCCGCGGTGATGAAGCGCTCGATCGCGACGAGGCGCCACCGACCGGTCCCTCCCGCGGCGGCCTGCAGGACGAGGACGAGCAGCGACGGCGCCACCGCGACTGCCGCCAGCGCCACGAGGCGGCCCAGCTCCGCGTCACCGCCCGCGAACCAGACACTGAGCGCGACGAGCAGGCCCGTGATGACCACGGCGACCCCGGTGACGAGCAGCGCTGCACGGAGCAGGACCGCTCCGAGCGGTCCGGTTCGCCGGGCTGCGTGGTACGTCACCGACGCGGGGACTCCGATGGTCCCGATCGTCGTGGCCAGCAGGAGGGGAGCAGTCACCGACGCAACCGCACCCCTCCCGTCGAGCGACAGCCCGTGCGCGAGGATCGGCGCGGTCGCGAGCGCGGCGAGTGGTGCGAAGGCGCTGCCGGCGATCGTCACGAGTGTGTCCGAACCGTGGCGGCGGGAGGGTTCCGGGCGACTGGTCACGGAACGTAATATAACACATGCTAGGTATTGCAGCGAAGCACCCGCCGCGCCCGCGGTAACGTCATCACCATGCGATGGAGTCGAGTGGGCTGGCCCGCGGTCGGGTACGTCTCGCTCGAGGACGTCGAGGGGTACGCCGAGCACCTGGCCCGACTCCTGACCGACGCGCCACCCACCGTGGCTGCCCTCGCGTCGGTCACCTGGAACGAGGCACGCGTCGAGCAGTGGGAGGTCGGACCCTCCACGGACGACGGCGACGCGACCGTCCGTGCGGCGGTGATCGTGCGGAACGACGAGGTGCTCGACACCCCCGACGGACTCTGGAAGCGCTGGAACCACGCGCGCATGACGCTCCGCTTCGACCGTGCCGTGCTCGAGCCGACCGACCCGGCTCCGCTCGACCTCCTGGCCGGCGACGTCCACGTCACCCGGGGCGAGCTCGCGCACGTCGACGCGGACGTCTGGGAACTCCGCCTGCTGCTCTCCCCCACGGGCGAGCTCGCGGTGCACTTCCGCGACGTGCAGGTCGAGGTCCGGTCGGTGCACGAGGACGCCTGGGCATCGCTCGAGCGGCGGCCGCAGCACGGCTGGCACGGCCCGGTGCCGGACGGCTGGGTGGAGTGGGCGAACCCGGCGGTGCGGGCAGCGGCGCACGGGGACGTCGGCGGGCTGTCGCTCGCGCTCGACGGGATCGGCGGCGATCCGGTGGGCATCGACGAGGTCGACCCGCGCTGGGGCTTCGCCCCGCTGCACGCCGCGGCCTGGTTCGACCGGCGCGGCACCACGGAGGCGCTGCTGGAGCGGGGTGCGGACGCCACGGTCCTCGACGCCGAGGGGCGCAGTGCGCTCGACCTCGCCCGGGAGCGCGGCTCACAGCGGGCCGAGGAGGTCCTCCTCGCCTGGTTCGACGACCAGACCGCGGGACTCCGCTCCACCACGGACGACCCCACCTCCGACGAATCGGCCGACTGAACCAGCCGGGAGGCGCGACCTGCGTCTCCACGCGGGTCGCGCCTCCCGGCTGGTCGCGTCTCAGACGGTGAGCGCGTTCGCCTGCGCCACCCGTCCGTACCAGCGCGCCGACTCCTTGGGGGTCCGCTCGAAGGTCTCGGGATCCCACGCGACGAGGCCGAACGTCGGGCGGAAGCCCGACGCCCACTCGTAGTTGTCGAGGAGCGACCAGTGCTGGTAGCCGAGGACCTCGATGCCGTCCGCGATGCAGCGGTGGATGCCCTCGAGGGCGCCCTGCGTGTAGGCGACCCGGCGGGCGTCGTCCGCAGTGGCGATGCCGTTCTCGGTGATCATCAGCGGCACATGGCCGGACAGCTCCCACGCGCTGCGGAGTCCGTCGGCGGCCGCCTCGGGGTAGAACTCCCAGCCGGTCAGGGTCGTCTCGACATCGTCGGACACGGGCAACGGGCCGTCCGGCCCGATGAACGTGCGGGTGTAGGCCTGGACGCCGAGGAAGTCGTCCCCGGCGGCCTGCTCGAGGTACCAGTCGTCGCGCGGGTACCCGTACTCGCGGAGCATGTCGTCGGCGCCCGGTTCGCCGTTCGGCCGGAAGGCCTGGGTCGCGATCGTCCAGCCGGACTGCAGGCCGGAGACCTGCGAGAGGACCTGGCGGGAGCGCGTGTGGCTCGCGAGCAGGGCGTCGGCCACGTGCAGGTCCGGGTTCGGGAGGCCGTAGGCGACGAGGTTCCGGGCGTCCTCTCCCCCGGCGAGCATGGCGGCGATGTTCGGCTCGTTGATCGTGCACACGTAGCGGACGCCGTCCTGCACGACGGGCAGCGCGGCCTCGGTGTAGCGGGCGAACAGGTCGGCCGCGTCGGGTGCCCGCCAGAACCCGTCGCGCTCGAACCAGCGCGGGACGGTGAAGTGCATGAGCGTGACGATCGGCTCGATGCCGGCGTCGTGGCAGGCCTCGACCATGCGGCGGTAGTGGTCGATCTCCGCGCGGGACACGAAGCCCCGCTCCGGCTCGATGCGCGCCCACTCGATGCTGAACCGGTACGAGTTCAGGCCGAGGTCGGCGGCGATCCGGATGTCCTCGCGGTAGCGGTGGTAGCTGTCCGCCGCGTCCCCGGAGGGTTCGACGATGGTGGTGTCGGGCTCGTGCTCGTGCACCCACCAGTTGGAGCCTACGTTGTTGCCCTCGATCTGGTGGGCGGCGGTGGCGGCGCCCCAGAGGAAGCCGTCGGGGAACTGCAGCGTGGTGATGATGGTGCCTTTCGGTGCGTGCTCGGTCAGGTCAGTGCTGACTCATGAAGGTGTCGAAGACCGCGAGCGTCGCCGTCGGGTTCTCGACCTGGGGACCGTGGTAGCTCTCCGGGATGACCTCGTAGGCGGCGCCCGTGTCGAGCGCCATCTGCCGCTGCCACGGGATCGGCCAGGCGCCGTCCCACTCGCCGTGCGTCACGAGCACCGGCAGCCCGGTGGCGCGGAGCTCGGCGGACGAGTCGGTGTGGTCCTCGAGGATGTGCCCGCCGGCGACGACGCTCGCGGGGTCGTGCGCGTCGAAGCGGTCGCGGACGAGTCGGGCGTCGTCGGGGAGCTCCTCGTCCGGGCGGTACGCCCAGAGCGGGTTCGTCGAGTCGAACAGCTGGCGGAGGTTCCCGCCGGTGTCGTGCAGGATCGTCAGCTCGGTCACCTTGCGGTACGGCCAGCCGTACGGTCCGGAGCAGAACTGCACTACGTCGCGGAACGATTCGGGCGACGCGATGGCGGCCTCGCGCACGATCACGCCGCCGAGCGAGTGGCCGATCAGGTGCACGGGCGCGCCGTCGTCGAGCAGCCGTGCGACCCGGACGACGTCGGCGGCTTCCTCGTCGAGCGTGTAGCCGGACGGCCCGGAGGCCCGCGCGGAGTCGGCCTGGCCGCGGCGGCTGATCGCGACCGCGGTCCAGCCGGCGTCGCGGAGGAGCGGCATGAACGTGCGCCAGTCCTCCTTCGACCCGGTGTACCCGGGGACGAGCAGCACCACGCCCTTCGACGGCCCGGCGGGCACGACGCGGTAGGCGGTGAGGCGGCCGACGGGGAGGTCGACGCCGACGACGTCGACGCCGTCGGGGGTGGGCAGGTGGCCGAACGGCGGGACGGTCGGGAAGTCGTGCAGGGTGGTCATGCCAGCAGTGCCCTTCGGGGGTTCGGCACCGCGTCGAGCAGCGCCACCGTGTACGGGTCCTGCGGGTCCTGCAGCACCTCGGCCGTGCGGCCCCGTTCCACCACGGCGCCGTCGTGCAGCACCATGATGTCGTCGGTGATGAGCCGGGCACTCAGCAGGTCGTGCGTGATGTAGAGGAGCGAGACGCCCCACTGCTCCCGGAGGTCCTCGAGGAGTGCGAGCACCCCGGCGCGGAGTGTGACGTCGAGCATCGAGACCGGCTCGTCGGCGATGATGACCTGCGGGTCGGACGCCAGCGCCCGGGCGATCACGACACGCTGCCGCTGCCCGCCGGAGAGCTGGTGCGGGAGCTTCTGCGCGAACTGCTCCACGGGCGTCAGGCCCACGGTCTCGAGGAGTTCGAGCATCCGGCGTCGGGCGTCGCGTCCCCGGAGGGTCGTGTAGTTCGCGATCGGCCGCGACAGGATGTACTCCACCGTGTGCAGCGGGTTGAGCGCAGCGTACGGGTCCTGGAACACCATCTGCACCTCGGAGCGGAGGTCCTTCAACCCACGTCTGCCGAGCTTCGCCACGTCGGTGTCGCCGAACCGGACCGTGCCGGTGGTGGGCTTCTCGACGCCGGTCAGCATCTTCGCGATCGTCGACTTGCCCGAACCGGACTGGCCGACGAGGGCGAGCGACTGCCCGGGCTCGAGGGTGAACGAGACGTCGCGCACGGCCTGGACGGGCTGCTCGCCGCGTCGGGGTGCCGGGTACGTCTTCACGAGGTGGTCGACGACGACCGGGTTGCGGGCGGCGGAGCGCTCCCGTGAGCCGACGGTGCTGAACGACGACGTCGTCTCCTGGCGGGTGGCCGAAGGATCCCGCTGCGACCGGTCCGGGAACCCGGGCAGCGACACGACCTCTGCACGCGGGTCGGCGTAGTGCGACAGCAGCATCTTCGTGTACTCGTCCTGCGGGTCGCGCAGGGTCTCCTCCGAACCGCCGTCCTCGACGATCCGCCCCTCGTGCATGACGAGGACGCGCTCGGTCGCCTCGAGGACGATGCCGAGGTCGTGGCTGATGAGGATCGCCGTGAAGCCCTCGGACTGCTGGAGCTCGATGATCGTGTCCATCACGGCGTGCTGCACGAGGACGTCGAGCGCCGTGGTCGGCTCGTCGAACACCATGAGCTGCGGTTCGAGCGACAAGGCGAGGGCGATCGACACGCGCTGCCGCATCCCGCCGGAGAGCTCCCCGGGGTAGCGGGCGAGCATCGTGGCGGGGAGCTTCACCTTCTCGACGAGCTCCCGCATCCGGGCGTCCCAGCGCTCGCGCGGCACGTGGCCGTGGGCCCTGAAGACGTCGATGAAGTGGTTGCGGATCGTCCGCACCGGGTTGAGCGCGTTCATGCCCGACTGCAGCACCATCGCGAACCCGCCCTGGCGCTGCTGGCGGAGCGCTTCGTCGTCGAGGTTGCGGATGTCGCTGCCGGCGAAGACGATGTTGCCGCCGTTCGTCCGCGCCGGCGGCTTCTGCAGGCGGGTCAGCGCGTAGCCGAGGGTCGACTTGCCCGAGCCGGACTCGCCGACCAGGCCGACGAACTCGCCCTTCCGCAGGCTGAAGGACACGTGGTCGACGGCCTGGACGACCTCCTGGCCGGCAGACTCATAGACGACCGACAGGTCGCGGACGTCGAGCAGGACGTCCGGCCGGTCCTGGTCGTCGGGCCGGTCCTGGTCGTCGGTCGTTCCGGACGGGAGGCGCGTGGCGGCGCCGCCACGGGCCTCCCGGCCGTCAGCTGCGTGCGTGGGTGCGCCGCTCATGCGGAGGCCTCCTTGCGCTTGCGGCGCGCGCCCTCGCGCAGCCGCGGGTTGGACACGGCGTCGACGCCGAAGTTGATGAGGGTCAGGCTCATCGCCAACAGGGCGATGCAGAGGCCGGGTGCGAACAGCAGGATCCACTGACCGGTGAGCAGGGCGTTCGAGTTCTGCGCCCAGTAGAGGATCGTGCCCCAGCTGACGATCGACGAGTCGCCGAGTCCGAGGAACTCGAGGCCGGCCTCGGCGAGGATCGCGCTGGTCGCCGCACCGAAGAACGAGCCGACGATCAGGCTCGTCATGTTCGGCAGGATCTCGCGGAAGACGATGCGGGTGGCGCCGTCGCCGGAGAACTGCGCGGCCGTCACGAAGTCACGGCTCCGCAGGGACTGCGTCTGGCTCCTGAGGACGCGAGCACCCCAGGCCCAACCCGTCACGACGATCACGGCGATGATGACCGCGATGCCGCCGTTCTGCAGGTACGCGGCGATGACGATCATGAGCGGCAGGCCGGGGATGACGAGGAACAGGTTCACGACGAACCCGATGACCTCGGCGACCCAGCCGCGGACGTAGCCCCAGCTCAGGCCGATCGCGACGGCGACGAGCGTCGACAGCAGGCCCGCGACGGCGCCGACGAGGACCGAGATCCTCGCGCCGTAGATGATCTGGGAGAGGACGTCCTCGCCGGCGGCGGTCGTGCCCATCCAGTGCACCCACGTGGCGTCGGCGCTCCGGGCGAACCCGTTCTGGCTAGCGCCGTAGGGGGCGAGGAGGGGGGCGGCGAGCGCGACCACGACGAAGACGCCGAGGATGACGATGCCGATCCGGGCCTTGGTGTTGCTCCACACGACGCCGAACTGGCGTGCTGCGGCTCTGAGCTTGCTCGGGGCCTGCTGTTCCTCTTGCGTGTCTTGGGTCCGTACCGCGACGGTTGCGTCGGGTGCCTTGATGTTCGTCATCGGCGCGTCCTCGGGTGGTGGTTGTGGGCAGAGAACGCCGCCCATCGCGACGTTGTGGTCATCGGCGCGTCCTCGGGTCCAGGACGCCGTACAGGACGTCCACGATGAAGTTGGCGATGAGCACCGACACGGTGATCATCAGGAAGAGGGCCTGCATGAGCGGGTAGTCCTGCCCGATCACGGCGTTGAACAGCAGGTAGCCGATGCCCGGGTAGCCGAACACCTGCTCCACGAGCACGGACCCGCCGACGACACCGCCGAGCGCGAGCCCGAAGCCGGTGAGGTTCGGGAGGATCGCGTTGCGGGCGGCGTACCGGACGGCAACCGTGCGGCCGCGGAGGCCGTTCGCCTCGGCGAAGGTGACGTAGTCGTCGCCGAGGGTGTTGATCATCGCGTTGCGCATGCCGATGATCCAGCCACCGAGGCTCGTCACGAGGATCGTGAGCGCAGGGAGCATCGCGTGCTGCAGGGCGTCGCCGATGAACTGGCCGCTGAAGCCCGGGGTCGTCGTGGCCGAGTAGGCGCCGGTCGTCGGGAACCAGTGCAGGACGTAGCCGAGGAAGAACAGCAGCAGCAGCGCCGTCCAGAAGTACGGGAACGTCGACATGAAGCTGCCGGACAGGGTCGGCAGCGAGTCGAGCCATGTGCCGCGCTTCCACGCCGCGCCGACGCCGATCAGGGTGCCGAGCACGAAGGCGAGGATCGTCACGACGCCGACGAGGATCAGCGTGTACGGCAGGGCCTGTGCGACGAGGTCGCCGACGGGCTGCGGGTAGAACGTGTAGCTCGTGCCGAAGTCGAGCGTGACGACCTGGTGCAGGTAGCTGACGTACTGGTCCCAGAGGTTGCCGCTCGGGACGCCGAGCTGGGCCTCGATGGCCTTCTTCGTGGCGTCGGTGACGGGCCCGTTCTGGCTGAGCTTCGCGAGGGCGGCGTCGGTCGGGCTGCCCGGCATGAGGCGCGGGAGCACGAAGTTCAGCGTGACCGCGGCCCAGAGGGTCAGG
Organism: uncultured Curtobacterium sp.; assembly: GCA_913778205.1. Lineage (GTDB taxonomy): Bacteria > Actinomycetota > Actinomycetes > Actinomycetales > Microbacteriaceae > Curtobacterium. The sequence goes on from CAJYUW010000024.1 coordinate 213,649, forward strand.
ACGAACAGGACGATCTTCTGCAGGAGGTACTTCACTGCTGTTCCTCCAGGATCTTCTTGCCCGCTGCGCTGTCCCGGAGCCGGAGCTTCGTGAAGATCAGCAGCGGTGCCGAATCGTAGTTCTGCGGCGCCATGTACGGGTCCTTCGCGTTCGGCCAGCCGACGAACTTGTTCGTGTTGAACAGGCCCCAGAGGCCGCCGTAGTACATGCCGATCACGGGCAGGTCGTCGTACACGACCTCCTGCAGCTGGTTCAGGATCTCCTGCTGCTCCGCGGTGTCCGTCGTCGCCTTGTACTCGTCGAGGAGCTTCTGGGTGTCGGCGTTCCGGTAGCGCTCGTAGTTGTTCACCGTCGACTTGCCGACCGGCTGGTAGAAGTCGCTCGAGAGCAGGGAGTTGAACGCCTGGTAGACGTCGCCGTTGCCCATGCCGCCCATCGCCATGTCGAACTGCCCGTTGTTGAGGTTCGACTGGTAACCGGCCGGCTGCGGGGCCTGGATCGACACCTTGATGCCGATGGCCGTGAGGTTGCGCTGGACGGTCTGCGCGGCACGGAGCCAGTCCGAGTAGCCGTTCGCGGTCATGATCGTGATCGTGAGCTGCTTGCCGTCCTTGACGAGCTTGCCGTCCTGCTCGGTGTAGCCGGACTTCGCGAACTCGCGCTTCGCGGCGGCGACGTCCTGCGAGACCATGCCCCGGTCCGGGATGTCCGGGTTGAGGTAGCGCTCCTGGTTCGGCAGGATCAGGCCGGTCTGCCCGGCGGCCGCCAGGTTGCCCTCGGTGGCCGTCTCGGCGATGTCGTCGCGGTCGAGTGCGAGCGAGATGCCCCTCCGGACGTTGACGTCGTCGTACGGCGCCTTCGTCAGGTTGGGGATGAGGCCGATGACGCCGCCGGCGGGGAACCACCAGGTGTTGGTCCCCGAGGCCGCTCCCCAGGTGCCCTTCACGTCGGAGATGAAGGAGTACGCCCAGTCGTAGCCGCGCGTGACGGTGTCGAGCTGCGTGTTCGTCGCCGGGAGGACGAGGTGCTCGATCGCGATCTTGTCGGCCTGCCAGTACCGCGGGTTCTTGTCCATCGAGTACTGCTGGTCGCTGTAGTTGCCGAGCACGAACGGCCCCGTGCCGACGGGGTGCGGGTCACGCCACGTGGTCGGGTCCTTCACCTTCCCCCAGTGCTGCTCGCCGAGGATGTACGTCGCGCCGATGATGTTGAGGCTCGGCACGTCGTCGCTCTTCAAGTGGAAGACGACGTGGTCGCCGTCCTGCTCGATGCGGTCGATGTGCTGCCAGGCCCCCTTGACGTCCATCGCCGGGAACTTCTTGAGCAGGTCGAACGTGAAGACGACGTCCTTCGCGCTGAACGGGTCGCCGTTCGACCACTCGACGCCCGTGCGGATGGTCATGTCGATCGTCCGGGCGTCGGGCTGCGACCAGCTGCTCGCGAGCCACGGGGTGCCCTTGCCGTCGAGCGGGTTCACCTCGATGAGCGGCTCGTACATCCACTTGCTCGCCGTGCGGGCGTTGGCGATGTACGGATTGAAGTTGCGGTCGAACAGCGGGTTGCCGTGGTCGGCGTTGATGAGCATCGTGTCCTTGCCGATGCTCGGATCCGGCTGCGAGCGGACCTGGATGCTGCAGCCGCTGGCTGCGAGCGCCACGACCGCGATGCCGGCGAGCGCGGCGAGGAGCCGGCCGCGCCTGCGCGCGCTGCGCTGTGGGGGAAGCGTCATTGCTCGGTCGACCTCCGTGTCGAATCGGTACGCGGATCAATGTATGCGCTTACATCGCGTTGCGCAAGGGTTTGTCGGGCGGTCGAGGGCCGGTCGCAGGACGCGGGGCTGATCGCGCGACGCGGGGTTGGTCGCGCGACGTGCCGTCCGCGGTCGTCGTGGTCGCAGCAGGTGTCGCCCGCGGGAGACGACGGCGACCGGTTCTGCGACCAGGTCGACGGGGGCGGGACGTCACGGCTAGGCGACGTCGGCGGGGCACGACGTCGACGGCTGCGCGACCCGGTCGACGGGCGCGCGACGTCCACGGGGGCGCGACGCCGCGCGACCGCCCGGGCCTCCGTAGTGGACGGGCGTCAGGCGCCGAGGGCAGGCGGGCAGCTCTCGCGGAGGAGCACCTCCACCGGCAGGCGCACCGCACGCGGCGGCCCGTCGGGCTCGGCCAGCCGGTCGACCACGGCGCGCACGGCCGCACGCCCGAGCTCCCCCATCGGCTGGTGCACGGTGGTCAGGCGCGGGGTCGAGAACCGGCCGGCGTCGATGCCGTCGAAGCCCGTCACGACGACGTCCTCCGGGACGCGGATGCCGAGCGCCGCCGCCGCGTCGAGGACCCCGAGCGCCGACTGGTCGTTCGAGCACACGACCGCGCGCGGCACCGCCCCGCTGAAGAGGTCCGTCGCGAGCTCCCGGGCCCGCACCCGGCCGAAGTCGCCGTGGACGGTGGTGACGTCCGACGCGGGGACACCGTGGTCGGCGAGGGCCTGTCGGAAGCCGGCGGCGCGCTCGAGGTCGTCGGGCGAGTCGACCGGGCCGGCGAGGTAGGCGATGCCCGAGCGGATCCCGAGGCGTCCGATGACGTGCTCCGCCAGCGTCCGCATGCCGGCGACGTTGTCCACGCTGACCGAGTCGAAGCCGTGCGACCGCCCGTCGTCGGCGAGGACCACGACCGGCACCCGCCGTGCGACGTGCTCGAGCAGGTCGTCCGGCACCGTCCGCGCCATCACCGCGAGGCCGTCCACACGTCCGGCGACGTCGTTCACGATCACGTCGCGCGACGATCCCCGCCCGGCGGCCACCATGAGGGCGAGCCCGCGCTGCCAGGCCTCGACCTCCGCCCCGCGGAGCACCTCGTCGAAGTACAGGTTCGACGAGGACGGCTGGGTCACGTGACGGCGGTCGTCGACGATGCGGACGCCGCCGTCGGTGACGAGGTCCGGCCGCTCGTCGGGCACGACGTCGAAGCCGGGCAGCAGGAGCCCCACGACCCCGGTGCGACGGCCCGCCAACGCCCGGGCGGTGCCGGACGGCACGTACCCGAGCGACCGGATCGCCGCCTGCACCCGGTCCCGGGTGCCCTCGCGCACCGCGTCGGGCGTGCGCAGCACGCGCGAGACGGTCGCGATCGAGACGCCGGCGGCGGATGCCACGTCGTAGACCGTGGGTGGTGCGCTGCGCTGGTCCGTCACCCCGTGCCTCCCGTCCGGTCGCCCGCCGTCGCGAGCCGCGCGGCCGGACCATCCTAGGCACCGCCCGGTGACGGACCGGTCCAGCTCCCGCACGCCACTCTTGCGCGATCCGGACAGTGCGCGCACACTTGAGCGACCTCAGTACGTCCCGTGAGGAAGCGCACCCGCAGTCAGGGAACTGCACGTTGCCCACACACACAGGAGAACACGATGTCGAAGAACACCCGCGGCCAGAGCCGAGACGTCATCACCGAGTCGATCGCCCTCGACGAGGTGAAGAGCGGACTGCTCGACCACAGTCAGCACAACCAGGACGCGTGGATCTTCGGCGAGGTCGACGGCAGCGAGGAACCGACGGTCTGACGAGCCGTTCCGGACCGGTCGGGCGTCAGCGCTCGCTCGGACCGACGATCGCCATGCCCGCACCGCGGAGCCGACGACGTTCCTGGGCGATGAACGCGAGCAGACGGTCGTTGGTGCCGGCGACGTGCGCGGCCAGGAGGTCGGCCGCGCGGTCGGCATCGCCGGCGCGGACCGCGTCGAGGATCGCGCTGTGCTCGTCCCAGGCGGCGTCGCGGGCCTCCGGCGTGCGGACCTCGATCCAGCGGGTCCGCTCGAGGCGGGTCAGCGCGTCGGCGACGGCGTCGGTGATGAACCGGTTGCCGCCGAGCGCCGCGAGGTCGAGGTGGAACGTCGAGCCCATCCGCACGCCGGACCGCTGGTCGGGCGCCGCGCGGAGGGCGTCGAGGTGTGCGCGGACCTCGTCGAGCTGGTCGGCCGAGGCCCGGGCGACCGCGAGCCGCGCGGCGGCGGGCTCCAGGACCCCGCGGAGCTCCGCGAGCGAGGCGATCTCGTCGAGGTCGATCGGGGTGACGGTCCACGTGCGACCCTCGTGGAGGATGAGCCCCTCGCGCTCGAGCCGCGACAAGGCCGCGCGCACCGGGGTCCGGGAGGCGTGGAACCGCGCTTCGAGACCACGCTCGGAGATGCGCTCTCCGGGAGCGATGTCGAGGGTCAGGATCGCCGCGCGCAGGTTGTCGTAGAGCTGCGCGGTCTGCGAGACCGGCGCGTCGTCCGCGGTCATCGCCTGTGTCGTACCAGCCACGGTCCGAGAGCCTAGCAGGCATGGTATACCGTTTTGGTATACCAATCGTTCCGCAGATGGGTCCACCGTGACGACGAGCACAGCAGCGCACCCCACGACGAGCCGCCGCGCCTGGACGATGCTCGCGCTCGGCGTCGGCGCGCAGGCCGCCGGGACCCTCGTCGTGTCCGCGCCGGCGCTGCTCATCCCGTACCTCCACGCGCACGGCACGCCGCTCCCGGTCGCCGGGCTCCTCGCCGCGGCGCCGACGTTCGGCATGGTGCTGACGCTCATCGCCTGGGGCGCGGTCACCGACCGGTTCGGCGAACGCGTCGTCATCGCGGGCGGTCTCGTCCTGACGACCCTCGCGGTCGCGGCGGCCTGGGTCGGCGCCGGGGACACCGTCCTGCTCGGGCTCGCGTTCCTGGCCGCCGGCATGACGAGTGCGTCCACGAACGCGGCGAGCGGACGGGTCGTGGTCGGGTGGTTCCCGAAGGAGCGCCGCGGACTCGCGATGGGCATCCGGCAGATGTCGCAGCCGCTCGGGGTGACCCTGGCCGCGGTGACCGTCCCGCAGCTCGCGGAGGCGTCCGGCATCCGGGCCGCCCTACTGCTCCCCGTCGTGCTCTGCGCCGTCCTCGCGGTCCTCTGCGCGATCGGCATCGTGAACCCGCCGAGGGCGTCCCGCGCCGCGGCGCCCGCGGAGCACGTGGCGAACCCGTACCGGTCGAACGGGTTCCTCTGGCGGGTGCACGCGGTGTCCGTGCTGCTCGTGGTGCCGCAGTTCACGCTGTCCACCTACGGGCTCGTGTGGCTCGTCGGGCTCGGGTGGTCGACGGGGACGGCCGGGCTGCTCGTCGGCGCCGCACAGTTCGTCGGGGCGGTCGGTCGCATCGCGGTCGGGGCGTGGAGTGACCGCGCGGGTTCCCGGGTCGGACCGCTGCGCATCGTCGCCGTGAGCGCCGCTGTCGTCATGGGAGTGCTGGCGCTCGTCGACGTCACGCACCTCGCGGTGGGCGCGGTGTTCCTCGTGGTGGCGACGAGTGTCACGGTCGCGGACAACGGGCTGGCCTACACGTCGGTCGCCGAGGCCGCTGGACCGTTCTGGTCCGGGCGGGCGCTCGGGGCGCAGAACACCGGGCAGTTCATCGCGGCGAGCGCGGTGGGACCGGGGGTCGGGGCACTCGTCGCGACGCTGGGGTTCGCGGCGTCGTTCTCGATCGTGGCCGTGCTACCGCTGCTGGCGTTGCCGCTCGTGCCCCGCGCCGACCGCTCGCGGGACTGAGGCTCGCGGGAGGCCGGCGGCCCGCGTGCCGGGGTGCCGGCGGCTGGCGGCCGGCATGCCGGCGTGCCGGCGGCCGGCGTGCCGGCGGCCGGCGTACCGGGTCGGCAGCTGGCGGCCGGCATGCCGGGTCGAGGTTCCACCCCGCCCCGTGAGGTTCCGAAATTCCGGCATCTCGCGCGCTCGCGCTGCGATCCCCGGAACCTCGATGACGCGCACGCGGCGAGTCGTGGAACCTCGACCCGGCACGCCGGCCGCCAGCCGCCGACCCGGCATGCCGGCCGCCAGCTGCCGACCCGGCATGCCGGCCGCCAGCTGCCGACCCGGTACGCCGGCCGCCGGCACGCCGGCCGCCGGCACGCCGGCCGCCGGCACGCCGGCCGCCGGCACGCCGGCCGCCGGCACGCCGGCATGCCGGCCGCCAGCCGCCGGCACCCCGGCACGCGGGC
>CAJYUW010000025.1 GCA_913778205.1 uncultured Curtobacterium sp.
ACGTACCCGCCGGCGGTCCCGACGTGGCCGTCCCACGTGACCGAGGCGCACCAGTCGCGCGGGACCCCGAGCGGACCGCCCCAGGTGTGCGTGATCGGTGCGTCGGCGACGGCGGGGAAGAGGTCGACGAGGGCCTTCCGGAGGTGCTCGAACACCCGGGGCGGTCCGCTCGGGGTCCCGCGCGACTGGTGCGCCTCGGTCACGTGGGACGGCCACGTCGGGACCGCCGGCGGGTACGTGGGCGACGGGCTCTCGACCACGAACCTGGCCGGTCGGACGCTCGCCGACCTCGTGCGCGGGGTCGCCTCGCCGCTCACCGCGCTGCCCTGGGTGAACCATCGGTCGCCGGACTGGGAGCCCGAGCCGCTCCGGTTCCTCGGCGCGAACGCGGGCCTCCTCGCGACCGACCTCGCCGACCGCGAGGAAGCACTCACCGGGCGTCCGAGCGTGGCGGCGAGGCTCATGGCACCCCTGACCGGAGGACACTGATGGACACCGACGTCGTCGTGGTGGGAGCCGGGGTGTCCGGCCTCGCAGCAGCACGCGCGCTCGCGCAGGGCGGGCGCCGCGTGGTCGTGCTCGAGGCACGCGAGCGCATCGGCGGTCGGACCTGGACCGACGACGCCCTCGGCGTCCCGGTGGACCTCGGGGCCTCGTGGATCCACGGCGTCGACGGGAACCCGCTGTGGGCACTGGCCCCGGCGTTCGGCATCGACACCGTCGAGTTCACCGTCGGCAGCTTCCAGTACGACGGCCGCCCCGTCGGTTGGCACGCGCCGTCCGGTCGCCGGCTCACCGACGCCGAGGCAGCCGCCTTCGTCGCCGACCTGCACGCGCTCGACGCCGCGTTGCCCGGGGTCGTCGGACAGGCCCCGCCCCCGTCCACGTACGCCGTGGCGGTGAACACGGTCCTGCGCGACCTCCGCATCGAGGGCGACCGGGCCGCACGCGTCCGCGAGTACACCGCCCACCGGTCCGAGGACCTCTGCGGCGCACCCGTCACGGTGCTCGACGCGCACGGACTCGACGAGGAGCACGTACCCGGCGACGAGGTCGTGTTCCCCGGTGGGTACGGCCAGTACGCGCGGGCCCTCGCCGACGGGCTCGACGTCCGGCTCGGCTCGGTCGTGCGCGCGGTCCGGCAGTCCGCCGAGGGCGTCGCCGTCGAGCTCGTCGACGGCGCGGTCGTCACGGCCGCCGAGGTCGTCGTGACGGTGCCGCTCGGTGTGCTGCAGGCCGGCGCGGTCACGTTCGAGCCGCCACTCGAGCCGGACGTCCTCGACGCGATGGGTCGGCTCGGGATGGGGGTCTACGACAAGGTGTTCCTGCGGTTCCCCGAGCGGTTCTGGGGCGACGACTGGGTCGTCCGCCAGCAGGGACCCGCCGGCGTCGACTGGCACTCCTGGTACGACATGTCCCGCGTGACCGGCGAACCGGTGCTCGCGGCGCTGCTCGGCGGCGCGGGCGCCCGGCGCATCGAGTCGCTGCCGGACGCCATCATCGTCGACGAGGGGCTGACCGCGCTCCGGCGGATGTTCGGTCCGTCGGTCCCGGAGCCGGAGTCCGTGCGCATCACCCGGTGGGCCGCCGACCCGTTCGCCCTGGGGTCCTACTCGTTCCTGCGCGTCGGGGCCGCCCCGGACGACCACGACCGGCTCGGTGCCCGGTGCGGCCGGGTGCAGCTCGCCGGCGAGGCCACCTGGGGCGACGACCCCGCGACCGTGCACGGGGCGCTGCTGTCCGGGCTCCGTGCCGCCGGACGCCTGCTCGGGCACGAGGTCGAGCCGGAGTCCCTTGCCGGACCGCTCCCGGCCTGACCTCTCCCCGGCCCGGCCCGGCCCGGCCCGGCCTGGCCCGGCCTGGCCCGGCCTGGCCTGGCCGCCGTGCTCCGGGGCGCGCAGCTGAGCAGGTCCGAACGGGTCGCTCGGTCGCGCAGCGGGGTCGCGGTGCGACACTCGACCCGTGACGACGCCGCGGCCACCACACCAGCACGAGCACCGCGCGCCGGTCGCCGTCGCCGTGCTCGTCAACCTCGCGCTGGGCTTCCTGCTGCCCGACCAGGTGCTGTTCTTCCCGTCGTGGGTCGTCCCGCTGCTCGGGGTCCTGCTCCTGACGCCGCTGATCGTCTTCAACCCGCGGCGCCTCACCCGCGAGACGACCTGGTCCCGTTGGCTGTCGACCGGACTCGCGGTGCTGCTCACGGTCGCGAACCAGCTCACTGTCGTCCGGACGATCGACCAGTTGCTGCACGGCCACCCGGACGGCGGCGCGGTGCTGCTCACGGCGCTGCAGGTGTGGGTGAGCAGCATCATCGCGTTCGGCCTCGTGTACTGGGAACTCGACCGCGGCGGCCCGGTCGCCCGACGGCAGCCGGACCTGTGGGCGCGGGACCGCGCCGACCTCCAGTTCCCGCAGGAGACCGACCCGAGGTCCGCCGACTGGCGGCCGGTGTACCTCGACTACCTCTACGTCGCGCTGACGAACATGGTGGCGTTCAGCCCGACGGACACGATGCCGCTGACCGTCCGGGCGAAGATGATCATGGCCTACCAGTCGATCGGCGGGTTCATCCTGCTCGCGCTCGTCATCTCGCGCGCGGTCAACATCATCAACTGACCCGGAGTCGTGACGGACGGGCGATCAGGACCCGTGCGCCTGCTCGGCGACCGGCTGCCACTCGCGCCACGTCGCCAACCGCGACTCGTAGTCCCGCTCCGCGATCCCGAGCGGAGCCTTGCCGAAGAACACGCGCAGGGGTGGTTCGTCTGCGTCGACGACCGCGAGGATCGCCGAGCGGGTCGCCTCGGGCTTGCCGGGGTCCGCGGCGGACGGACGCTTCGATGCTGCCTCGCGGACGTCGTCGTAGGCGTCGAGCTCCGCACTCCGCTTCGACGAGGGTCCGGACCAGTCCGTCGAGAACCCACCCGGCTCGACGAGGGTCACGTGGATGCCGAAGTCCGCGACCTCCTGCGACAGCGACTGCGAGAGGCCCTCGAGCGCCCACTTCGAGGCGTGGTAGGCGCCCACGGTCGGGAACGCGCTGATCCCGCCGATGCTCGACACCTGCACGATGTGGCCGGAGCCCTGCTCGCGCATGATCGGCAGTGCGGCCTGCGTGACCCAGAGCGCCCCGAAGAAGTTCGTCTCGAGCTGTGCACGCACCTCGTCCTCGGTGAGTTCCTCGACCATGCCGAAGTGGCCGAACCCGGCGTTGTTGACGACGACGTCCAGCGAGCCGAAGTGCTCGGCTGCGCGCCGAACCGCGGCGCTGTCGGCGTCGTGGTCGGTGACGTCCAGTCGCAGCCCGAGGAAGGTCTCCGGGTACTGCTCCTCGAGGTCACGCACGTCATCGGGGTTGCGGGCCGTGCCGGCGACGGAGTCACCGCGTCCGAGCGCCGCCTCCGCCCACTCGCGGCCTAAGCCCTTCGATGCTCCCGTGATGAACCAGGTCTTGCTCATGATGTCTCCTCCTGCGTCGTGACCGGTCCACACAACGCCCGGACGGCTCCGCGCCGCGTGGACGTCCGGGGGACGTGCGCGGACTCCGGACAGTCAGGGACGCGGCGCCGCGAACTCCAGGTTGATGCCGTCCGGATCGCGGACGGACAGGATGACGAGCCCGAACGGAGGAAGGTCGGTGACCACACCGTGCTCGATCCCAGCGGCGTCGAGTCGGTCGACCGCCGCATGCAGGTCATCCGCGCTCGCCACGCGGAAGCTGACGTGGTCGAGACCCACCCGATCGGGGTCGAACCGGTCGTCGACCGGGGCGACGGGTCGCAGCCCGAGGGTCTGTCCGCCGAAGGTGAACGAGCAGCCGCCGTACGTGCGCCACGGGTCGTCGTGGATGGTCGGGTCGTCGATCTCGTCGCTGAAGTCGCTCCCCGGCGGCATCCCGAACAGCAGCTCGTAGAACGCCTTGCTCCGACGGACATCAGTGACGGTGAGCCGGACGTGGGAGAAGCCGAGGGGGTTCACGATCGCTCCGGTCATGCCTCGATACAACTCGGACCTCGGCGCTCTTGTCATCGTTGATCGTATGGTCAACAATGACGGGATGGACGTGATCACCGCCGCAGACCAGCCGTCCCCCCTGCACCAGGACACCGGCGCGGCTCGCCGCCGGGTCCGTGTCGCGCTCGTCCAGACGCGCTGGCACGAGGACCCCGACGAGCACGAACGCACACTCGCTGACGGCATCGCCTCTGCGGCGGCGAACGGGGCCACCGCGGTGTTCCTGCAGGAGCTCACGCTCTCCCGGTACCCCGGTGACACCCCCGCCGGCGGGGTGCCGAAGGACGGCGCGGAGTCGATCGAGGACGGCCCCACGATGCGCTTCGTCCGCGATCAGGCACGGCGCCACCGCGTCTTCGTGCACGCGTCGCTGTACGAGCGCCCCGCGGACGACGACCAGCCCGAGGACCCGCGCGGGTACAACACCGCGGTGCTCGTCGCTCCCGACGGCACGCTCGTCGGGAGCACCCGGAAGACCCACATCCCGATCAGCGCGGGGTACTACGAGGACACCTACTTCCGCCCCGGACCCGACACGGACCCCTTCCCCGTGCACGACCCGGCGGGACTCGGTGCCCGGGTCGGCCTGCCGACGTGTTGGGACGAGTGGTTCCCCGAGGTCGCCCGGGCCTACGGACTCGCCGGCTCCGAGGTGCTCGCCTACCCGACGGCGATCGGCTCCGAGCCGACCTTCCCCGACTTCGACACGGCGCCGATCTGGCGGCAGGTCATCGTCGCGAACGGCATCACCGCGGGACAGTTCATGGTCGTGCCGAACCGCTGGGGCGACGAGGGGGCGATCACGTTCTACGGCTCGTCGTTCATCTCGGATCCCTTCGGCCGGGTCCTCGTCGAGGCTCCGCGGGACGCGGACGCGGTGCTCGTGGCGGACCTGGACCTCGACGCGCGCGCGGAGTGGCTCCGGCTGTTCCCGTTCTACGTGACCCGCAGGCCGGACCTCTACGCCACCCTGACCGCGCCGGTCGACCGCCTGCGCGACGGGTACGGCGCTGACGAGGCGATCCGTGCCTCCCTGGCGGATGCGTCGACCACCCACCGGGCCGGCGGCCCGCAGACCGCGGCGGCCGGCGCATGAGCTGGCGGATGCCGGCGGAGACGGCACCCCAGGCCCGGACCTGGATGGCCTTCCCGCGTCCTGGCGCGACCCTCGGCGACGACGCGGCGAGTGCCGAGGCGGCACGGACAGCGTGGGCGACGACGGCCAACACGATCGTCGATCACCAGCCGGTCACGGTCGTCGTCGACCCGGTCGCCCGGACGGACGCCGCCCGGCTCCTGTCCGGCGACGTCGACGTGCTCGAGGCACCGCTCGACGACTTCTGGATGCGCGACACCGGACCGTCGTTCGTGCTCGACGACGGGCGCCTCGGCGCGGTGGACTGGGTCTTCAACGGCTGGGGCGCGAACGCCTGGTCGACCTGGACCCGCGACGCCCGCATCGCGGCGGTCGTCGCCGAGGCCGCGGGGGCGGAACGCATCCCGTCGCTGCTCGTCAACGAGGGCGGTGCGATCCACGTCGACGGCGAGGGCACCGTGCTCGTGACGGAGACGGTGCAGCTGGACCCCCGTCGCAACCCGTACGCCGACCGCGCGCGGGTCGAGGAGGAGCTCGTGCGAACGGTGGGGGCGTCGGACGTCGTGTGGCTCCCCCGTGGCCTGACGCGCGACTACGACGGCCTCGGGACGCGCGGGCACGTCGACATGGTGGCGACCTTCGCGTCGCCGGACGTCGTGCTGCTGCACGCCCAGCCGGACGCCGGCCACCCCGACCACCTCGTCATGCCGCAGGTCCGGGCGGCGCTCGAGCAGGCGACGGACGCCACGATCGTCGAGCTCCCGGCACCGGCGACGCTGACCGACGACGACGGCCCGGTCGACTGGAACTACGTCAACCACGTCGTGGTGAACGGTGCGGTGATCGCGTGTGCCTTCGGGGAACCGGCAGCGGACGACCGGGCTCGGGGCATCCTCGCCGACGTGTACCCGGGGCGCCAGGTGCGCTCGGTGGACGCGCGGGAGGTGTTCGCCCGAGGCGGCGGGCTGCACTGCATCACGCAGCAGCAGCCGAGCGTCGGCGACCGCTAACCGTCGGCGGGCGCCAACCCGATCCGCGACTGCATCCACGCCAGTCCCGCCGCGAGTGCCGCCCGCGCGGTCGTCCAGTTGTGCTTGTCGCCGGGCACGACCCAGGTGGCGACGTGCATGCCTGCTGCCCGGGCGCGTGCCGCCTGGACGGGCATGACCGCCCCGTACGTGGTGTCGAGCTGCCCGACCGCGAAGAACGCGTTGGTGTCCCGGTACGGCGCGTTCGCGCGGAGCAGCGCCTCGGGCTGGGCGGCGAGCCAGGCGGCGCGGCTGCCGGCGAACCCGTCGGCGATCGTCTCCGCCGTGTTCCCGAGCGTCGGACCGTCCTCCCCGGACACGTCGATGAGGTTGCCGAACCGCGACGGGTCACCGGCGCCGAGCTGGATGGCGCACGTGCCGCCCTGCGAGAAGCCGCCGATCGTCCACGCCGACGCGGCGGTCTGCACCGTGAGGTGGCTCGTGATCCACGCGGGGACGTCCTTCGTCAGGTACGTGCGGCTGTTCCCGAGCTCGCCGTCCACGCACATCGGATTCGCCGACCGGGGGCCGAGCTGGTCGGGCACGACGACGATCGGCGTGAGACCGCGGTCGACGGTCGCGAGCGCGTTCAACGTCTGCTCGATCTGCCCGCCGCTCTGGACGTCGTTCGGGCCGGCACCGCGCGACTGCCCGGAGAGCAGGACGTCGACCGGCAGGTGCGGCGGATCGGCGGTGAGCGCGGCCGGGGGCAGGTAGACGAGGGCCTGGCGAGCGGGGAAGTGGCTGGTGGTGGCCGGGATCGTCTCGTGGAGCAACCGCCCCGCGGTGGGCATGTCCGCGGGCGCTGTCCAGGTGGTCGCGACGTCGACGCTGCCGGGAGCCGTCGACCCCGCGGGTGACTCGGTCGCGGGGATGCCCGGGGACGAGGTCGGGACGGGTGTGTACGTGGGGACGGGTCGCGGCGAGCGCTGCGCCCGCGCGGTGGAGGTCGCCGCTGCCTGCCCGCCCGACACCGCCACCGCGTGGCTCGCACTCCAGCCGGCGAGCCCCCCGACGGCGAGCCCCACGACGAGCCCGATGCCGAGCCCCCCGGCGAGGAGTGCTCCGCCACGTCGTGCGCGGGGTGTGGTGGGTGTGCGTGCCATCGGTCGTCCTCGTCCTCCGTGCGTTCCGGCAACGGTCCGCTTCGGCCGCGAGCGTAGGGATCGGGTCCGGGAACCGGCTGCCGTCCGGGACCGAACGGCTGAGCGTCCTCCCCATCCGGCTCACAGCGACCGTCTGGCGTCCTCCGAGCAAGCGACATGACGTACAAGCGCCGTCAGCACGGTGTACTCAGCGTCGAGTCAGGTGGGTGCCTCGACGTCGGTATCGTCGGCGAACCGGACCACCCGACGGGCGGCCGGTACCCGCACCGGCCGGGGCACCGTCGCCCCGGCCCCGGCCCCGCGGCAGTGCCGCGAGCAGGAGGGAACTCCCTTGGCAACACCCACCCTGGTCACCGCGCCGCCCACCACCGCGCGGGGCAGGTCCCTGAAGCGGAACCTCGGCCTCTGGGCGATCGTCGGGCTCGGCCTCGGCTACATGACCCCGACCGTCGTGTTCGACACCTTCGGCATCGTCTCCGACGAGACGAACGGTGCGGTGCCGAGCGCGTACCTCGTCGCGCTCGTGATCATGCTCCTCACGGCGGTGAGCTACGGGAAGATGGTGCGCGTCTACCCCGCCGCCGGTTCGGCCTACACGTACGTGCGGGAGTCGATCCACCCGAACGCCGGCTTCATGGTCGGCTGGGCCTCGCTGCTCGACTACCTGCTGCTGCCGATGGTGAACGCGCTCATCATCCGGCTCTACCTCGAGCAGGTCTTCCCGGCACTGCCGGCATGGGTGACGGTCGTCGTGTACACGATCTTCGTCACGACGGTGATCTGCCTGTCGATGCGCGGGACGTCGAACCTCAACATGGTCCTGCTCGTCGGCGCGATCCTCGCGATGATCGCGTTCGTCGTCTTCGCCGTCATCGAGCTGATCCACGGCGCCGGTGCCGGCACGGTCGTCAGCCCCGAGCCGTTCGTCCACGACGGCGTGACGATGACCGCCCTGCTCACCGGTGCCACCGTCGTGTGCTTCTCCTTCATCGGGTTCGACGCCGTGACGATGTACACGGAGGAGGCGAAGAGCGTCCGGATCATGCCGAAGGCGATCCTGCTCACCGTCCTGCTCGGCGGCCTGATCTTCCTCGTGTCGGCGTACTTCGCGCAGCTCCGCTTCCCGACCAACGCCCCGTTCGGCGAGTTCACCGACGACCCGCTGCCGCAGATCGGTCTCCTCGTCGGCGGACCGGTCTTCCAGGCGGTCCTCGTGTCCGCCGGCTTCGTCGCCGCTCTGGCCTCCGGCCTCGCCTCGCACGCGAGCGTCGCCCGGATGCTTCTCGTGATGGGACGGAACAACGTCCTGCCGAAGAAGGTCTTCGGCTACGTCAGCCCGCGGACGCGCACGCCCATCCCGAACATCATCGTGGTCGGGGCGGTGACGCTCCTCGCGATGACCTTCTCGCTCGACACGATCTCGGCCTACATCAACTTCGGCGCGCTCATCGCCTTCACCTTCGTCAACCTGACCGTCATCGTGCACTTCGCCTGGCGGGAGGGTCGACGCCGCACGGCTCGCGACCGGTTCGCCTACATCGTGCTGCCCGGGGTCGCGATGCTGCTGACGGGTGTTCTCTGGTCACAGTTGCACGCCGACGCGCTCATCGCCGGCGGGGTGTGGGCTGCGATCGGCTTCGTGTACCTGCTCGTCATCACGAAGGGCTTCCGGGTGCAGCCGAAGGGCTTCGACGAGAACCAGCCCGTCACCGGCGTCAACAAGCAGCTCACCGACGAACAGCTCACCGACGAGCACCGACAGGAGACACGATGAACGACACCGCCACCACCTACGCGGTGACCGACCCGGCGTCCGGCGAGGTCCTCGCCACCTTCCCGACGATCACCGACGAGGAACTGCGCCGGGCGATCACCACCGCGGACGAGACGCACACGACGTGGAGCCGGTCCACCGGCGTCGCCGACCGCGCCGCACTCCTGCACCGTGTGGCCGAGCTCTACCGCGAACGTCGGGAGGACCTCGCGACGACGATCGTCCGCGAGATGGCGAAGCCGATCGACCAGGCGTACGGCGAGGTCGACTTCTGCGCCGACATCTACGACTACTACGCCGACCACGCCGAGGAGTTCCTCGCCGACCAGCCCATCACCCTGGCGGCGGGCAGCGCGGGCAGCGCCTTCATCCGGAAGTCGTCGGTCGGCGTGCTGCTCGGCATCATGCCGTGGAACTTCCCCGCGTACCAGATCGCCCGCTTCGCCGGCCCGAACCTCGTCATCGGCAACACGGTCCTCCTCAAGCACGCTCCGCAGTGCCCCGAGTCCGCCCTCGCGATCGAGCAGGTCTTCCGCGACGCCGGCTTCCCGGAGGGGGCGTACACGAACGTCTTCGCCACGAACGACCAGGTCGCCGACGTCATCGCCGACGCCCGCGTGCAGGGCGTCTCGCTCACGGGCTCCGCACGCGCCGGCGCCGCCGTCGCCGAGATCGCCGGTCGCAACCTCACCAAGGTCGTGCTCGAACTCGGCGGCTCGGACCCCTTCGTCCTGCTGTCGACGGACGACCTCGACGCGGTCGTCGAGTCCGCGGTCGCGACCCGGCTCGAGGGCAACGGCCAGGTCTGCAACGCCGCGAAGCGCTTCCTCGTCGCCGACCACCTGTACGACGACTTCCTCGCGAAGTTCACCGCCGCGATGTCCGCCGTCGAGCCGACCGACCCGAGCGTCCCCGGTGCGGAGCTCGGCCCGCTGTCCTCCCCGACCGCCGCGGACCGCCTCGAGGCGCAGCTCGCGGCGGCGGTGGCGCAGGGCGCCACGGTCGTCACCGGTGGTGAACGACGCGGCAACGCGTTCACGCCGACCGTCCTGACCGGGGTCACCGTCGACAACGACGCGTACCGCGAGGAGTTCTTCGGCCCGGTCGCCGCCGTGTACCGCGTCGCCGACGAGGACGCCGCGGTCGAGCTCGCGAACGACACCCCGTTCGGCCTGGGCTCGTACCTCTTCACCACCGACGCCGAGCAGGCGCTCCGGGTGGCGGACCGGATCGAGGCCGGCATGGTCTACGTGAACATCGTCGGCGCGGACAGCCCGGAGCTGCCGTTCGGCGGCGTCAAGGCGAGTGGCTTCGGCCGCGAGCTCGGCCCCATGGGGGCCGACGAGTTCGTCAACAAGAAGCTCGTCCGCATCGGCTGACGGTCCGACCGGACCAGCAACGGACTGGAGGCGCGGGGCCAGCCGGCACCGCGCCTCCCGTCCGTCGTCGGGTCACGGCCGATCGGCGGGTCGGTTCAGGAGCCTGACGTGCCGAGACCGCACGGCGCATTTGTATAACCAAGTGTATGAACGCGACAGTGATCGAGCAGGAGGACGCCATGACCGTGACGACGATCGACCTCGACCAGGCGGTGCTCGACACCGCCAAGGACCTCACCGGTGCTCGGACGAACCGCGACGTGGTGAACCGCGCTCTGCAGACATTGATCGCGGTGCGTCGCCAACCCGAAGCTGTGGATCGGCTCCTGTCGCGGGACATCACGGACGGGCAGACGCAGGCTCCGGTCGTGCACTACGCGGCACCCGGCATCCCCGCTGACGACGCTTGAGCGTCTACATCGTCGACAACTCGGTGTGGTGGAAGGCTCGGTGCTTCCCCGAGATGGCAGCGCGCCTCAGGTCGATCGCAACGCAAGACCTCATCCTGACGTGCCCGCCGCAAGTTCTCGAGTACTGCTTCTCGGCGCGAGACGCAGCTGAGCACGCGGAGCTCACCCTCGCGATGGACGTCTTCTTCCCCGCAGACGTGCACCCGAGCAAGGACGACGTGCTCGCCGTGCAGGGTGCGCTCTGGAACGGTGGCTACGTGCGCGGGGCCGGCACCGTCGACACTCTGATCGCCGCGTACGCGATCGCCAACGATGCGATCGTGCTCGCGGCTGGCCATGATCACGACCACATCGCCGCGGTCGTGCCGGGATTCCGGCATGAGTACCTCGCAGAGCGGTAGGACGCACGGGCGACTCACTGGAGGCGCGGTGCGGGCCCGCACTCCTCCCTCGCAGGCTCGGTCGGCGCGCCCCGCGCCCCGCTCCGCGTCGCCGCTGAGCGGGACGCGCTCCCGTCCACTGTCAGGCCGCGACAGTGATCAGACCAGCGCCGTGAACGACGCGTCCCGCACCAGCACCGTGGCGGCGTCGCCGCCGACCGCCTGCTGCTGGTCGCTCGACAACCCGAGCGACCACGAGCCGCCGCCCGGCCTCTCCGGCAGCGTGAACTCGACGGTCGTGTCCGACGCGTTGAGGAGCACCGCCACCGTGTCGTCCCCCCGGGTGAGCACGAGGGTAACGGCCCGGTTCCCGCCGTCGGCCCAGTCGCCGTCCTCGAAGCCCTGCGCGTCGGCGCGGAGCACCTGTACGGTCGCGTCGGAGTCACCGGGAGCGGTGCGGTACCACTCGGGTCGGAGCGCCGGGTGCTCACGACGGAAGGCGATCGCCGCCGTGGTGAACGCGAGCAGGTCGCGGTCGGCGGCGGCCCAGTCGAACCACGAGATCTCGTCGTCCTGGCAGTAGGCGTTGTTGTTGCCGCCCTGGGAGCGGGCGATCTCGTCGCCGCCGAGGACCATCGGCACCCCGGCGGAGAGCAGGAGCGTCCCGAGGAAGTTCCGCCGCTGCCGGTCCCGGTACTCGTTCACCGCGCCGTCGTCCGTCGGCCCCTCGACCCCGCCGTTGAAGGAGGTGTTGTCGCTCTCGCCGTCGTTGTTGTCCTCGCCGTTCGCCTCGTTGTGCTTCTCGGCGTACATCGTCAGGTCGGCGAGTGTGAAGCCGTCGTGCGCGGTGATGAAGTCGACCGAGCACAGCGGCGAGCGCCGGGAGCCCTCGTAGACGTCCGGGCTGCCGAGGACGCGCTGCACGGCGTCGCCGAGCGTCCCCTCGTCGCCGCGCCAGAACGCGCGCAGGTCGTCGCGGTACTTGCCGTTCCACTCCGACCAGTCGGCGGGGAAGCCCCCGACCTGGTAGCCCGCGGTGTCCCACGGCTCGGCGATCATCTTCACCTCGCGGAGCACCGGGTCCTGGTGGACGATGTCGAGGAACGCGGAGTGCTTCTCGGCCTCGCCGTCCTGACGGGTGAGGGTCGTCGCGAGGTCGAAGCGGAAGCCGTCGACGTGCATCTCCTCGACCCAGTAGCGCAGCGAGTCGGTGATGAGCCCGAGCGCGGACGGGTGCGACACGTTGAGGCTGTTGCCCGTGCCGGTCGTGTCGAAGTAGTTCGCCTCGTCACCCTCGACGAGCCGGTAGTACGACGCGTTGTCGATGCCCTTGAACGACAGCGTCGGGCCCATGTGGTTGCCCTCGGCGGTGTGGTTGTAGACCACGTCCATGATGACCTCCAGCCCGGCGGCGTGGAGGGCCTTGACCATCGCCTTGAACTCGGCCACCTGCTCCCCCGCGGTGCCCGAGGACGAGTACTCGTCGTGCGGTGCGAAGAACCCGATCGAGTTGTAGCCCCAGTAGTTGCGGAGACCCTTGTCGGCGAGCGTCGAGTCCTGGACGAACTGGTGCGTGGGCAGGAGCTCGACCGCGGTGACGCCGAGGTCCGTCAGGTGCTTGACCGCGGCGGGGTGCGCGAGACCGGCGTAGGTGCCCCGGATCTCCTCGGGCACGTCGGGGTGCTGCTTCGTGAAGCCCTTGACGTGCACCTCGTACACGACGGTGTCGGCGAGCGGGGTGCGCGGATGGGCGTCACCCGCCCAGTCGAAGTCGCGGTCGGCGACGACGGACTTCGGCATCGCCGACGCCGAGTCGGTCTCGTCGATCTGGTCGGGGTGCTCCATGTCGTGCCCGAAGAGCGCCTGACCCCAGTCGTACGCGCCGTCGATCGCGGTCGCGTACGGGTCGAGGAGGAGCTTCGCGGGGTTGTGCCGGAGACCGTTCGCCGGGTCCCACGCGCCGTGCACGCGGAAGCCGTACCGGGTGCCGACGGCGACGTCCGGGACGACGTCGTGGAAGGTGTACCCGGTGCGGTGGCGGAGCTCGGTCCGGTGCTCGGTGCCGTCCTCGTCGAAGCGGCAGAACTCGACGCGCTCGGCGGTGCTGGAGAAGAGGGCGACGTTGGCGCCGCCGTCGACGAGCGTCACGCCGAGCGGGGTCCGGGAGGAAGTGGTCATGTCGTCCTTGTACCGGTCCGACGCTGTGACCTGCGCCCGGTCGCGTACCCCGGGCGGGTCGGGCCGCTCCCGCCCGCGGGAGCGCGCACCGGACGGGAGGCGCGGTGCGGGCCCGCACCGCGCCTCCCGTCCGTCATCGCGTCCCGTCTACTGCGCCACCCGCTGCGGCAGTGCTGCGAGGATCTCGGCGGCCGCTTCGCGGCCCATCCGCACCGCACCGTCGACGTGCTGGTACCCGTGGCCGGCGAGGTCGCTCGACGCGAAGCGGACCGGCCCCACGGCGGCACGCTGGTCGGCGCCGTACCGGACGAGCCCGCCGAGGTCGAAGCTCGCGGCGTAGGCGCCGCGGGTCCACTCCTCGGTGCCCCAGTCGCTCTCGTAGTAGACGACCGGACGGCGCGCTTCGTCGCCGTAGTAGTGCGCGAGCGAGTCGAGCACCCGTTCCCGGCGTTCCTCGGCCGACAGCGCGAAGACGTCGTCGGCGTGCTGGTCGGAGACGAACCCGACGAGGGTGCCCTGCTCGGAGCCGTGCATGGAGTTGTCGTACGCCTCGTGGACGAGCTCGTACGGGCTGAACGCGGTACCGGAGAGCCCGGCGCCGCGCCAGAACGGCCGGTCGTACACCGCGTGCACCTTGATGACGAAGCCCATCGAGAGGTGCTGGTGGAGCTGGTGCTGCCGACGCGGCAGCGGCGGCTCGTAGGAGATGCGCGAGTACAGGGGCGGCGGCACCGCGACGAGCGCCTGCCGTGCGCGGACCTCGATGCCGCCGTCGGCGACCGCCACCACGCCATCGTCGCCCCAGCGCAGCGTGCGGACCGGCGCGTTCAGGTGGACGTCGTCGCCGAGCCGCGCGGCGAGCCGCTCGGAGACCTGCTGCATGCCGCCGACGACCCGCTTGTCGAGGATGAAGTCCGCGTCGACGAGGTTCGAGAAGCTCCCCGCCGACGCCGCCATCAGGAGCGCCTGCAGTGCGGAGAAGGTGTGCGCGGGCTTGGTCAGCATCGCGCCGGCGATGAAGAGCTCCACGTTCTCGGTCGCGACGCGGTCGTCGCTGAGCCGGCGGAGCCACTCGCGGAAGGACACCTCGTCGAGCGCCGCCGCGTCCGGGGTCTCCCAGGGGCGCGACGGATCGACCTTCGCGACGTACTCGTCGACGACGGCCACGAGCCGCTCGATCTCGGTCGCGGTGGCCTCGGGCAGGGGGAAGATGTCGCCGGTGTACTCGGTGCGGGAGCCGTGCTGGTCGATGTAGACGCTCGAGCCCTCCCGGTACCGGTCGTAGGTCTCGAGGCCGAGGTCGTCGAGCGTCTCGAGGAGCGCGGTCTGGTCCGGGGACACCCACTGCCCGCCGATCTCGAGCGTCACGCCCTCGATGTCGTTCGTCCACGTGCGTCCACCGACGCGGTCGCGGGCCTCGAGCACCGCCACCGTCCTGCCCTCGGCGACGAGGCGGTCCGCGGCGATGAGGCCGGTCACCCCGGCACCGATGACGACGACGTCCTTCTCGATGGTCATCGCTGTGCTCCCTTCGTACGCCCGAACGGGTCGGGCGTCAGCGTGTACATGGTCTCGAGGTACTCGTGCAGGCCTTCCCCGCCGCCCTCGCGACCGAGTCCGGACTGCTTGACCCCGCCGAACGGCGCCGACGCGTTCGACACGATGCCGGTGTTGAGGCCGAGCATGCCCGTCTCGAGCCGCTCCATCAGCCGCTGTCCGCGGGCGGGGTCCTCGGTGAACGCGTAGCCGACGAGCCCGTACTCGGTGTCGTTCGCCGCGTCGATCGCCTCGTCCTCGGTCGAGAACGTCCTGATCGCGAGGACCGGCCCGAAGATCTCGTCCTGCAGCAGGTCGCTGCCGGGCTGCACGCCGGTGATGACGGTCGGTGCGTAGAACGTGCCCGGCCCGTCCACCGCTCGCCCGCCGGTCCGCACGGTCGCGCCGCGCTCGACGGCGTCCGTGACGAGTCGGTCGGCCTTGTCCACGGCGCGCTGGTCGATGAGCGGGCCGATGGCGACGCCGTCCTCGGTGCCGCGTCCGACGGTCATCGCCTCGACGCGCGCCGTGAGCCGGTCCGCGAAGTCGTCGGCGACGGCCTCGTGCACGAGGAACCGGTTGGCGGCGGTGCAGGCCTGGCCGGTGTTCCGGAACTTCGCCGCGAGGGCGCCCTCCACCGCGAGGTCGAGGTCGGCGTCCTCGAACACGAGGAACGGAGCGTTGCCGCCGAGCTCCATGCTCGTGCGGAGGACGTTCTGCGCGGCCTGCGCCAGGAGCGTCCGGCCCACGGGTGTCGACCCCGTGAACGACAGCTTCCGGAGCCGGGGGTCGCTGATGATCGGTTCGGACAGCGCACCGGCGTGGCTCGTCGGGACGACGTTGACGACCCCGGCGGGGACGCCCGCCTCGAGCAGGAGGTCCGCGAAGAGCAGGGTCGTGAGCGGGGTGAGCTCGGCGGGCTTCACGACCGCGGTGCAGCCCGCGGCGAGCGCCGGCGCGACCTTGCGCGTCGCCATCGCGAGCGGGAAGTTCCACGGGGTGATGAGGAACGTCGGCCCGACGGGCTTGTGCGTGACGATCGCCCGACCGGAGCCCTCCGGGTTGGTGCCGTACGAGCCACCGATCCGGACGGCTTCCTCGGAGAACCAGCGGAGGAACTCGCCGCCGTAGGTCACTTCGCCGTTCGCCTCCGCGAGGGGCTTGCCCATCTCGAGCGTCATGAGGAGGGCGAAGTCGGCACGGCGTTCCTGCAGCAGGTCGAACGCCCTCCGCAGGACCTCGGCACGCTGCCGCGGCGGCGTTGCCGCCCACGCCTGCTGGGCGGCGACGGCCGCGTCCAGCGCACGGACACCGTCCTCGGGGGTTGCATCGGCGATCTCGAGGAGGGTCTCGCCGGTCGACGGGTCGACGACGGGGAACGTCGCGCCGTCGGCCGCCGGCTGCCAGGTGCCGTCGATCAGGAGGCCCGTGGGGACCTTCGCGAGGAGCGCGCGTTCGGCGTCGGAGCGGCCGGTCGTGCCGTGGGTGCCCTGGCTGGTGTGGTCGGTACGGGTGTCGGTCATGCTGCGGCGAGTCCTTCCAGGACGACGTCCAGGCCTTCGCCGAGGAGGGCGTCGTCGATCGCGAGCGGGGGGAGGAAGCGGAGGACGTTGCCGTACGTCCCCGCGGTGAGCGCGATCACGCCGTGCTCGTACGCGTACTTGACCACACGGCCGGTGAGCGCGGCGTCGGGTTCGCCGGTCGCCGGGTCGACGAGCTCGATCGCGACCATGGCACCGCGGCCGCGGACGTCGCCGATGCGCGGGTCCTCGGCCTGGGCGGCGCGGAGGCGGCCGAGCAGCAGCTCGCCGATCACCGCTGCTCGCTCCACGAGGCCGTCGTGCTCGAAGGCGTCGATCGCGGCGAGCGCTGCAGCGCAGGCGACGGGGTTGCCGCCGTACGTGCCGCCGAGGCCGCCGACGTGCGCGGAGTCCATGATCTCGGCCCGACCGGTCACGGCCGAGAGCGGCATCCCGCCGGCCATGCCCTTCGCGGTCGTGACGAGGTCGGGGACGACGCCCTCGTGCTCGCTCGCGAACATCGCACCGGTGCGGGCGAACCCGGTCTGGACCTCGTCGGCGATGAAGACCACGCCGTTCGCGGTCGCCCACTCGGACAGTGCGGACAGGAACCCGGGCGCGGGCACCACGAATCCGCCCTCGCCCTGGATCGGCTCGATGAGGACGGCGGCGGTGTTCTCGGCGCCGACCTGCTTCTCGATCTGGGTGATCGCACGCTTCGCGGCCTCGGCCCCGGACAGCCCGCCGTCCCGGTACGGGTACGACATCGGGACGCGGTAGACCTCGGGGGCGAACGGGCCGAAACCGTTCTTGTACGGCTGGTTCTTCGCGGTGAGGGCCATCGTGAGGTTGGTCCGGCCGTGGTACGCGTGGTCGAACACCACCACTGCCTGCTTGCCGGTGTGCTTCCGGGCGATCTTCACCGCGTTCTCCACCGCCTCGGCCCCGGAGTTGAACAGCGCCGTGCGCTTCTCGTGGTCGCCGGGCGTCAGCCGGTTGAGGGCCTCGGCGACCTCGACGTAGCCGTCGTACGCGGCGATCGTGAAGCACGTGTGCGTGAAGGACGCGACCTGGTGCTGCACCGCCTCGACCACCCGGGGGTGGGCGTTCCCGACGCTCGTCACGGCGATGCCGGACCCGAGGTCGACGAAGGAGTTGCCGTCGGCGTCGACGACCACCCCGCCACCGGCCGCGACGACCGCGATCGGCACGGCGACCCCGACGCCGGCTGACACCGCCGCGCGCTTGCGGTCCATGAGCTCCCGGGAGCGGGGACCCGGCACCTCGGTGACGAGCCGGCGCTCCTGCGGCAGCGAGGGGCCACCCGTGGCGGCGCTGGTCGAGGGTGTGACGGTGGAGGTCATGCGCCGATCGTAGGAGCCTCCCCGCGGGACACCCACCGTCCACGGCGTACAACCGGGCTGTACCTCTTCGCCACAGCGGATAGAGTTCTGCCATGCCCGCGACGCTGCGCTCCCTGCTCCACCGCGCCGACCTCCGGCTCCGACTGCTCACCGAAGGCGATGCCGAGGCCCTGGACACGCCGCTCTCGTGGCTGCACAGCTCCGACCTCGTGGACCCGACGCCGTTCCTTGCCGAGGGACAGGGGCTCCTGACGACCGGGACGCAGTTCGGCGACGGCGAGGTCAGCGCGGCCGTCGCCGAGGCCTACGTCGCACGACTGCGCCGCCGCGGCGTCGTCGCGCTCGGGTTCGGCACGGAGGTCGTGCGGGCCGGGACGCCGGCGTCGCTCGTCGACGCGTGCGCGACCCTCGGGCTGCCGCTGTTCGAGGTGCCCTACGAGACCTCCTTCATCGCGGTCGCGCAGGCCAACGCGGACGCCGTCTCCCGGGACGCCAACTCCCGGAACGCCTGGGCCCTCGCGGCGCAGCGGGCGATCTCCCTCGCGGCGATGCGACCGGACGGCCTCGGCGCGACGATCGCCGAGCTCTCCCGGCAGCTCGACGGCTGGGTGGGCCTGTTCGACCTCTCCGGACGGCTCGACCGGGGCCACCCGGACGACGCGGTGCCCGTGGCCGACCTCGACGTGCTCCGTTCGGAGGCGCTCCGCCTCCTGCGCGCGGGCCAGCGGGCGAGCCTGCCGGTGACGACCGAGCACCGGACCGGGTACACGTTGCAGACCCTCGGGAGCGGCGGGCACCTCGCCGGTGTGCTCGCGATCGCGAACGGGGGCGCGCTCGACCGGGCCGGGCGGGAGGTGGTCACGGCCGTCATCGCGCTCGCGGGGCTCGCGCTCCAGCAGAACCGCGAGCTCGCCCGCGCGCGTGGGCTCCTGCGCACCGGGCTCCTCACGATGCTGTCGGTCGGCGACCCGGCCGTCGTCGACTCCACCTCGCGGGAGGTCTGGGGGCCCCTCCCGCAGGAGCCGGTCCGGATCGCCGCCCTCGACGTGCCGGACCACGACCTCGACACGGTGGTCGACCTGCTCGAGCTCTGGGTGCAGGACCGCCCCGGACGGCTGTTCTTCGCCGTGGACGACGCCCTCTTCCTCTGCGTCGGCGCCGAGGACACCGCCGTCGTCGAGGACCTCGTCGACCGCTTCGACCTGCACGCCGGGCTCTCCGACGGTGCCTCCTACCGCTACTTCGGGCGTGCGAGGACGGAGGCGGTGCAGGCCCTCGACCGCCGCCGTGAGGGACGCCCGGGCACGACCGAGTTCGGCGACCTCGCCCGCGAGGGGGTGCTCGCACACCTCGCCCACGTCGACGTCGACGCCGGGGCCGTCGCCCGCGCGTTCCTCGCCCCGCTCCTCGACCACGACCGTGACGCCGGCACCGAGCTGACCCGGACCGTGCGCACCTGGCTGGAGCAGAACTGCGAGTACGACCGCACCGCGCAGGCACTCGGCGTGCACCGCCACACCGCCCGCGCCCGGGTCGAGCACGCCGGTCGGCTCCTCGACCGCGACCTGTCCGCCTTCGCCACCCGCGCCGACCTGTGGGCCGCGTTCGTGGTGGACGGCGGTGGCAGCGGGGTCGACCGCACCGCCGGAGCCGCCGTCTAGGCTGTGCGCGTGCCGACCACACCCACCCGCCGGCGCCTCAGCCCGGCCGAGCGGGAGGCCCAGATCACCGGGGCCGCCGCCGCGCTGGCCCGGGCCGACGGGCTCTCCGCGGTCACGCTGCGCGGGATCGCCGCCGCGGTCGGGGTCGCCCCGTCGCTGGTCGCGCACTACTTCCCCGCGATGGAGGACCTCGTCGGCGCGACCTTCCGCGCGATCGCGTCCGCCGAGGTCGCCGAGGTCGCCGCTCTCGTCGAGCGACGGTCGGAGCCGGTCGCACGCCTGGCCGAACTGGTCGCCTGCGTGACGGACCCGGCCCGGGACGACGTCGCCGTGCTCTGGGCCGACGCGTGGAGCCTCGGCCGCACGAACGGGGTGCTCGCCGCCGCCGCCCGGGACGTCATGGACGACTGGCAGCGGCTCGCGACCGACGTGGTCGCGGAGGGCGTGCGCACCGGCGCGATGCGCACCGGCGACCCGGCGGCGGTCGGTCGCCTGCTGTTCGCCCTCGTGGACGCCACGAACGGCTACGCGCTCGTCGACCACCTCGACCGCTCGACGCGGGACGACCTCGTCCGGAGCACCGTCGCCCGGGCCGTCGACCTCGACGTGTCCGCCCTGCTCCGCTGAGCCGCGGCGCCGAGGCCAGCGCCGTTGTTTGACATACCGCGCCGGAGATCGGCAGAGTGGCGATGCTCGATCACCGCCACGAACATCGGAGGAGACCAGTCGTCAACCCTCTCGTCCCGACCCCGGCCGACAGCGCGCTCATGGTCGTCTCGCTCGTGGCACTGGCGCTCTCGCTGAGCGCGTTCCTGTCCCTCGCGCGTGCCGGCGCCGTGACGGGGCGGCGTGGCCTCGCCTGGGCGCTGGTGGTCCTGTTCGTGCCGTTCCTCGGAGCAGCGGCGTGGTTCGTCGCGCGTCACCGCGAGCAGGCGGCGGTGCGGCGACACCGCTCCCTCCGCTGACGACACGCGATCCCGACCACACGACGGACGGGAGGCACGGTGTCAGCCGGCACCGCGCCTCCCGTCGGTCAGCGCATCAGCACCAACAGATAGGGGGCGGCCCGACAAATGCCACGCCGCCCCCACCACCTAACGCTGCTTGATGAACGGAACGTCGCTTTCGGTCTTGATGGTTGCGTAACCATGCTTCCGCTCGCGTCGCGAACGAAGACTCATTGCGATGGTCAACACCGCCGCTCCCAATACGCTGAGGAAGATTCCCCAAGCAGATATCTCGCCAATGACACGACTTGCGTTACGGACGCCAGTGTGCCCACCAGAGTTATGAACAACGATTGCCACCGCACCGACAAGGATGAAGAGCAGTGCAATCCCGAACGCCGCGTACACTGCGCGCATCCAACCATGCGCGGAAACACCACCTAGCACTTTTGGTTGATCATTCATACCCAACCCCTTTGATTACTCAGCATCTGCGGGCGCCTAGAAATCGCCTCGAATGAGGTCATAGCACGTTGGAAAACCGATCGTATCCCAAATAAGATGGCCTGTTGCGGAGACAAAGGTACCTAGGGCGTTGATTTGCGCCTTGGTCATCGAAGACCGATCCTTCACATACTTCTTGACCAGCTTGATGAGGCTCTTCATCGTACCGCCGACCTTCGCATACGCCTTCAGCAGCGTTTTCGAGGCCTTGATGAGCTTCACTGCTTTGGCGAAGGCTTTGACGACTTCCGCGCCGGCAAAGATGAGCGGAGCAATTTCCAGGAGGCAGCCCGCCACGGCCTTTGCGGTCGCGACCACCCCCGGGTCCGCGACAACTGGGAAGGCAATGCCGGAGGAACTGAGGTCAACAGTCTGCGTGAGGGTGTTGCCCGAAAGGGTGAATTGCGTCGGCACTGCTGCACCGTGGGCGTCCCGCGCCCAAGGAACGTCGATGTGTCCGATCACAGCGCCGCTGGAGTCGGTGATTACCACCGAGCCGTCGGATACCAGGGATACTGTCGCCCCTGCTGGGGGCGTGAGCGGGTAGGTGAAGCTTGAAGGGGCTGATCCCGATGTCAGCACAGTGTTGATTTGGACGGTGCCGTCACTGTGAACGACCGGGACGGTGAATGAGCCGTTCCCGTTGTCGTAGCTGACGATTCCGCCGGCCTCGACTCGTGCGTTCGAAGCCGCTCCTGCAAAGGGCAGTGCAGCTTGAAGGGTGTCAGCATCCGCCCCCGAAGGGTCCTTTGTGATCAGATCGATTGTCCCCGTCGGGTTGGTGGGCACCGTTACGTCCACATCTCCGGTCGAGTTGACCGCTACAGCTCCCGACGCGGTAGTGGTACCGGCAGTTACATCAGAGAAAGATTCCGGAGAAGCTGCCTGAATCGCCGCGAGGACCGAGGACGGCTGGCCGTCGTTCAAACCAAGAGTGAAGCTCTGCGTGTTGAGGTCATCCGAGCCAGTAGCAACTGCGGCATCGATCTCGTGCCAACCGACTCTCGTCGGAATGCTGACGCTGACAGATGTGGCGGCCGCAGTGCTCACTGCCACGGGTTCGAGAGGATCGCCGTCGACGGTCGCTACCAGAATGGTGTCACTATCCACCGCCGGGGCAGCGGTGACCGTGCACATGATCGCCGCGGCTGGCAAGGTATTGACCCATGTCCCAGAGGAGTATTCCGTTGGGCATGAGATAGTCGGCGCCGCCGGATCGGCATACCAGCCCTGCACGTCGACAATGTAGTTCGTGGTGTCGGCAACGTTGCGCAGCGAAATCTTACCATTGTCTCCGAGGGGGACGGTGATGGTGTTGGAGCGGATGTCGTCAGCTTGGAAGTTGATTGCCGTGGTACCCGGGTTCGTCGCGCGGTCAGCGTAAGCCTGTGCGTAGCCGGTGCTGCCCGCGTGGGACACGATCAGCGTCAGCGTGACCGCGGTGATGCCGGAGCCCATAACCGGCACGCCACCCTTTCCTGCGATTTGGATGGAGCGGGTCTCGCTCTTTGCCAGAGCCGTGTTCCCGGCCGCCCTGGAGTCGTATGCGCGCCCGTAGGAGGGTGTGAAGATGGCGCCGCTCGTGCCGGCGGCGGTGAAGTAGCCCTGAAGGTCGATGACGAGGTTCACCGTCGAGGAGCTGTTCGCGATGGTGATCTTGCCGTCCGACGACAGCGGCACCTGCGCCTGGATTGAAGTGGTGACTGACGGGGCGTAGTGCAGTGGGTTCTGCGGCTTCGGCCCCCCAGCCGCGTACGGGGTGAGGTAGCCGTCACTGTCGGTGCTGTTGATCGGAAGCAGGTTCACCACCACCCCGGATGCGCCGAACGGGATCCCGTTCGACCCGGTGATCTGCACATCGACGCTCTTCCCGGGGGCGATCGTCGCCTTGGTGGCGCCGAGGCCGGAGCGGGTGTCGACGATGCGCTTCGCGACGGGCACGAACCCGCCCGCGGCGGGGCCGTCCGTGTTCGCGGTGTAGTAGCCCTGCACGTCCAGAATCAACCGGGTCGCGTTCTCGGTCATGACCTGGATCGTGCCGTCCGCACCAACCGCAATGGTCGCGCTGTTGGACGTGTATTCACCGGAGACGCCGCTGTAGATCAACATCGTCGTCCGACTGAAGTTGGCATCCGGACGACCGAACAGCGTCCCTGCACCAGCGGAGCCCCCAACGGTGGCGTTCAATGAGACCGCGCCGACCGAGCCGTCATCCGGCAGCCCGGCGAGGCCCGCGACTTTGATGGTCCGGTACTTGCCGGCCTCCATCGGCGTACTGAATCCGCCCGTACCCAACTTCGTGTCAAGGATGCGGCCCGACGCAGGGACGAACACACCACCCGTGCCGGTGTCGTTCAACGCCTGCGCCGGCGGTGTAGCGACCAGGAGTGAACCGATGAGTGCGACCGCGCCGAGGACCGCGGCAGCCAGGCTGCGCTTCCTCGTCCGCGGAGCGTGCAGGACTGGTTGCACGAGACCCCCTCTATGAACGAACTGCACCAGTTGCTGTTCGTCCTCGCAGCGTAGGGCTGGATTGTCCCCAGAACGCGTGCCCTACTTGGGGGGTACCAGAGAAAAACCCAGGTCAGATGCGGTGGTAACGGCACGGGCTTAATGCACTCTCAGCCATAGTCACGTCCTGGCCGGATCGCGCTGACGGATGGGCGACACGACACGGAACGCCGCGAGAAGCTCGGTACGAAGCGAGACTGCTCACAGGCGTGTGTTGAACCTCGGAGACGACCCGTCCAGGAACGATCGCTGAGCGCGTCCCGCTCCCTCCGCTGACGACACGCGATCCCGACCACACGACGAACGGGAGGCACGGTGCCAGCCGGCACCGTGCCTCCCGTCGGTCAGCGCGTCAGCGTGTCAGCCCTTGACCGGGATCGACTGCGCCTTGAGTGCCGCGACGGTCTTGGACTGCCCGGACTGCAGCGCCTCGAGGAGCGTCCCGTTCCCGGAAGCCGCCTGGCCGAAGCCGTCCGACACGTCCGAGTAGGTCTGCGTCATCGTCGGACCCCAGGTGAACGGCTGGATGTTCTCCGCCGCCGTCGCGAACTCCTCGTAGATCTTCTGGTTGCCGTAGAAGGGCAGGCCCTCGGTCAGCGCGGGGAGGTCGGCACCGGTGGTCGAGGCCGGGTACAGGTTGGCCTCCTTGTTCAGCGCGGCGAGCGCCTCCTCCGAGGTGTTCAGCCAGACCAGGAACTTCGACGCCTCGGCCGGGTGCTTGCTGCCCGAGAAGACGACGTTGGACGAGCCACCCCAGGCGGCCGACTTGGTCTCACCCGCGGTCCACTGCGGCATCGGCGCGACGGCCCACTTGCCGGAGGTCGACGGCGCGCCGCTCGAGATGGTGTTCGCACCCCAGACGGCCGAGACCCAGGTCCAGTCCTGGCCCTTGTCGTAGGCGCTGTTCCACTGGTCCGAGAAGCTCGGCAGCGTGTTGACGAGCTTCTTGTCGATGAGGTCCTGCCAGTAGTTCGCGACCTTCTTCGACGCGTCGTCGGTCAGGTTGACGGTCCAGTCGGAGCCCGAGTTCGCGAACCACTGGCCGCCGGCCTGCGACACGAGTCCGGCGAACTGGTTGACGTCGCCCTTGGCGAAGTTGGTGATGTTGCCGCCCATCGCCTTGATCTTCACGGCGTCCTGCGCGTACTCGTCCCAGGTCTTCGGCACGGACAGACCGGCCTTCTCGAAGAGGTCCTTGCGGTAGTACAGCGCCATCGGGCCGGAGTCCTGCGGGATGGCGTAGACCGACTTCGCGTCGCCGAAGGTCACCTGGTTCCAGAGGCCCTCGGAGAAGTCCTTCTTCGCGTCGGCGACCCCGGCGCAGGCGCCGATGTCCTCGAGGCCGTCCTGCACGCGGAACGCCGGCAGCGAGTCGTACTCGACCTGGCCGATGTCCGGGGCCTGCTTGGCCTTGAGCTGGTTGAAGAAGTTCTGGTAGGTACCGCTGTTGCCGCTCGCGACGATGGAGACCTTGACCTGGATGTCCGGGTTCTCCTTGTTCCAGATCGCGACGACCTTGTCCATGTTCGGCACCCAGGTCGTGAAGTCGAGCGTGACCTTGCCGCCCGACGCCTTGCAGCTCGCCGCCGAGGACGAGCCGGAACCGCCGCCGGAGCCGCTGCTGCCGGAGCTGCAGCCGGCGAGGGCGACAGCCGCGGCGACCGCGACGGCGGCGACGCTGAGGAACTTCGTTGTCTTCATGCTGTTTCCGTTCGGGATGTGGTTGGGGATGTGGTGCGGGTTCGGGGACCGCCGCGGTCGGGCGAGGGGGCGTGCGCGACCGCGGCGGGGTCGGTCACTTCAGGCCGCCGGCACCCAGGCCGGACCGCCAGAAGCGCTGGAGGGAGAGGAACGCGATGAGCAGCGGGATGATCGACAGGAACGACCCGATGAGCACGAGGGTGCGCAGGTCCGGGTACTGGCTGACGTTCGAGTTCCAGGTGTAGAGGCCGAGCGTGACGGGGAACAGCGACGAGTCGCGGAGCATCACGAGCGGGAGGAAGAAGTTGTTCCAGATCGCGACGAACTGGAACAGGAAGATCGTCACGAGCGCGGGCGACATGAGCCGCACGGCCACCGTGAAGAACGTGCGCACCTCGCCGGAGCCGTCGATGCGCGCCGCCTCGATGATCTCGTCCGGGACGCTCGACGCCGCGAACAGCCGGGACAGGTACACGCCGAACGGACTGACGATGCTCGGCAGGAACACCGACCAGAACGTGTCGGTCAGGTCGACCTGGCTGAAGATGAGGAACAGCGGCAGGGCGAGCGCCGTGGCCGGCACGAGGACACCGCCGAGGAACACGTTGAACAGTGCCTCGCGGCCGCGGAACCGGTACTTCGCCAGCGCGTACCCGCACATCGCGGAGAGCACGGTGCCGATGAGTCCGGCGACGGCGGCGTAGGCGATGCTGTTCGCCATCCACCGCAGGTAGATGCCGTTCTGGTAGGTGAACAGCTGCCCGAGGTTCGTGACGAGGTCCTGCAGCGACGACGCGCTGAACCACAGCGAGAACGTCGTGTTGAAGTTCGTCGCGGTCTTCGTCGACGACACCAGCAGCCAGAAGATCGGCAGCAGGAAGTACAGGGTGAAGACCCCCATGACGAGCATGGCTGCGGACCGCGAGATGACGCTCTCGCGGGGACCCCGCGCTCCGCGCTGGTGCGGCCGGGAGGCACGGTTCGGCTCGAGCGGTCGGCCCGCGTCCGCCACGAGGTCGCGCCGATCGGGTGCGTTGACGGTCACTGGGCTTCCTTCCGCTGGGTCAGTCGGAGGAACCCGATCGACAGGATGAACGTCGCGACGGCGAGGACGACCGAGAACGCGGCGGCGAGGTTGAAGTTGGGGACCGACGAGGTCGAGTAGACGAGCATGTTCGGCGTGAACGTCGAGGAGATCGACGAGGTGAACTGGCGGAACACGGTCGGCTCGGTGAGGAGCTGCAGCGTGCCGATGATCGAGAACACCGCGGTCAGGACGATCGCCGGGATCACCATCGGGATCTTGATCGACAGGGCGATCCGCAGCTGCGAGGCCCCGTCGAGCTTGGCCGCCTCGTAGATCTCGGTGGGGATCGCGAGGAGCGACGAGTAGATGATGAGCATGTTGTAGCCGACGTAGACCCAGGTCACGACGTTGGCGACGGCCCAGAGCACCGTGCTGCCGCCGAGCAGGTCGAACCGGCTCGTGACCGCGGAGAACGGGGAGAGGTTCGGCGCGTAGAGGTAGCCCCACATGATGGCCGCGATGACGCCGGGGACGGCGTACGGCGCGAAGAACGCGAGCCGGAAGAAGCGCTTGCCGCGCAGGAGCGGCGAGTCCAGCAGCAGCGCGAACACCAGGGCGAGGAGGAGCATCACCGGGACCTGCACGATGCCGAACAGCAGCACGCGGAGGACCGAGCCCCAGAACTCGCTGTTCTGGAACACGAGCACGTACTGGCTGAGTCCGCCGAACACCTGGGTCGGCGCGCCGAAGGTCCCCTGGCGCTCGATCTTCTGCAGCGACTCCCAC
This sequence comes from uncultured Curtobacterium sp., assembly GCA_913778205.1. Taxonomy (GTDB): domain Bacteria; phylum Actinomycetota; class Actinomycetes; order Actinomycetales; family Microbacteriaceae; genus Curtobacterium. Next base: position 26,923 of record CAJYUW010000025.1, read on the forward strand.
ACCGCGTAGAGGATGGGCACCAGGTAGAACGCGGTGAAGAGGACGGCGAACGGCACGACGAAGATCGCGATCGCGCGGCGGTACCGGAAGCTCCCGCCGGTCCGACGTCGGGCGACCCGGGGTCGCTGGGCTGTGGTGGTCATGAACGCTTCCTGTCCGTGCGGATGATCTGGGTGCCACCCGGAGCGATGGTGGTGGTGCCGGCGACGGCGCGGTCGGCGACGAGCTCGTGGCCCGCCTCGTGGTGCTGGACGGGCTGGTCCGTGTGGTTGAGCAGGAAGACCCACTCGTGCTGCTCGTCGCGGCGTCGGACGACCTCGAGGCCCGGCTGCGCGGCGGGGTCCGGCGTCACCCCGGCCTCGGCGAGGACCCGGCGGAGGAGCGCTGCGCGGGCGGTGTCCTCGAGGACGGTCGACACGTACCAGGCGCTGCCCGCGCCGTGCTCGTTGCGGGTGACCGCGGGCCGGCCGGCGAGCTCGCCCTCCGCGTAGTCCACGATGCTCGTGGCGCCGCGGAGCTCCACCGGCTCGGACCAGGTGCGGGCCCGGCTGCCGTCGGAGAGCGCCAGCGTCCGGTCGGCGCCGAGCGGCAGGAACTCGTCGACGCGCACGCCGAGCAGGTCCCGGAACGCGCCGGGGTAGCCGCCGGTGCGGACGCGGTCGCGCTCGTCGACGATGCCGCCGAAGAACGTGACCACCGCGTGCCCGCCGCGCGCGACGTGGTCGGCGACCACGGCGGCGTGCTCGTCGCGCACCATGTAGAGCTCGGGCACGACGACGACGGCGTAGCCGTCGAGGGGTGCGCCGGGCGCGACCACGTCGACCGTGACGCCCGCGTCCCAGAGCGTCCCGTGGAACGCGTGGACCTGCTCGAGGTAGCGGAGCGCGGTGTTGGGGTGGGCCTCCAGGTCGGCCGCCCACTGGTTCTCCCAGCTGAAGACGAGCGCGACGTCGGCCCGGACGCGGGACCCGCGGAGTTCGCCGAGACGCTCCACGAGCGCGCCGAGGTCCACGACCTCGCGCCAGGTGCGGGACTCCGTGCCGGCGTGCGGCAGCATCGAGGAGTGGTACTTCTCGCTGCCCTGCACGGATGCGCGCCACTGGAAGAAGCAGACGCCGTCGGCGCCGCGGGCGATGTGCGCCGCGGTGTTCCGGAGCATCTGCCCCGGGGTCTTCGCGATGTTCACCGGCTGCCAGTTCACCGCGCCGGTCGAGTGCTCCATGAGGAGCCAGGGCGCGCCGTTCGCCAGACCACGGGTGGTGTCGGCGGCGAAGGCGAGCTCGACGTGCGGTCGGGGCAGGCGGTGGTCGAGGTAGTGGTCGTTGGCGATGACGTCCATGTCGCCGGCCCACGACCAGTAGTCGAGCGCGGTGATGTGTGCGGCGACCATGAAGTTCGTCGTGACGGGCCTGTCGCTCAGCCCACGGAGGACGGCGGCCTCGGCGCGGTGGTGCGCGAGCAGCTCGTCGGACGAGAACCGGTCGAAGTCGATGACCTGCGACGGGTTGTTCGTGGAGAGGGTGAGCCGAGGCGGCAGGACCTCGTCGAACGAGCCGTAGCGCTGACTCCAGAACGCGGTGCCCCAGGCGGCGTTGAGCTCCTCGACCGTGCCGTACCGGTCCCGGAGCCAGCCGCGGAACGCCTCGGCCGAGACGTCGCAGTAGCAGTGCGCATTGTGGCAGCCGAGCTCGTTCGAGACGTGCCAGAGCTTCACGGCGGGGTGGTCGCCGTACCGCTCGGCCGTGGCACGGACCAGGGCGAGGGCGTGCTCGCGGTAGACCGGGGAGCTCGGGCAGAAGGCCTGTCGGCCGCCCGGCCAGCGGGTGGTGCCGTCGGCGACCACCGGCAGCACCTCGGGGTGCGCGGTCGTGAGCCACGGCGGGGTCGACGCGGTGCCCGTGCCGAGGTCGACCCCGATGCCGGCGCCGTGCAGGAGCTCGATGACGCGGTCGAGCGCGGCGAAGTCGTACTCGCCCTGACGGGGTTCGACGTGCGACCAGCCGAAGACGTTGATCGCGACGAGGTTCACTCCGGCCTCGCGCATGAGTCGGACGTCCTCGACCCAGACCTCGGGGTCCCACTGCTCGGGGTTGTAGTCGCACCCGAACGCCAGGCCGGTCGAGCCGAGGCCGAGCGCCGTGCTGGCGGGGGCCGGGAGGGTGGTGGTCACGTCGGGTTCCTCGTCCGTCGCGGGCGGTTGCACCGTCCGTTCGGGGAACGCTTCGACGATGAAGACCACCCAGGTGTCTGGGAGCGCTCCCAGTCTGCTCCGGCCGAGCGGGGCCGAAGACTTCTGGGAGCGCTCCCAGAGTAAACGCCGTCCGCGCGCCGTTGTCAAGGGCCGAGCATCGGACGGCGTCCGACGTGCGGCTACAGTGGCCGCATGTCCGACGTCCGCACCGCCCGTTCCCGCGCCACGATCCAGGACGTCGCGGACGAGGCGGGGCTCTCCCGGGGCACGGTCTCCCGCGTGCTCAACGACGAGCCGTACGTCTCGCCGAAGGCGCGCGAGGCCGTGCAGGAGGCGGTCCGTCGCGTCGGGTACGTCCGGAGCGCCGCGGCTCGGAGCCTCGTGACCCGACGGTCCGGAGCGGTCGCGCTCATCGTGCACGAGCCGTCCGTCCAGGTGCTCGACGACCCGAACATCGGCAACATCCTCATCGGCACGAACGCGGTGCTCTCCGAGGCCGACCAGCAGCTCGTGACGATCATGGTCGACTCGGCGCGCGACGACGAGCGCGTCGTGGAGTACCTGCGCGGCGGGTTCGTCGACGGGGCCATCGTGCTGTCCGCCCGCGACGGCGACGCCGTGACCCGCGCCATCGAGGAGATGGGCCTGCCCGCCTGCTTCGTCGGCCACCCCTCCGACGCCGCGACGACCTCCTGGATCGGCATCGACAACCGCTCCGCGGCGTTCGCGATCACCAGTCGCCTCGTCGCCACCGGTCGACGTCGGATCGGGATGCTCGCGTCCGGACTCGACCGCGACTCCGGCCAGGACCGACTCGCGGGCTTCACCGAGGCACTCGGCGACCGGTTCGACCCGGAGCTCGTCGCCGGCAACCCCCTGTTCAGCTACACCGCCGGGGTCGAGGGGATGCGCGAGCTGCTCGACCGGGCGCCCGACGTCGACGGGGTGTTCGCCGCATCGGACGCCGTCGCCGCCGGGGCGATGGACGTGCTGCACCGGGCCGGGCGCTCCGTGCCGGACGACGTCGGCGTGGTGGGGTTCGACGACAGTGCGTGGGCGCTCCGCTGCGACCCCCCGCTCTCCACGGTGCGACAGCCGGCGAAGACCCTCGGGGAACACGCCGCCCGCCAGGTCCTCGCGCAGATCGCCGGCACCGACGAGGACGGCCCGCGTGGTCTGGTCCTCCCGACCGAGGTCGTCTGGCGCGCCAGCGCCTGACCCCTGGCGGTCCGGCGCGCCAGCACCTGGCCGCTGGCGGTCGTCCCGGTCGTCCCGATCGTCCCGATCGTCCCGGGCAGACCGCCTGGCCGGACGCGAGCCGGATCGATCTCGACCACGAGCCGGGGCCGGGTCGACCGCCCCGGGCGAGTCGCGCCTCCAGGCCGGATCGCGCGCCGACGACGCGACGGTCGCACGCCGAAGACGGAACAGGCCCCCGGATTCCTCCGGGGGCCTGTTGCCTGTCTGGTGCTACCTGTCAGGTGTTCCCAGTCTGGTGCGCGAGGGGGGACTTGAACCCCCACGCCGTTTCCAGCACACGGACCTGAACCGTGCGCGTCTACCAATTCCGCCACTCGCGCCAGCCCCAGAACACTACCATGCACAGACGGCGCCAGGAGCCAACCACTACCATGCAGAGGTCCCTGACCGAGAACACTGGAGACCCATGGGCCTGTTGGACAGCTTCGAGCGAGGGTTGGAGCGTGCCGTGAACGGCGCGTTCGCGAAGACCTTCCGCTCCGGCGTACAGCCCGTCGAGATCTCGAGCGCACTCCGACGCGAGCTCGACACCAAGGCCGCGGTGGTCTCCCGCGAGCGGATCCTCGTGCCGAACGAGTTCACCGTGCGGCTGTCCCCGCCGGACTGCACGCGCATGACGGACGTCGGCCAGCCGCTCATCGACGAGCTGCGGCAGATGGTCCAGCAGCACGCCGTGGCGCAGAACTACTCGTTCTCCGGACCGGTCTCGATCGCGCTCAAGCAGGACGGGACCCTGTCCACGGGCATCCTGCAGATCGACTCGACGACGGTCCAGCGCGACGTCGCGTGGATCGCGGTGCTCGACATCGGTTCGCAGCGGCACCGGCTCCACCGCGGACGCACGGTCATCGGACGCGGCTCCGACGCCGACATCACGGTCGCGGACACGGGGACGAGCCGGAAGCACGTCGAGGTGATCTGGGACGGCAAGCACGCCCAGGCCAACGACCTCGGGTCCACGAACGGCTCGAAGCTGAACGGGGAACGCTTCCAGCAGGCGATCGTGGAGCCGGACTCCACCATCGAGATCGGTCGTACCCGTATGGTGTTCCGGGTGATCCCGGAGAACGACGGAGGTGCTCGATGACCACGGGGCTGACCCTGCTCGTCCTGCGCTTCGCGTTCCTCGCGGTGCTCTGGCTGTTCGTGTTCGTGATCGTCTTCGCACTGCGGAGCGACCTCTTCGGACAGCGTGTCCGCACCATCCCGACGGACCCGAAGGCCGGCCCGTCCGGTCCGACCACCCCGTCGATCCCGAGCGCGGCGGCGAGTGCGCCCGCGTCGGGCAACGCCTTCACCGAGCTGATCAGCCAGGGAGGCACCGCGTCGAACACGGCCGTGGCCACCCGACTCGTCATCACGGAGGGCTCGCGCGAGGGCATGGAGATGCCCCTCGGCGGCGGTCCGATCACCATCGGCCGCTCGAGCGAGTCCAACGTCGTCATCCGCGACGACTACACCTCCACCAACCACGCCCGACTCGATCTGCGCGCCGAGGGCTGGGTCGTCACCGACCTCGAGTCCACCAACGGCACGTTCGTCAACGGTCAGAAGGTGACCTCCCCGGTGCTCGTCGCCGAGGGGACGCCCATCACGATCGGGACGACGACCTTCGAGCTGCGGCGGTAGGCGCGGATGACGGCACGGACGCTGAGCGCCGCTGTGTCCCACGTGGGGCGCATCCGCGCGAACAACCAGGACTCCGGCTACGCCGGGGCGCACCTGTTCGCGGTCGCGGACGGCATGGGCGGCCACGCCGGCGGCGACGTCGCATCGGCGATCGCGATCCGGCGCATCCGCGAGGTCGACCGTGAGTTCCCGTCGGCCCACGACGCCGAGTTCGCCCTGCAGTCCGCGCTCATCGCCGCGAACCAGCTCATCACCGAGACCGTGTTCGAGCACCAGGAGCTCACCGGCATGGGCACGACGGTCTCCGCGCTCATCCGGGTCGGCGACCAGATCGCGATCGCCCACATCGGGGACTCCCGCATCTACCGCTTCCGGGACGGCGAGCTCCAGCAGATCACGTCCGACCACACGTTCGTGCAGCGCCTCGTCGACAGTGGCCGCATCACGCCGGAGGAAGCCGCGGTCCACCCGCGCCGCTCCGTGCTCATGCGGGTCCTCGGCGACGTCGACGCCGCTCCCGAGGTCGACACCGCGGTCATGGACATCCAGCCGGGCGACCGGTGGCTGCTGTGCTCCGACGGCCTGTCGTCGTACCTCGCGGAGGAGCGCATCCGGCACGCGCTCGCGTCGAACATGGACGCCAACCAGGCGACGCAGCGGCTCGTCAAGGAGACCCTCGACCACGGCGCACCGGACAACGTCACCGTCGTGGTCATGGACGTCACCGACGCCGAGGTCTCGGACGAGGACGACGCCGCGACCACCGTCGGGTCGGCCGCGGCACCGCTGACCTTCGAGGCATCGACCGGCCGCAAGCCGATCCGCCTCCCCACGATCCTCCTGCACCCGCTCAAGGTGACGACCGCGCCGGAGGACTCGCACTTCGAGCCCGAGTCCGACCAGTACTTCGCCGAGCTCATCGCCGAGGACCGCCGTCGACGGGTCCGGCGCCGCGTGGCGTGGAGCATCGCCCTCGTCGTCGCGATCGCCGCGCTCGTGGGTGCCGTCTTCCTCGGCTGGCGCATCACGCAGGACCACTACTACGTGGGGTCCGACCGGGGCACCGTCGCGATCTACAAGGGCGTGCAGCAGTCGATCGGGCCGCTCGCGCTGTCGGACGTCTACGAGGACAGCGACATCCGGGTGAGCACCCTGCCCGAGTACACCCGCGAGAACGTCCGCTCCACCATCAACGCGCAGTCGCTCTCCGACGCCCGCGAGATCGTCGACCGCCTGCGCAAGGCCGCCGAGACCGGGCAGGACCAGGCCGGCACCGGCGGATCCTCGCCGTCGGCGACCCCGTCCGCGACGACCGGGTCGCCGACCCCGTCGCCCACCCCCGGGAAGAAGCGATGAGCAACGCGACCGCCCAGTCGTTCACGCAGGCGATCACGATCAAGCTGCGCGAACCGGCGCGGGCCCGGAACCTCGAGCTCGTGCTGCTCGTCATCGCGTGCGGCATCTGCGCCGGCGCGATGGTGCTCGTCCAGCTCGGCACCAAGGGGCGGGTCTTCGACACATCCGTGCTGTGGATCGGCGCGACGATCCTCGGGCTGGCGCTCATCATGCACGTCGTGCTGCGCGTCGTCGCCAAGAACGCCGACCCCTTCATCCTGCCGGTGGCGCTGGCGCTCAACGGCATCGGCATCGCGGAGATCTACCGGATCGACGTCCACAACGGCCTGAGCGGCTGGGCGGCGATCGGCGTCAAGCAGATCGTCTGGACGATCCTCGCCATGGCCGTGGCGATCATCGTGCTGTTCGTCGTGCGGAACCACCGCTTCCTGCAGCGGTACCGCTACATCTTCATGCTCCTGACGATCGTGCTCCTCCTGCTGCCGATGCTGCCGGTGATCGGGTACGCGCCGGGCGGTGCACGCGTCTGGATCCGGTTCGGCCCGTTCTCCTTCCAGCCCGGCGAGCTCGCGAAGATCACGATGGCGCTGTTCTTCGCCGGCTACCTCGTGACCGCGCGCGACTCCCTGTCGATCGTGGGCAAGAAGGTCCTCGGCATGACCTTCCCACGAGCCCGCGACCTCGGTCCGATCCTCATCATCTGGGCCGCGGCGATGAGCGTCCTCGTCTTCCAGCGCGACCTCGGCACGGCACTGCTCTACTTCGGCCTGTTCCTCGTCATGATCTACGTCGCGACGGCGCGGCTGAGCTGGGTCCTGATCGGGCTCGTGCTCTTCGTCGGCGGCGCCCTCGTCGCGCAGTCCGTGCTCGTGTACGTGCACGGTCGGTTCGAGCAGTGGCTCAACCCGTTCGACAACGCGATCTACAACGCGGACACCCAGGCCAGCTACCAGCTCGTCCAGGGACTCTTCGGGTTCGCGAACGGCGGCATCACCGGGACCGGACTCGGACAGGGACGGCCCTACATCACCCCGGTCGCCAACGCCGACTACATCATCGCCTCGCTCGGGGAGGAACTCGGCCTCATCGGCGTGTTCGCGATCCTGGCGCTCTTCATCGTCTTCGCCTCGCGCGGCATCCGCGTCGGATTCATGGCGCAGGACGACTTCGGCAAGCTCCTCGGCGTGGGCTTCGGCTTCACGATCGCCCTGCAGGTCTTCGTCGTCGTCGGCGGCATCACGCGCGTGATCCCCGTGACCGGCCTCACGACGCCGTTCATGGCCGCCGGTGGTTCCTCCCTGATCGCGAACTGGATCATCGCGGCGATGCTGCTGCGCCTGACCGACTCGATCCCGGCAGAACAGCGCGTGCAGCAGGGGTCGATCCCCGCTGCCCGCGGACGAGGGGCGACCAGGAAGGAGCGTGCCCGGTGAACCGACAACTCCGCGGTGTGTCCACCGTCATCGTGCTCATGTTCGTCGCGCTCTTCGTGTCGACCACCTCGATCCAGTTCTTCTCGGCCGAGCAGCTCCGCGCCGACCCGCGGAACTCCCGGACGATCCTCGCGAGCTACTCCACGAAGCGCGGCGCCATCCTGGTCGACGGCAGCCCGATCGCCGAGTCCTCACCGTCGGACGACCAGTACCAGTACCAGCGCAAGTACACGAACGGTGACCTCTACTCGGCGGTCACCGGCTACTTCACCATCGGGCAGGGCAACGCCGGCATCGAGAGCGCGGAGAACGGCGTGCTGTCCGGCAACTCGGACGCGTCGTTCTTCCAGAACCTCAACGCCATCCTCACCGGCCAGGACGTCCAGGGCGACAACGTCAACCTGACGATCGACCCGGACGTGCAGAAGGCCGCCTACGACGCCCTCGGCACGAACACCGGCGCCGTCGTCGCGATCCAGCCGGGGACCGGCAAGATCCTCGCGATGGTGTCCAAGGAGTCGTACGACCCGAACGTCCTGACGTCGCACGACACCGCCGACGTCGTGGCGAAGTACCGCCAGCTCGAGCAGGCCACCGGTCAGCCGCTGAAGAACCGGGCGATCGCCGGCGACCTCTACACGCCCGGCTCCGTGTTCAAGCTCATCGTCGCGTCGGCGGCGCTCGAGGGCGGCAAGTACAACCTCGACTCCACGTTCCCGAACCCGTCGCGACTGCAGCTCCCGGGCACGAGCACATACATCAACAACGCCGAGGGTGGCTCCTGCGGCGGCGGCGACAAGGTCAAGCTCCGCACGGCGATCCAGTACTCGTGCAACATCCCGTTCGCCGAGCTCGGCCAGAAGCTGGGCTACGACGCGATCAAGAGCATGGCGGACAAGTACGGCTTCGGCGACCAGATCGAGGTGCCGATGAAGGCGACGGCGAGCCAGTACCCGGACGTCAGCGACGACACGGCGCAGCTCATGCTCAGCGCGTTCGGCCAGGCGAGCGTCCGCGTGACCCCGCTGCAGATCGCCATGGTGTCCGCGGGCATCGCGAACGGCGGTACGGTGATGCAGCCGACCCTGGTCGACTCGATCACGACGAGCGACCTCAAGACGGTCGAGTCGTTCTCGCCGAAGGAGTTCAGCAGCCCGCTGTCCTCCTCCGAGGCCGGAGACCTGACGGAGGCGATGCAGAGCGTCGTCAGCGCCGGGACCGGCACGAATGCGAAGATCGACGGGGTCGACGTCGCCGGCAAGACCGGCACCGCCGAGAACGGCCCGGGCGACCCCTACACGCTCTGGTTCACGGGATTCGCTCCGGCGAAGGACCCGGAGGTCGCCGTCGCGGTCGTCGTCGGGAACGGCGGCGGTCTCGGGCAGTCCGGGGTCGGCAACACGGTCGCGGCTCCGGTCGCGAAGAAGGTCATGGAGGCGGTGCTGAACAAATGAGACCCACCAGCGGGCTCACCTTCGGTGGGCGGTACCAACTCTCGTCCCGCGTCGCGATCGGCGGCATGGGTGAGGTGTGGCAGGCGACCGACCTGGTCATCGGCCGCACCGTCGCGCTCAAGATCCTCAAGGACGAGTACCTCGGCGACCCCGGGTTCCTCGAGCGCTTCCGCGCCGAGGCCCGGCACGCCGCACTCGTCAACCACGAGGGCATCGCGAACGTCTTCGACTACGGCGAGGAGGACGGCAGCGCCTACCTCGTGATGGAGCTCGTCCCCGGCGAGGCGCTCTCGACCATGATCGAGCGGGAGCAAACGCTGCCGGTCGACAAGGTCCTCGACATCGTCGCGCAGACCGCGAACGCCCTGCAGGCCGCACACGCCGTCGGGCTCGTGCACCGCGACATCAAGCCGGGC
>CAJYUW010000026.1 GCA_913778205.1 uncultured Curtobacterium sp.
GACGCGTCGACGCGCGCCGTGTCGCCGGAAGCCCGGACGACCTCGAGCCCGACGACCGCCTGCGCGAGCGACGGGTTGCGGACGCCGGAGCCGTGCGTGCCGGTGGCGACCGCGCCGGCCGTGGAGATGTGCGGCAGGGAGGCGAGGTTCGCGAGTGCCCAGCCACGGGCCTCCAGGCCGGCCGCGACCTGCGCGTGCGTCATGCCGGCGGCGACCCGCACGACCCGACGGTCGGCGTCGACGTCGAGCACGGGCGGCAGCCCGGCGAGGCTGAGCTGCGCGCCGTCGGTGTCGGCGATCCGGTTGAAGGAGTGCGTCGACCCGAGCGCCGTGAGGCGCGGCGTCGCCGCGACGATGCGCTGGACCTCGTCGACGGAGGTCGGCGAGTGGAGGTCGGACGCCCCGTAGGTGACGTTCCCGGCCCAGTTCGTACGCATCGTCGCGGTCACGGTCACGAGCCTAGAACCCGCGGTCCAGTCGGTGCCAGGCCTGCTGGAGCCGGAGTTCGTCGCGGAAGCCGCGCGCCGTGGTGTGCTCGTCGATGACGAGGAACTCGGTGCCGACCATCGTCGCGAAGTCCTCGACGACCTGCAGCCCGAGCGCCGTCGTCATGACGGTGTGGTGGGCGGCGCCGGCGGTGAGCCAGGCCTCGGCGGCGACCGGGAACGAGGGGCGCGGCTCCCAGACGGCACGGCCGACCGGCAGGTTGGGCAGCGCCGACGTCGGCGGGACCACGTCGACGACGTTCGCGGTGAGGCGGAAGCCGTCACGGGTGTCGGACAGGGCGACCACGACGGCCTCGCCGGCGTCGGCGGTGAAGACCAGGCGCACCGGGTCGTCCTTGCCGCCGATCCCGAGCGGGTGGATCTCGAGCGTCGGCTTCGTGGTGGTGAGCGTCGGCGAGACCTCGAGCATGTGCGCGCCGAGGATCTTCTCCGCACCCGGGGTGAGGTCGTACGTGTAGTCCTCCATGAGCGACGCGCCACCCGGCAGGCCCGCGCCGGCGACGTTCATCGCGCGGACGAGGACAGCGGTCTTCCAGTCGCCCTCGGCGCCGAAGCCGTACCCGTCGGCCATGAGGCGCTGCACCGCGAGGCCGGGCAGCTGCTTGAGCGTGCCGAGGTCCTCGAAGTTCGTGGTGAACGCGGCGGAGCCGTTCTGCTCGAGGAGCGTGCGCAGGCCGAGCTCGATGGCCGCGCCGTCGCGGAGCGACTGGTGGCGGTCGCCGACGGCCCCGCCGTCGGCGCCGCCGCGCAGCGACGGGTCGACGTCGTACTCGCGCTCGTACACGGCGACGAGCGCGTCCACGGCAGCCGTGTCCGCGGCGGCGGCGTCCACCGCGGCCGCGAGCTCGTTGACCGCCCAGGTGTTGACCTGCACGCCGAGCTCGATCTCCGCCTCGGTCTTGTCACCCTCGGTGACGGCGACGTAGCGCATGTTGTCGCCGAAGCGGGTGAGCTTGAGCTCCCGCACGGCCGCGGCGCCCGCGGCGGCCCGTGTCCAGTTCTGGATGCGAGCGACGACCCGCTCGTCGGACACGTGTCCGACGGCGGTGGCGTGCCGCACACCCAGGCGGGCGAGGGCGTAGCCGAACTCGCGGTCGCCGTGCGCGGCCTGGTTGAGGTTCATGAAGTCGAAGTCGATGTCGCCCCAGGGCAGCGCGATGTTCGCCTGGGTGTGCAGGTGCAGCAGCGGCTTGGTCAGCGCCTGCAGGCCGCCGATCCACATCTTCGCGGGGCTGAACGTGTGCATCCACGTCGTCACGCCGATGACCCTGTCGTCCGCACTCGCCTCGATGAGGGCGCGGCGGATGCCGTCGGCGTCCTTGAGGACGGGCTTCCACACGAGCTTCACCGGCACGTGCGGCGCCAGCGTCTCGTGGACGGCCTTGCTCTGCTGCTCGACCTGTCGCAGCGTCTCCTCGCCGTACAGCCCCTGGCTCCCCGTCAGGAACCAGACCTCGTAGCCCGCCAGTGTCTCGGCGGGGTCGACGACCTGCGTCGGTGTGTCGTGGGTCACTGCAGTGCTCCTTCAGGGGTCTGTCCGTAGACGTTCTGGTAGCGATCGAAGAGTCGGTCGATGTCGTCCTGCGCGATCGGCACGGTCTCGCCGCCCTGCTTCGCGATGTGCACCGTCCGCGCGACGTCCTCGCACATGACCGCGGCCTTCACGGCGTCCTTCGCGTCCCGGCCGATCGTGAAGACGCCGTGGTTCTGCATGAGGACCGCGCGGGACCGGTGACCGCTCAGGGTGTCCACGATGCCGCGGCCGATCGAGTCGTCGCCGATGATCGCGAACGGCCCGACCGGGATCGGCCCGCCGAACTCGTCCGCCATCGCCGTGATGACGCAGGGGATCTCCTCGGCGCGGGCCGCCCACGCGGTCGCGTATGTGGAGTGGGTGTGCACGACGCCGCCGACCTCGGGCATGTTCCGGTAGACGAAGGCGTGCGCGGCGGTGTCGGAGGACGGTCCGTGCGCGTTGCCCCACCCGTCCGCGGGCAGGCCGTCGAGCGTGCACACGACCTGGTTCTCCGGGCGGAGCTCGTCGCTCGACACCCCGCTCGGCTTGATCACGAACAGGTCCGCCCCCGGGACGCGCTCGGAGACGTTGCCGCCGGTCCAGATGACGAGTCCGTACCGGACGAGCTCGCCGTGCAGGGAGGCGACGCGCGCACGCGCGGCGGCGACGGCCGCCTTCGTCTCGTCGGTGGTCTGGTCCGTCATGCGGTCGGCTCCTTCTCGGTTCGTGCGTCGGTGACGTGGTCGGCCGTGTCAGCCGTGTCGGCCGTGTCGGCCTGGAGGCGCGGCTCGGCCCCGCCGGTCGGCTCACCGCCGTCAGCGGGTGCGCTGGTCCGCGTCGCCGCTGCCGCCACGTCCTGGACGGGCAGCGCGGCGCGGTACCGGTCGAGGTAGCGGCGGAAGCCGTCGACGTCCCGCTGCTCGGGTTCGGCGACCTGGACGGCGTCCCCGCGGAACACGGTGTCGGCGAGGAAGTCCGCGAGCGGTCGGTCGGTGTGCTCGAGGTACGCCGCGAGGACCGCGATCCCCCATGCCCCGCCCTCGCCCGCGGTCTCCTCGAGCGCGACCGGCACGCGGAGCGCGGCGGCGAGCAAACGCTGCGGCGCACCCGGCGTCCGGAACAGCCCGCCGTGCGCGGTCATACGGTCGACGGCCACGTGCTCGCCGTGCAGGACCTCCATGCCGATGGCGAGGGTGGCGAACGCGCCGTGCACCTCGGAGCGGACGAGGTTGCCGAGGGTGAACCGCGCACCCGGGGTGCGCAGGAGCAACGGTCGGCCGTCCTCGATGCCGGTCACGGGCTCCCCGGCCAGGTAGTTGAACGAGAGCAGACCGCCCGCGTCCGGGTCGGCGTCGACCGCCTCCGACAACAGGGTCGCGTACACGTCGTCGACGCTCGGCGCTGCGGATCCCGTCCGTGCACTCGTCGCCTCGGCGAAGCGGCCGAACACCCGCGCCCACGCCGCGATCTCGCTCGCCCCGTTGTTGCAGTGCACCATCGCCACGGCGTCCCCGGACGGCGTGGTGACGACGTCGAGTTCCTCGTGCGGGGTGGCCAGCGGGCGTTCGAGGACGACCATCGCGAAGATGCTCGTGCCGACGCTGACGTTGCCGGTGCGCGGTGCGACCGCGTTCGTGGCGACCATGCCCGTGCCGGCGTCGCCCTCCGGCGGGCAGAGGGCCACGCCGGCCTCGAGCGTGCCGGTCGGGTCGAGCCACGCTGCACCCTCGGGGGTGAGCGCCCCCGCCTCCTCGCCGGCGACGAGCACCTCGGGCAGCAGCGCGCGGAGGTCCGGGACCCGGTCGCCGAGGAGCTCCTGCGCGGTCGCGAGCATGCCGGCGTCGTAGTCGCGGCGGCCGGGCTCCCCCGGCGCGCTGTCGACCGGTGCGGAGTCGATCGGGAACAGCCCGCTCGCGTCGCCGACGCCGAGGACGTCACGCCCGGTGAGGCGGCGGTGCACGTACCCGGCGAGGGTCGTGATCCCGGCGATCCGCGGCACGTGCGGCTCGTCGTCGAGGACCGCCTGGGCCAGGTGGGCGATCGACCAGCGCTGCGGCACGTTGAAGTCGAGGGCGGCGCTGAGTCGCTCGGCCGCCGGACCGGTCGAGGTGTTGCGCCACGTCCGGAACGGCACGAGCAGTTCCCCGTCGGCGTCGAACGCGAGGTAGCCGTGCATCATCGCGGAGACGCCGGCGGCGCGGAACGTGGTCGGACGGACGCCGAACCGCCGCTCGACGTCGTCCACGAGATCGGCGTACGCGGCGCGGAGCCCGGTCTCGACGGCGTCGAGGGCGTAGGTCCAGCGACCGTCGACGTAGGCGTTCTCCCACTCGTGGGAGCCGCTCGCGACCGGGCGGAGGTCCTCGTCCACGAGCACGGCCTTGATGCGCGTCGAACCGAGTTCGATACCCAGGGTGGTCCGGCCGTCCACGACCTGCCGAGCGGCGTCGTCACCCATGTCGTCCTCCAGACGTCCTCGTCCTGCGTGAGCGCTCACATCCTGGCACGTGAGCGCTCACACGCGCAACGCGGCGCGCGTCGCGGGCCCGGCGTGCGCCGGAGTGGTCACGACACCCCGCGGGCCGAGCCCTGACGAGCGACGGCGGCTCGGCCGAGCGCGCGCCCGTCGGTCACGACGCCCCGCACGCCCGACGCCCGACGGTCACGACCGGTCGCACGTCCGCGCCGACACCGACCGGACGTGACCGGCCGCCGCACCCGAGCGGGGCGTCGCGACCCCGGGCTACGCGCCGACGGTGCTCTCGCGCACCACGAGCGACGGCGTCACGGTCGCCGAGGCCACCGTTCCGCCGTCGATCAACTCGAGCAGAGCCCGTCCCGCCACGCGTCCGAGTTCCTCGAGGCGCAGGTCGACGGTCGTGAGCGGCGGCCGGGACGCCAGTGCCATGACGTCCCAGTCGTCGAACCCCGCGACGGCCACGTCACCCGGGACGGACCGCCCCGTCTCGCGCAGTCGGTCACAGACGCCGCGGGCGATCTGGTCACTCCCGGCGATGACGGCGTCGACGTCGGGGGCGGTCCGGGCCAGCAGGTCGACGGCCTGCCTCCCCCACCGCTCCGACCACTCCCCGTACGACGCCGGGCCGACCAGGTGTTCGCCGAGGACCGGGGCGGCACCGTCCACGCGGCGCACCGCCGACGCGTGCCGTTCCGGGCCGGTGACGATCGCGACGCGCCGACGACCGAGGCTGAGCACGTGCTCGGCGACCATCGCGGCTCCGGCGGCGTCGTCGAGCGTCACCGACACGTCGGTGGGGTCGGTCGATGGCGTGAACGCGTAGACGACCGGCACCGGGACGTCGATGGGTGGGCGCGAGTCCGCGGACCGGCCGGTGACGATCACGCCGTCGACGCCGCGGGCCGCGAGCGAGCGGAGGTAGTGCGCCTCGCGGACGTGGTCGTCGCGGGTGTCGCACAGGAGCACCGCCATCTGGCCGGCGGAGAGCGCGTCCTCGGCGCCGAGGAGGACCGGGATGGTGAAGCGTCCGAACGAGTCGGTGGTGATCATGCCGACGGTGTACGTGCGTCCGGAGGACAGCGCCCGCGCACGCGCATCGCCGACGAAGCCGAGCTTCTCGGCGGCCTGCTTCACCCGCACCCGTGTCGACTCGCGGAGCTGGCCGGTGTCGTTCAGCGCCTTGGATGCTGTCCCGATCGACACCCCGGCGAGCGCCGCGACGTCACTGATCCGGACGGGCGGTGCGGCTCGGTCGATGGTCACGGCAACTCCTTTCCGGATCGGCTCGGACAACGCGATCATACGCAACGCGAGGTAATCCAGGGTTGCGCAGCGCCAGGGCGTGACGTACGGTCGGCGCCAGAAACCGTTTTCCGGCATGGTGGGCGAGTCCGCTCCGTGACCGGAACGGCACCGGCATTCGCAAGGAGGCGACATGACCACCACGCTCGCGACCGACGTCCGTCCGCGCACGGCGACCCCGGTCCTCCCGACCGACGGCGCGCACCTGACGTACCGTCCGCTCCCGACCGGGTCCGCACGGATTTCCGGTGGCTTCTGGGCGCTCCGACAGGACCGGAACGGACGGGACGCGATCCGGAGCGGGTACGACCGGCTCGCGGCCGCGGGCAACTTCCGGAACCTCCGGATCGCGGCCGGTGACGAGCAGGGCGAGGCCGTCGGCCCGATCTTCATGGACTCCGACGTGACGAAGTGGCTCGAGGCGGTCGCGTGGGAGTACGGGCGCGCACCGGCAGACGACCTCCTGGCCCTGCAGCGCGAGGTGACGGACCTCTACGCCCGCGCACAGGCCGACGACGGCTACCTCGACTCGGTGCAGCAGGTGCGTGGGAACGGCGAGCGCTACGTCGACCTCAAGTGGAGCCACGAGCTCTACTGCGCCGGGCACCTGTACCAGGCGGCGGTCGCGCAGCACCGGGCGACCGGCGACACCGGGCTGCTCGACGTCGCCGTGAAGAGCGCCGACCACCTCGTCCGCACGTTCGGCGACGGTCCGGGGAAGACCGCGGACATCGACGGACACCCGGTCGTCGAGATGGGCCTCGTCGAGCTCTACCGCGAGACGGGCACGCGCGCCTACCTCGACCTCGCGCACTGGTTCGTCGACGCGCGCGGGCACGGCATCATCGAGCGTGCTGGAGGCGAGCCGACGTACTTCTCGGACCGGGTCCCGGCACGCGAGGCGACGACGGTCGAGGGGCACGCGGTCCGCGCCGTGTACCTGGCGGCCGGAGCGGTCGACGTGGCGATCGAGACCGGGGACGCCGAGCTCCTCGCCGCGAGCGAGCGGCAGTTCGCCGACATGATGGCCACGAAGGCGTTCATCACGGGCGGACTCGGCGCCCGCTGGGACTACGAGGCGTTCGGTGACCCGTACGAGCTGCCGACCGACCGCGGCTACGCCGAGACCTGCGCGGCGATCGGCGGGATCCAGTGGGCGTGGCGCCTCCTCCTCGCGACCGGGGCGCCCGTCTACGCGGACGCGATCGAGCGCCTGCTGTACAACGCGTTCCTCGCGGGCGTGAGCCTGGCCGGCACCGAGTACTTCTACGTCAACCCGCTGCAGCAGCGGGACCACGCCCACCAGGACGAGAACCGCTCGCCGGCGCACGGCCGCCGCGGCTGGTTCGACTGCGCCTGCTGCCCGCCGAACATCATGCGGACGTTCGCGAGCCTCGACGGCTACCTCGCGACCGCGACCGACGGCGGCCTCCAGGTGCACCAGTACGCCACCGCCGACCTCGGGCCGGTCCGTGTCGAGACCGGGTACCCGCACGACGGCCGCGTGGTCGTGACCGTGGCGGCGGACGGTCCGCTCGCCCTCGGCCTGCGCATCCCGGCGTGGTCGGACGTCACGACGGTCACCGGTCCGGACGGCCAGGCCTCGCCGGAGCCGGGCACCCTGCACGTGATCGACCGTGAGTGGACCGCCGGCGACACGGTCGAGCTCGTCTTCGACACGACGCCGCACCGGTACGTCGCCGACTCCCGGATCGACGCGTCCCGCGGGCAGGTCGCGATCGAACGCGGCCCCCTCGTCTACGCCGTCGAGCAGGCCGACCAGGAGGGCTTCACGGTCGACGACCTCACGGTCGACCCGTCGGCGCCGATCACCGAGGAGCGGCGCGACGACCTCCTCGACGGCATCGTCACACTGCGCGTGCCGGGCTCCGCACCGTCGTCGCACGTGCAGGCAGCGTGGCCGTACCGCCGGATCGACGCGGACCGGACGGGAGGCGCGGCGGCCGCCCTCGACGCCACCAGCGTCGACGACGCAACCGGTGGCGCCGGGGGCGATCCGCGCCTCCCGTCCGACACCGCGGGCGCCGTCACGGCGAGCGCCGACACCGCACGTGCCGTCACCGCGGTCGCGGTCCCCTACTACGCCTGGGCGAACCGCGGAGCCGCGCCGATGCGCGTCTGGCTGCCGATCGCACGCTGACGGCGAGCCCGTCGGTGCGAGGTCGGTCACGCGGTGCGGTCGGGCGACCGCGCACGCCGTGACCGACCTCGCACCGTCCATGGGCTCGGCGAGGCCGGGCTCCGCCGCCTACGCGCTCCGCCGCACCACGAGCTCGGGCGCGAGGAGCCGGTCGTCGTGGGACCGCCCCTCGACGAGCGCACGCACCGAGTCGAGCACACGCTCCCCCATCGTCACGAAGTCCTGCCGCACGGTCGTGAGCGGCGGGGTGAAGTGCGCCGCCTCCGGGATGTCGTCGAAGCCGACCACGGCGATGTCGTCGGGGACGCGGAGCCCCTCCTCGGCGAAGGCGTGCAGCACGCCGAGCGCCATCTGGTCGTTCCCCGCGAAGACGGCGTCGACGGTGTGCACGTCGATCGACTGCGCCGCACGGAAGCCGCTCGCCGGGGTCCAGTCGCCGCCGAGGACGACGGGCTCGAACCCGCGGTCGGTCATGGCCCGCTCGTAGGTCGCGCGGCGCACCTCGGCCTCCTGCGACACCGACGGACCGGCGAGGTGCACGATGCGCCGGTGCCCCCTGGCGAACAGGTGCTCGAGGGCGAGCGTCGCACCCGCGGCCTGGTCGATCGCGACCGCGGCGACGTTCGGTGCCGCGACGGCCGTCCGTTCGGCGTCCCGCTGCACGGCGTTCGCCACGACGACGGGGACCGACACCGGGATGACGAGCGAGGCGAGCGCGTCGAGCACGCGGTTGTCGGCGGCGACGAGCACGACCGCGGCGACGTCCTGCGCGAGCAGCGAGGCGAGGGCACCGGAGAGGTCGGCGGGCACCGGGTCCTCGGGCAGCGTGGACAGCAGCACGTGGTACCCGGCCGAGCGTGCCGCGCGCTCGAACCCGATCGCGGTGCTCGACGGGCCGTACAGCGCGTCGCCGGTGCTGACGAGGCCGAGCGCCCGGCTGCGCCCGCCCGCGAGGGCCCTCGCCGCGGCCCGCGGCCGGTAGCCGAGCTCGCTCACGGCGGCCGACACCTGCTCCCGGAACTGCTCGCGCACGGTGGGGTCGCCGTTAATGACGCGGGAGACGGTCTGGTGCGAGACCCCGGCGCGCTCGGCGACGTCGAAGATCGTCGGAGCCTTGCGGCGCTTGCCCCCGGGGGCCGTCGTGGTCGTCACGTCGGCAACCGTACCCCCGGAACGGGGCCCGCAGGAAAGGTCGCGAAACGATCACGACGAGTTGACACCCCGTGAAAGTACCCACATGATGTGAGCGCTCACTTTGAGCAGCACCCACGGGGCACAGCAGCCCAGACCCAGCGCGTCGAGGACGACGTGAGAGGAACAAGAGGTACTTCGATGATGAAGCGCAAGATCGCAGCGGGGATCGTCGCCGTCGGACTGGCAGTCAGCCTGGCCGCGTGCTCCGCAGGGGGACGAGGCGCCACGGGAAGCGGCGGCGGCAGCGGCGACAACAAGGGCGCCCTGGTGGGCGTCGCGATGCCGACCAAGGTCTCCGAGCGGTGGATCAAGGACGGCGACGCCGTCAAGAGCGACCTCGAGAAGGCCGGCTACAAGGTCGACCTCGAGTACGGCGACAACAAGGTCCAGCAGCAGGCGCAGCAGGTCAGCAACATGATCACCAAGGGCGCGAAGGTCCTCATCATCGCGTCGATCGACGGCGGTGCGCTCTCCGACCAGCTCGACGCGGCCGCGAAGGCCGGCATCAAGGTGATCTCCTACGACCGCCTGCTCACGGGCAACAAGAACGTCGACTACTACGTGTCGTTCGACAACTACAAGGTCGGCGTCGACCAGGCCACCTCACTGCTCACCGGTCTCGGGGTCGTCGACGACAAGGGCGAGAAGACCGGCAAGAAGGGCCCGTTCAACATCGAGGTCTTCGCCGGCTCGCTCGACGACAACAACGCCGGGTTCTTCTTCAACGGCGCGATGGACACCCTCAAGCCCTACCTCGAGGACGGCACCCTGAAGATCCAGTCCGGCCAGGACCAGCTCTCCCAGGCCGCGACGCAGCAGTGGGACCCGGCGACCGCCAAGGCCCGTATGCAGAACCTCATCGCGAAGTCGTACTCCGGCGGCACCACGCTGAACGGCGTGCTCTCGCCCTACGACGGCATGTCGATCGGCATCATCTCCGCCCTGCAGGGAGCCGGCTACGGCTCGGGTGACCGCCCGCTGCCGATCATCACCGGCCAGGACGCCGAGGCCGCGTCGGTCAAGTCGATCATCGCCGGTCAGCAGTACTCGACGATCTACAAGGACACGCGCAAGCTCGCCAAGCAGTCGGTCACCATGGCCGAGGACCTGCTCTCCGGCAAGACGCCCGAGGTGAACGACACCAAGAGCTACGACAACAAGGAGAAGGTCGTCCCGACCTACCTCTTCCAGCCGACCGTGGTCACGAAGGACAACTACAAGTCCGTCCTGATCGACAGCGGCTACTACACCGAGGCCGACCTGAAGTAGGCGCGACCCATCTCACGGACGGGAGGCGCGGTGCAGGCCCGCACCGCGCCTCCCGTCCGTCTCCACCAGCGCGCGCACGCGCGCACGACGGAAAGGCGGTCCACATGGCGGACACCATCCTCGAGATGCGGGACATCACCAAGACCTTCCCCGGCGTCAAGGCCCTCCAGGGGGTCTCGATCGAGGTCGAACGCGGTCAGGTCCACGCGATCTGCGGCGAGAACGGCGCCGGCAAGTCGACCCTGATGAAGGTGCTGTCGGGGGTCTACCCGCACGGCTCCTTCGACGGCGAGATCCTCCTCGACGGGCAGCCGGTGAAGTTCGGCTCGATCAACGACTCCGAGGCCGCTGGCGTGGTCATCATCCACCAGGAGCTCGCCCTCAGCCCGTTCCTGTCGATCGCCGAGAACATCTTCCTCGGCAACGAGCGCGTCAAGGGCGGGCTCATCGACTGGAACCAGACCAACCTCGAGGCGGCGTCGCTCCTGCAGCGCGTCGGGCTCAAGGACAACCCCGTCACGAAGATCGTCGACATCGGCGTCGGGAAGCAGCAGCTCGTCGAGATCGCGAAGGCGCTCTCGAAGGACGTGAAGCTGCTCATCCTCGACGAGCCCACGGCGGCGCTGAACGACGACGACTCCGCGCACCTGCTCGACCTCATCCGGTCGCTGCAGGCCGAGGGCATGACGGCGATCATCATCAGCCACAAGCTCAACGAGATCAAGGCGATCGCGGACAAGGTCACGATCATCCGCGACGGCAAGACCATCGAGACGCTCGACATGCACGGCGACGACGTCTCCGAGGACCGCATCATCCGCGGCATGGTCGGCCGTGACCTGTCGAGCCGCTACCCGGAGCGCGAGCCGAAGATCGGCGAGGAGCTCCTGCGCATCGAGGACTGGACCGTCCACCACCCGCTCGACGGCTCCCGCGAGATCATCCACCAGGCGAACCTCACCGTCCGGGCCGGCGAGGTCGTCGGCATCGCGGGTCTCATGGGCGCCGGCCGCACCGAACTCGCGATGAGCGTCTTCGGGCACTCGTACGGCACCGGCATCAGCGGCACCGTGTACAAGCGCGGCGTCCCGATCAAGACGAACACCGTGACGCGCGCGATCGACAACGGCATCGCGTACGCGACCGAGGACCGGAAGCGCTACGGCCTCAACCTGATCGACGACATCAAGCGGAACATCTCCGGCTCGGCGCTCGGGAAGCTCGCCAACTGGGGCTTCGTGAACAGCTCGCAGGAGACCACGGTCGCGTCGCAGTTCCTGAAGAGCATGAACATCAAGGCCCCGTCGGTGAACGCCGTCACGGGAAAGCTCTCCGGCGGCAACCAGCAGAAGGTCGTCCTGTCGAAGTGGATGTACGCCGACCCGGACGTGCTCATCCTCGACGAGCCGACCCGCGGCATCGACGTCGGCGCGAAGTACGAGATCTACACGCTCATCAACAGCCTGGCGGACCAGGGCAAGGGGATCATCGTGATCTCCTCCGAGCTCCCGGAGCTCCTCGGCATCTGCGACCGCATCTACACACTCTCCGAGGGCACGATCACCGCCGACGTGCCCCGCTCCGAGGCCACCCCAGAGGTCCTCATGCAGTACATGACCCAGGAACGGGAGACCCCTGTCAATGAACGCGCTTAAGTCCGCAGCGAGCTACCTCACCGGGCAGCTCCGACAGATCGGCCTGTTCATCGCGCTGATCGTCATCGTGATCTTCTTCCAGGTGGCGACGAGCGGCATCACCCTGGCACCGATCAACGTGTCGAACATCATCGTCCAGAACAGCTACATCCTGATCCTCGCGATCGGCATGGTGATGGTCATCATCGCCGGGCACATCGACCTGTCCGTCGGGTCGGTCGTCGCGTTCAGCGGCGCGATGGCCGGCGTGATGATCACCCAGTGGGGCCTGCCGTGGCCGGTCGCGGTGGTCCTCTGCCTCGTGATCGGCGCGCTCGTCGGCGCCTGGCAGGGCTTCTGGATCGCCTACTTCGGGATCCCGGCGTTCATCGTGACGCTGGCGGGCATGCTCGCCTTCCGCGGTGCGGCGCAGATCGTCCTGCAGAACCAGCAGATCTCGCCGTTCCCGGCCGGCTTCCGGTCGCTCGGCTCGGGCTTCCTGCCGTCGTTCGGCACCACCGGCTACGAGCCGCTCACGATGGTCCTCGGCATCGCCGCCGCCGCGATCATGGTCATCACGGCGTTCCGGGGCCGGGCGACCCGCCGCAAGTACCAGCTCGAGAGCGAGCCGTTCGCCTGGTTCATCGTGAAGACGGCGTTCGGCGCGGCGCTCGTGATCTACGTCGCCCTGCTGCTCGCGAGCTACAACGGCACCCCGATCGTGCTCGTCGTCCTCGGCGCACTCGTGGTCATCTACTCGGTCGTCATGCGGAGCGCGGTGTTCGGTCGGCACGTCTACGCGATCGGCGGCAACGCCCTCGCCGCGCAGCTGTCCGGCGTGAAGACGAAGCGCGTCACGTTCCTGCTGTTCGTGAACATGGGGGTCATCGCGGCCCTGGCGGGCGTGGTCTTCACCGGCCAGCTCAACCTCGCTGCTCCGGGCGCGGGCAACGGCTTCGAGCTCGACGCCATCGCGGCCGTCTTCATCGGTGGCGCGGCCGTCACGGGCGGCATCGGCACGGTGCCGGGCGCGATCGTCGGTGGTCTCATCATCGGCATCCTGAACAACGGCATGTCGATCCTCGGCGTCGGCACGGAGTTCCAGTCACTCATCAAGGGCCTGGTGCTGCTCGCCGCCGTCGCGTTCGACGTGTTCAACAAGCGTCGGGCGGCCGCCGCGCGCAAGTAGGGGCGGGTCAGCCGGCTCCGCTTCTCCGCCAAAGCGACAGATCTCTGCGGTCCGACCGCGGAGATCTGTCGCTTTCGCATCGCGACGGTCGGCGATCTGTCGCTTCTGCGGTGCGGTCACGCCGTCAGGACGGCCCAACCGGCGGCCGGGAGGCGCAGGGTCCCGTCCCGCAGGTCGCCTCCGCCCGCCTCGACGTGCGTCGCACCCGCCGCGGGCAGCTCGACCGCGTCGTCCGCCAGGTTCAGGGCGGTCACCACGACCGCGTCCGCGGTCGCCGTCCGCAGCACGACCGCCGTATTGGTGCGGTGCACGACGTCGGTGTGGGCGCGGTGCAGCCAGGGGTTCCGACGTCGGAGCGCCACGAGGGCCTCGTACGTGCGGGTCAGCTCCACCGGTGCCGGCGGGACCTCCGGGAACGTCGGACGGACCGCGTCGTCGCCACCCTCGCGCTCCTCCTTGACCCCGGTCCACCCGTACTCGTCGCCCGCGTACACGACCGGCGTCCCCGCCAGCGTGAACAGCAGTGCGGTCGCGTGACCGGCGAACCGCTCCCCCACGGCGCTCGCGATCCGGGTGACGTCGTGGTTGCCGACGAACGTGGTCGGCGCCTGCGTCGCCAGCAGCGCATCGTGTCGCTCGACCGCGTGCGCGAGCTCGAACAGGTTCCGGTCCGCGATGCCGTGCCAGATCGCCTGCCACAGCTCGTACTGCGTGGTGGAGTCCATCGTCGACGCGCGGACGATCGCTGCCGGGTCGCCGTGGATGACCTCGCCGCTGAACCAGGCCTCCGGGAACCGCTCGCGCACCCGCGGCAGCACACGGGCCCAGAACGCCGGCGGCACCGCGTAGGCCGCGTCGAGCCGCCACCCGTCGACCCCGCGCTCGAGCCAGTGGGTCATCACGTCGACGACGAGGTCCTCGGCCGCTCGGCCCTCGTGGTCGAGCGCGACGAGGATGTCGTGGCCCTCGAAGTCGCGCACCCGGACCGGATCCCCTGGCGCCCACCCCGACCAGTCCACGGCGAACAGGTCTGCGGTGTCGGCGTCCGGCCCCTGCTCCTCGACGGCCCGGAACGCGGGGTGTTCGCGGCCGACGTGGTTGAACACGCCGTCGAGCAGCAGCCGGACGCCACGCTCGTGCGCAGCGGCCACGAGTCGGTCGAAGTCCTCGTCGTCCCCGAGGCGTGGGTCGATCCGGAAGTGGTCGACGGTGTCGTACCCGTGCGTCGAACTCGCGAAGACCGGTCCGAGCAACAATCCGTTCAGCCCGATGTCCACGACGTGGTCGAGCCACGGGACGAGCCGGTCGAGCCGGTGCTCCACAGGGCGGTCCTCCACGGGCGTCCCGGGTCGGACGTCGGCTCCGATGAACCCGAGGGGGTAGACGTGCCACCACATCGCGTGCGCGACCCAGGCGGGTTCCGGCGGAAGGACGGCGTCGGGTTCGGCGTTCACCCGACCGATGGTGCCAGCCGAGCCTGGGCTGGGTACCGGACCGGACCGTGGGGACAGGATGGAGACATGGGACGCGCGATCAGGACCGAGGCCGACGCCGCGGCGAACGCGGCCGAGCACGCCGAACGCACGTGCGCCTCGTGCGGCCGCCGGATGCCCTCGTCGGCCGCCCCGGACGCGAAGTACTGCTCGGCCGCGTGCCGGAAGCACGGCGTCGACGCCACCGACCGGGCGCTCGAGCAGCGGATCGACGAACTGCTCGCCGCACGCTCCCGGTCGTCGAGCATCTGCCCCTCGGACGCCGCGCGGACACTCGACCCGGACGGCTGGCGCGAGCTCATGGAACCCGCACGCCGGGCGGCTCGCCGCATGGTCGCCCGCGGCGAGGTCGAGATCACCCAGCACGGGAGCGTCGTGGACCCGTCCACGGCCAAGGGCCCGATCCGGATCCGGCGCCCCCGGTAGGGAACACCGGTCGTCCGGGGGTGTTGCACCCGGGTGATGACACACGACACCGCAACGATCGAGTCCGCACTGAACGACGCGACGGACGTCCGTCCCGAGGCCCTCGTCGTGGGCGCCAGCGGCATCACCGGTTCGGCCCTGGTGGACCACCTGCTCGACCTCGGCTGGGACGTGACCGCGCTGTCCCGACGCCCGCTCCCCCGCGACGGCGTCCGCCTCGTGGCCGCCGACCTCCGCGACCCGGAGTCGCTGCGGACCGCCCTCGCGGCCGAGCGCCCGACGCACGTGTTCTTCACCGCGTGGCAGCGACAGGACACCGAGGCCGAGAACATCCGCGTCAACGGCGGGATGGTCCGCGACCTCCTCGCCGCGCTGTCGCACGCGCCACTCGCCCACGTCGCCCTGGTCACCGGGCTGAAGCACTACCTCGGCCCGTTCGAGGCGTACGCCGCGGGCGAGATGCCGGACACCCCCTTCCACGAGGAGGAACCCCGGCTCGACACCCCGAACTTCTACTACGCCCAGGAGGACGAGCTCTTCGCCGCCGCCGAGCGCCAGGGCTTCACGTGGTCGGTGCACCGGTCGCACACCGTCATCGGGCACGCCGTGGGCAACGCCATGAACATGGGCCTGACCATCGCGGTACAGGCGACGCTCGCGAAGGAGCTCGACCTCGACTTCGTCTTCCCCGGGAGCGAAGCGCAGTGGAACGGCCTCACCGACATGACCGAGGCGGGGATCCTCGCCGAGCACATGGTCTGGGCGGCGACCTCGCCCGAGGGAGCCGACGAGGCGTTCAACGTCGTGAACGGCGACGTCTTCCGCTGGCGATGGATGTGGCCCCGGCTCGCCGCGCACCTCGGCGTCGATCCTGAGCGTGTCGTCGGCTTCGACGGCACGGTGCGCCCCCTCGAGGAGCAGATGGCGCCGCACGAGTCGGCGTGGCCGGACATCGCCCGGCGGCACGGACTGGCCGAGCCGGACATCGTGCGCCTCGCGTCCTGGTGGCACACCGACGCCGACCTCGGACGGGCGATGGAGGTCGTGACCGACATGGGGAAGAGCCGCGAGGCCGGGTTCACGGCCTTCCGGCGCACCGAGCGTGCGTTCGCGGAGCTGTTCGAGCGGTACCGGGCCGACCGGCTCATCCCCTGATCCGTACCCCGTCCGAACCAACCGGGGGACACGAACCTGCGGTCTGACCCCGAACCACGGCATCGCGCCTGGTTGTGTTCGGTGTACAGGCGCCGGGGACCCTCGGCGGTTCCCGCAGGAAGGAAGACACCATGTCGCTCGCAGACAAGGCCAAGGACGCCACCCAGAAGCTCGTCGGCAAGGTCGAGGAAGCCGTCGGCAAGCACACCGACGACGACGAGCTCAAGCACCAGGGCCAGAAGGACCAGGCCATGGGCGAGGCGCGCCTCCAGACCGAGAAGGCCAAGGACAAGCTGACGGGCAACTGACCCGTCGGGACCGCACCGGTCCCTCCCACCGACGCCCGCGCCGTCCGACGGCGCGGGCGTTCGCTGTTCGGCGGGCCGGCGCGAACAGGACGCTGCCCGGTGTTCGGCGCGCCGATGCGCACCGGACGCTGCCCGGTGTTCGGCGCGCCGATGCGCACCGGACGCTGCCCGCTGTCAGAACGCGTAGCGGATGCGACAGGTCGGCAGGTGCTCGGCCACCAGCTCGCGGAAGCGCTCGACGAGCTGTCCCTTCATGCCCGACCGGTACCGGACGTTCACGGCGCCGTTCTGCGACACCTTCTGCTCCTGCACGTCCGGTCGCCAGAGCAGGTCCTCGGCCTTCGGGTGCCACCCCAGGTTGACCTCGTGCAGCTGCTCGTTGTGGGTGAGGAAGATCACCTCGGCCGCGAGCTGGGCCTTTGCCGCCGGTGACAGCACGTCGTCGACCTGTCGCAGCAGTTCGGCCCAGTCGGACTCCCACGTCGGGGTGAGGATGACGGGCGAGAAGTTCAGGTGGACCTCGTACCCGGCGTCGACGAAGTCGTTCACCGCGGCGACGCGCTCGGCGATCGGGCTCGTGCGGATGTCCGTCACCCTGGCGGTCTCGTGCGGCATGAGCGAGAACCGGATGCGGGTGCGCCCCATCGGGTCCCAGTCGAGCAGGTCGCGGTTCACGTACTTCGTCGCGAACGACGCCTTGGCTGTCGGGGTCATCCGGAAGAGGTCGCAGAGGTCGCGCACGTTGTCGCTGATCATCGCGTCGACCGAGCAGTCGCTGTTCTCGCCGATGTCGTAGACCCAGGCGTCGGGGTCGCACTGGTTCGGCTCGGTCTTCGGCCCCTGCTTCGCGATGTTGCGGGCGACGTGCTCCGTGATCTGCTCGATGTTCGCGAACACGGTGACGGGGTTCGAGTACCCCTTGCGCCGGGGAACGTAGCAGTACGCGCACGCCATGGCGCAGCCGTTCGCGGTCGACGGGGCGATGAAGTCGGCGGAACGCCCGTTCGGGCGGGTGACGAGCGACTTCTTGACGCCGAGCACGAGCGCCTCGGTCTTGATCCGGACCCACCGCTGCACATTGCGTTCGTCGCCGTGCACCTCGGGGATGTTCCAGTGCGAGGCGACGGGGACGATCTCGGCGCCGGGCCACCGGCCGACGACCTCCTGCCCACGGGGCAACGCCAGCGCAGCGTCCTCGGCGTAGATGCGGCGGACGTCGAGCATCGGACGCGTGCGTGCTTCGCTCATCGCCACCTGTCTACCGGTGACCACCGACGGTGCAGACTCGGGGCATGCCCGCCGAGCCCGACGACCACTTCTTCGTCGTCGACGGTCGGCGGTGGCGGCGGACGGACCCGGCGATCCCCGAGGACGTCGCCGCCGCGCTCCGGTCGCACCTCGGACGCGGGCGGAACGCGGTCGGGCAGGCGAAGCGGGCCGGGGACGAGGAGGCCCTCGCCGCCGCGCGGCACCGCAACGGCCTGGCGAAGCACGGTCTGGGTGAGCGCGGCTCGGAGTGGTGGACGCGTCCCGAGGCCGACCGGGTCGCCGACGCGCGACGTGCCGTCGACGAGCTCGACGCCCTCGACGAAGACGACTCGTGACGGTCGTCCGGCCGCCTCGGTGGGAACGCGTGCTCGACGCGGTCGTGATGGGCCCCCTGATGATCATCGTGGGAGGGGCCGTCGCGAGTGTCGCGTTCGTCCCCGAGGCCTCCGCGAAGGGCTTCGTGTTCGTCCTCGGCGCGGCCTTCGTGGCCTTCGGCGTCTGGAGCCTGGTCCGCGCTCGACACGTCGGCGTCCGCCTTTTGAGGACAGCCTGCTCTACCGCGGGTTCCTGCTCTCGTGGAGCGCCCCGCGGGCGGGCATCACGGCCGTGCTCGACGACGCGTTCGTCGAGTGGCGCGACGGAAACGGTGTCGATCACCGACGACAGGTGTGGCTGCTCGCCCAGGCGTGGGAGGACGACGGAACGACGTTCGCGCCGCTGTGGCGGTGGCGGCGTGAGGGCCTGCTCACGGTCCGCGGGTGGGCGGACGCTCGCGCCGTCTGACCGACAGGGACCGACTAGGGCCGGTACTCGTCGCGCTTCGCGGGCGGCGGGGTCGGCGCCGCCCCTGGCCCCACGGCGCCGTGCGACCCGAGTCCGTCCATCGCACGAGCGAGCACCTGCAGCACCGTCACGACCACCCGCCCGGCTGCCTTCACCACGTCCCACATCGCGTTCCCCTCCGACGGAGTACCAGTGCGGCCAGGCTAGCCGAGCGATCAGCCCTCGGTGTGGCCGAGGTCGGGCTCCACGAGCAGGCACACCGTGCGCGAGGCAGCGGCGTGCAACTCGAACACGGCGACCTCGTTGCGGCCCTTCCGGAGCACCGGCCCCGGCACGGCGAGGGTCTTCTGCGGCCCGCGCGACCAGTACCGCCCGAGGCAGAACCCGTTCACCCAGGCCACACCCTTGCGGAATCCGTCGAGGCACAGGTACCGGTCGTCGACGGACGCGAGCTCGAACGCCCCGGACGCGAAGACCGGTCCGGCGAGCACGTCGCCCGGCTCCGGGGACGCACCGGCCAGCACGGCCAGGGCAGCCGGTGCGATCGGGTCGAGCGCGAGCGGCGACGCCGTCCACCGGGACAGCAGCTCGCCGTCGACGCGGACGTCCCCGATGAGGCCCTTCGGCTCGCCGATGCGGGGGCCGTAGTCGACGCGGCCCTGGTCCTCGACGAGGAGCTCGAGGGTGCCGGTGACGGGCGGGAGCGCGATCGCGCGGTCGTGGTGTTCGCGTTCGAGGACCCCGACGACGACCCCGTCGACGGAGACGATCGCCCGGTCGCGGACCTCCGTGCCGACCGTGAGCACGCCGCCTGCGGGCAGCGCGACCTCCGCGCGGTACAGCACGAAGCCGGAGGCGGCGCCGAGCGCGTCGAACGTCGGCGGCGCCGTATGGGCGGACCACTGTGTCATGCCGGGCAGCAGGGAGCGCAGGGACGCCACGCGGTCGAGACGGACGGCGACGTCCGTGGCGGCGGCGACCCGAGCCTCCAGGCCGACCGCTCCGGAGCCGACACCGGATGCGGCGAGCGCACCGGGACCGGCGACCGCGCCGGAGCCGGCGACCGCGCCGTCCAGGCGACCCGACCCACCCGGCTGCATCGACGCCGGCAGCGGCGGCACGGGCGCGTAGCGCTCGATCACCGACCGGAACGCGTGGAACTTCGCCGTGGGCCGACCGGCCTCGTCGAGGGGCGCGTCGTAGTCGTACGACGTCGCGATCGGCCGGTAGTCGCCCTTGTCGTTCGCCCCGTTCGTGAAGCCGAAGTTCGTGCCGCCGTGGAACATGTAGATGTTCACGGACCCCCCGGCGGCGAGGAGCACGTCGAGCTCGGCAGCGCTGTCGGCCGCCGGCGTGGTGTGGTGGTGCTCGCCCCAGCTGTCGAACCAGCCGTCCCAGAACTCCGAGCACATGAGCGGGCCGGTCGGCTGGACCTCGCGGAGCCGCTCGATCCGGGACGCCGCGCGGGAGCCGAACGACCCGGTCTTGTGGAGCGACGGGAGGGAGCCGTCCTCGAGCATCGTGCCCATCGGCTGGTCGACGCTCGTGAACGGCACGGTGAGGCCGATGTCCCGGTGCATCTGCTCGAGCGCACGCAGGTAGGACGCGTCCGACCCGTACGCGCCGTACTCGTTCTCGACCTGGAC
This sequence comes from uncultured Curtobacterium sp., assembly GCA_913778205.1. Classification (GTDB taxonomy): domain Bacteria; phylum Actinomycetota; class Actinomycetes; order Actinomycetales; family Microbacteriaceae; genus Curtobacterium. Next base: position 20,331 of record CAJYUW010000026.1, read on the forward strand.
GAGCACGATCGGCCCGCCGGCGTCGATCTGCCGCGGGACCAGCACCGGCGCCAACGCCTCCAGGTACGAGCGCACGGCGGACAGGAACCCCGGCTCGTTCCGCCGGACCCCGACGGTCCCGTCGGTGAAGAGCCAGTACGGCAGCCCGCCGTTGGTCCACTCGGCGCAGATGTAGGGACCGGGGCGGACGATCGCGTGCATGCCCTCCTCGGCGACGAGGTCGAGGAAGCGGCCGAGGTCGAGTCCGCCGGTCAGGTCGAACTCGCCGGGCCGCGGCGCGTGCGCGTTCCAGGCGACGTACGTCTCGATGGTGTTGAGACCCATGAGCCGCGCCTTGCGGATCCGGTCCCGCCACAGGTCGGGGTGGACGCGGAAGTAGTGGATCGCACCGGACAGGACGCGGTGCGGCTCGCCGTCGAGCAGGAAGTCGGTGTCGCCGATGGCGAAGCGCATGGGGAGGGCCTTTCCGGGGGCGGGGGCGCGGGGGCCGGGGGGGCGGGGGCGCCGGGCG
>CAJYUW010000027.1 GCA_913778205.1 uncultured Curtobacterium sp.
CACGGTCCACATCTCCGAGGACGCTGCTGGTCTGCTGAACAAGACGTTCGGCACCGACGCGGTCAAGCGTGGCCTGCTCGTGGGCACCGCGACCATCACCGCCCAGATCAAGTAACACCGCACGGACGCCGAGAGCGCCGTCCCCGACCCGGGGGCGGCGCTCTCGTACGTCCCGGGACGAGCGCCCAGGCGCGTCGGTCATCGCAGCCGAGCGCGCGGGGCCCCGCACCGGACCGGACGGCTCTGCCTGGAGGCCCGGATCACCTCAGCGACGTCGGCGCCACCAACGCCGAGGCCGGGCGTCCGGGGCCACACCCTGCGCGGCCGCGGCCGCCGCGTCGGACGCGCGCCGTGCCTCCCGGCGGTCCCGCCAGGCGGCGAGCTCCGCGTCGACGTCGCGCAGGGGCGTCACCACTGGCGGGCCCCCGAGGAGCTGCCGCCGCGCCTCCTTGACCCGGGCGTTGAAGTCCTCGAGGACGTCCCGGACGTCCCGCTCCGAGGCCAGCGCGTCGAGGTGCTCGTCGAGCGCGGCGTCCTCCTTGCGGAGGGCGAAGGCGGGCGGAGCGATGCCGCTGATCTGCTCCCGCTCGATCTTCGAGCGGATCCACCAGTCCGGGTCGTGCCGGCCGTCGTTCGAGGGCAGCGGCTTGCCGTGGTACGGGTTGCCCTCGAAGACCCCGCGGCGTTCGGCCTCCTCGACGAGCATCCGCGCGTGCTGTCCGACGTCCTTCGCCTGCAGGAGCCGCCGTTCCTCGCGGACCTCGTCGGGGTCGAGCGACCCCCGTTCGATCTCGCTCTCGACGAGCCGCTCGTACCGGTACCGAGCAGCGCGCCGGAGCCGGTCCATGCGTGCGTCGACGTCGTTCATGACCCCTCCATGATCACTCCGTGCGGTCGCTGCCGCCAGTCTCGTCGGAGCCGGCCTGCTCGGTCCGGACCTCCTCGATGGTCAGCGCGGCCTGGATGAGCGCCAGGTGCGACAGGCCCTGCGGGAGATTGCCCATGAAGGAGCCGTCCTCGCTGATCATCTCGCTGTAGAGCCCCACGTCGTTCGCCTGCGCGACCATCGCGTCCATCAGCGAGGCGGCGTCGTCCACCCTGCCGGTGCAGGCCATCGCCGCGGCGAGCCAGAACGAGCACGCCACGAACGGTGACTCCTCGTCCGCCATGCCGGAGTAACGGTAGACGAGCGGGCCGCGCTGGAGCTGCTCCTCGATCGCGCGGATCGTGGCCGCCATCCGGGGCCCGCGGTCGAAGGAGCTCATCGCGTGCAGGAGGATCGAGGTGTCGAGCTTGTCCGACCCCGGGTACATGACGTAGTACCCGCGGTCCTCGTCCCACCCGTGCTCGGCGACCCACTGCTCGATGAGCTCGCGGTTCTCGATCCACTTGTCGCGGGGGCCGTCGATCATCCCGGCGTCGTGGAGCTCCGCGGCGGCGTCGAGCGCCTGCCAGCAGCCGATCTTGCTCGAGACGTAGTGCTGCGTGTCCTGCAGCTCCCACATCCCGGAGTCGGCTTCCTCCCACCGGTGGCAGGCGTCGTCCGCGAGTCCCTGCAGGACCCTCGCCGTCTTCCGGTCGATGACGTTGCCGGCCCGCACGTACTGCCGGAGGATCTCGAAGACGTCGCCCCACACCCCGAGCTGCAGCTGGTCCCCGGCGCGGTTGCCGATCGTCACCGGGCCGATGCCCTGCCACCCCGGGACGTCACGCTCCTCGACGCCGTCGCTCGCCGAGCCGTCGAGCTCGTAGAAGATCGGCATGTCCTCGTCGTGGTCGGCGATGGTGCGCATCACCCACGACACCGCGGCGTGGGTCTCCTCGCGCAGACCGAACCGGGTGAGGGCGTGCACGGTGTACGACAGGTCGCGGACCCAGGCGAACCGGTAGTCCCAGTTCTTGCCGCCGGTGCGGTCCTCCGGGAGGCTCGTGGTCGGCGCGGCGGCGATGGCCCCGGTCGGGGAGTAGATGAGGAGCTTCAGGGCCAGGGCGCTGCGCTGCACCGCCTCGGACCACGGGCCGTCGTAGTGGAACACCTCGGACCAGGTCGACCAGTTCTCGATCGTGCGGTCCATCGCGGCGAGGGCCGCCTCCGGCTCCGGCATGAAGATCGGCTCGTCGAAGGTGCCGACGATCGTGAGGATGTGCTTCGACCCCTCGCTCGTGGTGAAGCGGCCGGAGAACCGGGGACCGTCGTCGTGGACCGGCTCGAAGCCCTGCTCGACGATCGCGATCGTGACGCCGTCGATGCCGATGACGGCGCCGTTCGCCGTGTCCAGGCGCTCCGGCTCAGCGGTGCCGAGCAGCGTGCCCGGGACGACCGCCCACTCGAGCTCGACGGAACCCTGCACCCCCTGGACGCACCGCGCGAACTCGGCCCACGGCAGTCGGCCGGCGACCCCGGTGACCATCGCGTCCGTCACCGTGACCCGGCCGGTCGGCGTGGTCCACGTCGTGACGAGCACGTTCGTGCTCGGCAGGTACTCGCGGGAGACCTCGGCGTCCCCGGTCGGCCGCAGCGCGACGTACCCGCCGTGCTCGGCGTCGAGGATGCTCGCGAAGACGGGGGGCGAGTCCATCGACGGGATGGGCAGCCAGTCGATGCGTCCGTCGAGCGCGACGAGCGCGACCGTCCGTCCGTCGCCGACCGCGCCGTAGGAGCGGAGCGGGACGTACCCGTCGACCCGTTCCCCGTCGTCCGTCTCGTCCGGGGTGTCCCGGGTCCGTTCAGTCATGCACCCAGCCTGCCCCGGGGGTGCAGCCGACCATCAGCGGGACGTACCCCGCTGTGGACGGCTGCACCGTGCCTCCATTCTGTGGAGCATCCGTCGGCCCGCGTGGGCGAGGACCGGGTCACCCCGCGTCGGCGAGCCCCGACGTCGCGACCAGTCGGTCGAACAGGAGCCGTCGGAGCGGCACCGCCGACCAGCCGTGGTCCGCTCCCTCCACCGCGGTGAACGTGGCACCGGGCATGATCTCGGCGTACCGCTGCCCGTACGCGAGCGGGACGATCTGGTCGTCCGTACCGTGGACGACGTCGGCCGGGCCGGTGTACCGCTCGATCCCGGCGTACACGTCGAGCCCCGCCGTCACCTCGTCGACGAACGGCATCCCGAGCGCCATCCCGCCGAAGTCGAAGTACCCCTGCGCGCGGGCGGGTGCGAGCGGTCGTCCCTGGATCTCGTCCTTGCTCGCGATGTCGTCGACGACGACCCCGGCCGGTGACCACAGCGTCAGGGTGGCGACGAGGTCCGGCACCCGCGCCGCGGCGAGCGCGGACTCGACCGCGCCCAGGCTGTGCGCGACCACGTGCACGGGGCCGTGGGCATCGTCCGCGAGGGCCCGGACCATCGCGACGACCTGCTCGACCTCGTCGCCGATCGTGACGTCCGCGAAGTCGCCGTCGCTCGTGCCGTGGCCCGTGCGGCTGTACGAGCGGACCGCGGCACCGTGCCCGACGAGGTGCCGAGCGGTCTGGACGAAGAGCTGCTGACCACCGGTGTCCGAACTGCCGAAGCCGTGGACGAGCAGCGCGGCCGGGCGACCCGGCTCGACGGTGCCGGCCTCCCAGCCACGGACGGTGCGCCCGCGGTGACCGAGGCTGACCGGGCGCATCAGTTCGTCCGGTCCGCGAAGCCGGCGGGCAGGTCGGCGGGTGCGGTGTCGACGACCGTCTCGTCGTCCTCGCCGACGTGCTCGAACAGCGTGATGTGCGCGAACTCGGGGACGACGTAGACCGGGTAGGTCGGACCCTGGTCGCGGTACTCCCGCATGCGGTCGAGGTGGTCGTTCTGGAACAGCACGGTCTTGCTGCCGTCCTCCTCGACCCAGCGGGGGAAGAAGATCGTGCCGTGCAGGACCCGCTCGTCCGGCACGACGGTGACGACGACGCTGGTGCCGGTCGGCTCGTTCCACGACACCTTGTAGACGCCGGCGGTGAGCGCGACGAGGTCGACCGGCTGGTCCTTGACCCAGCGACCGCCCACCATCCCGGAGTGGATGCGGTAGTCGATGGTCGTGGCGTTCTTGACGTACATCTCGTACTGCCAGCCGTTGGCGTAGGTGTAGATGAACCGGTGCCCGACGATGCCGGTGAGGTCCTGCTCGGGGACGGGGTGCTCGACGCTGGTCGTGGGTGCCATGCTGTTGAGTTTGCTCCTGAAGTGCGTTTGATGCAAACGTTTTCCCGGTGAGTACCCTGTGAGGGTGTCCCCCCGCTCGAACGACCTCGACCCGTCCGACGCGGCCCGCCGCCTGAGCGCCGAGATCGGCCCGTTCCGCCGCGCGCTCCTCACCACCGCACGCCGGTCCGGAGACCTGCCCGACATCCCGGACGCGCAGATCGAGGTCTTGCGGCGGCTGGACGCCGACGGCTGGTCGAGCCCGACGACGCTCGGGCGTGCCCTCGGGCTGGCGCGGTCGACCGTCAGCAACCTCGTCGCCGCCATGGAGCGGGACGGGCTCGTCGAGCGTCGGCTCGCGCGCGGCGACGGTCGGAGCACCGAGGTCGGCCTGACCGGGCTCGCGCGGCGTCGGCTCGCGGTCTACGACGAGTCCGCGGAGCGCGTCCTGGTCGCTGCGATCGCCGCGTCGTCGGCGGCGGACCGCCGGGTGATCGCGGAGGTCGGCGCGGTGCTCGGCCGGCTCCGGCAGCGACTCGAGGGGTACGCCGACCGCACCGACCTCGCGGGCGACTGACGGACGGGAGGCCCGTCACGGCGCCGCCACGCGCCTCCCGTCCGCCACGGCGTGGCTCCCGTGGGATCGCTGCCCCAGACGCCGGCGAGGCGTCCGTGGCTGCGTGACGGGCGTCACCGCCCCCGAACGCGGGCTCGGCCGGCGGGCCGGACCTGGGTAGCGTCTCAGGGAACCGATCAGCCCGCCGTCGGACGACGGCCCCCATCACGCCCTCCGGGCGACGGACGGGAGCACCATGCCCGGGTCACCGACCCGTACCTCGACCATGCCGTCGCGCCGTCGCGCGCTCGGCCTCGCAGCCGTCGGCGCCGTGTCCGCGGCGGTCACCGTGGCGACGACCGGCCGCCCGGCGGCCGCGGCCGACCCGACCACGATGTCGGTCACGCCCCGGTCCTCGACCGCCGCCGTGAACGCCTGGCTCGCCGGCGGCGGGGAGCGCGTCCTCCGCGGGACGATCGTCCTGACCGCGCCGCTCGTCGTGCCGGCCGGGACGCACCTCGACGCCACCGCAGCCAGCGTCACCGGCCCGCAGTCGGACAACGTGCTGCGGAACCAGGCGTCCCTGCCCACCGCGACGACCACGGCCAGCGTCCGCGCCGGATCGACCGCCGTGACGACGGCGGCACCGGTCTTCAGCGCGGCGTCCGTGGGCCGTGCCGTGCAGGTCGTGGGGGTCGGGCCGCACGGGGGACGCACCGACGCGCCGGGCTCGATGTACGGCCGCGTGGTCTCCGTGCAGTCCTCGACGCGAGCCACCCTCAGCGTGCCGGCGACGTCGACCGCGAGCAGGGCGACGGCGTACCTGTTCCCGCCGGACGACATCGACATCACGATCACGGGCGGGACGTGGACGAACCGGAACGCGAACGGCCTCTCGCAGACGACCCAGTCGCACGGGCTGCTCCTCCGTCGCGCGTCCGGGGTGTCGTTGCGCAACCTCACGGTCCACTCGACCGGGAACCCGCAGGTCGGCGGGCAGTACGCGGTCTCGTTCGGCGACGTGCGGGACGTCACGGTCGAGGACGTCGCGTTCGTCGACACCGCGAGCGACGGCGTGCACTTCCAGGGTCCGTCCGCCCGGCTCGCGGTACGACGCATCACCGGTGTCCGGACCGGCGACGACCTCGTCGCCTTCACGACCGTCGACGGGCAGTCGCACGCCGGTTCGCGCCTGGGCGACACCGAGGGCGACATCACGGACGTCACGGTCGAGGACGTCGAGGGCCGCTCCTGCCTCTGTCTGCTCAAGGTCACCTCCGGCACGGGGGCAGCGGGTGCGCAGCGACGGATCCGACGGTTCACGGCCACCGGCCTGACCGGGAACGTCACCGGCTCGTCGCCCGTGGTGGTCATGGACTACGCGGGACCCACCTGGTTCGAGGGGACGATCTCCGGCGTCAGCGCGATCGGGCACGGCGGTCCTGCCGTGAAGGTCGCGGTCGGGGCGCTCGGCGACCTCGTGGTCGAGGACGTCGAACGCCCCGCGAGGAGCGTCGCCGCGACCGACGGCATCGTCCGCATCACCGCGGGCTCCGCGTCCTCGATCACCGTGCGTCGGCTGACCAACCGCTCCGTGGGCACCGGGAACGCCGTCGGTGTCGCCCTCGCCGTCGGTTCGGTCGGCAGTCTGGCCGTGAGCGGCGTCGCCTGCCCCGTCCTCGCGCCGCGGTTCGAGTCCGTCCGCCTGCTGCGCGCCGGTTCGACCATCCGGACGCTGTCGATCAGCGACGACACGTCGGCCGCGCGCGACGGCAACGTCTTCGCCGTGGACGCCGCGGCGAAGGGCTACCGCATCACCACCGCGTCGTTCGCCCGGATCCAGCGCACGGCGGGCTCGGTGTGGGTCGCGGACGCCGACTCGAGCGCGACGACCACCATCACGGTCGACGGCTGCAGGGGCGGTCGGGCGATCGCCCTGCTCCGGGCTCCCGCGCGCCTGACCGTCCGCGGCAGCTCCCAGCCGGCCGCGTCGGGCGCCGGCGTCCGACTGAACTCGGCGGCGGCATCGCCGGTGCGCGTGCTCGTCGAGACGACCGAGCGCCCGGGGATGCTCGTGTCCAGGACGGCCGGACAGCGGGTGTCCGCCGTGTCGCCGTTCGTCGCGGTCGACGCCGCCCTCCTCACGCCGTCGGACGGGGACGTCGTGCGCAACGCGGGCAAGAAGTACCCGTCGGGGCAGCTGCGCTGGGACGCGAAGGCGAAGCAGTGGAAGCGGACCACGGTCACGGCGCCGACCACGTCGACCCCGGCGCCGAGCGCGCCGTCGCCGACCCCGAGCGCGTCGTCGTCGCCGACGCCCGCCGCCCCGACCGACCCGCCGTCGGCCACTCCTGTGCCGTCGTCGACCGGGGAGGCCACGCCGGTCCCGACCGACACCCCCACCCCGGAGGCCGTGGCCGGCTGAGCAGCGGCCGCGCGGAGCGCCCGCCGGGCCGCGCGGAGCGCATGCCGGTCCGCGCGGAGCGCATGCCCGTCCGCGCGGAGCGCACGCCGGTCCACGCGGAGCGCATGCCCGTCCGCGCGGACCGCACGCCGGTCCGCGCAGCGCACGGCCGGACAGGGGTCCCCAGAGCGGGCACGCTGGACCGATGAGCGGAACGGCGGAACGAGCGGTCGCGGACGCCGGACGACAGGCGCGACGGGTGGCGGACAGCCGCTGGTTCGAACTGCTCGCCCGGGGCGGGTTCATCGGCAGCGGTGTCGTGCACCTGCTGATCGGCTACCTCGTGGTGCTCCTCGGCGTGGGCAGCGCCGCCGGCGGGACCGAGACCGACCAGTCGGGCGCGCTCCAGCAGATCGAGCGGGTGCCGGGCGGGGTGTTCCTGCTCTGGGTCATCGTCGTCGGCACCGCTGCGCTGACCGTCCGGCTCGTGGTCGAGGCGGTCGTGGGTGGCCGCAGCGACAGTGCCCGGGCATGGGGCGCGCGCGCGAAGAACGCCGGGAAGGCCGTCGTCTACGGTGCGATCGCCTGGTCGGCCGCGCAGTACGCGACGGGTGCCGGGACCAGCTCGAGCGGATCGTCGCGGAGTGCGGCCGCGAAGGCGATCGCGACACCCGGCGGCGTGTTCCTCCTGCTCCTCGTCGCCCTGGTGGCGATCGCCATCGGGGTCGCCCTCGTCGTCGAGGGCGTCCGTCGATCCTTCTGGAAGCAGCTCGTCCGACCCCGGCAGCCGATCGACCGCGCGGTCACGGTGCTCGGTGTCGTGGGCTACGTGCTGAAGGGGATCGCGGTCGTCGCCGTCGGTGTGCTCGTCGCGGTCGCGGCCTTCCGGAGCGACCCCGACCAGGCGACCGGGCTCGACGGCGCCTTCGACGCGTTGCACGGCATGCCGGGCGGCACGGCCGTCCTCGTGGCGATCGGCATCGGGTTCGTGGCGTTCGGCGTCTACAGCTTCTTCCGCGCCCGGTACGCGCGTCTCTGAGGACCGGCGTCCGCTGACGCGGCACGCCCATCCGACGACCCCGCCAGGGCGTCGGACCGGCGTCCGCTGACGCGGCACGCCCATCCGACGACCCCGCCAGGGCGTTCGCCGGCTCCCGGAGCGCCGACCCGTCCGACGTCGCCGCCGCGGGTATCGTGGGCGTCCGTTCGACCCGAGGAGGCCACCGTGGACGACGCCCGAGACGCTGACGCACCGGACCCCGCGAGCCGCCTCGCCCAGGCGGACGACGCGGACGTCACGGTCGAGGTCGACCGGATCGCGGTCGACGGCACCTACGTCCGCGTCAGCTCGATCGGGGAGCCCGGGGAACGGGCCTTCGTCCTCGTCGCCGGGCTCGGCATCGCGGCCACCTACTACGAGCGGCTCGCCCCGCACCTCAACGAGAACGGCCCCGTGCACGCCCTCGACCTGCCCGGCTTCGCAGGCGTCCCGCACTTCCGCGGCCGGGTGACGATCGAGCGGTTCGCGGACGCGGTCGAGCGGGTCATCGACGAGCTCGGCCTCGAGGATCCCGTGCTCGTCGGGCACTCCATGGGCACGCAGGTCGTGACCGAGGTCGCGGCGCGTCGCCCGGACGTCTCGGACCTCGTCCTCATCAGCCCGGTCGTGGACTCACGTGCGCGCTCCGTGCGGCAGTCCGCGTTCCGGTTCCTCCGGTCGACGGTGCACGAGCCGGCGGCGGTCCGCTGGCACGGGATCACGGCGTACGTGCTCTGCGGCTGGCACTGGTTCTCGAAGGTGCTGCCCCGCATGATCGCGTTCCCGATCGAGGACCGTGCGGCCGAGGTGCAGGCCCGGACGCTCATCGTCCGCGGTGAGCACGACGCGCTCGTACCACGCGACTGGGTGCGGCGCCTGGCGCGGGTGTTCCCGTACGCGGTGCTCCGTGAGGTCGTCGACGGCGCCCACTCGGTGATGCACGCACAGGCGGACGCGGTGGCACGGCTCGCGGTGGACCACGTCGCCGGGCGCATCCCGGACCGCGGGGTGTCCTCGCTGCAACGGGTCCGCGACGACTCGACGTCCTCCGACCTCGCGCGGCTCGGGCCCGGCGACGCCTGGCTCCTCGTGAAGTCGCGCTTCATCGAGCTGTTCGGCATGGCCCGCAACGACGACGAGGCGCTCGAGGCCGCGAAGTCCGCGCACGCGGTCGCGATGGCGGACGGGGACGGGGTCCCCGTCGATCCGGACGACCGGCGCGCGGTCGTCGACGAGGTCGCACCGGAAACGCGCGACGCGCGCTGACGACAGCGGGGCCACGGATGGACCTGCGGGAGCAGCAGACGGGCCGGCGGGAGCAGCTGACGGACTGGAGGCACGGTGCCGGCCGGCACTCCTCCCTCGCCGACGCGGTCGGCGCGCCCTGCGCAACGCTTCGTGTCGCCGCTGAGCGGGGCGCGCTCCAGTCCGTCCGAGGTGCAGCCCGTCAGGGCTGGATGCGCCCGATGAGCATGTCCGGCGTGAGCGAGTGGGCCTCGGCGAGGACCTTCCGGGCCTCGTCCGTCTTGTCCCACACGTTCCAGAGCAGCACGCCCTTCACGACCTGGTCGTCGTCGAGGTAGTAGACGACGCCGGTCACGGTCGGCTCGGTCCAGTCCTCGACGGTCTGCAGCGACGAGGACACTTGGCCGACCGCCTCGTAGCCCATGTCGAAGACGTCCGAGTAGAACATCGGCGTGTGGTCGTAGGTCTCGTCCGCGTCCGCGAGGTTGCGTCCGGCCTGCCGACCCTGCTGCTGTGCGTTGTCCACGTGCTCCACGCGACGCGTCCCGAGGATGCGGTCCGGGTACTCGGCGACGTCCCCCGCCGCGAAGACCGACTCGTCGTCGGTGCGCAGCGTCGAGGACACCACGATGCCGTCCCGGACGGTGAGGCCGGCGTCGGCGGCGAGCTGCGTGACCGGCTCGATGCCGAGCCCGACCACCACGGCGTCGGCCTCGACGGTCGACCCGTCGTCGAGTGTGAGCACGACGCCGTCGGCGGACTGCGTCCCGGACTCGACGCGGCGCCCGAGGCGGAGGTCCACCCCGGCGTCCACGAAGCGCTGCTGGAACGCCTGTGCGAGGTCGGTCGGGAACATCCGCCCGCCCACGACCTCGTCGGGGTCGACGAAGGTGACCCGCGCCCCGTTCTGCGAGATGCCGGCCGTGATCTCGGTGCCGATGTAGCCGCCACCGACGACGACCACGTGGGCGCCGGCGTCGGCGAACTCGCGGAGCTTCCGGTAGTCGGCGGCGCTCCGGTAGTCGAGCACGCGGTCGGACGGCTCGAGGCCGGACAGCCCGCGCGGCTTGCCACCGGTCGCGATGAGCAGGCGCTCGTAGCCGTGGGTCTCGCCGGCGTCGGTCGTGACGGTCTTCGCGCCACGGTCGATCGCGGTGACCCGGTTGCCGAGCACGAAGGTCGCGCCGGTCTCCTCGGTGTGGAGGTCGACCTTCTCGTCCCAACTGAACTCGGGGTCGGTCCACAGCTTCTTCGAGAGCGCCGGCCGGGCGTACGGCCGGTCGGTCTCCTCGCTGATGATCCCGATCGATCCGTCGGCGTCGAGTTCGCGGATGCCGCGCGCAGCGGAGTCCGCGACCATCCCGCCGCCGACGATGAGGTACCGGAAGTCGGTCATGTCGTGCTCCTAGATCGTTGCGACCGAGCCGGAGTCGACCCGGTAGTTGGCGCCGTTGACGAAGCTCGCGAGGTCCGAGCAGAGGAACGCGACGACGTTCGCGACCTCCTCCGGCTCCCCGCGGCGGCCGAGTTCCATGTACGGGCGTTCCGCGTTCAGGAACGACGAGACGGCTTCGTCGAACGACGTGCCCGCCTGCTTCGCCCGCTTGTCCATCATCGCGTCGGTCATCGGCGTGTGGATGAACGCGGGGCTCACGCAGTTGACGAGGAGGCCCTCCGCGGCGTAGCTCCGCGAGAGCCCCTTCGCGAACGAGAGCACTCCCGCCTTCGCCGCGCAGTAGGGGAGCTCGTCGTCGTACGGCTGGGACGCGTCCTCGGACACGAGGTAGACGATGCGCCCCCAGCCGCCGTTCCGCAGGTCGCCGATGAACTCGCGGGTGATGCGCACCGGCCCCATGAGGTCGACGTCGATCGTGTCGAGCCAGCCCTGCTCGTCGATCTCGTGGAACATCCCCTGCGGGCCGGTGACGCCCGAGGACTGCACGAGGATGTCGATCTCCCCGACTGCTCCGCGGACGCGGTCGTGCAGCGCCGCGAGGCTGTCCGCCGCCGTCACGTCCGCGGCGAACGCGTGCAGGCGGCCGGGCGCGGACTCGAGCTGGTCCGCGCTCGTCAGGAGCCGGCCCTCGTCGAGGTCGGTCACGACGACCGTCGCGCCCTCCGCCAGGAGGATGCGCGCCGTGTTCCACCCGATGCCCGAGTCCGCGCCGAAGACGAGCGCGGTCTTGCCCTGGATACCGAGGTCCACGTGGGCCCCGGCGGCCTAGGAGTGCGCCGAGGCGTCGGCGACGGCGGGGGTGGTCGCGGAGGCGAGGGGCGTGCTCGGCGCCCGGTTCTCGGCCGAGACCATCCAGGCGAGCTGCTCGAGGCGCTCGATGAAGCCGTGGAGCAGGTCCGCGGTGGTCGGGTCCTCCTCGTCGACCTCGTCGTGCACGTCGCGCATGGTGCCGGTCGCCTGGTAGAGGCGCAGGGTGACCTGGTCGATCGCGTCGTGGGTCGTGATCTCGCCCTCGGGGAACTGCTCGAGGTGGCTCGTCGCGGCGACGGTCGACGAGCGGCCGTCCGGCACGGCGTACAGGGCGCGCATGCGCTCGGCGGTGTCGTCGGCGAACTCGCGTGCGGCGTCGACGATCTCGTCGAGCTGCAGGTGGAGGTCGCGGAAGTTGGTGCCCAGGATGTTCCAGTGGGCCTGCTTGCCCTGGATGTGCAGGTCGATCAGGTCCACCAGGACGGCCTGGAGGTTCTTGGCGAGCTTGTCCGATGCGTGCATGATCGGCTCCTTCCACGTCGGTGACCACTCCGGTCTACGCGGAGCCGCCTCCGTGCTCCCTGGCCGTCCGTCCCCCGGCGGCGGAGCCACAGCGCTCAGCGGCCACCCGGCTCGGTCCCGTGCGGCCGTGGGCTCAGTGCTCGGCGACCGGGTCGACGTGGTCGACCGCGTCGCGCATGTCCCCGAGGAAGCGCGCGACCACGCGGGCATCGGCCGCTGGCAGCCCCTCGGCGATCGCCATCATGCGTCGGTGCATCACGCCGAGGGTGGCGCGGACCTCCTCGTCGGTCTCGGTCGTCGGGACGATCACGAGCGCTCGGCGGTCGGTCGGGTGCGGTTCGCGACGGACGTGGTTCGACTTGACGAGGCGGTCGACGAGGATCGTCGTCGACGCGGAGGAGATCTTGAGGTAGGCCGCGAGGTCCTTCGGGCTGACCTGGCGTCCGGCACGCTGTGCCTGCAGCAGGAAGCGGACCGCCAGCAGGTCGGTCTCGCCCATCCCCATCGAGTCGCGCGTCCGGCGGCGCATCGCGGTCTCGGCGGAACGGTAGCGGCGCAGGGCGTTCAGCACGGCGACGCCCCGCTGGGTCGCGTCGTCGTCCGGGAACCAGTACCCGGACGCCTCGGTGATCTCCTGCGTGGACATGCGGGACAGCGTAACCCGTCTCCTTACTAGAGCGTCTAGCGAGTGCGCGTTCGGGGGACAGGGGCGGACGAGCGCGCCCTGTGGAGGAGACGGACGGGAGGCGCGGCACCCGCTGGTGCAGCGCCTCCCGTCCGGGCCGTGGTCGGGTCGCGGCGGGGCCGCCCCGAGCGGTCCCGCCTAGGCTGCGATCGGCTCCGACGCCGCGTCGGCGAGCGCGCGCAGCGCGCCCTGGACCAGCGAGACGACCTCGTCGTCCTCGCGCGGGTGGGTCTCGGCGAACCGGACGACGGACTGCGGGATGGCCACCTTGACGTCCTCGAGGACCGTGGCGCCGGCGATCCCGGCGACCTTGCGGGCGTCGTCGTGCGCCCAGACGCCGCCGTACTGCCCGAAGGCCGAACCGATGACGGCGAGCGGCTTGCCGGAGATCGGCGAAGCGCCGAACGGCCGCGACGCCCAGTCGAGGGCGTTCTTCAGCACGGCCGGGAGGGTGCCGTTGTACTCGGGCGTGACGAGGAGCACTCCGTCCGCGGCGGCGAGGGCCTCGCGGAACGCGACCGCGGCGGCGGGCGGGGTGTCCCCGTCGATGTCCTCGTTGTAGAACGGCAGGTCGGTGATGGCGTCGAAGGTGCTCAGCTCGATGCCCTCGGGGGCGTGGTGCTCCGCGGCCTCGGCGAGCTTGCGGTTGATGGAGCCGGCGCGGAGGCTGCCGACCAGGACCAGGACGTTCGTCATGCGCGTTCCCTTGTTCGTTGACGGAAAGGTGTCAGCGACAACCAATCGCGTCGGGCGGGAGAGTATTCCCGGTGCGCGTCGTCGTCGGTAGCGTGGCGAGCGTGAGCACCCCGAGGACGCCCGCCAGCACGCCCCGCACCGCCGATGCCGACTGGTGGCGCGACGCGGTCGTGTACCAGGTCTACCCGCGGAGCTTCGCGGACGCCGACGGCGACGGGCTCGGCGACGTGGCCGGCATCACCTCCCGCGTGCCCTACCTCGCCGCACTCGGCGTCGACGCGCTGTGGCTCTCCCCGTTCTTCCCGTCCCCGCTGGCCGACGGCGGCTACGACGTCGCCGACTACCGTGCGGTCGACCCGCGGCTCGGGACCCTCGACGACTTCGACGCCTTCCTCCGCGCGGCGCACGAGCACGACCTGCGCGTGATCGTCGACATCGTGCCGAACCACACCTCGTCGGCGCACGCCTGGTTCGCGGCGGCGCTCGCGGCCGCGCCGGGTTCGCCGGAACGGGCCCGGTACGTCTTCCGCGACGGAGCGGGGGCGTCCGGCGAGCTCCCGCCGAGCGACTGGGTGTCGAACTTCGGCGGCAGCGCGTGGACCCGCGTGCAGGACGGTCAGTGGTACCTGCACCTGTTCGCGCCGGAGCAGCCGGACCTCGACTGGACGAACCCGGAGGTGCGCGCGGACTTCGAGGAGACCCTCCGGTTCTGGGCCGACCGCGGTGTGGACGGGTTCCGGGTCGACGTCGCGCACGGTCTCGCGAAGGACCTCTCGACGCCGTACCGCGCGTCGGACGAGCACGCGCTGCCGCTCGACGGTTCCGACCCGCTGTACGACCGCGACGAGGTGCACGAGATCTTCGCGGGGTGGCGCCGCGTGCTCGACGAGTACGACCCGCCCCGTGCCGCCGTGGCCGAGGCCTGGGCGCCCGCGCCCCGCCGGGTCCTCTACGCGCGGCCGACCGAGCTCGGGCAGGCGTTCAACTTCGACCTGCTGGAGTCGCCGTTCGACACCCGGGTGTTCCGGACGGTGATCGAGCGGAACCTCGCGATGTCCGAGGAGTCCGGGGCGTCGTCCACCTGGGTGCTCTCGAACCACGACGTCGTGCGGCACGCGACCCGGTACGGCCTGCCCGACGGCACCGACACCGATGCCTGGCTCATGACCGACGGCACGTCGCCCGTGCTCGACCGTGCGCGGGGGCTCCGGCGGGCGCGTGCCGCGACGATGCTCCTGCTCGCGCTGCCCGGGTCGACCTACCTGTACCAGGGTGAGGAGCTCGGCCTGCAGGAGGCGCCCGCGATCCCGCGCGACGAACTCCAGGACCCGAAGTGGATCCGGACGGGGCACACCGTGAAGGGCCGCGACGGCTGCCGGGTGCCGATCCCCTGGACGACGTCGGGGCCGTCGTTCGGGTTCGGCGAGGTGGCGCCGCACCTGCCGCAGCCGACCGACTTCGGGGCGTTCTCGGTCGAGGCCGAGGACGGCGACCCCGGTTCCACGCTGCGCCTCTACCGGGCCGCACTGGCCGAGCGTGCGCGGCTGCAGCGGGGCGAGGACCTCGTGTGGATCGATTCCGGCGCCGATGTCGACGCCGGCGCGGATGTCGACCCCGGCGCTGACGTCGACGCCGGCGCGGACGTCGTCGCGTTCGCGCGGCACGACGGCTGGCGTTCGGTCACGAACTTCGGCACCGAGCCCGTCGCGCTCCCCGCCGGGACCGTCGTGCTGGCGTCGGGGCCGCTCGGGGACGGAGTCCTGCCGGGGGAGACGACGGTCTGGCTGTCCTGACGCGGACTCCCTCCACACCCGGGTGTCGGGCGGGCGCCGTCCACAGATCCGGCCGCCGACCCCGGACGCGTGACGGCGATCACGACGATCGGGTGCATGACAGAATCCACACCCACCAGGACCAGCTCCACGAAGGCCCGTCCCGCCCGTCGCCCCGTCGACCGACTCGTCCGTCGGCTCGCGGGCGCCGCGGCCGCGTGCACGGCGCTCGGCGTGCTCGCCGCACCGGCGCTCGTGCCGTCGGCCTCGACCGCCGACGACCTCGCGTTCCCGTACGTCAACGAGTTCACCTCGGCCGCGGGCGGCGCGCTGCTCGGTGACGCGGAGGTCCGCGACGGGCGGCTCCGTCTGACCACCGACGACCGCAACCAAGCAGGAGCCTGGTCGACGAACGACACCTTCCCGTCGGACCTCGGGCTCGAGATCGAGTTCACCTACGCGATGCACACGGACAAGGACGACCCCGGCGCCGACGGCCTCGTGCTGTTCCTCGCCGACGGGGCGTCCCCACAGGGCGTCGGGTCCTTCGGCGCCGGGCTCGGGTACGCGTGCCGTCGTGAGGCGACCCAGGGCGGCGGCCTGTCGTGCGACCTCCCCGGCGTCCCCGGCGGCTTCGCGGGCATCGCCATCGACCGCTACGGCAACTTCTCGGGCGAGATCAACAAGTCCGGACCCGGGCCCCGACCGGACTCGGTCGTCGTCCGCGGCTCCGGCGACGGCGTGACCGGCTACCGGTACGTCGACGGAGCCGACGCACCGGGCGGCACCCGCACCGACGGCGCCACACCGCGGACGGTCCGGGTCACGCTCGTCCCCGGTGCGGCCGGTGAGCTCGCGATGACCGTCCGGCTCGAGGCGGGCGGCGCGCTCCGCACCGTGCTCGACCGGGTGCCGTTGCACGGCGACGGCCAGGCACCGCTGCCGCGGACGCTCCGGCTCGGCTTCGCCGGTGCGACGGGCAGCCACGTCGACGTGCACGAGATCGACCGACTCCGCGTCTGGCAGCCGGCGGACCTCGCGGTCGAGCAGGACCTCCCCGCCTCCCTCGTCGCCGGGAGCGAGGTCGAGTACTCGGTCACCGCCCGGAACGTCGGCCCGAACGCGAGCGCCCCGAGCGACCTCAGCGTCGACGTGCCCGAGGGGTTGCAGGACGTCGCGTGGCGGTGCTCCGCCGCCGACGGATCGGGGTGCGGCGCGGACTCCGGCACCGGCGAGGTCCGGACCACGGTCGACCTGCCCAGGGACGGCGAGGCGACCCTCACGGTGCGCGGGCGCCTCGACCCCGATGCCTCCGGCGAGGTCGCGAGCACCGCGACGGTCACGCCCGAGGCGACGCTGGCGGACGTCGACGAGTCGGACAACACCTCCGTGGCGGCGGCGACCGTGGTGGCCGCGGACGCGGCCGCCCACGTCGAGACCGACAAGTCCGTGTCCCCGGCGCGGGGCGTCGCCCCCGGCGACGAGGTCGAGTACGTCGTCACCGCCCGCAACCGCGGTCCGGCCGACGCCGCGGACGTCGGTGCGGTCGACGAGCTCCCGCGGGCGATGCGCTTCGCCGGGTCGCCGGACGACTGCACGGCCGACGGACAGGTCGTCACGTGCCGATCGGGCCGGACCCTGGCCGTGGGCGAGTCGGTCGACTTCCGCATCCGAGCCGTGCTCGACCCCGCGTACGTCGGTGACGGCTCGGACGTCGTGAACGTCGCCACCGCGACCTCGCCGACCGACCCGGACGGCGGGGACGAGTCACCGGGTGTGTCCATCGGCGTCGTCGAGGGCGGCGACGGCGGGGACGGAGGTGACGTCGGTGACGGCGGACCGACCGCCGGACCGGCCCCCGGGCCCTCGGGCGTGCCCAGCGGCGACCCCGGCGCGGGTGCCGGACCCGACGAGGACCCGCGCGCGGGATCGGGAGGGGCCGGACCCGGTCGGCAGGGAACGGGCTCGTCGGCCGGTCGGCTCGCCTACACCGGCCCCGGAGACCTCGGCCTCGCGGCGGCGCTCGGCAGCGTGCTCGCGACGACCGGAGCTGGACTCTGGTGGACGATCCGGCGGCGTCGGGACCGCGTGGTCGACGACGCACGGGAGGCCACCGTGGACGACGTCCGACCGTGACCGACCGACCGCGGGGGTTGGAGCTTCCTCAGTCCGGGAGCACCCCCGCGGTCGGGCGTCCACCCGGCCGGCGGTAGGATCGACCGTACGATCCGCACGCCCGAAAGAGGTCTCGTGTCCGACTCCGTGGACGACGCCACCACCGTGGACGACGCCACCCGGCGCGCGCGCTACTGGCCGGTCCCCGTCCTCCGCGCGGTCCCCGCGGCGATCGTCGCCCTCGTGGTCACGTTCTCCTCGAACCACGCCGCGGGCTACGGGCTGCTGCTCTTCGGCGCCTACGCGGTGGTCGAGGGCGTCGTGCTCGTCGTCGGGGCGCGCCGACTCACGGACGACGGGTCGTCCCGCCGGACCACCCTCGCGCAGGCAGTGGTCGCGGTGGTCGCCGGCATCGCCGCACTCGCGCTCCAGGGCGGCGGTCTCCCGGCGTTCATCACGATCGTCGTGGCGTTCGCGGTCCTCACCGGCGCGCTCGAGCTCACCCAGGGACTCCGTGCCCGCGGGCGCTCACCCTTCGCGCGGGACTGGTCCACCGTCGGCGGCCTGACGCTGCTGCTCGCGATCGCCTTCCTCGTCACCCCGCCGGACTACTCGAAGCAGCTCGGCGGCATCGACGGCGCGCAGGGGACCCTCGACGCGTCGATCATCCTCGTCGGCCTCTTCGGCGCCTACCTCGCCGTCACGGCGGTCTTCCACGTGATCGCCGGACTCTCGCACAAGTGGGGCACGGCCGCTCCGGCGGGCGCCCCGGACGGAGCACCTCACGCATGACCACCCCCAGCCGTCGCGATCGTCTCCGCCCGGCCGAGCTCCTCGGCATCTCGGCGATCGTCGCCGTGTTCGTCGCGGTGGTGGTCCTCATCTCCACCCGCGAGCCGAACCTCGCCGTGATCTTCCTCGGCGTCGCGTTCATCGTGGTGGTCGTCGTCCTGGCGATGCTGCAGCTCGCGTCGACGAGCGACCAGGACGACAACGACATGCTCGGCGGTCACAAGGCGCCGGGCGAGGGGGACGGCAACGACTTCCACTGAGCGGCCCGCTCGCCCGACGAGCCGACTGCGTCCGTTCCAGGGCGCACCCGACCTGCCGGCGCGGTACCGGCACCCGCGGCTGATCCTCGCCGTCTGCTGCACGAGCCTGTTCATCGTGTCGCTCGACGCCACCGTGGTGAACGTCGCGCTGCCCTCGATCGGCCGCGAGCTGCACAGTTCGATCTCCGGACTCCAGTGGACCATCGACGCGTACACGCTCGTGCTGGCGAGCCTGCTCCTGCTCTCCGGGTCCACGGCGGACCGGATCGGCCGACGCACGACGTTCCAGATCGGCCTCGCGCTGTTCACGGTCGGCTCCCTGCTGTGCTCGCTCGCACCGGGGGTCGGCTGGCTGGTCGTCTTCCGCATGGTGCAGGCCGTCGGCGGGTCGATGATGAACCCCGTGGCGATGTCGATCATCACCGCGACGTTCGACGACCCACGGCAGCGCGCCCGCGCGGTCGGCGTCTGGGGTGCGGTCGTCGGGGTCTCGATGGGGCTCGGTCCGCTCGTCGGTGGCGCACTCACGGACTCCGTCGGCTGGCGGGCGATCTTCTGGATCAACGTCCCCGTCGGCCTGGCCGCGATCGTGCTCACCCTCCTGTTCGTCCCGGAGTCGAAGGCACCGGAGCCGCGGCGGCTGGACCCGGTCGGGCAGGGGCTCGTGATCGTCCTGCTCGCCACCCTCGTCGGGGGCCTGATCGAGGGGCCGCGGCTCGGGTGGACTTCGCCCGCGGCGCTCGGGCTGTTCCTCGTCGCGGCCGCCGCGCTCGGGCTGTTCGTCGCGGTGGAGCGTCGACGCCGCGAGCCGCTCATCGACGTCCGGTTCTTCCGGAGCATCCCGTTCTCGGCCGCGGTCGTGACGGCCGTCGTCGCGTTCGGGGCGAACGGTGCGTTCCTCTTCCTGAACGCGCTGTACCTGCAGGAGGTCCGGGGCATGAGCCCCTTCGAGGCCGGACTCTGGACCCTGCCGGCAGCGGTCGCGACGATGATCGTCTCACCGCTCTCGGGGAGGCTCGTCGGATCGGTCGGCACCCGGAGGCCGCTCCTCCTCGCCGGGGTCGGGATCGGCGCCGCGGGCGCGATCCTCACCACCATCGACGCGCGGAGCCCGATGTGGGTGCTCGTCGTGGCGTTCGTGCTGTTCGGCGTCGGGTTCGGCATGGTGAACGCCCCCATCACGAACACCGCGGTGTCCGGCATGCCCCGTGCGCAGTCCGGTTCGGCGGCGGCTGTCGCCTCGACGAGTCGGCAGACCGGGGTCTCCCTCGGGGTCGCGCTCGCCGGCACGGTCACGGGCGCCGGTGCCGCCGCGAGCGTCGGTCCGTCGTTCGCGGTGGCGACGCACGCCATGTGGTGGATCGTCGTCGGCATCGGCTGCGCGATCGTCGTGGTCGCGTTCGTCTCCGACTCGGCGGCCGCCGACCGCTCGGTGGCGAGGATCGCACCGCTGCTCGACGACTGACGGACCGGTCGCGCCGCAGCGCAGCCTCTGCACCCGGTCGACCTCGCCCGGCCGCCCGGCCGCCCGGCCCTGACGGCGCGGCCCGAGGCCGCGTCCGCGCCGCGTCCCGACGGCACCGAGCGAGCTCGCGTCCGCGTCCGCGTCCCGGCGTCGCCCCCGGTGCGGGATCCGCACGGCCGCGGTCGCCCGGACCCGAGACCGGACGCGCCGCGAGCGCCAGCCGGCCGGGGGGCGCGCGACGGCCCCGCACCGTCCCTCCGTTCCGGTCGGGAGGCGCGGGTCGGCCCCGCACCGTCCCTCCGGTCCGGCTGGGAGGCGCGGGACAGCCCCGCACGGTCCCTCCGGTCCGGCCGGGAAGCGTGCGACGGATTCGCACCGTGCCTCCGGTCCGGTCGGGAGGTGCACGACGGCCCCGCACCGTGCCTCCGGTCCGGTCCGGTCCGGTCCGGTCGGGAGGCGCGGGTCGGCCCCGCACCGCGCCGCCGGTCCGGGTGGGGACCTACCCGACGCGCGCCGCGACGATGTCGCGTGCCAGCGTCCGCGTCGCGCGGTTCGGCTCCGGCACCGTCCGCATCGCGAGCCCGATCCGGAGCGGCGGGACGTCGTCCTCCAGCTCGAGGACGGCACCCTCGTGTCGGACGCCCGGATCGGGCACGACACCGGCCCCCAACCCGGCGGCGGCGAACCGCACGACCGCTGGCATGTCGTCCATCTCCGCGACGACCCGACGACGGATGCCGAGCCGCTCCAAGGCCTGGTCGAGGATCACCCGGTTCCCGAACCCGTGCACGGTGTCGACGAACGGCTCGTCCGCGAGCTCCGACAGCGACACCGACGCCCGCCCCGCGAGCGGGTGGTCCGGAGCGGTGAACACCCGGAACGGCAACTCGCGGAGCGGCTCGACGACGACACCGCCCGGTGGGTCGGGCAGCGCCGAGTACGCGAGGTCGAGCCGTCCCGCGACGAGGTCCTGCACCAGCCCGGTGGTCCCGGACGGTGACGTCATGAGCTCGACCGCGACGAGGGGGTGCCGCTGTCGGAACCGACGGAGCACCCCCGTGAGGTCGACGATGTCCATGCTGGTGAAGATCCCGAGCCGGACGCGCCCGCGGAGGTCCGCGTCGTCGACCGTCGCGAGGTCGCGCATCCGGTCGAGGGACTCGAGCACGGCGCGGGCGTGGGGGAGGAGGTCCTCGCCAGCGGTGGTCAGCACGAGGGCGCGGCCGGTGCGGTCGAACAGGCGGACGCCGAGCGAGCGCTCCAGCGATGCGAGTCCTGCCGAGACCGTCGACTGCGCCGCCCAGAGGCGTTCGGCGGCCCGGGTCACGCTGCCCTCCGCCGCGACGGCGACGAAGTGTTCGAGCAGGCGGGTCTCCATGTCCCGATCATCGACCACGTCGATGGGACTCATCAACAGCATCCGTTGGACTCGATGCTCCGACCGGCGCAGGATCGGAGCATGTCGATCATCGAGCACTCGGCGACCCGGCGTCCGTCGACCGAGCTCGTCGCCGCTCCCCGAGGGCGCCGCGCACACTCCCGTCGACGCCACGGTGCCGGCTTCTGGGCCGTGGCGTTCGCGTTCACGTCGGTGATGGCCTTCGCGACCGTCCCCGCCCCGCTGTACGTCATCTACCAGGCCCGGGACGGCTTCCCGACCATCACGACCACGGTGGTGTTCGCCGCGTACGGCGTCGGGGTCGTCGGGTCCCTCTGGCTCGCCGGCCACCTCAGCGACGTGCACGGTCGGAAACCGCTCATCCTCGTGTCGGTCGCCCTCGAGCTCGTTGCCGCCGTGCTCTTCCTGGTACGGAACGACGTCAGTGGTCTCATCGTTGCCCGCCTCGTCACGGGCCTCGGCGTCGGGACTCTGACCGCCACCGCGACGGCGCACCTCGGTGAGCTCCGGGTCCGGGCGACCGGGTCGGAGTCGGCCGCGCAGGGTGCCAGCGTCGTCGCCGGGGCGGTCAACCTCGGCGGGCTCTCCCTCGGGGCGCTCGTCGGCGGCGCACTCGCCGAGTTCGTCGGACGGCCGCTCATGGTCCCGTACGTCGTCTTCGTCGTGGCACTGGCCGTCGCCTTCGTCCTGGTGCTCGCCGCACCCGAGACGGTCGACCGCCCCACCGGACCGGTGCCGTACCGGCCGCAGCGCCTGCAGGCGCCCGAGGGGCAGGGCGCCGCGTTCTGGGCCGCGGGGACCGGGGCGTTCGCCGCGCTCGCGGTCCAGGGGCTGTTCACCTCCGTCGCACCGACGTTCCTCGGGACCACCTTCCACGTGACCGACCGGCTCGCGGCCGGAGCGACGACGTTCGGGGTCTTCGCGGCGAGCGCGGTGAGCCAGTTCGTGTTCGCACGGCTGGCCCAGCGCACGCAGATCCGGCTCGGGGTCGCGCTGCTCGTCGGCGGGCTCGCGGTGCTCGCGGTGTCCGCGGTCGTCCTGCAGGTCGCGGGGTTCATCGGCGGCGGGGTCGTCGCGGGCGCTGGCGTGGGGCTGCTCTTCCGCGCCTCGATCGCGGGCGCCGGAGCGCTCGTCGGCCCGGAGCGTCGCGGTGGCGTGCTCGCCGCGACGTTCCTCATCGCCTACGCCGGGCTGACCGTGCCCGTCGTCGCGGTGGGCGCTGCCCTGCTCGTGCTCCCGACGCTCTCGGTGCTCGTCGGGTACGTCGTGCTGGTCGCCGCGCTCGCCGTCGTCGCCGGCGTCCGGCTCGCGGCGCGGGCCTGACGGGCGCACGGCGCCGGCTCGGCGGGGCGGTCCACCCGGGATCCGTGGGCCGGAGGACGGTGCGTGCCGCCGTGCCGGCCGGCAGCTGCGGTGCCGGCCGGGAGGCGCGGTGCCGGTCGGGAGGCGCGGTGCCGGTCGGCAGCCGCGGTGCCGGTCGGGAGGCGCGGTGCCCGTCCGGCATACTGTCCGCATGTCCCAGAAGCGTCGCCGGTCGTTCGTCACCGGGGTCGCCGCCGTCGTCGCCGCCGGTCTCGTCGCGGGCGGGCTCGCGCTCACCGCGCAGCAGGCCGCCGACGAGCCGGTCCTCGCCGGGTCGTCGCCCGCTACCGGGGCCGCGTCCGGGGACGGCACGGTGGTCGTGACGCTCGACGGTCCCGACCTGCCCGGCGCGGACGTGCTCGACCGGTGCGACCGGGACAGCCGGCACCCCGTGGCGCAGTACGACACCGACGCGTTCGGCCGGGTCGTCCTGCAGTGCGGCGACTCCGGACAGGGCTACGAGCACATCCGGGTCCGACACGACCAGGACTGGACCGATGTCCTCGGCGGTCGCGGCTCGCGCGACTGGGACGACGCCATGCTCACCGCGGTCCGGACGGCGCTGACGACGCCGCGACCGGGCTACCCGCAGGACGCCGGGGACGGCAAGGTCTGCTTCGCCGCCCCGGTGTCGTTCGACGACGGCTCACGCCCCGAGCGCGAGCCGTTCGTCAAGGTCATCGTCTCGGCCACGACCGACCGGGTCATCACCGCGTACCCGACCCGCACCGACGGCTGCTGACCGGACGCGCCGTCGGACGTCCCGACTAGGCGTGCACCTCGTGCTCGTGCCTGCGGTGCGACGCGGGCTCGAGTTGGAACGTCGAGTGCTCCACGGGCACGTCGAAGTGCTGCGCCACGCACTGCTGCAGCTCGTCGAGGATGCGCGGCGCGTGCGCGGTGGAGAAGCAGTGGTCGTCGACCACGACGTGCGCCGTGAGGTTCGGGACCCCCGTCGCGACGAGGGTCGCGTGGAGGTCGTGCACGGCGATCACGTGGTCGAGCTCGAGGATGTGCCCGCGGACGGCAACGAGGTCGAGTCCGGGCGGGGTCGACTCCAGCAGCACGTCCGCGGTCTCGCGCAGGAGCCGGAGCGCTCGCGGCACGATGAGCAGACCGATCAGGATCGCCGCGACCGAGTCGGCACGCTCCCACCCGGTGAGCATGAGCACGACCGCGGCGACGATCACGGCGACGGACCCCAGGGTGTCGTTGAGGACCTCGAGCCGGGCCGCGCGGGAGGTGAACCCCGCGCCCGACGCCCGGACCAGCACGGCGTACGCCACGAGGTTGCCGACGAGCCCCACCACGCCGAAGACGAGCAGCGGGCCGGAGTGGATCTCCGCCGGCACGAAGAGTCGCTGGATCGCCGAGACGATGACGAAGACGCCGACCGCGAGCAGGATCGCCGCCTGCGCGGTGGCCCCGAGCACCTCGGCTCGCTGGTAGCCCCAGGTGCGCTGTGCCGTCGGGCTGCGACGGGCGAGCCGTGTCGCGACGAGCCCGATGCCGATGCCTCCCGTGTCGACGACCATGTGACCGGCGTCGACGAGGAGCGCGAGGGAGCCGGTGAGCACCGCGCCGACGACCTCGGCCAGGAGGATCCCCGCGGAGATGCAGAACGCGACGAGCAGGGCGCGCTCCGAGGCGTGTCCGTGCGCGTGCCCGTGGTCGTGACCCATGCCGCCATCGTAGGGACCGGCACCGACGACGTGCCACGCTCCCTGCGCTCTCGGGGAGTCGGGAAGTCGGGAAACCGGACGCCGGCGCCCTGCGCCTGGTCCCCACGCGCGTGACGTCCCGTGCGCTGGGCCGCGGGCGGAGCCTCCCGACCGTCATCGCGCCGCGTGTGACGCTCGTCGAACGATTCGGTGACGATGCCGACGTGCAGCGCGTGTCCCCGGTGCTCGCGATGCCCGTGGTCGGCACGCTGTACCGGTACGAGGGGGCGTTCACCGACGCCGTCGTGCCGGAGGGAGAACGCTGATGGGAGCACCGGAGCCGAGGCCGAGGGTCGTCGTCGCGGGGGCGAGCGGGTTCGTGGGCGGGGCGCTCCGACGCGCCTTCGCCGACGAGGGGTACGACGTCGTCACGGTCGGCCGCACCGGGGACGCCGTGTGGGGGAACAGCCTGCGGATCCGCGAGCTGGTCGACGGCGCCGCGCTGGTGGTCAACATGGCGGGCAAGAGCGTGGACTGCCGGTACGGGCGTCGCAACCGTCGGGAGATCCTGCGCTCCCGGGTCGACACCACGCTCGAGCTGGCCGAGGCGATCCGGACGAGCACGCACCCCGCACCGCTGTGGGTGAACGCCTCGACGGCGACGATCTACCGGCATGCCGACGACCGCCCGCAGGACGAGCACACCGGCGAACTCGGTGAGGGCTTCTCGGTCGGGATCGCGAAGGCGTGGGAGCAGGCGTTCTTCGGTGCCGACCTCCCGGCGACGCGGCGCGTGGCGCTCCGCAT
This sequence comes from uncultured Curtobacterium sp., assembly GCA_913778205.1. Classification (GTDB taxonomy): domain Bacteria; phylum Actinomycetota; class Actinomycetes; order Actinomycetales; family Microbacteriaceae; genus Curtobacterium. The sequence goes on from CAJYUW010000027.1 coordinate 25,108, forward strand.
GGCGATCGTGTTCGGCGACGGCAGTGCGCTGGTGCCGCTGCTCCGGCTCGCCCAGGCGGGACTCGGCGGGGCGCAGCACGACGGCGCCTGGTTCCCGACGCCCGCGCGGCTCCGAGCAGGCACCTACCACCACCACCGGCCGACGCACGGACGACAGCGGTTCAGCTGGGTGCACGTCGACGACGTCGTGGGGACGATCCGGTTCGTGCGGGACCACCCGGAGATCGACGGGCCGGTCAACGTGGCGAGCCCGAACCCGTCGGACAACCGGACGGTCATGGCGACCCTCCGGGAGGCGGTCGGGCGGCGCATCGGGATCCCGACGACCCGGTGGATGCTCGAACTCGGGGCGTTCGCGATCCGGACCGAGACCGAGCTCGTGCTGAAGAGCCGGTGGGTCGTGCCGACGCGGTTGCTCGAGGCCGGATACGAGTTCCGGTACCCGGAGCTGCGGGGCGCGCTGGCGGGGATCATCGCGGAGCGTCGGCAGCACCGGGGCTGAGCGCCGCCGACGCCGCGCGGAGCCGAGCGCGGCCGCGGTCCGCGCCGGTCGGCGGATCGACGCCCTCGTCGGGCCGGACCACGCGGTCCGGCCCGGTACGCGCACCGTCCTGGAGGCCCTGGTCGCCGGGGCCGCGGAGGTCACCACCCCTGGTGGTCCCCTCCGCGGCGGGGCCGAGCCGTGCCTCCAGGCCGACGCGTGCGCGTGCGCCTCAGCGCACCTGGAACGGTGTTCCGAGGGGCAGCAGCTCCGCGAGTGCCGTGATGTCGGCGTTGTGCATCCGGACGCACCCGTGCGAGGCGGCCGTGCCCACGCTGGAGCTGTCCTCGGTGCCGTGCAGGCCGATCTGTCCCGGGCCGCCGCCGAAGGAGTTGAGCACGTCGGAGAACGCCGTGGTCCCGTACGCGTACGGGCCGTACCCAGCGTTCGTCGGCGCGAGGAGCTCGGTCAACGCGTACCGCCCGGTCGGGGTCGGTGTCCCGCCGGTGCCGGTCGCCACCGGGTAGGACGCCGTCTTCTTCCCCGCCCGGTACACGTCGAGCGTGTTCGTCGCGCGCGTGACGACGAGCGCGTACGGGTCCTCCGAGAGCTGCACGTCAGCCTGCCGCACCCATCCGGTGCTGCCGTTCGGCCGTTGGGCGAGCTGGACCTGCACCCAGCCGTCCCGCTGCGCGAGGACCCGGAACACGCGGGGCGCCCCGGACTCCTGGGGGTTCGCGAGCGTCTGCGCCGTCGGGCCACCGGGTGCCGACGAGACCGCGATCGAGGAGCCGTCGACCGCCGCGACCGTCGTGCTGACGGGGGCGTCGACGGCGTCGAGCGGCGGCGCGGTGCGCGTCGCGCTCGGCGTGGGCGACGCAGCCGCGACGGACCGCGTCGGGGTCGGCGCCGGTGATGCCGTGAGGGGGCCGAACGCGACGAGCGCGACGGCCCCGGCGCCCAGCACCGCCACGGCGGCGGCGACCAGGGTCGCACGCCGCCGTGGGTCGGTCGGGATCAGACGCACCGTCAGCCCGTGAAGGTGGCCCGTCCGGGCACCGGCACGGCGACGGGCGCGGTGCCGTCGGCCACGAAGACCGACGACGCCGTCGCGGTCTGGCCGGACGAGGCGCCGAGCAGGGTGACGCTGTACGCACCCGCGGTCGCCGCGCCCTCGGGGAGACGCACGGTGACGACGACGTTGCCGTCCTCGTCGGCGACGGACGCGTTCGTCTCGTCCGTGGAGGTCTGGTCGCCCTGGCTGACCGAAGCCGCGACGACCTCGTTCGGCGCGAAGCCGGTGCCGCTGACCTGGAACCCGCTCACGGCCTGCGCGAGGGGCACCTGGCCGGCGGTCGCCGCCGCGGTGGGCTGCGGGGTGAAGTAGCTCGTCGTGTCGCCCACGCGGACCGCCGAGACGGCGGCCGAGGCGTCGGCGGCGAGGCGCTCGGACTGCGAGAGGAGCGCGACGGGTTCGGTGCCGCCGACCGGCTCGGTGCCGTCCGCGGGCGGCGTGGTCGGGTCGGCCGTCGGCTCGGCGGCGGGCGGGGTGGTCGGGTCGGCCGGCGCCGTGGTCGGGTCGGCGGTCGGCTCGGCGGCGGGCGGGGTGGTCGCGCCGTCGCCGGGCGTGGTGCCGTCGCCCGGGGTCGGCGTCGTGCCCGTGGTCGGGTCGAAGCCGACGTACAGGACGTAGCCGACGACCTCGTCGCCCGCGTCCGTGAGCTCGGCGGCGAGCTCGGCGGTGCTCTCGGTCGCCGACCCGGACGTGCCCAGTCGGCTCCACTCGGTGTCGTCGCCCTGCAGGCCGCCGACCGCGATGACCGCCTGCTGCGCGGTGTCCGTGCCGGCCTCCTGGACGGCGAGTCCGAAGCCGACCGCCCCGGTCGAGTCGACGGCTGCGTCCGCGACGAGGTCGCTCAGCCCGGCGCCGTCGACCGGCGAGGACAGCCCGTGGACCAGGCCGACGGCGTCGCCGGCGGAGACGGACAGGCCGTCCTCGTCGAGGGCGGCGACGTCGGTGATCGACTCGGCGTCACCGTCGGCGGCCAGCGGGGCCCAGTACCAGTCCTCGTCGAGCGGGACGTCGCCGGTCGGCGAGACCCGGGTGAAGTCGTCGGCGGCGTCCTTCCACTGGACGACGGGCGATGCGGTCGTGCCGGCGACGGTCCCCGCGGTGGAGACGGTGGGCACGAGGGCCGCGGACACGCCGAGGGCTGCTGCCCCCACGGCTGCCGCGACGATGCGGGATCGGAGCAAGGATCGTTCCAGTTCTGTGCGGTGGCACGGTTCACCGAACTTCCCCCGGCCCCCGTGCTGAGCGGTGCTCAGCACGGTCGACCCTACCGGTTCGTGAACGTCTTCGCAGGATCGGGTCGAGATCCGTCGCCGGACCGCGTTCCGCGGACCCGTCAGACGTCGAGGTGGTCGACCAGCTCGTCCGCCAGCCCCGTGTAGGTCGCGGGGGTGAGGTTCGTCAGTCGTGCCTTCGCGCCGTCCGAGATGTCGAGGCCGTTCACGAACGCGACGAGCTCGGCCTGGCCGATGCGCTTGCCGCGGGTGAACTCCTTGAGCATCGCGTACGGGTCCTCGATGTTCGACTGCCCGGCGGTGACCTCGGCGCGGATCACCGTCTGGATCGCCTCGCCGAGCACCTCCCAGTTGCCGTCGAGGTCCTCCGCCAGCCGGGACTCGTTCACCGCGATCTCGGACAGCCCGCGGCGGAGGTTGTCGAGCGCGAGCAGCGAGTGGCCGAACGCGACACCGATGTTCCGCTGCGTCGTGGAGTCGGTGAGGTCCCGCTGCAGACGGCTCGTGACGAGCGTCTCGGACAGGGTCGAGAACAGCGCCGACGAGATCTCGAGGTTCGCCTCGGCGTTCTCGAACCGGATCGGGTTGATCTTGTGCGGCATCGTCGACGACCCCGTGGCACCCGCGACCGGGATCTGCGTGAAGTACCCCATCGAGATGTAGGTCCACACGTCGGTCGCCAGGTTGTGCAGGATCCGGTTGGCGTGCCGGACGCGGTCGTAGAGCTCGGCCTGCCAGTCGTGCGACTCGATCTGCGTCGTCAGCGGGTTCCACGTGAGCCCGAGGCCCTCGACGAACTCGCGGGACAGGGTCGGCCAGTCCGCTTCCGGGTCGGCGGCGAGGTGGGCGGAGAACGTGCCGGTCGCGCCGCTGAACTTGCCGAGGTACTCGGTGGCCTCGACCTGGGCGAGGACGCGCTCGAGGCGGTACACGACCACCGCGAGCTCCTTGCCGAGCGTGGTCGGGGTCGCGGGCTGCCCGTGCGTGTGCGACAGCATCGGCACGGCCTTGAGCTCCTCGGCCATCTGGCGGAGCGCCGCGATGACGGCCTTGAACGCCGGGAGCCAGACCTGGTCGACGGTGTCGCGCACGGTGAGCGCGTAGGAGAGGTTGTTGACGTCCTCGCTCGTGCACGCGAAGTGCGTCAGCTCGGCGATCGCGTCGAGGCCGAGCTCCGACAGCCGACGACGGACGAAGTACTCGACCGCCTTGACGTCGTGCCGGGTCGTCGCCTCGATCTCGCCGAGCTCCGCGATCTGCTCCTGCCCGAACGTCTCCACGACCCGTCGGAGCGCGGCCTTGTCGTCGACGCTGAGCGGCGACGTGGTGAACATCGCGTGGTCCGTCAGGAAGATGAGCCACTCGACCTCGACCACGATGCGCGCGCGGTTGAGTCCGGCCTCGGAGAGGTGCTCGCCCACCGTGTGCACGATCGGGTAGTAGCGCCCGTCGAGCGGGCTGATCGGCTGCGGGGGAAGGGGGGTCATGGGGCTCCCTGACGGACTGCCGGCTCGAGTTGGCGGAAGAGCGCCCGGCAGGCCCGCTCGACGGTCGAGAGCACTCGGTCGAACTCGTGCCGGTCCGCGTAGTACGGGTCCGGGACGTCGGTCTGCTGGGGCCAGGCGTCGTCGTACCGCAGCAGGAGCGTCACCTTGGCGGCGTCGTCCATGGTCGGTGCCCACGAGCGCAGGACGCGTTCGTGGGAGCGGTCGAGTGCGACCACCAGGTCGAGGTCCGGGAACCGGTCCGGGTCGAACTGGCGGGCGCGATGCCTGCTGCCATCGTATCCGCGCGCGGCCAGGGCCGCGATCGTGCGCTCGTCGGCGGGCTCGCCGACGTGCCAGTCACCGGTCCCGGCGGACTCCACGACGAAGCGGTCGCCCAGGCCGGCGTCGGCCGCGATCTGGGCGAAGACGATGCCGGCCATCGGGGACCGGCAGATGTTGCCGCTGCAGACGAACGAGACGCGGAACGGGGCGTCGGCGTCCTGCTTCATGGGGACATCATGACGCAGCGCGGTGCCGTGGGCGATACCCGTGATCCGGTCGGGAGGCGCGGCGCGCGTCGGGGACGTCGGTCCGGCCGGGTGGGCGGGTGCTCCCGACACGTGCGCGCCCACGCGCGCCGGCCGCCGTGTGGTCGGCGTCGGTGCGTGCGCGCTCACACCCGCGGACGGCCGACCGGTCGCTGTCGGTCCGTGCGCGCTCACGCGCGCTGACGGTCCAGCACCGGCCGCGCGAACAGGCCGATCAGCCAGGCGAACACCGCGAGCACGAAGGCGCCGACGATGCCCCACCCGAACGACTCGACCTGCAGTCCGAACCCGATCGCGGTCGAGATCCCGGCGACGATCATGAGCAGGACCGCGTTCACCACGAACGAGATGAGTCCGAGGGTCAGGATGTAGAGCGGGAACGCGACGATCCGGATGAGGGTGCCGATCACCGCGTTGACGAGGCCGAACACGAACGCGACGAGCAGGTACGTGAGGACGGTCGCGGTCGTGCCGCCGTCCCCGAACGCGGTCACGGAGACGCCGCTCACCAGCAGGGTGGTGAGCCAGAGCGCGAGGGCGTTGACGACGAGGCGGACGAGGAATCGCATGCGCCCATGATGCCCGCGCCCACCAGGGCACGTGCCGCGAGGACGCTGCCGGTACCCTGACGGCATGAGCGACGAGCGCGTCCACATCCGACCCGACATCGCCGTGCTGCCCGCCTACAAGCAGGGCCGACAGGCCGCGGCGGACGCGTTCAAGCTGTCGAGCAACGAGAACCCCTTCCCGCCCCTCCCCGGTGTGGTGCAGGCGGTCCAGGCGCAGACCGCGTTCAACCGCTACCCGGACGCCACCGCCCTCGCCGTCCGTGCCGAGCTCGCCCGCCGGTTCGGCGTGACCCCGGACGAGGTCCACGTCGCGCCCGGCAGCGTCGCGATCCTGCACGAGCTCGCGAAGGCGACGAGCGGCCCCGGCGACGAGGTCGTGTACGCCTGGCGGTCCTTCGAGGCCTACCCCGGTGTCGTCACGGTGGCGGGGGCGACGAGCGTGCAGGTGCCGAACCGGCCGGACGGCGGGCACGACCTCGACGCGATGGCGGCAGCCGTGACCGAGCGCACCCGCATGGTGATCGTCTGCACGCCGAACAACCCCACGGGCCCGATCGTCACCGCCGACGAGTTCGACCGGTTCATGGCGTCCGTGCCGTCGACCGTGCTCGTGGTCCTCGACGAGGCCTACGCCGAGTTCGTCACCGAGCCGTCCGCCGTCCGTGGCGCGGGCCTCGTCGGACGCTTCCCGAACCTCGTCGTCCTCCGCACGTTCTCGAAGGCGTACGGACTCGCCGGCCTCCGCGTGGGCTACGCGATCGGGCCGACGTACGTGCTCGACGCCGTCCGCGCCTGCGCCATCCCGCTGTCGGTGACCGCCCAGGGCCAGGCCGCCGCACTCGCGAGCCTCGAGCGCGAGGACGAGCTGCTCGAGCGGGTCGCCGACCTCGCCGCCAGCCGGGACCGCGTCGTCGCCGCGTTGCGCGACCAGGGCTGGCCCGTGCCGGACGCGCAGGGCAACTTCGTGTGGCTGCCGACCGGCGACGGGACCACCGCCGCGGCCGAGGCGTTCGAGGCCGCCGGCATCATCGTCCGGGCGTTCCCGCCCGAGGGGATCCGCATCTCGATCGGCGAGCACGAGGCTGTGGAAACGCTCCTCGAAACGGCCCGGTCGCTTGTGGGGGACCTCACATCGGCCCGTTGAGCGCTGCCGCTACGCTGGCCCGCATGTCATTCCGCGCCGCGGCCCCCGCGACGACCACCGTCCGGCTCCTCGACCCCGAGGGCCGGTTCGTGGAGACCGACGAGAACGCCGAGTTCGCCGCCGCCGCGCGGGCGATCCCGGACGAGACCCTGCTGGCGATGCACCGCCGCATGGTGCTCACCCGTCGGTTCGACCACGCCGGTCACAACCTCCAGCGCACCGGGCAACTCGGCCTCTGGGTACCGAGCCACGGGCAAGAGGCCGCACAGACCGGCTCGGTGTTCGCCCTCCGTGCCCAGGACCACGTCTTCCCCTCGTACCGCGAGCACGCCGTCACCACCGAGCGTGGCGTCGAGCCGATGGAGATCATCGCGATGTACCGCGGCCAGACGCACGGCGGATGGGACCCGGACGAGCGCGGCAACACCCACATCTCGACCCTCGTGATCGGCTCGCAGACGCTGCACGCGACGGGGTACGCGCTCGGCCAGAAGCTCGACGGCGTGGTCGGCACGGGCGATCCCGACGTCGACGCATGCTCCATCGTGTACTTCGGCGACGGCGCGACGAGCCAGGGCGACGTGAACGAGGCGTTCGTCTTCGCCTCCTCCACACGGGCGCCCGTCGTGTTCTTCCTGCAGAACAACCACTGGGCGATCTCGGTCCCGGTCTCGGTGCAGTCGCCGACCCCGCTCGTCGACCGCCCGCGCGGCTTCGGCATCCCGAGCGTCCTCATCGACGGCAACGACATCCTCGCGTCCTACACGGCCTCCGTCGTGGCGACCGAGCACGCCCGCAGCGGACAGGGTCCGGCGTTCATCGAGGCCGACACCTACCGCATCGGCGCGCACACCAGTTCGGACGACCCGAGCCGGTACCGCGCCGACGGCGAGCTCGAGGAGTGGGTGCGCCGCGACCCGATCGCCCGCTCCGAGGCGTACCTGCGCTCGAAGGGTGCGACGGACGAGCAGTTCGCCGCGTTCGACGCCGAGGGCGAGGACCTTGCGGCCGACGTCCGCCGCCGCACCGTCGAGCTGACCCCGCCGCCCATCGGCACCATGTTCGACCACGTCTACCGCGAGCCGCACCCGATCGTGGCGGAGCAGAAGGCCTGGCTCGCGGAGTACGAGGCCGGCTTCGAGGGGAGCGCCCACTGATGAGCACCACCGAGCAGCTCTTCGACTACACCCTCCGCGCCCACCCCGGCGCCGGCGAGGTCCCGAGCGACCCCACCCCGACGCTGACGATGGCGAAGGCGCTCAACGCCGGGCTCGCCGCCGCGATGCAGGCCGACGACAAGGTCCTGCTCATGGGCGAGGACATCGGCCAGCTCGGCGGGGTGTTCCGCATCACCGAAGGCCTGCAGGACCGCTTCGGCCCCGAGCGCGTGCGGGACACCCCGCTCGCCGAGTCCGGCATCATCGGCACCGCGATCGGTCTGGCCCTCCGCGGCTACCGGCCGGTCGTCGAGATCCAGTTCGACGGCTTCGTGTGGCCCGGCTTCGACCAGATCACGTCGCAGCTCGCGAAGATGCAGAACCGGCTCCCCGACCACATGTCGCTGCCGGTCGTCATCCGCATCCCCTACGGCGGGCACATCGGCGCCGTCGAGCACCACCAGGAGTCCCCGGAGGCGTACTTCGCGCACACCGCGGGCCTCCGCGTGGTGAGCCCGAGCACCCCGAACGACGCCTACTGGATGATCCAGGAGGCAGTGGCGTCGAAGGACCCGGTGGTGTTCCTCGAGCCGAAGTCCCGGTACTGGCCGAAGGGGCAGGTCGACCTCGTCGGCGGCCACGTCCCGATGCACACCACGCGCGTCGCCCGCACCGGCACCGAGATCACCCTCGTCGGCCACGGCGCCATGGTCGCCACGCTCATGCAGGCGGCGGAGATCGCCGACGCCGAGGGCACGAGCTGCGAGGTCGTCGATCTCCGCTCGATCTCGCCGATCGACTGGGAGCCGCTGCTCGCCTCGGTCGCGAAGACCGGCCGACTCGTCATCGCGCAAGAGGCCTCCGGCTTCGTGAGCGTCGGCAGCGAGATCGCCGCGACCGTGGCCGAGCGAGCGTTCTACACGCTGCAGGCGCCGCCGCTCCGGGTGTCCGGCTTCGACGTGCCGTTCCCGGTGTCGAAGCTCGAGCACCTGCACCTCCCGGACGCCGACCGCGTCCTCGAGGCCGTCGACCGCGCCCTCGCGTACTGACCCCCTGTCCGACCCCGAAGGAGCCGTAGTGGCCGCCGCCGAATTCCCCCTGCCCGACGTGGGCGAAGGCCTGACCGAGGCCGAGATCGTCCAGTGGCGCGTCGCCATCGGGGACGAGATCGCCGTCGACCAGGTGCTCGTGGAGATCGAGACGGCGAAGTCGCTCGTGGAGCTGCCGTCGCCGTTCGCCGGCACGGTCACCGGGCTGCTCGTCGCCGAGGGCGACACGGTCGAGGTCGGGCGTCCGATCATCCGGGTCGACTCCGACGCCGCCGGCGGCCAGCCGGGAGGCGCGGCACCCGTCGCCGAATCCGCCCCGGCAGCCCCCGCGGTCGCCGCCACCCCGCCCGTCGCCGCCACCCCGCCCGTCGCCCCCGCCCCGTCCGCCGTCCCCGCGCCGCCGGTCGCGTCCGCCCCGGCGGCGCCTGCTCCGGCCACCGCGGCTCCCGCTGCGCCGGCATCGTCGGCTCCGGCAGCGCCGGCGACCCGGCAGCCGGCAGCCGCCGCGCCGGCCGCACCCGCGGCCACGGCAGCCGCCGCGCCGACGTCGGTCGCCGACGGCGCCGGTGTCGTCGGCACCGACGAGTCCTCCGGCGCGGTCCTCGTCGGCTACGGCTCCGCGACCTCGGCGCCGTCGCGTCGCAAGCCGGGTGCCCGCCGGGCCGCAGCCCTCGCGGCCGAGGCGAGCCGTGCCTCCAGTGCGGACGCCGCGGCGATGGCCGAGGCCGCCTCGGACCCGGGCGAGGACTCGACCGCCGACGCGATCACCAGCCAGGGCTCCCGTCCGCGCAAGCGGACCACGGCGGAGAACGTCCTCGCGAAGCCCCCGATCCGGAAGCTCGCGCGGAACCTCGGTGTCGAGCTCACCGAGGTCGTCGCGACCGGGCTGACCGGTGAGGTCACCCGCGACGACGTCATCCGGCACGCCAAGCAGGCGAGCGTCTTCCGCAACATCGAGACCCCGGACTGGGGCGAGGTGCGGCAGGAGACCATCCCGGTCAAGGGCGTCCGCAAGGCCATCGCCACCGCGATGACCACGTCCGCGTTCACGGCGCCGCACGTGTCCCTGTTCGTCGACGTCGACGCTACGCGCACGATGGAGTTCGTCAAGCGGCTCAAGGCCTCGCCGACGTTCGCCGGGGTGAAGGTCTCGCCGCTGCTCGTCTTCGCGAAGGCCGTGATCTGGGCCGTCCGCCGGAACCGCTCGGTGAACTCGACCTGGACCGACCGCGAGATCATCGTCCACCACTTCGTGAACCTCGGCATCGCGGCGGCCACCCCGCGCGGACTCATCGTGCCGAACATCAAGGACTCGCAGGACATGTCGCTCCTCGAGCTCGCGCAGGCCCTCGAGGAGCTCACGCTCACCGCGCGCGACGGCAAGACCACGCCGCAGCAGATGGCCGACGGCACGATCACCGTCACGAACATCGGCGTCTTCGGGATGGACACCGGCACGCCGATCCTCAACCCGGGCGAGGTCGCGATCGTCGCGATGGGCACCATCAAGCCGAAGCCGTGGGTGACCGACGGCGAGGTCCGCTCGCGCATGGTCACGACCATCGGCGCGTCGTTCGACCACCGGGTCGTGGACGGCGACGTGGCCTCGCGCTTCGTGCACGACGTCGCCTCGGTCATCGAGGAGCCGGCGCTCCTGCTCGACTGAGCCGTCCGACCCCACCCGTGCGGGAACCCGCACGGGTGGGTTCGACCCCCGCGGATGTCGGTCCCCGTTCACCCGGATGTCGGTGGTGCGCGCGAGGATCGTGCCATGGTCCACCAGCTCCTGGTCCCGCCGCAGGAGATCCGAACGGATCGGCTGCTGCTCACCCCGCTGCACCCGCGTGACGTCGACGACGTGCACCGGCTGTTCGCCGATGCGCGCACGTGGACCCACCTGCCCGCCGGTCGGCACCGCTCCCGGGCACAGACCGTCGAGATGGTGCAGGCGAAGATCGGTGGGCGCATCCGGCACGGGCTCGGGTCGTGGCTGGTGCGGTCCGTCCACGACGGCGGCTTCCTCGGCGTCGCCGGTGTCGACATGACCGCGGGGCACGTGTGGAACCTCGGGTACCGGTTCGTGCCGGAGTCCTGGGGGAACGGGTACGCGACCGAGGCCGCTGCAGCCGCGGTCCGGGCAGCGCACGACACCGCGCCGGACGTCCCGGTGACCGGTCGTGTGCTGACGAACAACAGCGGCTCGGCCGTGGTGCTCCGACGCTCGGGCCTCGCGCTCCGCTGGCAGGGGACGACCGCGACGCCGACCCCGGACGGCGTCGAGCGCCAGGTGTGGGCGGACCGGGCACTCAGCGACGAGCAGTTCGGCTGGTTGGTCGCGCACGCCTGACGCGGGTCGTCAGCCGGACAGCGCGTCGCAGAGCAGCGGCAGCTCGGAGCGAAGCGACCACTGCACGGTGTTCCAGTCGTGGCCGCTCCTCGATGCCGAGACGACGGTCGTGCGGATGCCGGCCCGACGTGCGGCCGCCCCGAGCAGCCGCGCGTTCTCGGTGAACTCGTGGTCGCTCGACCCCGCCGTCAGCCACAGCGCGTGCCCCCGGTAGGGCCCGTGCTCGGCCATCAGCGCACGGGGCGCGGCGGCCCGCCACCGGGCGACGGACCCGCCGAACGCCTGGTCGGCGCTGTGCTGCGGCGACTGGTCGATGGGCTGGAGCTCGCTCGACACCGCCAGCGCCGCGGCGAAGTCCGACGGGTGGCCGGTCAGGAACTGCACGGCGCAGGTGGCTCCCTGCGAGAACCCGACCATGCCCCAGTGCACACGGTCCCGGGCGACGGGCAGGTGCGACTCCACCCAGGCCGGGACGTCGCGTGTGACGTAGGTGTCGACGTGCCCGAGCCGCGAGTCCACGCACATCGTGTTCCGCCCGGGCGCGGACAGCTGGTCGACGGAGAGGACGATCGGCGCACGGCCGTGGTGGGCCCGGGCGTAGTCGTCGAGCACGGTCCCCATCCGGCCGGCCGTGAACATGTCGCTCGGCGCCCCGGGCTGCCCCGCGAACGCCAGGACCACCGGGAGCGGGGCGGGGTCCCGGACGAGGGCAGCAGGCGGCAGGTAGACGATCGCCGGTCGGGCGTCGAAGTGCGATCGGCGTCCGGGGATCGTCACGGTGCGGACCTCGCCGACGGTCGGCATCGAGGCTGCGGGGGCGGCGTCGAGGTCGAGCTCGGGGTAGGGGTCGGTCTGGACGACGGTGCCGAGCGTCGGGTACTTGGCGAACTCCACGTTGACCCCGAGCGCGGGCACGAGGAGCGCCGCGGGCACGAGCACGATCGCGGTCGCCCGCCGCCACCCGCCGCCCTGCACGAGCCCGGTGACGGCGAGGGCGAGGGCCGCGGCGGCGAGGGCACACCACATCCGGGTGACCGCGCTGAGCGACACCCCGAACAGGTCGATGACGTCGCTCGTCACCCAGCACGCCAGGAGCACGACGACGGCCGCGCCCGCAGCCACCGCCGCGCGGACGCCCACGGCGCGCCACGCCGCGCGGGACCGCCAGGCCGCCGCGCGGTGGCGGAGCGCCGGCAGCAGCACGAGCAGCGCGACCACGGCGAACGCGGCGTCGATCGGGACGAGCTTCGACGGCGCCTGCAGCTGGGTGGCGAGGAGCCACTCCGTGGGGCTCACGGGCGTCCGGCAGCGGTGGTCGGCCGCGCGGGCTCGCGGTGCGCCTGTCCGCGGTGCGCCTGCCGCAGCGCCCACAGGTGCCTCGGCCGGAGCCCCGGCACGTACGCCGCCGCGAGCGCGCGTGCCGTCCGCGGCAGGTGGAGCGGTGTCGGGACGACGAGCCAGAGCGGCTCGTGTCGCGCGCCGAACTTCTCCTTGAAGCGCTGCAGCGACCGGAAGCCGTAGACCGGTTCGAGGACGCGGGCGATCACCGCGGAGCCCCGCGACACGAGCGCACCGGCGCCCGGGTGCGCGGCGAGCGGCGTCCCGGACAGGCTGATCGTCGTGAGGCCGGCGTCGCGGGCACGGAGGGCCGTCCGGGCGATGAGGAACTCCATCACGCCCGGCATGCCGTCCTCGCCACGGCGCATCACGTCGAGCGTCCAGCCGGTCAGCGCGCCGCGTTCGTGCACGGGGAGCCAGCTCGTCACCCCGACGACGTGCTCCTCGGCGTCGATCGCGAGCATGAGTCGCACGTCCGGGTCGTCGAGTTCCCGCAGCCCGCCGAGCGTGAAGCCCATCTCGGGCAGACGGCGGTCCGCCGCCCACCGGGTGCAGACGGCCTCGACCTCGCTCCGGTGCGCCGCCGACAGCGCCGCGAAGGTGGTCCACTCGTCGCGGATGCCCTCGCGGTCGGCGCGGTTCGACGCCGTGCGGAGGTCCTGGCGCTTCTTGCCGCTCAGGCTGAACTCGGCGACGTCGAGCACTGCTTCGACGCCGACCGGCACGGCCGTCCACCCGTCGGCGGCGAGGATCTGCCGCACCGGGTCGTGCACGCTCGTGAACGCGGGCACCCACCCGTTCCGCTCGCACGCGCTGGCGAAGGCGGCGAGCACCGCCGGACGGTCGGCGGCGGCGCACACCGGGTCCGACACGGTCAGAGCGACGTCGCCGTGGACGCGGTGGGCGACCGCGCCGAGTCCGCCGGGGTGCACCCAGGTGGCGTTGCCGTGCCAGGTGCCCATGTGTCCGAGGCTACCGGCGTCGCCGTCGCGGATCATCTCCACGAGGGCCGCCTGTGAGCCTTCGACGGCGCGGAACCGGGCGCGGACCAGTCGCCCGTGCAGCCCGATCACGACCGCGAGCACGGCCGCGGGGACGAGCCAGGCACCGAGCAGCGTGACCTGCCACTCGAGCGCGTCCAGACCGAGCCCCTGCCACTGCACGCCGTCCGTCTGCACCGGCTCGATCACGAACGCGTCGGCGAGCACGACCGTGAGCGTCACCAGGACCCCGACGGCGAGGGTGACGCCGAGGCGGCGTCCGTGCTGCACGAGCCACCCCGCGAGGACGAGGAGGACGCCGACCGCCGCGACCGACTCGTCGCGCATCGCGTCCGCGAAGGGGGACAGGACGCCGTCGGCCTGCGGCACGACGAGGGTCACCAGGGTGCCGGCGCCGAGGGCGCAGAGGACCGCGACGACGAGGGTACGCGTGGGCGGGACGGCGCGCGCGGTGCGTTCCGTCGGTCGTTCCGTCGGTCGGGAGGCGCGGTGCGCGACGACCGCGCCGGCTGCGGTCCCGAGCAGGGTCGCGAGGGCACGAGCCAGGTCCGACCCGTGGCCGGCGAACAGGACGAGCGTGAGCACCACGGTCCAGAGCACCGTGCGGACGCGCCACCGCCACTGGACGGGCATCGTCGCCGACGCGGCACCGAGGAGGGCGACGGCGACGGTCGAGGGCGCGAACAGCGGCTGCCCGTTCGCGGCCTCGGCGTGCGCTTCGCCGAGCGCGGCCCCGATCGTGACGGCGGCCTGGGTGGCGAGCACGGCCAGGACGGGCGCGACGACCCCGACGAGGACCGTGCGCACCGAGCCGAGCACCCGCTCCGCGATCCAGGTCGTGGCCACGACGGCGACGAGGGCGAGGCACGCGACGGGCGGGTGGTGCGGGAAGTCCGGCTCGGAGTGCATCATCCGCGCGGTCACGATCGCGAGCGCGGCGGCGACCGCGACGGCGAGGGTCACCGGGACGGTGCGGAGACGGGAGAGGACGTGATGGACTGCCACGTCCTCATCGAAGCGGCGGGACGCCCGCGGCACATCGCTCCGCGGCGTGAACCTCCGGTGGCCGATCGGCCACCGTCCGTCATCCGACGGTCGGGGTGTGGTCGGCCGGGATGCGCAGGTGCAGGGCGAACCCGTCGCCGGGCTGGGGGCCGGCCTCGAGGGAGCCGCCGAGCAGGGAGGCGCGCTCGCCGAGCCCGATGAGTCCGAGTCCCGAGCCGGGCAGCTCGAGCCGCTCGGCCCGGGCGGGGCCGTTCACGAGGTCGACGAGCACGATGCCGTCGTGCAGGCGTGCACTGACCCGGACGGCGGCATCGGGGGCGTGCTTCCGGACGTTGGTGAGCCCCTCCTGCACGAAGCGGTACACGGCGCGCTGCACGGGCTGGCCGAGCGACTCCGGCAGGTCCACGGTGACGGTGGTCTCGAGGCCGCTGTCGGCGATCAGGCGGGGCAGGTCGGCGAGCACGGGCTGCGGGGCGATCTCGCGTGCGGTGCCGCCCGACGCCCGGAGCACCTGCACCATCTCCCGGAGCTCCTGCAGCGTCACCACGCACAGCTGCCGGATCGTCCGGGCGAAGCCGCGTTCGGCCTCGTCGCGCCCGGCGACCTGCACGGCTCCGGCCTGGACCGCGATGAGGGTGACCTGGTGCGAGACGACGTCGTGCATCTCCCGTGCGAGCAGGGCGCGCTCCCGCGACAGTGCGACCTCGGCCGCCTGCCGACGCTCGTCCTCGCGGGCGAGCCGGACCTCGGTGAGCTGCTCCGTGAGCCGCGCCCGTGTCCGCACGAGCAGCCCGATCGCCAGCGGGCCGATGGCGAAGATGAGGGCGTACAGGACGGACACGACGAGTTCGTCGAGGCTCTGCGGCGGCCCGACGAACCCGCTGAAGCCGACGAACTGCACGAGCGCGGCGAAGAGCATCAGCCACCGGCGGTCGGTGCGCTCGCCGAGCGTGAAGAGCGCGATGCTCGCGGCCACGACCGCCGACCCGACGAAGAGGCCGGGCATCGTCAGCGCGAAGGCGAGGACGGGGAACCGGCGGCGCAGGAGCAGCGCAGCGGCGGCGAGCAGCGACAGCGCGGTCTCGACCTGCGTCGCACCGGAGATGTCGAGCACGGCGTCCGCGACGGCGGCGACGATGAACAGCAGGTCGACCACCCACCAGGGTGCCCGGTGGGTGCGCGCCCAGCGCAGGCCGGCGTCGACGAGGCGGTCGAGCCTCCCGTCGGTGTCGGCGAGGAACTGCGCGAGCCGAGCCCGGTCCCGGTGCTCAGCCATCCAGCAGTCCTGCCTCGGCCGCGCGCAGGGCGAGCTGGACGCGCGTCGCGACGCCGAACGCCACGAGGAGGGCCCGGACGTCCTCCTTGACGGTGCCGGTGCTCACGCCGAGGCGTCGCCCGATGTCCGGGTTGCTGGCGCCGTCGGCGATGCAGCGGAGGACCGCGCGCTCCCGGTCGCTGAGCGGTGGGACCGCGACCGGCGACCGCGCCGCGAAGAGCCGGCGGCGGTCCACCCCCGGCGCCAGCACCACGCCACCGCGGGCGAGCACGCGGACGTACTCGGCGAGTGCCTCGGGGTCGGTGTCCTTGAGCAGGAAGCCCGCGGCCCCGAGCTCCATCGCCCTGCCGATGTACTCCTCGGCGTCGAACGTCGTGAGCATGGCCACCGCCGGTGGGTCGGGCAGCGCGTGGACGTCGCGGAGCACGTCGAGACCGTTCACGTGCGGCATCCGGACGTCGAGCAGGACAACGTCCGGCCGGTGCTCGGCGATCACCCCCACCGCGTCGACGTCGTTCGTCGTCGCGACGACCTCGATGTCCGGCGCGGCGCCGAGGATGAGTTCGAAGCCGTAGCGCACGAGCGTCTCGTCGTCGACGATCACCACCGAGGTCACGGGCGTCATCTTGTCACGGGCATTGGTGTTCGTGAGCGGACTCGCTACTGTGATGGGAACTGGTCATGTCCGCGCATGACCACCGGACGGGACCACCGTCGAGGACCACCCGCACGAGCGACGGAGCAGATCGAGCGATGACGACCCGCATCACCGAGGGTGCCGAGCCCAAGCACCAGCAGTTGCGGCGCATCCTGCTCGACCTCGCCACGGTCCGCCTCACGCCCGGTGCGGCGATCCCTTCCGAGCGGCAGCTCATCCAGGAGTACGGCGTCTCGCGCATCACCGTGCGGGAGGCCCTCGGGCAGCTCGTCAACGAGGGCTACCTCGAGCGGGTCCGCGGGAAGGGCACCTTCGTGGCGCACCGACCGGTGCAGTCCACGCTGCACCTCGCGTCGTTCACCGAGGAGATGCGGGCGCTCGGGCACGTCCCGACCACCGTCGTGCTCGTGCGTGAGGAGCGGGTGCCCCCGACGGACACGGTCGCGGCGCTCCGGCTCGCCGAGGACGAGACGGCGTACCACCTGAAGCGACTCCGGATGGCCGACGGGGCGCCGGTGTCGATCGACGACGCCTGGCTGTCGGCGTCCGCGTTCCCGGGGCTGCTCGACCACGACCTGTCCGGGTCGGTGTACTCCCTCGCGGCGACCGAGTACCGGACGCCCATCGACCGGGCGCAGCAGACGGTGGCGGCGAAGCCCGCGGCCGACGACGTCGCGACGCTGCTCGGCACGAAGACCGGCGCGCCCGTGCTCGAGTTCGACCGGGTGTCGTACTCGGGGGACCGGCCGGTCGAGCACTCCCGGTCGTGGTACCGGTCGGACCGGTACCGGGTCCAGATGGAGGTCACCGCGACCGCGCCGTCCGCGGTCGCGTAGGCGTGCGGCGGTCGGGTCGGCGAGGCACGGCGCGGCCGGCTGGCCCGGGCAGCGCGTCGGGCTCGCTGGCGCGGGGAGCGCGGCGTGCCGGGCAGGCCCGGGTGCGCGGCGTGCCGGGCAGGCCCGGGTGCGCGGCGGGCCGGGCTGGCAGGGGTACGCGGGAGCGACAGTCTGCCGCGCTCCGGTCGCGGCGGACTGTCGCTCCCGCGCGGGCGTCGGGCCGGGCAGGCGCTGCTCTGTCGCTCCCGCGGCACCGACGGCGCCGGCCTACGCCTCGAACAGCGTGTCGCCCTCGCGGACCGTGGTGCCGACGGAGCCCTGCGCGACGGAGTCCGGCGCGGAGCCGAGCACGACGACGGGGCAGATCGGCGAGTACCCGGCGGCCGAGATCACCGACGGGGTGAACCGCACGACCGGGTCACCCGCGCTGACCGTGTCACCCTCGGCGGCGACGAGCTCGAAGCCCTCGCCCCCGAGCTTCACGGTGTCGATGCCGACGTGCACGAGGACGTCCGTGCCCGCCGTGCCCTGCAGCGCGAAGGCGTGCGGGTGCAGCTTGACGATCGTGCCGTCGACCGGCGCCACCGCGGTGACCGGACCCTCGACGCCCGTCGGGTCGACGGCGACCCCGGCTCCGACGAGCTGCCCGGCGAACACCGGGTCCGGGACGTCGGCGAGCGCGACGACCGGGCCGCCGAACGGGGTCCGGACCGCCGTCGTCACAGCTCGTCCTGGATGTCCTGCGCGAGGTTGTCGGCGATCGGGCCGACGATGACCTGCCATCCGGTGCCACCGCCGACGACCGCCTGGGCGCCCGCGGCCTGCAGTGCGGCCTTGTCCACGAGGTCGCCGTCCTCGACCTCGACGCGGAGGCGCGTGATGCAGCCCTCGACCTCGTCGATGTTGTCGGCACCGCCGAGTGCGGCGATGATGTCGGCTGCCTTGATGTCGGCCATCGTTTCCTCCTTCGTTGAGGGTGTTCGCACCGGGTTGACATGCGTCCGGTCTCAGTTCAGACTACGGAACTGGTCATGACCGGACAGGACCGGCCAGGTGTCCTCCCGAGCGTACCTGCGCCCGCCCGTGCGGCTCAACCCGCCTCGCAACCCGACCGCCCACAGCTCCACCGCCCGCAGCTCCACCACCCCGCAGCTCCACCCAACGACGAGAGGAACTCCGATGAGCGCCACCACCGCCACGGACGTGCCGGAGAAGAAGACCCCGAAGAAGCAGTCGAAGCTCTTCGCCAACGCGCAGCGCCTCGGGCGGAGCCTGCTCCTGCCGATCGCGGTCATGCCCGCCGCCGGCATCCTGAACCGCATCGGCCAGCCGGACCTCCTCGGCGCGATCCCCGGCTTCGAGACCGGCGCGAGCGTCATCTCGGCCGCGGGCCAAGCGATCTTCACGTGGCTGCCGCTGCTCTTCGCGGTCGGCATCGCGATCGGGTGGGCAAGGAAATCCGACGGAACGACGGCGCTTGCGGCGGTCGTCGGGTACATGGTGATGTACGAGGTGTTCGCCGTCATGTCCCCGATCGTGCTCAAGGGGGTCAAGGACGCGAACGGCGACCAAGCGACGATCAACTTCGGCGTCCTCGGCGGCATCGTGATGGGTCTCGTCGCCGCGGGCCTCTGGCAGCGGTTCCACCGCACGAAGATGCCCGACTTCCTCGGCTTCTTCTCCGGCCGCCGCCTCGTGCCGATCCTCACCGCGGCCGCCGGCCTCGTCATCGCCGTCCTGATGTCGTTCGTCTACCGGTACTTCGACATCGCGCTCACCGCTGCGGGCCAGGCGGTGGCGGACAACGCGGTGATTGGTGGCGGCATCTTCGGGTTCGCGAACCGCATGCTCATCCCGATCGGCCTGCACCAGCTGCTCAACTTCTTCCCGTGGTTCCAGCTCGGCGACTTCGCCAACGCTGCGGGGAAGGTCATCCACGGCGACATCCCACGGTTCCTCGCGGGTGACCCGACCGCCGGCATCTTCCAGACCGGCTTCTTCCCGATCATGATGTTCGCCCTGCCGGCCGGCGCCCTCGCCATCTGGCGGAACGCGAAGCCGCAGAACCGCAAGGTGGTCGGCGCGCTGATGGTCTCCGCTGCGCTCACCTCGTTCGTGACCGGCATCACCGAGCCGCTCGAGTACTCGTTCATGTTCGTGGCCTTCCCGCTCTACGTCATCCACGCGTTCCTCACGGGCACCTCGCTCGCACTCGTCAACGCGCTCGGCATCCACGACGGGTTCTCGTTCTCGGCCGGTGCGATCGACTACGTGCTGAACTTCGGCAAGGCGGACGGCGCGATCTGGCTCATCCCGATCGGACTCGGCTACGCGGTGATCTACTACTTCCTGTTCTCGTTCGTGATCAAGAAGTGGAACCTCCGGACGCCCGGTCGCGAGGAGGACACGATCGCCGAGAACACGATCGACGCGGCCACCAAGGCCTGATCGGTCGCCTTCGCGACCAGACACGGACGGGAGGCGCGGTGCCAGCTGGCACCGCGCCACCC
>CAJYUW010000028.1 GCA_913778205.1 uncultured Curtobacterium sp.
CACGGTCCACATCTCCGAGGACGCTGCTGGTCTGCTGAACAAGACGTTCGGCACCGACGCGGTCAAGCGTGGCCTGCTCGTGGGCACCGCGACCATCACCGCCCAGATCAAGTAACACCGCACGGACACCGAGAGCGCCGTCCCCGACCCGGGGGCGGCGCTCTCGTACGTCCCGGGACGACCGAACCGGACTCGGGTCGTCCCCAGCCTCCACGGGCACACTCGCGTCCAGCAGCAGGGGCACGACGTGTGCTCCACAGACGACGGAGACCGCCATGACGGACAAGCACGAGCAGGCACGCGGCGACGAGGGCCGGGCCGACGGCGTCGAACCCCGCGCCGGAGCCTTCACCGACAGCGAGATCCCGGGCGAGGAGCACGTCGCGAGCAGCGAGCCCGTCGGCGAGTTCGTGTCGAGCGACGTCCCCGGCGAGGGCCGGCCGACGCCGGACGGCGAGCAGGGCGAGTACGTCGAGAGCGACATCCCCGGCGAGCCCGAGCCGACCGGCACCGAGGGTGTCGGCCACTACACCGACAAGGACGAGTGACCCCGAGCCGGTCGTCAGTCGACGAGGTCGGCGGCGACCAGCCGCCGCAGGGTCTCGACCCCGGCGGGCGGACAGCGGTCCGCGTCCGCTGAGGTGACCCACTCCACCTCGTCCACCTCTGCGGAGGCGACGGGCGAGGCGGCGTCGAGCGTGCCTCCCGGTCGGACCGTGAAGAGCGCCATCGCGACCATCGTGCCGGGGGCCTGCCCGTGCGCGGGTTCGGTGACGGTCCCGAACGGTTCGAGGTCCCGCGCCGTCAGGCGCAGCCCCGTCTCCTCGTGGGCCTCGCGGATCGCCGCCTCGACGTCGGTCTCGTGCGGCTCGGCCTTCCCGCCGGGCAGGTAGAGGACGTCGCGCCCCCGGGCGCGGACCATCAGGACCTTCCGGTCACGCACGAGCAGCAGCGCGCTCACGCGCAGCGTCGGGACGGACGGGAGGCTCAGCTCGCGTCCGCCTCGTCGGCCCGGTCCACGTCGTCGCGGCCGGGCGCGGTGCGCTCCGCGAGCGGGACGACGGGGCTCGGCAGCTCCGCCTCGGGGGCGGGCTGCACGCCGAACAGGGCGTCGATCGCTCCGACGAACTCCTCGCCGCGACCCGCTCGGCCGAGTTCCCGCGCGCGGACCGACGGCCGGTGCAGGAGCACCCCGACCAGGTGGCGGAGGGCGCGTTCGGTCTGCTCGACGGACGCGGCGTCGCCGTCGCGACGCTTCGCGCGGTCGATCTCGTCGTCGAGGATGTCGAACACGTGCTTGCGGAAGGCGACGAGTGCCGGTGTGGTGGACTGCTCGAGCGCCTGGGCCCGGAAGCGAGACACCGCGTCGTCGACCATCGCGCGGGCCTCGGACTCGGCGTTCAGTTCGTTGATCGGGGCGTGGATGCTGATGGTCTCGAGGTCGAGCAGCTCGACGCCGTCGACGCCCGCCGCGGCCGGGTCGACGTTGCGGGGGAGCCCGAGGTCGATGACGATGCGGCGCACGCCGTCGTCGAGGTCGGCCGGGGCGACGACCGGGACCTCCGTCGAGGTGCAGGTGATGACGACGTCGCTCCCCCCGATGGCCTGGCGGAGGTCGCGCGCCGCGACGAGGTCGTGCTTCGCCGCGAACCACGAGGCCCGGCCGGAGGGCGAGAACACCTGGATGTGCACGGCGCCCCTGTCGCGCAGGGCCGCGATCGTGGTCGCGGCGTAGCTGCCGGTGCCGACGAGGAGGACCCGCGTCCGCGCCCAGTCGGTGACCCGGGAGGACGCGAGCTGGAGGCCGAGCCGGACGAGCGACCGACCGGCGGCACCGATGCGCGTGCGGGTCTTGACCCCGCGGGAGGTGTGCGCGGCCTCCTGGAAGAGGCGCTCGAGGTCGGAGGTGGTGGTGCCGTTGGACCGGGCGTCCTCGAGCGAGCGACGGACCTGTCCGGAGATCTCGGTCTCGCCGACCACGACGGACTCGAGTCCGCTCGAGACGGCGAAGAGGTGCTGGACGACGTCCTTGCCACCGAGCACGCGGACGGAGTCGCGGAGCTCGGTGGGCGAGAGGTCGCTGGCGGCGGCGACGGCGTCGACGGTGGCCGAGACGGCGGAGTCGCGGTCGTCCCCCGCGATGTCGAGGTAGGCCTCGAAGCGGTTGCACGTGGCGAGGACGACGGCTCCGTCCAACACGTCGGAGTCGGTCACGAGACGGCTCGCGGCGGTCGGTGCGCCGATGCTCAGTCGCTCCAGGAGATCGAAGCTGGCGTTGCGGTGCGACGCCGTGAGACAGATGAGCACGTCCTCCATCGTAACGCGCGAACAGTGTGCGGTCGCCTGTCTGCACGGATGTGCGGGAACCACCCGGACAGCCGGTGCGAGAATCGTCCGGTGACCGACGCCCCCGCCTCCGCCCTCCCCGGGACGCACCCCCTCGCCACCGGCTCGACCAGCGGTTCCGCGCTCGTCCGGGCGCTCCGCGGCGACCGCCCCGAGACGCTCCCCGTGTGGTTCATGCGGCAGGCCGGTCGTTCGCTCCCGGAGTACCGCGAGCTGCGTGTCGGCACGGCCATGCTCGACGCCTGCCTGGACCCGGCGATGGCGTCCGAGATCACGCTCCAGCCGGTGCGTCGGCACGGGGTCGACGCGGGCATCTTCTTCAGCGACATCGTCGTGCCGATCAAGCTCGCCGGCGTGGACGTCGAGATCGTCCCCGGTCGTGGTCCCGTCCTCGGCTCCCCGATCCGCACGGCCGCCGACGTCGACGCCCTCGCCCCGCTCGACCCGGCCGCCCTGGCGCCGATCTCCGAGGCGGTCGCGCGGACGGTCGCCGAGCTCGGCAGCACGCCCCTGATCGGGTTCGCCGGAGCGCCGTTCACGCTCGCGGCGTACCTCGTCGAGGGCGGCCCCTCGAAGGACCACATCCGCGCGCGCACGCTCATGCACGCCGACCCGGAGACCTGGTCGCGCCTGCTCGCGTGGGCGGCGGACGTCTCGGGGGCGTTCCTGCGCGCACAGGTCCTCGCCGGCGCCTCGGCCGCGCAGCTCTTCGACTCGTGGGTGGGGTCGCTGCCCCGCGCCGACTACCTCGCGCACGTCGCGCCGCACTCGGCCCGGGCACTCGAGCACGTCGCGGACCTCGGCGTCCCCCGCATCCACTTCGGCGTCGGCAGCGGCGAGGTGCTGCACGACATGACGACGCTCGGGGGCGACGCGGTGGTGGTCGACGGGGTCGGGGTCGACTGGCGCATCCCGCTCGACGAGGCCGTGCGACGCGTGGGCACGTTCGTCACGGTGCAGGGCAACATCGACCCGGCCATGCTCAGCGCTCCCTGGCAGGTGCTCGAGGACCACGTGCGCGACGTCGTCCGCCGCGGTGGCTCGGCACGGGCGCACGTCGTCAACCTCGGGCACGGGGTCCCGCCGGAGACCGACCCGACCGTGATCACCCGCGTGGTCGAGCTCGTGCACGCCCTGGGCGACGGCCGGACGGTGGGAGCGACGGCGTGACCGACGTCGTCGTGGTCGGTGGTGGCGTCGCCGGCCTCGTCGCCGCGCGCGACCTGGCCAAGGGCGGCGCACACGTCGTGCTCGTCGAGGCGTCGGGGGTCCTCGGCGGCATGGTCCGTCGGCACACCGTCGCGGGGATCGACCTCGACATGGCGGCCGACTCGTTCGCCACGCGCACGGACGCCGTCGGACGGCTCGCGATCGAGCTCGGTCTCGGCAACGACATCGTGACGCCGGACCAGCGCGGCGCCTGGCTGATGACCCGTGACGGCCGTACGGCACCCATCCCAGCCACGGGCCTCCTCGGCATCCCGAGCACCCCGATGGCGGCGGACGTCCTCGCCGTGATCGGGCAGAAGGCCGGGCTCCGCGCGCAGATGGACTCCCTGCTGCCGTCGCCGGTGGCAGCGCGGGCCGCGTCCCTCGGTGAACTCGTCCGCCGACGGATGGGCGAGCGGGTGCTCGACGACCTCGTGGTCCCGATCGCCGGCGGGGTGCACTCCACCCATCCCGACCGCCTCGACCCGGACCGGGTGGCGCCGGGCCTGCGTGCGGCGCTGCTCCGGGACGGATCGCTCGCCCGCGCGGTCCTGTCGCTGCGGTCCCGTGCGGCCGCCGGGTCCGCCGTGCAGGGCATCCGGGGCGGGATCGTGCGCCTGGTCGACGAACTCGTGGCCGACATGGAGACGTACCGCGTCGACGTCCGGCTCCGCTCTCGGGCGACCGCGGTCGAGGAGCACGCGGTCGAGGTGACGGCGGAGGACGGCTCGACCGAGCGGCTCGTCGCCGACCACGTGCTGTCCTCGACCGCGGACCCGCAGCGCGTCGCCGCGGCCGACCGGACCGGCATCGAACTCGTGACCCTCGTGGTCGACGTCCCCGCGCTCGACGACGCGCCCCGCGGTACCGGCATGCTCGTCCACCCGGACGCCGAGGGCGTCGGTGCCAAGGCCCTGACGCACGCGACCGTCAAGTGGCCCTGGCTCGCCGAGGCCGCCGCCGGGCGGCACGTCCTGCGTCTCAGCTACGCACGGGGCGGCGACGCCGCCGCACGGGATGCCGACGCCGCTCGGGACGGTGGCGCCGCTCGTGACGGCGCTGCCGTGGGACGAGCCGGCGCTGGCGGGACCGACGTGCCGGACGTCGCCACGAGCCTCCCGGTCGACCCGGCGGACCCCGTCGGCGTCCGAGCCGTCCGCGACGCGACCACGTTGCTCGGCGTGCGCTTCGGGACCGACCGCGTGCTGGGCGCGGCCCGCGTCCGCTGGTACGGGCCGGACACCACGGCGGCCGGTCTGGCCGACGGCGTCGTCGGGATCGGCGAGGCCTCCACGGGCCGGGGTCTCGCGGGGATCGTCGCCGCCGCTCGTGCGGCCGCCGACCGCATCCTGGACGCGTCGGATCTGTGAACCTGGGCGGACCGTGCGGTGGCCGAGGGCTACTGTTGGGGAGACGCCGGACGTATTCCGCTCGGCGCATGACCACCGCACACTGACCCAACGGAGGAATCGCACATGCGAGGCAAGCTCCTGTTCGTCGCCGGCGCAGCACTCGGGTACGTCCTGGGATCACGAGCCGGACGGGCGCGGTACGAGCAGATCAAGACCGTCAGCGGAAAGATCTGGAACAGCAACGGATTCCAGAAGGGCGTCCACAAGGCTGAGGACTTCATCGCCGACAAGACCCCGGACGTCGCGGAGTTCGTCGGCGAGCAGACGAAGAAGGTCGTCCGCAAGGTCGGGCAGAAGAAGGACGCTCACACCTCATGACCGACACCCGCGACCGCAAGCCGCGTTCGCTGTTCGGCCTGGTCGGCGACGTCCCGAAGCTCGTCAAGGAGCTCGTGACCGGTGAGCTCAACCTGCTCAAGGCCGAGATGCTCGCGAAGGTCAAGGTCTTCGCGCTCGCGGCCGCGCTGCTCGTCGTGGCGCTCGTCATCGTGCTCTACGCGATCGGCGTGCTGCTCACCGCCGCCGTGATGGGCCTCGCGACCGTGATGCCGGCGTGGCTCGCGGCGCTCGTCGTCGCCGTTGTCATGCTCGTCGTCGCGGCGATCCTCGGCCTCGTCGGGTGGAAGCGGTTCAAGAAGGGCCTGCCGATCACCCCGAAGCGGACGATCGACAGCGTCAAGCAGGACGTCAACGCGGTGAAGGGCCTCGGCGGGAAGCCGACCCCGAGCACCCGGTACGGTTCCCGGCGCCCTGACGTCGGTGGCCGGTTCTGACGACGCGGACGCTCCGAGCACCGCACCGCGCACCATGACAGCCGGATCCGGCAGCAGCACCACGACGGAGGAACCGTGACCGACCAGCACGACGAGATGGCCGAGCGCGTCGCGGCGACCCGCGCACAGCTGATCGACACCCTGGACGCCATCGAGGACAAGCTCAACGTCCCGAAGCAGATCGGCATCGCGGCCGCGAAGGTGAAGCGGCGCGCGGACGAGAACCCCGTGCCCTACCTCGCCGGGCTCGCAGCTGGCGTGGCGGTGGTCGGGGGTATCGTCGTAGCGGTGCTCCGACGGCGGTGACCGGCCGACGCATCGTCGCCGCGCGGGTCCTCGACATCGGGCGCTCTTCGGCAGGGGCCGAGGTAATCCCTGGCAACCGATAGGACAAAGGACCCATGAGTTCCACCGTGCCCGCTCCGGGCGATGCTCACGAGACCGATCCGGCCTCCGGCATCGACCCGAACCTCCTGACCGCCTACGCCCTGTGGGCCGTCTTCCGCCGACCGGTCGGCGGTGTCACCCCCGCCGGTGACGCCGGTGTGGCCGAGCTCGACGGTGTCGTGTCCGCCGCGGCCGACCGCGGCGTGACGATCCGTGGCTTCTACGACGTCTCCGGCTTCCGTGCCGACGCCGACGTCATGATCTGGCTCCACGGCGACGACGCGCAGGCCATCCAGGCCGTGCTGCGCGAGATCCGCCGGACCGCGCTCTTCCGTGACGCCGAACCCGTCTGGCACGTGATGGCGATGCACCGGGAGGCCGAGTTCAACAAGCGGCACACTCCCGCGTTCCTGCGCGGCAAGGAGCCGGAGGCGTGGATCACGGTCTACCCGTTCGTCCGCTCCTACGAGTGGTACCTCCTGCCCGAGGACGAGCGCTCGAAGATGCTCCGCGACCACGGGATCGCCGGTGCGAAGTACACCCGCGTCCTGACGAACACCATCGCCACGTTCGCCCTGAGCGACTACGAGTGGATCCTCCCGCTCGAGAGCCCCGACCTGGTCGACCTCGTCGACCTCATGCGCGACCTGCGCTACACCGAGGCACGCCTCCACGTCCGTGAGGAAGTGCCCTTCTACACGGGTCGTCGCGTGACGACCGCCGAGCTGCCGGAGGTGCTCTCGTGACCGACACCAGCCAGATCACGAACGGACACGGAGCCGTCCTCGCCGCGACGCCCGCCGCGGCCGACGGTCCCGAGCACGTCGAGGTCGCGACCAAGTACGACGCGATCCTGCTCGCCGGCTTCGGTGGCCCCGAGGGTCAGGACGACGTCATCCCCTTCCTCCGCAACGTCACCCGTGGCCGCGGCATCCCGGACGAGCGCCTCGAGGAGGTCGCGCACCACTACCGGCACTTCGGCGGTGTCAGCCCGATCAACGCGCAGAACCGTGCGCTGAAGGCGGCGCTCGAGGCCGAGCTGGCGACGCGGGGCATCGACCTCCCCGTGCTGTGGGGCAACCGCAACTGGGACCCCTACCTCGAGGACGCCTTCACGGAGGCCGCCGACCGGGGGCTCACGAACCTCATCGCCATCGCGACGAGCGCCTACTCGTCGTTCTCGAGCTGCCGGCAGTACCGCGAGGACTACGCCCGCGTGCTCGACGCCACCGGGCTCATCGACACGATCAAGATCGATAAGGTCCGGCAGTTCTTCGACCACCCGGGCTTCGTCCGGCCGTTCGTCGACGGCGTGCGCGACGGCCTCGCGAAGGCGATCGCGGAGAACGAGGGCCTCGACCTCGCGACCGAGCTGCACGTCCTGTTCTCGACGCACTCGATCCCCTCGGCCGACGCCGCCCGCTCCGGCCCCGACTTCCGTGGCTTCGACGAGCACGGCGCGTACGAGGCACAGCACCTCGCGGTCGCCCAGGTGGTGCTCGACCAGGCGTGGGCGGAACTGCTCGAGCGGCCCGAGCACGCGGACCTGCGCGGGACGAGCACGCCGCCCTGGAAGCTCGTCTACCAGTCGCGTTCGGGCCCCCCGACGCAGCCGTGGCTCGAGCCGGACATCAACGACTACATGAACGACGAGCTGCAGGGCGGTCCGACCCGCGCCGTGCTCATCGTCCCGCTCGGCTTCGTGAGCGACCACATGGAGGTCATGTGGGACCTCGACGAGGAGGCGACCGAGACCGCTCAGGAGCTCGGCTTCTGGTCGCTGCGCACGCAGACGCCCGGGGTCGACCCGGCCTACGTCGCCGGCCTGATCGACCTCGTGCTCGAGCGCGTGAACGGCGTGCCGACCTCCGAGCGCCCGCACCTGACCGACCTCGGTCCCTGGTACGACGTGTGCCGTCCGGGGTGCTGCGAGAACGTCCGCGCCGGCTTCAAGCCCGCCGCCGCGGGTCTGGCACCGTGAGCGGGGGGTCCGGCACCCCGACGACCGGCACCGCGAGGACCGGCACCACCGCGACCGGCACCGCCGCGACCGACGCAGCGCAGGCCGATGCAGCGCAGGCCGCATCGGCGCCGGCCGGTCCGGCGCCGATCCGGCTCGGGACCCGCGCGAGCCGCCTCGCGATGTCGCAGTCGCAGGACGTCGCGGACCGGCTCGCGAAGGCGTCCGGCCGACCGGTCGAACTCGTCGAGGTGACGAGCGAGGGCGACACGAACCGTGCCTCGCTCGCGAGCCTCGGCGGCACCGGTGTCTTCGCCAGTGCGCTGCGCGAGGCCCTCGTCGCCGGTGAGGTCGACGTCCTCGTGCACTCGCTCAAGGACCTCCCGACGGCGCCGTACCCGGGCCTCACGATCGCCGCGGTGCCGAAGCGCGCCGACGCCCGTGACGTCCTCGTCGCGCGGAACGGCGCGACGGTCGACACCCTGCCCGAGGGCGCGAAGGTCGGGACGGGTTCGCCCCGACGCGTCGCACAGCTCCGGGCCAAGCGTCCGGACCTCGACGTCGTGGACATCCGCGGGAACATCGACACCCGGCTCGGTCGGGTGGACGACGACCTCGACGCCGTCGTGCTCGCCGCCGCCGGGCTCGGCCGTATCGACCGGCTGGGTGCCGCGACCGAGCTGCTCGACCTCGGGTTCTGGCCGAGCGCACCCGGTCAGGGCGCCCTCGCGGTCGAGATCCGCTCGGACGAGACGGACCGGAACCTGCTCGCCGCGCTCCGGAAGCTCGACCACGCGCCCACGCGCCTCACGGTGACGGCCGAACGCGAGGTCCTCGCGAAGCTCGAGGCGGGCTGCTCCGCGCCGATCGGCGCCACGGCCGTCGTGGACGCCGAGCTGCTGCTCGTCAGCGCGACGGTCTACCGGCCCGACGGTTCGGAGTACCGGACGGCCTCGCACGCCGCACACCTCGACGGCTCCGCGCAGGAGCGTCTCGACGAGGCGCTCGACGTCGGCCGTCGGGTCGCCGCGGAGCTCCTCGAGAACGGTGCCGCCGAGCTCGCGGACCTCGCGTCGTCGGTGTCGGACGCACCGGCGGACGGCGACCACACCGCCGGGCCGGGGCTCGCGACGCCCGCCGCCGACCAGCCGACCGACGACGCCGCCGTGTCCGGGACGCCGACGGCCGGCACGGACTGACGACGACGATGACCGCTCCCGCCGGGGACGAGGCACGACGGCCGCTCGTCCTCGTCCCGCGCGGCGGGGCGTGGGGTGACCGGGTCGCCGAGGCGGCGCGTGCGCGCGGGCTCGACCCCGTCGTGGTGCCCCTGATCGTCGACGCACCCCCCGCGGACACCGCGGCGCTCGACGCGGCCCTCGACCGCCTCGTGGCGGCGGCCGGGAGGCACGGCGCGGCCCCCGAGGGCGCGACCGGTCCCGACGGGCGTGGCCCGGACGGCGGCGGTGCCCGGTCCGAGGACGCGTCCCGTCCCGGCGGGCGCGACCCGGGCGCCCCCTGGCTCGTGGTGACCAGTGCGACGGCCGTCCGCGTCGTCGTCGGACGCGTGGCGGGCCTCCCGGCCGGGGTGCACGTGGCGTGCGTCGGCGAGGCGACCGCGCGCGCCGCCCGTGACGCCGGGTGGCGGGTCGACCTCGTGCCGGAGGACGAGTCCGGCGCCGGACTCGTCGCGGCGTTCCCGGACACGGCCGGGCACGTCCTGTTCCCGCGCTCCGAACTCGCCGCGGGCACCGTCGCGGACGGGCTCCGCGACCGCGGGATCGACGTCGAGGACGTGGTCGCGTACCGTACCGTGGGGACCGGTGACGAGCCGGTCCGCCTCGACCGGGCACCCGACGCGGTGCTCGTCACGAGCGGCAGCGTCGCCTCGCAGGTCGCCCGCCGGATGGCCCCGCTCGACCCCCGCACCCGCATCGCGTGCATCGGGCCCGGCACCGCCGACGCCGCTCGGGCGGTCGGGCTGCCGGTCCACGTCGTCGGACGCAGCCGTTCCGCCGAAGCCCTCCTCGACGCCGTCGCCGAGGCGCTCCAGACCGGAGCACCCGAAGTACCCGAACCACCCCGACCAGGAAGGTCATCGTGACCGGACAGTTCCCCCAGGTCCGCCCCCGCCGACTCCGCGCGACCCCGGCCATGCGCCGCCTCGTCGCCGAGACCCGGCTGCACCCCGCCGAGCTCGTGCTGCCGATGTTCATCCGCGAGGGCGCGACCGAGGCCGTGCCGATCACGAGCATGCCCGGGGTCTCGCAGCACTCGCTCGACTCGTTCCGCCGTGCGCTCGTCGAGGCGGCGGAGCAGGGGATCGGCGGCGTCAACCTGTTCGGCGTGCCGACCGCGAAGGACGCCACCGGCTCCGGCGCCACCGACCCGGACGGCATCCTCAACGTGGCGATCCGCGTCGCCCGAGATGAGGTCGGCGACGCGCTCGTCGTGCAGTCCGACCTGTGCCTCGACGAGTTCACCGACCACGGGCACTGCGGCGTCCTCGCGGCGGACGGCTCGGTCGACAACGACGCGACGCTGCTCCGCTACCGCGACATGGCCGTCGCGCAGGCCGAGGCCGGTGCCGAGCTCGTCTGCATGAGCGGGATGATGGACGGCCAGATCGCCGCCGCCCGCGACGCCCTCGACACCGCCGGCCACAGTGGTACCGCCCTGCTGGCCTACTCGGCGAAGTACGCGAGCGCGTTCTACGGGCCGTTCCGCGAGGCCGTCGCGTCCTCGCTCCAGGGCGACCGCCGCACCTACCAGATCGACGCCGCCGACGGCCGCCAGGGCCTGCGCGAGGTGCTGCTCGACATCGAGGAGGGCGCCGACATCGTCATGGTGAAGCCCGCCATGAGCTACCTCGACGTGCTCGCCCGGACCGCCGACGTGTCCGAGGTGCCGGTGTGGGCGTACCAGATCAGCGGCGAGTACGCGATGATCACGGCCGCCGCCCAGAACGGCTGGATCGACCGGGACGCCGCCGCGATGGAGGCCCTCGTCGGCATCAAGCGCGCCGGCGCCGACGCGATCCTCACCTACTTCGCGGTCGAGGTCGCGCGGAAGCTCAACCAGGAGGCCGGCCTGCGCACGTCCGGCAGCACCGCGGCGGTGTCCGGCGTCGCCTCGACCGGGAAGGCCCCAGAATGACCACCACCACCACCACGAACGACCAGCTCTTCGGTCGGGCGAAGAACAGCATCCCCGGCGGCGTCAACTCGCCCGTCCGGGCGTACGGCTCGGTCGGCGGCACACCCCGCTTCCTGACCGCCGCGAAGGGTGCGTACGTCACCGACGCCGAGGGGCGCGAGTACGTCGACCTCGTCGCGTCGTGGGGGCCGGCGATCCTCGGGCACGCCCACCCCGGCACTGTCGAGGCCGTGCAGCAGGCGGCCTCGCGCGGGCTGTCGTTCGGCGCGTCGACGCCGGGCGAGACCGAGCTCGCCGAGCTCGTCAAGCAGCGGGTCTCGGTGGACGGCGACGGCCCGATCGAGAAGATCCGCATGGTGTCCACCGGCACCGAGGCGACGATGACGGCGATCCGCCTCGCCCGCGGGTACACCGGCCGCGACCTCCTGGTGAAGTTCGCCGGCCACTACCACGGCCACTCCGACTCCCTGCTCGCCGAGGCGGGCTCCGGCGTCGCGACGCTCGCGATGCCCGGGTCCGCCGGCATCACCGCCGAGACCGCCGCGCAGACCCTGGTGCTGCCGTACAACGACCTCGAGGCCGTGCGCCGCGCGTTCGAGGAGCACTCGGAGCGCATCGCCGCGGTGATCGTCGAGGCGGCGGCGGCGAACATGGGCGTCCTGGCGCCCGAGCGCGGGTTCAACCGTGCGCTGTCGCAGATCACGAAGACGAACGGTGCGCTCCTCATCGTCGACGAGGTCCTCACCGGCTTCCGCGTCGGCCCGGCGGGTTGGTGGGGCCTCGAGGCGTCGAAGGTGGTGCCGGACGGTGCCGGCTGGAAGCCCGACCTCGTCACGTTCGGCAAGGTCATCGGCGGTGGGATGCCCCTCGCCGCCCTCGGCGGCCGTCGCGAGGTCATGGACTTCCTCGCACCCCTCGGCCCGGTCTACCAGGCGGGCACCCTCTCCGGGAACCCGCTCGCCGTCGCGGCCGGGATCGCGACGCTCCGTGCGGCGACGCCCGAGGTCTACGCGCACCTCGACCGCACGGCGGCGACCATCGCGACCGCGACGAGCGAGGCGCTCTCGGCCGCCGGGGTCGCGCACACCGTGCAGCACGCCGGCAACCTGTTCTCGTTCGCGTTCACCGAGACCGCGCCGAGGAACTACGACGACGTCCGGGCGCAGGAGACGTTCCGGTACGCGCCGTTCTTCCACAGCATGCTCGACCAGGGCGTCACCCTGCCGCCGAGCGTCTTCGAGGCGTGGTTCGTCACGGCGGCGCACGACGACCGGGCCGTCGGTCGGGTCCTCGATGCGCTGCCGGCGGCTGCGCGGGCGGCGGCGGCCGCGACGGCGTAGCGCGCCGCTCCCGCCCCGACCCCCACTACCCCCCCCGCCGGAACCCGGTTCCGCGACGGCCGTCCGGAACCTGGTTCCGCGACGGCCGGACGGGAGGCGCGGGTCGCCTACGCCGCTCGGCGTGCGTGCCAGCGTCCCGCGCTGCGCACGACCGCGAGCGGGAAGTCGAAGGCGTGCGAGACCGCGGACGACGTGATGACCTCGTCCGCCGTGCCCCGGGCTACCACGGCACCGTCGCGCAGCAGCATGGCGTGCGACGTGGAGACGGGCAGGTCCTCGAGGTGGTGCGTCACCATCACGCTGCCGAGGTCGGGGTGGCGCCGCCGCAGTGCATCGACCGTCTCGAGCAGGTGCTCGCGGGCGGCGACGTCGAGTCCGGTCGCGGGCTCGTCGAGCAGGAGCAGTTCCGGCCGCGCCATCAGGGCCCGGGCGATGAGCGTGCGGCCGCGTTCGCCCTGGGACAGCACCGGCCAGCGGGCGTCCCGACGTTCGGCGAGGCCGACGTCGGCGACGTGCTGCTCGGCGTCGGCGACCTGCTCCTCGGTCGGCGTCCACCGCATCATGAGGTCGGTCGTGCCGGTGACGCCGGTCAGCACGGTCTCGAACACCGTCAGCGGTGAGAGCATCCGGTGGCGTGGGTCGACGTGCCCGATGTGCTCGCGGAGCTCCCGGACGTCGACCCGACCGAGCTGCCGCCCGAGCAGTTCGACGTGCCCCGCCGTGGGGTGACCGGTCGCCCCGAGCACGCCGAGCAGGGTCGACTTCCCGGCGCCGTTCGGGCCGAGCAGTGCCCAGTGCTCGCCGCGCCGCACGGTCAGGTCGACGTCGTGCAGCAGGTCCCGCCCGGAGCGGGTGACGCGGACGCCGGTCGCGTGGATCAGGGTGTCGGACACACGTCCATCGTGCCGTACCCGGGTGGATCGGGAGCGCCGGCCCCGTCCCGTGTGCACCGGGATCCCGCAACGGCGCGCGCCGCCCCCGCACGGCGTGTGCGGGGGGCGGCGCTCCGGTTCCCGGTCGGCTCGGTCCGCTAGCGGTCCCCGAGCCCGACGAAGCGGAACGGGACCACCTGCTCGTGCTCCGCGGAGAGCACGACGGCCGACCCGCTCCACGTCGGCGTCCCGACCGTCAGCGCGGGTCCGGCCGGGCTCGCGGCCACGAGCTGGTCGCCGGGTGCGGTCCGGAACACGCCGGCACCGATCGTCGTGCAGTCGGCCGCGTCACGACCGACGACGAAGCCGCTCCGGTTGCCGGAGGTGGTCCCCACCGTCAGGCACGTCGACCCGTCCTCGGCCCAGAGCTCGAACCCGGAGGCGACGGTCCGGCTCTCGAAGGTCGCCGCGGCGGCACGGGCGGAGGATTCGTCGGGGAACTGCTCGACCGTCCCGGACGCGTCGACGACCGCGGTCCACGGTGTCCCCAGCCAGTCGCCGAGTCCGTCCAGTGCGACGAGCTGCACGTGGTCGGTCTCCGACGGTGCGGACGCGGGGGCTGCGGCTGCCGGCAGTGCGGTGGACAGCGCAGCGGCCGCGACGCCCGCACCGAGCGCGATCCGGCCGATCGTCCGCCGCATCAGCCGACCGCCGTCACGGGAGCGGAGTCGACGCCGTCGACGGTCTGCACGAGGGTGACGGTGCCCGACTGGGCGAGGGTGAAGCCGGCCTGCAGGTCGGCCCACCAGTAGCCCTTCGCGTCGACCGTGGTGGACGTCGTCGCTGCGCCGAACCGCGTCTCGTAGCGCAGGGTGACGACGGCGCCGGGCACGCCCTTGCCGATCGCGGCGAAGGTCGGTCCGCTCATGAACGAGACGAACTGCGGCGCGGGGGCGGTGGCGGCGCCGGAGGTCGCCGCGGGCAACGGTGCGACCGTCGCCGCCTGCGCGGTGCCTCCGACGGCGGTGGCGCCGAGGACGATGAGCGACGCTGCAGCGACAGCGCCGAGCCGGGGGACGAGTGTGTGCATGTGCATCTCCTTGATCGGGAGAATGCAACATACTGCATCTGTGTCCGCGTACGGTGACACCCAGGTGGGGGTGCACCGTACGCGGTCGGACCGCGTGCCGCGCCGGGGCTCCGAGCCGGGCCGGGCTAGCTCGCCTGGCGGAGTGCGGCGAGGTGCTCGGCCATGGTCGTCCCGAGCGACCGGATGACGGCGCTGCCGGCCTCGCCGTCGCGGCGCTTGACGGCCGCGACGAGCGGGTCGACGGCGTGCTTGACGTCCCAGAAGACGAAGCGCCCCTCGGTGAGGGCGAGGAACTGCACCCGGGGGATGAGGGTCGCGGACATCGAGAGCAGCAGCGCGTTGTCGGCCTCGCGCGTGACCGCCACGACGTACCGACGGATGTCCTCGTTGACGGCGAGGTCCTCGGCGTCGGCGTGGGCGCGGAGGTCCTCGAGGATGTCGAGCAGGTCGCTCGCGGCAGCGTCGTCGAGCTTCGGGAGCGCCCACCGCGTCGCGAGTTCGGCGAAGCCCGTCAGGACCTGCAGTGCCTCGTCGAACTGCTCGGCGGTCGGGGTGGCGATGCGCGTGTAGCGGTTCGCCTCCATCTCGACCAGGCCGTAGTCGACGAGCTTCGCGATCGCCTCGCGGATCGGGGTGCGACTGACGCCGAGCCAGGCGACGAGCTCGTCGTCGTTGAGGCGCTCGCCCGCCTGCAGTGTGCCGTCCTGGATCGCGGCGAGCATCTTCTCGAGGACGACGTCGCGCAGGAGCTTCCGGGGCGAGTTCTCGACGGTGGACTTCGGGACGGGCATCGCTGCTCCTCACGGGACGGACGTACTGTACTCAAATCCTAGCGTGTCAATTCGCAAGCGTTTGTGAAATGAGGGTGTAGCAGTACCCCGCCGGCTCGATCCGGCCCGGGTGGTCAGCCTGCCGCCACGTCCACGACCGTCCTGCCGTGCACGCGTCCGGCGACCACCTCGGCGCCGACGTCGATCGCCTCGGACAGCGACACCGTCCGCGTCACGTCGGCGAGCAGCGCCGGGTCGAGGTCGGTCGCGAGGCGCTCCCACGCCCGCTGCCGGAGGTCCTGCGGGGCGTCGACCGAGTTGATGCCGAGCAGGGACACCGCGCGGAGGATGAACGGCATCACGGTGGTCGGCAGAGCGGAGTCCTGGGCGAGGCCGCACGCCGTGACGGCACCGCCCCACCGGGTCGAGGCGAGCACGTTCGCGAGCGTCGCACCGCCGACGCTGTCGACCGCGCCGGCCCACGTCGCGCGCTGCAGCGGCTTGCCGAGCTCGGCGAGGTCGGCCCGGTCGACCACGTCGGTCGCGCCCAGACGCCGGAGCGAGTCGGCGTTCGACGGTCGTCCGGTCGACGCCGTCACCGAGTAGCCGCGGGCGGCGAGCAGCGCGATGGCCACGGTGCCCACCCCGCCCGACGCACCGGTCACCAGGACGGGACCGTCCTCCGGAGCGACCGTCCGCTCCAGGGCGAGGACGCTCAGCTGCGCCGTGAAGCCGGCGGTGCCGATCGCGGCGGCGAGGGCGTCCTCGATGCCGTCGGGCAGCACGACGAGCGAGCCGGCCGGCACCACGGTGTGCGCGGCCCAGCCGCCGTGCCGCGTCTCGCCGAGGCCAGCGCCGTTGCACGTGACCCGGTCGCCGATCGCGACCCCGTGCACCCCCGGTCCGACGGCGGAGACGGTCCCCACGACGTCGATCCCGGGCACGAGCGGATCGACGCGGGCGACGCCCGGGTTCCGGGCGAGCGCGAGGCCGTCCTTGTAGTTGACGCTGGACGCCGTGACGTCGACGAGCACCTCGCCGTCGGCGGGATCGGGGAGGTCGACGTCGGTGAGGGTCGGCGGCGCGGAACTGGAGACGAGGACGGCGCGGGTCATGCGTCGGACGCTACCCGTGCCTCCAGGCCGGTGCCGCGGCGGTGCTCAGCCGAACATGATGGCGGCCTCGTCGTACCGTGCCTGCGGCACGGTCTTGAGCGCGCCGAGCGCCTCCTCGAAGGAGACGTGCTCGATCTCCGTCCCGCGCAGCGCGACCATCCGGCCCCAGCGCTCCTCGACCACCGAGTCGATGGCCGCGAGCCCGAGGCGCGTCGAGAGCACCCGGTCGTACGCGGTGGGCGTGCCGCCGCGCTGGATGTGGCCGAGTGTCGTGGCGCGCGTCTCGATGCCGGTCATCTCCTCGATGAGCGGTGCCAGCCGCTCGCCGATCCCGCCGAGGCGGGGGCGACCGAAGGCGTCGAGCCCGCGCTCGGTGTGCGCGGTGTCCTCGTGGTCCGGCACGAAGCCCTCGGCGACGACGACGAGCGGTGCGCGACCGCGGTCGTAGGCGGCGCGCACCCACTGCGCGATCTGCTCCATGCTCGTCTTCTGCTCCGGGATGAGGATCGCGTGCGCACCGGCGGCCATGCCCGAGTGCAGGGCGATCCACCCGACGTGCCGCCCCATGACCTCGGCGACCATGCAGCGCGAGTGCGACTCGCCCGTGGTGCGGAGGCGGTCCATGGCCTCGGTGGCGATCGCGACGGCGGTGTCGAAGCCGAACGTGTAGTCGGTCGCGCCGAGGTCGTTGTCGACGGTCTTCGGGACGCCGACGATCTTCAGCCCGGCGTCCGTGAGCCGCTTCGCCGCCGCGAGCGTGCCCTCGCCGCCGATCGCCACGACGGCGTCGATGCCGTGCCGCTCGAGCATCTTCTCGATGTTCTCCACGCCGCCGCGCTCGCCCTCGAACGGGTTCGTCCGGCTGGTGCCGAGGATCGTGCCGCCCTGCTTCGCGATGCCCTGGATGTCCTTGCGCCCGAGCGGCACGATGTCGCCGTCGACCACGCCGCGCCAGCCGTCACGGAAACCGACGAAGTCGTGTCCGTAGATCGCGATGCCCTTGAGCACGATCGCGCGGATGACCGCGTTCAGGCCGGGGCAGTCGCCCCCGGAGGTGAGGATGCCGATGCGCATGGGGAACTCCGTCGTCGGGGTGCAGTGGGACACGCCCATCATGACTGACGGTGGTTCCGCATTACCATCCTGGGGTGTCCCTCGCCGCGCCCGCCTCCGCCACCGGTGGCGTCGAGCGAGGGGTCGCGCGCGTCGACACGGTGTACCGGCCGACGGATGCGGTGGACGTCCGCGCGACGCTCCGACCCCTGCAGCGCGGCACCGGTGACCCCGCCTTCCGGGTGGTCGGCGCCGACACGTGGCTCGCCCTCCGCACGCCCGCCGGGCCCGCGACCGTGCTCGTCCGCCGTGCCGGTGCCGACGCGATCGCCGTCTCCGCGTGGGGCGAGGGGGCCGACTGGGCGGTGGCGCACGCACCCGAGCTGCTCGGCCGCGGCGACGACTGGTCCGACCTCGACGTGTCCGGCCACCCCTTCCTCGCCGATGTCCGGCACAGGCAGCCCGGACTGCGACTCCTCCGGACGAACGCGGTCTTCGCCGCCCTCGTGCCGGCGATCATGGAGCAGAAGGTGACCTCGCGGCAGGCGTGGCGCGCCTGGCGGTACCTGCTCCGCCGGTTCGGCACGCCCGCCCCCGGTCCGGCGCCCGCCGACATGTGGGTCCAGCCGACCGTCGCGGGCTGGGCGGCGATCCCGAGCTGGGAGTGGCACCGGGCCGGCATCGAGCCCGGCCGTTCGGCGACCGTCATGCGCGCGGTGCGGGTCGCGCCAGCGCTCGAACGGACGCTGGCGCTCGGCCGCGGTGGCCCCGTCGTCGCCGAGCGGCTGCGGTCCGTGCCGGGCATCGGGCAGTGGACAGCCGCCGAGACAGCCCAGCGGGCGCACGGCGACCCGGACGCGCCGAGTGTCGGCGACTACCACGTGCCGGCGCTCGTCGGGTGGGCGCTCGCCGGTGGGCCGGTCGACGACGACGGCATGCTCGAGCTGCTCGAGCCCTACCGGGGGCACCGGGAGCGCATCGTGCGGCTCATCGGCGGGTCGGGGTTCCGGAAGCCGTCGTTCGGTCCGCGGATGACCATCCAGGACCACCGGTTCCACTGAACGAGGCCACAGCCGCCGGACACGGTGGGGGACCGGGTCGTAGGCTCGTGTTGAGAACCGATCTCAGGAGGAATCATGACCGACAGCACCCCCACCCCCGCAGCGGACGACGCCGAGCACCGCGTCGCGGAGCACGACGTCGCGGACCACGACCACGAGCACGACGGCGGCGAGCACGAGACCGTCGAGCACGGCGACCACGTCGACTTCGTGCACGACGGACACCGGCACGCCCGGCACGAGGACCACTACGACGAGCACTGAGCGTCGGAGCACCGAGCGTCCGAGCACCGAGCGTCGCTGACGCGACCGGCGGACGGGAGGCCCGTGGCGGCGCCGCCACGGGCCTCCCCTCCGCGTCCCCCCCCAC
>CAJYUW010000029.1 GCA_913778205.1 uncultured Curtobacterium sp.
ACGTGGCGGCCGAGCCGGTGGGGAGGGTCGGCTCCCCGACGCAGACCAGCGGCCGCAGGTGGTTGCGGAACGCCGCGTGCACCTTCCCCGCGACCTCGTCGTCGGTCTCGTGGAACAGGGAACGCCGTTCCGCGTGGCCGATCTCGACGAGGTCGACCCCGATCTCGCGCAGCTCCGCACCGGTCACCTCACCCGTGAACGCGCCCGCGTCCGCCCACGACAGGTCCTGTGCACCGAGCAACACGGACGAGCCGTCCAACATGGCCCGCACGGGGACGAGCGCCGGGAACGTCGGCACCACGAAGAGCTGCGCGGCCCCGGACCGCACGGCGGGGTGCCGCTCGGCGATGTCCACCACCTGCCGGACCCAGTCGAGGGTCCTGGCGTGGGAGAAGTACGTCTTCAGCGACACCCCGATGAGCGTCATGCGCGGTCGGCCCCCGCTGCGTCGATGCCCTCGGCAGCCGAGCCGTCGTAGGAGCAGATCGCGGCGACCTTCTCGGCGCTGGCCGACGACGGGTCGAACTCGTACCCGAGCCACTCCCTCGCCAGCCGTCGCGCGAGTTCCGGCCCGATCACCCGCTGGCCCATGCAGAGGACCTGCGCGTCGTTCGACAGCACCGAGCGCTCCACGCTGTAACTGTCGTGGGCGGTCACAGCGCGGATGCCGGGGACCTTGTTGGCGGCGATCGCGACGCCGAGCCCGGTGCCGCAGATCAGGATCGCCCGGTCGGCCTCGCCGTTCGCGACCATCCGAGCCGCGTCGACCGCGACGTGCGGGTAGGCCGTGTGCCCGTCCGCGTCCACACCGACGTCGGTGACCTCCGCGACCCGGTCGTCCGCGAGCAGGTCGGCCTTGATCGCCTCCTTGTACTCGAAGCCCGCGTCGTCCGAGCCGACGACCAGACGCAGCGTCACGATGCCGCTCCTTCCTCGATGACCGCGGCCACCGACTCGACGATCAGCGCGAAGGACACCGCTCCCGGGTCCCGCGTGCCCACGGCCTGCTCGGCGTGGGTCTTGGCGCGGCCCTTGCGGGGCACGAGGTCGGCCGTGGCATCGGCGCCGGCGCGGGCCGCGCTCGCTGCGGCGCGCCAGGCGTCCGCGGTCGGTGCGCCACCCTCGACGGCGGACCCGAAGGTCTCGTCGAACGGCACGAGCGCATCGACCATCGTCTTGTCGCCCGGCACGGCACCGAAGGCGGACACCGCGGCGGTCGCGGCGTGCACCGCCTCCGCGATCCGCGCCGCCGACGGACGCGACTCGTCGCCGATGACGCGACCCAGTGCCTCCAGGGCGGCTCCCCAGACGGCGCCGGACGTCCCGCCGGCCTTGTCGGACCACGCGTCGGCGGCCACGGCGAGCAGTCCGCCCGCCCCGACGTCGCGCCCCAGCGCCTCCCGGGCCGCCGCATCGGCGGCGTGCGCACCGCGCTGCATGCCGATGCCGTGGTCGCCGTCACCGGCGATCGCGTCCATCTCACCGAGCTCGTCGACGTGCTCGTCGACGACCCGACGGGCGGCGGCGAGCGCCGCCGCGACCCGGGCCGCGACCTCCCGGGACTCCGGGGAACCGGTGCCGACCACGATGCCGTCGGTCGCGGCGAGCTCGGACTCCGGCAGCCGCTCGGCCGCGACCGCCCCGCCCTTGCGGAACGCCGGCGCGTCGGCGGGGGCTGCCCAGAGCCGTTCGAGTTCGTCGTCGAG
This sequence comes from uncultured Curtobacterium sp., assembly GCA_913778205.1. GTDB lineage: Bacteria > Actinomycetota > Actinomycetes > Actinomycetales > Microbacteriaceae > Curtobacterium. The sequence goes on from CAJYUW010000029.1 coordinate 1,707, forward strand.
CCAGAAGAGGGTCAGGGAGACCCCCGCCATGTCGAAGCTCGTGACGAGTTCCCCGACCTCGGGCTCCACGACCACGATGCCCGCGTCGTCGAGCAACCGGGCCACCGAGCGGTAGACGACGAAGAGCTCCTCGTACTTGACGCTGCCGAGACCGTTGAGGATCGGGACGACGCGTGCCCCCCGGGCCTCGACGCCGGCGGGGCGCTCGTCGAGCAACCGGGCGACGAGGAGCGTGGCCAGGCGCTCGGCGGAGGGCACCTCGGTCTCGTCGATGCCCCGCTCGCCGTGGATGCCCATGCCGATCGCCATGCGGTGCTCCGGCACGGAGAACAGCGGCTCCGCGGCGCCGGGCAGCGAACAGCCGGAGAACGCGACGCCGAACGACCGCGTCCGGTCGTTCGCACGGGACGCGACGGCGGTGACGTCGTCGAGCCCACGGCCCTCCTCGGCCGCGGCCCCGGCGACCTTGAAGACGCAGAGGTCGCCCGCGATGCCGCGGCGCTCGTCCACGCGGTCGGCCGGGGCGGAGACCACGTCGTCGGTCACCCGGACGGTCCGCACCGGGATCCCCTCGGCCTCGAGGGTGCGCGCCGCGGCGTCGAAGTTGAGGCAGTCGCCCGCGTAGTTGCCGTAGGAGAGCAGGACCCCGCCGCCGTGCTCGGACGCGCGGGCGACCCCGGCGACCTGCTGCGCGGACGGGCTGGCGAACAGGTTGCCCATCGCGGCCCCGGCCGCGAGTCCGTGGCCGACCAGGCCACCGAACGCCGGGTAGTGGCCGGAGCCTCCGCCGACGACGACCGCGACGGTGCCGTCCGGGCTGGTGGTCGCACGGGCAACACCGCCGTGCACCCGGCGGACCCACCGCTGGTTCGCGAGCACGAACCCGTCCGCCGCCTCGTCCGCGAACGCCGCGGGGTCGTTGTAGAGCCTGGTCACCGTGCTGTCTCCTTCGACGTCTGGGTGGTGCGCACGTGGGTCGTGTCCAACAGGTCATCGGCCTTCGCGCCGCGGAAGAACCTCGTGCAGGCGATCATCACGGCCGCCACGAAGGCGAGCACACCGAGCGAGACGATACCGAACGCACCGCTGTCCGTCGGCACCACCTCGTTGATCGCGGTGCGCATGATCGGGGCGACGAACCCGCCGAGGTTGCCGAGCGAGTTGATGAGACCGATGCCCGCGGCGGCCGCGGCGCCGGTGAGGAACGCCGTCGGGTACGCCCACGTGATCGGGCCGACGGCGAGGAAGCTCGCGACGGCCAGGGTGATGAACAGGATCCCGAGGACCGGCTGCCCGTTCGCACCGGCCCACGCCGACCCGAGGATCGACAGGCCGGTGGTGACGTAGAACATCGTCCCCCAGCGGCGACGCCGTCCGACGGTGTCCGCCTTCGAGCCGACGAGGTAGCAGGCGACCAGCCCGACGAGCCACGGGATCGCGGCGACGAGCCCGACCTGCCAGCCGACGTCCTGCCCGAGGAGCGACGACACCTGCTGCGGCAGGTAGAACGTCGTGCCGTACACGGCGACCTGCAGGCAGAAGTAGATGATCGTGAAGTACCAGACGCGGCCGCTGGCCATCGCCTTCCAGATGCCCGTCGGGCCGTCCTCGTTGCGGGCGTGGTCCTCGCGGGCCATCGCCGCGGTGAGCGACGCCTTCTGTCCGTCGTCGAGCCACTTCGCCTGCTGCGGACTGTTCGTGAGGAAGAAGAGCGCGGCGACCCCGGCGAGCACGGCGAGGATGCCCTCGCCGAAGAACATGACCTGCCACCCGTGGAACGGGGTGACCTGGTCGCCGACGCTGATGAGTCCGCCGGACAGCGGTGCGCCGATCATCTGCGAGAACGGCTGCGCGAGGTAGAAGATCGCGAACATCCGCACGCGGACCTTGTTCGGGAACCACTCGGACAGGTACATGATGACGCCCGGGAAGAGCCCCGCCTCGGTCACGCCGAGCAGGAAGCGCAGGACGATGAACATCGTGTCGTTCGTGGTGAACGAGAACAGCGCGGCGACGATGCCCCAGGTGACGGCGATGCGGGCGAGCCAGAAGCGGGCCCCGAAGCGCGTGAGCAGCAGGTTGGACGGGATCTCGAAGATCGCGTAGCCGATGAAGAAGATCCCGGCGCCGAGGGCGAACGCGGCGTCGGAGATGTTCCGGTCGACGCTCAGGGCCTCCTCGGCGAAGCCGACGTTCGTGCGGTCGAGGAAGGCGACGAAGTACAGGATGACGAGCATCGGCATGAGGTGCTTCGTCGCCTTGCCGATCGCGGACCGGAGTGCGGGATCGTGGGTGGACCCGAGGGCGGGGCTGGTTGCGGACACGAATCGCTCCTTCGCGATCGGGTGGTCTGACGGGAGGCACGACGGACGACGAGCACGTCGGCTCGCTCTGGTCGTGGGGCCGGGTCGGGCCCGGTGGGCGCTCGCGCGCTCAGTGCATGTAGAGGCCGCCGTCGACGTTCAGGGTCTGGCCGGTGACGAACCCGGCGTCCTCGCTGATGAGGTAGGCGACCGCCGCGGCGATGTCCCGCGGGGTGCCGATGCGCGGCAGCACGCCGTCGGCCGCCATCGCGGTCTTGCGTTCCTCGGAGAGCGTCCCGCCCATGATGTCGGTGTCGATCGGGCCGGGTGCGATCGCGTTGACGGTGATCCCCCGGTGGCCGAGCTCGCGGGCCATGCCGCGGGTGAGGCCGATGACCCCGGCCTTCGCGACCGAGTACGGCGTCTTGCTGAACGTGCCGCCGCCGCGCTGGGCGGAGACGGACGACAGGTTGACGATGCGGCCGTACCCGTCCCGCACCATCGACTGCGCGGCCCGCAGGCTCGCGAAGTGCACCCCGTCGAGGTTGATGCCCAGCACGCGGTGCCACTCCCCCTCGGGCAGGTCGAGGTACTCGTGCGCGGACGAGACGCCCGCGAGGTTCACGAGCGCGGTGATCGGCGGCAGCGCGGCCTCGATCGTGTCGAACGCGGCACGGACGGCGGCCTCGTCGGCGACGTCGGCCCCCGCCCCGACCGCCTGCACGCCGTGCTGCTCGCGGATCTCGGCGGCGACCTGTTCGCTCGCTGCCTGGTCGAGGTCGATGATGCCGACGTTCCAGCCCTGCTCGGCGAGGTGGTGGGCGGTGGCGCGGCCGATGCCCCGCGGGGACGCGGCGCCGGTGAGGACGACGGTGCGGTCCGTGGTGGTCGTGGTCATGGTCGTCTGCTCCCTCAGTGGATCGGGGCCGGGCCGAGCTCGTCGAGGAGCTTCTGCATCGCGACGTACGCCCGGTTCCGGTAGGCGACGAGCTCGGCCGTGCGGTCGGCCGGGACGTCGAGGTACCCGGCGCCGGACTTCGTGCCGAGTTCGCCGGCGTCGACGTGCTGTCGGAGCGACGGCGGTGTGGCGAAGCGCTCCGGCCAACGGGTCTGCAGCGACTCGAAGCAGAACGCGTAGACGTCGAGCCCCGCCATGTCGGCGATCGCGAACGGGCCGAAGAACGGCAGGCGGAACCCGAAGGTGGTCCGGACGATGGTGTCGATGTCGTCCGGGCTGGCGATGCCCTCGTCGGCGATCTTCGTCGCCTCCTCGAACAGGGCGTACTGCAGACGGTTGAGGACGAACCCGGTCGAGTCCTCGACGCGGGCCGACTGCTTGCCGGTCGCGGCGACGACGGTCTCGCCGACCGCGACCGCGTGCTCGTCCGTGGTCGGGTGCGGGATGAGCTCGACGCCGGGGATGAACGGCGCGGGGTTCGAGAAGTGCACCCCGAGGAACCGTTCCGGACGGGTGACGGCCTCGGCGAGGGACGCGATGAGGATCGTCGACGTGTTGGAGCCGATGACCGCCTCCGGTCTGGCGGCCGCACTGATCCGGCGGAGGGTGTCGTGCTTGATCTCGAGCTTCTCCGGTACGGCCTCCTCGATGAAGTCGGCCGTGGCGACCGCCTCCTCGATCGACGCGGCGGCGTGGAGGTGCGCGTCCACCCGCTCCACGGCGTCCGCGGGGAACAGGCCGTCCGCGACGAACTGCTCCGTCTCGGCGATGAGCCGTGCGCGGTTCGACGCGGCGATCTCGGCGGAGACGTCCGCGATCGTCACGGTGTGGCCGGCGAGGGCGAGGACCTGGGCGATCCCGCCGCCCATGTAGCCGGACCCGACGACGGCGATGTCGAGGGTGCTCATCGGGTTGCTCCTTGCTTCGTCGTCCCGACCACCGAGGTGGCGAGGACGGATCGGATGTACTGCTGGTTGGTGGCGCAGACGCCGAGGCTGTCCCCGCCGTACTGCTCGGTCATGACGATCCCGCGGAACCCGTCGGCGACGGCGTCACGGAGCACCAGCCGGTAGTTGATGAGTCCGGTCTCCATGGTGCTCGGCGCGCTCGTCGCCCAGGAGCCGTCGCCCGCCTCGTCGCGCGTGTAGTTCTTCACGTGGAGGTAGTTCGTGTACGGCATGGTCTTCGCGAACAGCTCCCGCCAGTCCTCGACCGGGCGGTGCAGGCGGATGAGGTTCGCGACGTCCGCGTTGAGCCCGACGGTGTCGAGCCCGATCTCCTCGACCAGTCGGACGGCGCTGTCGGCGGTGCCGAGGTAGGTGTCCTCGTAGAGTTCGAGGGCCATCGGCAGGCCGACACTCGCGGCGTGCTCCCCGAGCTCCCGGAGGCGCTTCACGGCGGCGTCCCAGACCTCCGGGTCGTCGGGGTCCTTCGGGCCCTGGGCCGTCCAGAACCAGAGCGCGCGCTCCTGGGCGTCGTTGAAGGGCTGGTGCAGGCCGGTCGAGAAGACCTGCATGCCCCACTCGGCCGCGGCGTCGATCGTGCGGTGGGCGTACGCGAGGTTGTCCTCCTCGTGCCCGGGCTGGATGACGCTCTTCCGCTGCAGGTGCACCGAGGGGATGCCGACCCCGTGTGCCGCGGCGACCGCGAAGAGCTCGTCGCGGCGGGAGCGCTCGAGGTCGGCGGGCCGGATGTGGCTGTCGGCGAGCTCGGCCAGGGAGAAGCCCGCGGCGGCGATCTGCGCGAAGACGTCGTCCCACACCTCGGCGGGGGCGTCGTGGAACGCGGTGCCGTCGCGCGTCACCTGGGCGAAGCCGTGCAGGCAGGCGGCGATGGGCCACGTCTGGTCGTTCCAGGTCGTCGGGTCCCAATCCTGGGTGACCCAGTCCTGTGGTGATGCCACGGGCGTGCTCCTTCGCAAGTCGTGTGGTGCGGTTCGGCCTTGAACCTCTTTCCTATAGGAAAGATACTCGCAAACGACCGGGCGCAACCCGACCCGCACGATCGGGTTCGGTACGGCCGTGTGCGCGGTGGTCAGGCCCCGTGCGACGCGTCGGCCCGCGACCGGACCCGGACGGCGTCGATGTGCACCCGCATGGCGGACACCGCAGCCGACGGGCTGATCGCGAGCGCGTCGAGGATCGAGCGGTGCTCCGCGACGGCCCGCGAGGTGTCGTCGTCCCCGCCACCGACGATCTGGCGCATCCGGTGCACCCGCGTCGTGATGATCTCGGACATCTCCTCGAGGAACGGGTTGTGCGTCGCGTCGAACAGCACCTGGTGGAAGTCCCAGTCGCTGCGGAAGAACCGGGCCATGAGCTCGTCGGGCACCGTCCCGACCTCGACCGCGGCGACCTCCGCCGCGACATCGGCCTGCACCGCGAGCACCGCGTCGAGCCGGGCACGGAGCACCTCGACGTCCCCGCGGGCAGCGAGCTCGACGGCGCCGCTCTCGACGATGAGCCGGGCATCGAACAGCGCCTCCAACTGGTCCCCGGCGAGCGGCGGGGCGACGCGGTAGCCCTTGTTGGCCTCGCGGGTCACGAGCCCGGTCCGCTCGAGCTGGACGAGCGCCTCGCGCACGGGTGTCGGCGAGACGCCGAGCGTCCGTGCGAGTCCGTCGATCGACAGGCGCATCCCCGGCTCGACGTCGTGGCCCATCAGGGTCTCGAGCACGCGGTCGTAGACGCGGTCGCGGAGTCCGAGCTGTGTGATCCGCTCGCTCCCGAACCCGGCCATGGTGCTCGTCATGCCCCGATCATAGAGAATCGACGATCACCGGGGGTGCCCACGGGACGGACGGGAGGCCCGTGGCGGCGCCGCCACGGGCCTCCCGTCCGACCCGTGGTCGGTCACTCCGTCGGCCGCTGCGGCACCTGTGCGAAGCGGATCGCGCCGCGCTCCCGCTGGCGGAACCCGAGGCGCTCGTACAGGGCGATCGCACCCGTGTTCGTCGCGGCCGCGTGGAGCATCGGCGTCGCACCGCGCTCCCGGATGCCGTGCGCCACCGCGAGCACCAGGCGCCGACCGAGTCCCTGCCCACGGGAGCCCGGGTCCGTGCACACGGCGCTGATCTCGGTCCAGCCCGGCGGGTGCAGACGCTCCCCGGCCATCGCGACGAGTCGGCCCTCGCGACGGATGCCGAGGTAGGTTCCGAGCTCGATCGTCCGCGGGAGGAACGGGCCGGGCTTCGTGCGCGCCACGAGGTCGAGCATCTCCGGGACGTCCTCCGCGGTCAGCCGGACCGCCTCGGGGTCGGGCTCCCCGGCGACCGCCTCGCCGGTGAGCTGCACGCCCCCGGCACCCGCCAGCTCGTGCCACCCGGACGGCAGCTCGGCCGACGGGTTGACCCGGAACCCGGCACCTGGGCCGAGCAGCGCCGCGATGTCCGCCCAGTCCCGCTCCGTCGGGCGGTCCGGGACCCCGGTCCAGACGGAGACGTCGGGGTGGTAGCGGACGATCTCGCCGCGTCGCTCGGCAAACCGGGAGTCGGCGCCGTTCAGCGACGCGAGCGCGGCGTTGTCGAGCAACCGTGTCGGCGTGCCGTCGTCGGCGATCGTCAGGTCGAGCGCCCGCACCGACGGCCCACGACGGTCCGGCGCGAAGCCGCGGCCCTCGAGGAGCCGTCGGACGCCGTCGGGCAGGCCCGCGGTCTCGACCACCACGGCGGAGGCGTACCGCGCGGACGCCGTGGCGACGACGGCGTCGACGAGGTCCGCCGTCGGACCGTCCGGCACGTCCGCCGCGACCCGGAGCTCGACCTCACCCGCTCGGGTCAGGTCGCCGAGGTGCTCGCCCGGTGCACTCGAGTGGATGACGGCGGGACCGGCCTCCCACTGCTCGACACGGGGGTCGGCGGTGGAGGTGCGTCGGACTCCGGGCGCGGTCGGCGTGGTCATCGTCCCAGTCTCGGGCACCGCCGTGGTGCCCGAGACATCGTTGCGGAGCGTGACGGCTACGCTGCTCGCGTGTCCACTGCGATCCTCCGCCCCCGCGTCGTGACAGCGTCGGTCGTGCTCTGGGCCGTGTGGCTCGCGAGCTGCGTGGTCGCGTCGGTGATCGGCTTCGTCGCGTTCCCGGCGGGTGCCCTGACGACCTCGGTCGCCGGTGTGCTCGCGTTCGTGGTCTGGGCGCTCGTGGGGTGGGCGGTGCTCCGGGTGTGGCGCGGTTCGCCGTCCGCGCGGATCGTGCTCGTCGTGGTGGCGGCCGCCCGTGCCCTGCTCGGCATCGGGGACGGCGCGTCCACGCTGCTCCTCGTCGCGCTGTCGGCGGCGGCCGCCGTCCTGCTGTTCGTGCCGTCGGCGCGCCCGTTCTTCGTCCGCCGCTGAGCAGCGCGGCGGGGATCCGGACCCGGGTCACGCGGCCGCGATCCGGACCCGGGCGGCGCGGTGGTCAGTCCCCGCTGCCCGGCGAGCGCTCGAGGACGCCGTCGCGCTCCCGCAACGACCCCTGCTTCGGCACCCAGACCCGCAGCTCGTCGACCCGGAAGTACTCGAGGTCGTCCGCGTGGTCACGGAGGTACGCCGCCACGCCGGGCTGCATCGGGAACCGCGTGTCCGCTCCCTGGACCACGGCCGTGACGTCGTCGGCGTCGGTCGCCCAGGTCCCGCGGCCGCCGAAGTACGGCTGGAACGCCACGATGTTGTAGCCGCTGAACAGGATCGTCCCGTCCGTGATGCCGTGTTCCTCGAGCTTCGCGTCGAGCAGGGCGATCCCGGCCGGACGGGCCTGCGCCACCGCCGAGACGAGCCGCACCACCGGGAGGACCGTCAGGGCGAGCACCGCGCACACCGCGACGATCCGCACGATCCCCTGCCGACGGCCGATCGCCCGCCGCGGCCACCCGAGCCGACCGAGCCCCACGCCCGCGAGCGCGACGAACATCGGCATCGCGGCGTAGTAGTAGTGCCCCAGCGCGACGTCCGACGAGACGAGGAACACGATCTGCGCGGCGAGCCCGATCGCGAGGTAGGCCACGAGCCGGTCGGGCCGCAGCACGAGCGCCAGGACGAGTCCGACGACCAGCGCGAGCACGAGCCACCGGCTGGTCCCGTTCAGCAGGTAGACGGCGTTCGCCCACCAGGGGGCGAACTGGTACTCCTTGCCGAGCAGCACCACGGTGTGCCCGGTCTCGGCGTGCCGGAACTGGAACTCGAGCATGTACGAGAGCCCGCGGACGAGGCCGACCGGCGCGTACAGCGCGACGAAGGCCACGAGGAAGGTCCCCGCGGCGATGAGGCCGCCGGTGAGGAGGTCCCACCACCGGCGGAACAGGATCGGCAGTGCGATGATCGCGACGACGAGCAGGGCGGAGGTCACCTTCGACGTCACCGAGAGCGCGAGCAGGAGGCCGGACGCCCCGGCCCAGACCCACCGCCGCCTGTCGTCGCCGGTCACCCACTTCCAGGCGGCCCAGAGCGCCGCGACCGCGAAGAACATCATCACCGGCTCGAGGAGTGCCACGCGGTCGATCCGGGTCGCGACCCCGGAACCCGGGTCGCTCCACCCGGGGTTGTTCGCCCGCGGGGTGAGCCACCAGAGCGCGGCGGTGACGAGGGCGCCCCAGAACCCGACCGGGCGGCGGAACCAGGCGAAGAGGACCAGACCGATGCCGAACGACGCCGTCGCAGCGACGATGCGCGGGCCGAGCGTGGTCGGCGACCCGACGACGAGCTCCGCCAGGCCGAACAGGAACTTCGCCGTCGGCGGGTGCTCCAGGTTCAGCGTGAAGACCCCGTGGACGTACTGCCACCCGGCGCGCACGTACACGTCCTCGTCCACGTCCGTCCGCTGCCGACCGACGTGCCAGTAGGCGACGAACAGCGCGGCCAGGACCACGGCCGCGAACACGGCGGTGCGGAGCGCTCGTCCGCGATCGAGGGGTCGACGGGCGGGGAGGGGGGACGTCACGGTGATCAAGTCTCACACGAGCGCGCGACGCACACGGCGAGCCCTGAGACGACGCTCACCCCCGCGTGCGCGCCAACCGTCGGTTCAGCGCGCCGTTCAACAGCGCCACGAGCAGCCCCACCGCGAACACGAGCGTCCCGAAGCACAGCACCTGCGGCGGCATGCCGGCCTTCGCGGCACCGTAGACGAACAGCGGGAAGGTGACCGACGGGCCCGCCACGAACGAGGTGATGACGTAGTCGTCGATCGACATCGCGAGCGCCAGCAGGCCCGCGGCGAGCATGCCCGGCGCGAGCAGCGGCAGGGTCACGAGCCGGAACGCCTGGAACGGTGTCGCGCCGAGGTCGCCGGCCGCCTCCTCGAGCACCTTCGACGTCCCGGCGATCCGCGCCCGGAGCACCACCACGACGTACGCGACGTCGAACGCCACGTGCGTGATGAGGATCGTCCAGAAGCCGGTGCCGAGGCCGATCGACAGGAAGAACGACAGCGACGCGGAGCCGACCACGATCGACGGCGCGGCGATGTCGGCGAAGACGACGGAGCTGACGAACCCGCGACCCGGGAACCGGTAGCGCTCCAGCGCGAGGGCGAGCGGGAGGCCGATCGCCACGGAGACGATCGCCGCGAGGAACGCGACGAGCACGGACGTCCCGAACGCCGCCCCGAGGCCCGACACGCTCCAGAGGTTCCGGTACCAGTACGTCGTGAAGCCGTTCCACGCGAACGTCAGCCGGTTGGTCGGGGCGTCGTTGAACGAGTAGGCCACCATGTACACGATCGGCACGAGGGTGATGGCGATGACGACCCAGTACACGATCGCGAGCCACGGGCCACGACGGGTCGCCCCACCCCGGCCGCGGCGGACGGGGCGCTCGGTCGCTCCGGTGGTGAGCGGTGAGACGGGGGCCGACGACCCGGCGCGGGTCGGTGTGACGGCGGTCATACGAGGTCCTCGAGGTCGTCGGTGCCGGACACCCGGGCGTAGATGAACAGGATGATGCCGAGCACGACCATGAGCACGGTCGAGAGCGCGGCGGCGACGTTGTACTGCTGGTTGCCGGAGTAGGCGTCCTGGATCGCCTGGCCGATCGTGTACGTGTTCGTCCCCCCGAGGAGCGCCGAGTTCACCGGGTCGCCGACGCAGTCGATGAACACGAGCAGGACGCCCGCGAAGATGCCCGACCGTGACAGCGGCAGCGTGGTGTGCCAGAACGCGCGGAACCTGCCGGCGTAGAGGTCGTTCGCGGCCTCGCCGAGCCGCGGGTCGATCCGCTCGAGCGCGGCGTAGATCGGCAGCACCATGAACGCGAGGTCGTTGTAGGCGTTGCCGAAGATCACCGCACCCGAGGTGCCGAGGATGTGGAAGTCCTTCCCGGCGAGACCGATCGCCTGCAGCGTCGTGACCACCGGGCCCTGCGACGCGAGCACGAACGCCCACATGTCGGTGCGGATCACGAACGACACCAGGAAGCTGATGAACACGAGCATGAGCAGCGGGTTCTTCCACCGCGGCGACACCCGGAACGCGATGAAGTACGCCACCGGGTACCCGACGGCGATCGTGACGAGGGTCGCCGCCACGCCGTACCAGAGCGACCGGAGCAGGAACGTCAGGTAGGGCACCTGCGGGTCGACGAAGAGCGACGAGTAGATCCCGAAGTTCCACGTGAACGTGTAGCCGTCGTCGGGGTTGCCCGACATGAGCGAGACGATGAGCCCCGACACGAGCGGGATGACGAAGAACACGCAGAGGTACGCCGTGCCGACGATGCCGAGCAGGAACGGCACCCGCAACCGACGTCGGCCCGGTCCGGCGCCGACGCCCGCGATCGCGGCGGTCCCGACGGCCGTCACGACTGAACCACCGCGTTGAAGATGCCGTTCCACTCCGAGTACTCGTCGTAGTTCTGGAACACGCGGAACTCACGCGACCGCTCGAGCACGTCCGTCGAGGGGAAGACGAGCGGACTGTCGGCGACCGTCGCGTCGTCGAGGACGTCGCGTACGTAGTCCTCGGCAGCCGGGACCGGGCACACGTAGTTGACGTAGTCCTCGACGATCCCGGCGATCTCCGGCGTGTAGTAGAAGTCCATCCATGCGAGCGCCGAGACCGGGTTGGCCGCCTGCCGCGGGATCATGAGGTTGTCGTGCCACATCATCTGGCCTTCCTCGGGCGTGACGAACTTCAAGTGCTCGAACCCCGACTGCTGGGCCTGGAAGACGTCGCCCGACCAGGCCTGCGTGATCCAGGTGTCGCCGTTCTCGAGCTTGTTGATGTAGCTCTGGTCGTAGAACCCGGTGACGCTCGGCCGGAGCTTCCGCAGCCAGGCCTGCGCCGTCCGCCAGTCCGACGGGGTCGAGGTCTCGGGGTTGACGCCCGTGGCGAGCAGCCCGAGCGACCCGAGCTCCGTGTTGTCGCTCATCAGCCCGACCCGTCCGCGGAACGCCGGGTCGAGGAGGTCCTGGAACGACGTGATCTCGCGGTCGATGTACTTCGGGTTGTAGGCGATCCCGGTGAACCCCGTCTGCCACACCACGGAGTGCTTGTTGTCCGGGTCGTAGGTCGGGTCCTTCACGGAGTCGCCGGCGTACTTCGCGAAGTTCGGCAGCCGCGAGTGGTCGAGTTCGCACACGAACCCGTTCTTGATCATCTGCGTGAGCTCGAACCCGTTCGTCATCACGACGAGGTCGTAGCCCGTCGCGCCCTGGGCCCGGAGGATCGGCGAGACGGTCGCGTAGAACGTCGCGTTGTCCTGGATGACCGCCTGGTAGTCGACGGCGATCCCGGTGGCCTTCTCGAAGAGCTGGATCGACTCGGACTTGCCCTTGTCGGAGTCGATGTAGAGCGGCCAGTTCGCGAAGTTGAGCTGCTTCGTCGCCTTCTGGTCCTTCCAGAACCGCTCCCAGTCGACCGGGTGCTCGGCGAGCGAGGCCGCGGATCCCTTGATGCTGCAGCCGGCGAGCAGTGCGGCGACCGCGGCGGCCCCGCCGCCGGCGAGGAACCCGCGTCGGCTGACGCGCGCGGACGTGAGTCCGCGGACCAGGTCGGGTCGGCTCGTCACGCGACCGCTCCCGCGGTCGCCGGCTCGGACGGGAGGCCCGGATCGCCCTGGGCGGTGACGGTCGCGTCGGACGCGGGGTGCGCCTCCAGGCCGAAGCCGTGGTCGACGCCCCACGTCAGCCAGACCTCGGTGCCGGTCGCGATCCGCGGTCCGCCCTTCGAGTTCTGGGCGAAGACCGACACCTGCCCCGCGCCGGGGACGTGCACGAGGTACTGGGTGCTCACACCCGAGAACGAGACGTCCACGACCCGGCCGGGACCGAGGATGTTCCGCCCGGCCTCGGGCGACGGCTCCGCCGTGCGGAGCTTGAGCTTCTCGGGTCGGACGCCGACGACGACCCGGCCGGTGGGCGCGACCGCGCGGTGGGCGGGCACGGCGAGCGAGCCGGCCGCGGTCCGGACGACGAGCAGCGGTCCGTCGGTGCCGGTGACCTCCCCCTCGAGCAGGTTGGACTGACCGAGGAAGTTCGCGACGAACGCCGTGCGGGGCAGTTCGTAGAGCTCCTGCGGGCTGCCCATCTGCTCGATGCGCCCGCCGTTCATGACGGCGACCGTGTCGGCCATCGTCATCGCCTCTTCCTGGTCGTGCGTGACGTGCAGGAAGGTGAGACCGACCTCGGCCTGGATCGACTTCAGCTCGAACTGCATCTGGTGCCGGAGCTTGAGGTCGAGGGCGCCGAGCGGTTCGTCGAGGAGCAGGAGCGCGGGGCGGTTCACGATCGCCCGTGCGAGGGCGACCCGCTGCTGCATGCCACCGGAGAGCTGCGCCGGACGCTTCGACGCGGAGCCCTCGAGCTCGACGAGCCGGAGCGCCTCGGTCGCCTTCGTCATCGGGTCCGGGATACGCCGTCGCTTCAGTCCGAACGCGACGTTCTCGAGCACGCTCATGTGCGGGAAGAGCGCGTAGTTCTGGAAGACGGTGTTGACGGGCCGCTGGTACGGCTTGGTGTCGGTGACGTCCTGGCCACCGATCGTGATCGTGCCGCTCGTCGGCTCCTCGAGCCCCGCGACGAGCCGCAGGGTCGTGGTCTTCCCGCAGCCGGACGGGCCGAGCAGCGCGAAGAACGACCCGGCGGGCACCGTGAGGTCGAGCGAGTCGACGGCGGTGTGCCCGGGGAAGGCCTTGGTGATCCGGTCGAGCCGCAGATCGGCTCCGGATTCGGCGAACGTGCCGGTCATTGCCATGGTGCCTCCTGCTGCTGGTGCGCGGGTCGGATCAGGGGTCAGCCGGTGTACGACATGACGTGCTTGATGCGGGTGTAGTCGTCGAACCCGTACTGGGACAGGTCCTTGCCGTAGCCGGAGTGCCGGAAGCCGCCGTGCGGCATCTCGGCGACGATCGGGATGTGCGTGTTGATCCACACGCAGCCGAAGTCGAGGTCGCGGGAGCAGCGCATGGCCCGCGCGTGGTCGGTCGTCCACACCGAGCTCGCGAGGCCGTACTCCACGTCGTTGGCCCACGCCAGCGCCTGCTCCTCGGTGGAGAACCGCTGTACCGTCTGCACCGGCCCGAAGACCTCCTGCTGCACGATGCGGTCGTCCTGCCGGAGCCCGGACACGATCGTCGCCTCGTGGTGGAAGCCACGGTCGCCGACGCGGTGCCCACCGAGCTCGACGGACGCGTGGTCGGGCAGGTCGTCGAGGAACGACCGGACCTGCGCGAGCTGTGCCGCGTTGTTGACGGGTCCGAACGCCGGGTCCGCGACGTCCGGGCCGGTCCGGGCGTGTGCACGGGCGTGCTCGACCAGGGCGGCGACGAACTCGTCGTGGATGCCGTCCTGCACGAGCAGGCGGGTCGCCGCGGTGCAGTCCTGCCCGGCGTTGAAGAAACCGGCGGCCACGATCCCGGCGACGGCGGACGGGACGTCGGCGTCGTCGAACACGATGACCGGGGCCTTGCCGCCCAGTTCGAGGTGGGTGCGCTTGAGGTCACCGGCCGCGGCACGGGCGACCTGCACGCCCGCACGGACCGAGCCGGTGATGGACACCAGCTGCGGGGTCGGGTGGTCGATCATCGCGGCTCCCGTGGCGCGGTCGCCGAGCACGACGTTCAGGACCCCCGGCGGCAGGAACTCGGCGGCGACCTCGGCGAGGAGGAGCGTCGACAGCGGGGTTGTGTCGCTGGGCTTGAGCACCGTGGTGTTCCCCGCGGCGAGCGCCGGCGCGAACTTCCACACCGCCATGTTGAGCGGGTAGTTCCAGGGCGTGACCTGGGCGACGACGCCGATCGGCTCGCGCCGGACGAACGACGTGTGGTCGGGCAGGTACTCGCCGGCGCTCCGACCCTCGAGGTTGCGCGCCGCCCCCGCGAAGAACCGGATCTGGTCGACCGACAGCAGGATCTCGTCCCGCACGAGGGTGGCCCGCGGCTTGCCGGTGTCGAGCGACTCGAGGTCGGCGAACTCCTCGGCCCGCCGCTCCATCGCGTCGGCGATCCGGAACAGGGCGAGCTGCCGGTCCGCCGGGGTGGTCCGCCGCCACCGCGGGAAGGCGTCGGCGGCCGCGGCGAAGGCGGCGTCGACGTCCGCGGCGCTGGAGACCGGTGAGGTCCCGTAGACGTGCTCGTCCGTCGGCGCGACGAGGTCCATCGTCGCGTCGCCGTGCGCTGCGACGTGGTCGCCCCCGATGAAGTTCCGGAGCACGCCGGTGGTCGGCGCCGCCGCCGGGGCGGCGTTCCGCGAGCCTGTGTCACTGTCCAGCATGGCGGCGATACTGGCACGGAAAGTCCGGTGCGGGAAGCGGAATTCCGAGGTTGTGGAGAACTGTAACAACGGAAATCGTCGCGAAACATCGTGTTCACAACGAAATCCCTTGCGCGGGGTGGTCCCCGCTGCCATGCTGTCCGGCATGGCGGCAGCACCACGACGTCCGGGACCGATCGACGAGACCTCGAAACGGATCATCGAGCAACTCCAGGCCGACGGTCGCCGCCCGTACGGCGAGATCGGCAAGGCGGTCGGTCTCAGCGAGGCGGCGGTCCGCCAACGGGTGCAGAAGCTCACGGAGACCGGCGTCATGCAGATCGTCGCGGTCACGGACCCGATGCAGTTGGGGTTCCACCGGCAGGCGATGATCGGCATCCGGGTCAGCGGCGACACCCGAACCGTCGCCGACGAACTCGAACGGCTCCCGGCGGTCGACTACCTCGTGATGACCGCCGGGAGCTTCGACCTCATGGTGGAGGTCGTCTGCGAGGACGACGACGGCCTCATCGACCTGCTGAACGGCACGATCCGGGCGATCCCGGGCGTCGCCGCCACCGAGACCTTCGTCTACCTGCAACTCCGCAAACAGCTCTACGACTGGGGAACGCGATGACCATCTCCGAACCACGTGCACGCCTGGGTTCCTACGACCCGTTCGCCCCGGTGGACGACGCCGCACTGCAGCAGAAGTCCCGCGACCACCTCTGGATGCACTTCGCCCGGCACGGTGCGAACCAGGCCGGCGCCGACGTCCCGATCATGGTCCGTGGCGAGGGGCACCACGTCTACGACAGCCACGGCAAGCAGTACATCGACGGGCTCTCGGGCCTCTTCGTCGTCGCCGCGGGCCACGGTCGGAAGCGCCTCGCCGAGATCGCGGCGAGGCAGGCGGAGACCCTCTCGTTCTTCCCGATCTGGTCGTACGCGCACCCGGCGGCGATCGAGCTCGCCGACCGCCTGGCCGACCACGCCCCGGGCGACCTCAACAAGGTCTTCTTCTCCACCGGCGGCGGCGAGGCGGTCGAGACGGCCTTCAAGCTCGCGAAGTACTACTGGAAGCTCCGCGGCAAGCCGATGAAGCACAAGGTGATCTCGCGTGCCGTCGCGTACCACGGGACCCCGCAGGGCGCCCTCGCGATCACGGGCATCCCGGCGATGAAGCAGATGTTCGAGCCGCTCACGCCCGGCGGCTTCCGTGTCCCGAACACGAACTACTACCGCGCGGACGAGATGGGCTTCGCCGGCGGCTCGGAGGAGGAGTTCGGCTTCTGGGCGGCCGAGCGCATCCGCGAGATGATCGAGTTCGAGGGGCCGGACACCGTCGCCGCGGTCTTCCTCGAGCCGGTCCAGAACTCCGGCGGCTGCTTCACGCCGCCGCCCGGGTACTTCCAGCGCGTCCGCGAGATCTGCGACGAGTACGACGTCCTGCTCGTCTCCGACGAGGTCATCTGCGCGTTCGGGCGGATCGGCACGATGTTCGCGTGCGACACGTACGACTTCGTGCCGGACATGATCACCTGCGCCAAGGCGATGACCTCGGGCTACTCCCCCATCGGCGCGACGATCATCAGCGACAAGCTCTTCGAGCCGTTCTCGACGGGTGACACGACCTTCTACCACGGGTACACGTTCGGCGGGCACCCGGTGTCAGCCGCCGTCGCCATGGAGAACCTCGACATCTTCGAGGAAGAGGGACTGCTGCAGAACGTCCAGCAGAACGCCCCGCTGTTCAAGGCCGAGCTCGACACCCTGCGCGACCTGCCCATCGTCGGGGACGTCCGCGGCGACGGGTACTTCTACGGCATCGAGCTCGTGAAGGACAAGGCGACGAAGACGACCTTCGACGACGCCGAGTCCGAGCGCCTGCTGCGCGGGTTCCTGTCCAAGGCGCTGTTCGACGCCGGGCTGTACTGCCGCGCCGACGACCGTGGCGACCCCGTCGTGCAGCTCGCACCGCCGCTGACGATCGGGCAGCCGGAGTTCCGCGAGATGACGTCGATCCTGCGGAGCGTCCTGACCGAGGCCTGGACGAAGCTCTGATCATGGGCGGGTACCGGGGCGTCTCGTTCTGGCTCGACGCGCTCGTCACGAGCGGGCGCGACGACCTGACGCCCCGGCCCCCGCTCGACGGCGACACCACCGCCGACGTCTGCATCGTCGGTGCCGGACTGACCGGTCTCTGGACGGCGTGGTACCTGCACCAGGCCGACCCGCGCCTCCAGATCGTCGTCGTGGAACGGGAGATCGCCGGGTTCGGTGCGTCCGGCCGCAACGGCGGCTGGTGCTCGGCGCTGTTCCCGCGGTCGGCCGAGGCGATCGCACGCGAACACGGCCGCGAGGCGGCCGCCGCCCTCCGTCGGGCGATGCGCGACACCGTCGACGAGGTCGGACGCGCAGCGGCCGAGGCCGAGATCGACTGCGACTACGTCAAGGGCGGCACCGTCCTCTACGCGCGATCCGCCGTGCAGGAGCGCGCGGCCCTCGACGAGGTCGCCTCATCGGCCGCGTGGGGCGACGACATGACGTACCGCGACGCACGCCCCGGCGACGCGGCCGGATCGGCCGGCGTCGCGTGGACCCCGGACTGCGCGCGGGTGCAGCCCGCAGCGCTCGTGCGTGGCCTGGCAGCCGCACTGGAGGCGCGGGGCGTCCGGATCGCGGAGCACACGCCCGCCTCGTCCTGGGACCGGGGCCGCGTGGTCACCTCGCGCGGGACCGTGACGGCGGGCGCCGTCGAGGGCTACGGCGCGCAGCTCGCCCAGACGAAGCGGCGGATCCTGCCGCTGTACTCGCTCATGATCGCGACGGCGCCGCTGCCCGCGGCGGTGTGGGACCGTGTCGGGCTCGAGCACGGCCAGACCTTCTCGGACTACCGCCACCTGCTCGTCTACGGGCAGCGGACCGCCGACGATCGCCTGGCGTTCGGCGGCCGCGGCGCCCGCTACCACTGGGGATCCGCGATCACCCCGGGGTACGACCGGGTGCCCCGGGTGTTCGAGCACCTCCGGAAGGCCCTCGTCGACCTCTTCCCCGCCGTCGCCGACGCACCGATCACGCACACCTGGGGCGG